>DASZVZ010000032.1:0-22256 GCA_035546875.1 Pseudolabrys sp.
ACTTCGGGCCGGAACACGTGAACGATGACGTCGCCGGCGTCGATCAACACCCAATCGCATTGCCGCATGCCTTCGACCCGCACGCCGCGAATGCCGGCGGCCTCGATATCCTTGACGACCTGGTCGGCCATCGCGCCGACGTGGCGCTGCGACCGTCCGGAGGTCACGACCATGTAGTCGCCGATCGAGGATTTGCCGGTGAGATTGATGGAAACGCTGTCCTCGGCCTTCATGTCTTCGAGACTTGCGAGGACGATGCGGAGCGTCTCCTTGGCGTCAGGACGCCGGGAAACGCGTTCGGGCGCATGACGCGTCGCCCGAGAGAGTGCAGGTGTGGACAGGGGTCCTTATCCTTTCAGCTTGTTGCACTCACCCCGGCACCGCGCCGAGGTTCGACGAAAAGATAGCTACTTCCTCGACGTCTTGCCACGCTTGCCTGTGCTTTTCTTTTTGGCGGGTTCCGGCTTGCGCGTTTCTGCCGGTGAACGCTGGTTTCGCCGCAACGCACGCAATGCCGTGGACGACAGCGGCGACTTGAGGCCGTGCAGGTATACCCATGCCGGCGGCTTGCGGGCCGTGATCGAGCGGGCGGCTGATTCGGGCAGACGGAAACGCGAAAGTGCCTGGCCGGCGGGGCCGGCGTTTGCATAAAGGCTTGGCCCGAGTCGGTCCACGACCGCCATCGGGACGAGGTTTGCGATGCCGCGCCAACGTTGCCAGCGGTGGAAACTCCGCAAGTTGTCCGCGCCCATGATCCACACGAAGTGCACACCCGGGCAGCGGCGCACCAGCCAGCGGATCGTATCGTAGGTGTATTTCGTGTTGATGACAGCTTCGATACCGCTGACGTCGATCGCCGGATGATGTGTCAGCGTGCGGGCTGCGGCGATGCGCGTCGCAAGAGACGCGAGGCCGCGTGTGTTCTTGAGCGGGTTGCCCGGCGTGACCAGCCACCACACGCGATCAAGGCCGAGCCGCTTCATCGCGAGCAGGGTGGCGCCGAGATGGGCCTGGTGCGGCGGATCGAAGGTACCGCCGAACAAGCCGATCTTCATGCCGCGCGCATGGGGCGGGAGCAGACGCTCACTACTCATTGCCGCCCCTTGCCGCCCTAGCCGGAAAATGACCTGTCGAAACCCGGTTCTGTAATCACGGCCTGATCTGCCCCGAGCCCCGAACGCGATACTTGAAACTGGTGAGTTGTTCGACGCCGACCGGTCCCCGCGCATGCAGGCGGCCCGTGGCGATGCCGATCTCGGCGCCGAAACCGAACTCGCCGCCGTCGGCGAATTGCGTCGACGCGTTGTGCAACACGATGGCTGAGTCCACTTGCGCCAGGAATTTTTCAGCGTCGGCGCGGTCATCCGTGACGATCGCGTCGGTGTGGTGCGAGCCGTAGCGCTCGATGTGTTCGATCGCGGCATCGATCCCGTCGACGACTTTGGCGGCGATGATCGCGTCGAGATACTCGGTCGACCAATCCTCTTCGGTCGCTGCCTTCACACGCGCGTCGACGGCCTGCGTCGCCTTGTCTCCGCGGATCTCGCAGCCGGCGTCGATCAGCATTTCGACGAGCGGCTTCAGATACGTCGGCGCGACCGCGCGATCGACCAGCAGCGTCTCGGCGGCGCCGCAGACGCCGGTGCGGCGCATCTTGGCGTTGAGCACGATCTTCTTCGCCATATCGAGCGACGCGCCCTTGTCGATGAAAACGTGACAGACGCCTTCGAGATGCGCGAATACCGGCACGCGTGCTTCCGCTTGCACGCGGCCGACGAGGCCTTTGCCGCCGCGCGGCACGATGACGTCGATGGTTCCGTCGAGGCCGGTCAGCATCAGGCCGACGGCTTCGCGGTCACGCGTGGGAACGAGTTGAATGGCGTCTTCCGCCAGGCCCGCCTCGCGCAAACCTCGCGCGAGCGCTCCCTGGATCGCGCGCGAGGATCGGAAACCGTCGGAGCCGCCGCGCAAAATGCAGGCGTTGCCGGCCTTCAGCGACAGCGCGCCGGCGTCGGCGGTGACGTTCGGGCGGCTCTCGAAGATGATGCCGATGACACCGAGCGGCACGCGCACGCGCTCGATGGTCATGCCGTTCGGCCGTGTCCAGGATTCGGTAATCGTTCCAACGGGATCCTTGAGGCCGCGGATGACTTCGATGCCGGCGGCCATGGCCTCGACGCGCGCATCGTCGAGCGCGAGGCGATCGAGGAACGCGGAGGTCGCCCCGGAAGCGCGGGCATCGGAGATATCCTCGGCATTGGCGGTGAGAATTTCGGCCTTTTGCGCGCGGATCGCATCGGCCATCCCCTTGAGCGCCTTGTCTTTTTGCGCCGTCGGCGCCAGCGCCAGGACGCGCGCGGCGGCGCGCGCGCGGCGCCCGATATCGGCCATGGCGGCGGCGATATCCCCGGTCCCTTCGATCGTTTTCAGCGGTGCGGCCATGGCTTCCTGGGCAAGCCCCTGATCGGGCTTTGATTTCCTACCATGCCCGGGCGGCGGCGGCGAGTTTGCCCCGGGAGAGGGTAAATCCGGCTTCATCTGGGGATTGCGTGGATAACTCGAAAGCACCCGGAACGGGTCAACGGACCTGCACATTGGGCTGGCACGCTCGCCCGCGTCGCAGGAGATTGTCATGGCGTACAGCTCGCACCGGCTTCCCAGCCGCTTTCCGGTCGGCACCAAGTTCGTGATCGAAGGCCGCCCCGGCAAGGAAGGCCAGGTCTACTCGCGTTACCTCGAATTTCCGGACGGCACGTTCATGCCGCTGCCGTCGCGGCCGCCGCGGAAATCCGCGACGAGCGCACGCGGCGCGCGCCGCGTGCGCCGCCGTCACTGACGCACGATCCGCCGTTCGCCGATACGAACCGCAGGCAGCTTTGAGGCCTGCATCGGCGCCGGTTGGCGGACCCGTTCCCTCGTTAGCCAATCAGCGAGGGCAACGACCGGCGTCTGAGCTTGCGATTTGAGAAATCGTATTTAGCGCTGCGCCACAGGCCTTAACGGCAAGCGTGTGCCGACGGCGCGCGGCGAAAAAAATGCGAGAAAAAATAAGGCCCCGTGAGGGGCCCTTGGGGGTGAGTTCATCATGCTCGCACCATGCATGCGAGCCTGTAGGGGCAGCAGTCCGGATTGGGGGTGCACGATGTGCCTCGCCGGCCGCCGTCTTTTATGGCGCCAGTGAAGGCGAAAGAGACGCGCGCGGGCAAGGCTCAAATCGTCGCGTGAGCCAATTGGTCGCAATCATAAATGTTGATCTTCAGGGGACTCCAAACGAAAGCCCCAGCCTCCGGTGGGCTGGGGCTGACGGGCGATCGGTCAATCGCCTCCATCTCCTGAGTCGTCGCGTCGTGCCGCAACAACGCGGGCGGCCCGGGCCGGTTCCACAAAAGTCGCTGGGGGGATGGGCGCGGGGACAAGCGCGGGGATAGCAACCGGCCGGGTGGGGCAGCGGCCTTGCCGAAACAGGCCGACCGCCCCCTGAGCATCTTCTTCTTCCGCCGCTGCCCCTGCCGAGGAAGGGGGGAACGCCGCGTTCTTCTTTTTACTCTCCGCCAAGAACAAGATCGTCCCGGTGGATCATCTCGGTGCGCCCGGTATAGCCGAGGATAATGAGGACATCGGCCGAGGAGCGGCCCTTGATCTTCTCGGCGTCGGCGGCGTCGTAGGCGATGAGCCCGCGCCCGACCTCGTGGCCGTCCGGCCCGCGCACCAGCACGGCGTCGCCGCGCTCGAATTCGCCGCCGACCTTGATCACGCCCGCGGGCAGCAGGCTTTTGCCGGATCGCAACGCGCGCACCGCTCCGGCGTCGATCGTCAGCGTGCCGCGCGGCTCGAGCGAACCGGCAATCCATTTCTTGCGCGCGGTGACGGGATTGGCGGGCGTCAAAAACCACGAGCATGGCGCGCCGTCGGCAATTGCTTTCAGCGGATTTTTAACGTGGCCGGACGCGATCACCATGTGCGTGCCCGCGGTGGTCGCGATCTTGCCCGCCTCGATCTTGGTCAGCATGCCGCCGCGCGAGAGCTCGGAGCCCGACGCGCCCGCCATCGCCTCGATCTCCGCGGTGATGCGGGGGATGAGCGGCACGAGCTTCGCGTCGTTCTTCTTGCCGCTCGGCGCCGGCGGCTTGTCGTAAAGCCCATCGACGTCGGAAAGCAGCACCAGAAGATCGGCGCTCATCATGGTGGCGACGCGCGCGGCCAGCCGGTCGTTGTCGCCATAGCGGATCTCGCTCGTCGCGACCGTGTCGTTCTCGTTGATCACCGGCACGCTGCGCCATTCCAGGAGCTTGGCGATGGTCGAGCGCGCGTTGAGATAGCGGCGGCGCTCTTCGGTGTCGCCGAGCGTGAGCAGTACCTGGCCGGCGGCGATCTTGTGCGCGGATAGTTCCTCCGTCCACGCGCGCGCGAGCGCGATCTGCCCGACCGCCGCGGCGGCCTGCGCCTCCTCGAGCTTGAGCGAACCCTTCGGCAATTTCAGCACGGCGCGGCCGAGCGCGATGGCGCCGGAGGAGACGACGATGATGTCGCGCTTATCCTTGTGCAGGCGCGCGATGTCGGCGGCGAGCGAAGAAAGCCAGTCGCGCTTGAGCTTGCCGGCCGTGGAATCGACCAGCAGCGACGAGCCGACCTTCACCACGATCCGGCGGAAGGAGGCGAGGGTGGGGGCTTTAGGCGACTGAGTTTTGGACATGGCCCGGCAATCGTTAAGCGCGGGCGCTGTTTAGCATGACTAAAGTTAGCTCGTCAGGGCGCGCAGCCGATTCAGCGTTAAGACGCGGCTGCTACCGCACGAACGGCGGCGTTTCTTTCCAAGTCCGCGTCAACTGACGCCCGCGATCACTTCGGCCCCTGCCAGATTGCGTGGATGTGCTGCATGCAGACGGCCGGCCGCTCGATCTTTGCCAGGAAAAGGTCGTGCGCGACGCCGTTCACGAGGTTGCCGAAGGCCATGTTGTAGAGGCCCGCGCCGCCGCCGTTGCATTTCAGGCCTAGCGTATCGGCGTCGGGCACGCCGTATGTGCAACTGAGATTTTCCGTCACTTGATGGAAGGCGAGCCCGCTGCCGGTCAGATAGCCGGTACTGCCGCTGATGACGGTGGTCGACCAGGTCATTTGCCCCGTTCGTTGCGACGCTGTTGTCGGCTTGAACGTCCAATAGCCCGTTTCGGCCTGCACGGTGCCGGCGCGATTGCTGCCGAAGAAGAGCGAGGTGAGGTTGCCGTTGTTGATGGTCGCCTCGATGTCGTGCTGGCAGTACCACTGAACCATGACGGCATATTTGCCCGAGATTTTCGGAGGTGTCGTCGCCGCGCCCGCCGCCGAAATCGCGAGCGCGAATGCACACAATCCGCCCGCCAAAAATGCCAGTTTCCTCATTCGCCCCTCGCGCGTTGCGCCGCGTCCATTCGCGCGGCGGCGTTCGCGGAAGCCAAACACAACTTTTAAAAACGTGTCCAATGCCCTGCGGGCATAGAACTCGCCAAGAGGGGCACGAGCAACGGCCGACGAGGCGGCTGGCTAACGGCAACGGTTTGTCGTCGTCACTTGTTCATCCGGTAATGCTGGTGGCAGTCGGTGCAAGTCTGTTCGACTGCGTGTATCTGCAAAGTCATCGCCTTTTTGTCCCGCACGTCGGTGGCCAGCAGTTTTTCGATCGCCAGCTCCAGCGCCTTGGCCTTGCTTGTGAAGTCCGGCCACTGCCGCCAGATGTCGGGCTTTGCCTCGGTCGGATGCTGATTGCTTCCGGGCGGAAACTGCGCGGGAATCTTCACGGACAGGTCGTGGATAGCGCGCGCGTCCTTCGGAACGGAAGCGAAGTCCTTGTTGGCGCGCGCGCGGCGGATCATGGCGAGAAGATGCTCGCCCATCGTCGTCATCGCGTCCATGCGTTCCCTAACGATCCCTTTCGCCTCGCCGTGGTCGTGGCCGCTGTGCGCGAAAACGGCGGTGGCGAACGTTGCGGTGCAGAGGGCGAGCAGACAAGCGGTGCGCGTCATTGGATCTTTATCCTTCCGAAGACCATGTAGCTCGTCGGCGAGCCGTAAGCCGGATCGAGCGCGCCAAGATCGTAGAAGCTCGCGAGCGCGCCGATGCCGACCTTGGCGTGCTCGGTACGCCAGAAGTCGTAGATGCCGCCCACCGATATCTTGTTGACGGTGTGTACCGCCGGCGAGTCGATCAGCTCGTCCTCCTGCACGCGCTCGGCGCGCGCGAACAGCGTGTAGGTGTTTTGCAGGATGAGCGCGGTTTCGAGCATGACGCCGTCGAGGGTGTGGCCGGGCTGGTTCATCTTGCGGCCCCAGGCGAGCGTCGTGCTCCACAGGTCGTCTTTGCCGAACGGCTGCGTGTAGGTGAGCGAGGCCGTCAGGCGGTCTTCATCGACATCGGGCTCGAGCTGCTCGGGCGAGTGCAGGCGTCCCCAGGACACCTGCATCGATAATTCGCGGATGGGATTCCAGCTCACGCGGCCGGAGAAACTGTCGAGCTTCGGCGCTTCGATGTCGTAGCGATATTGGTCGGACTCGCGGCCGCGAAACGCGGAGGCTTCGAACTTCCAGGCATCGAGCACAAGGCCGGTGGTGACGACGCCCCATGTGATGTGCGTCGAGTCGAGCCAATGGTGCGTGATCGGCGCTTCCGGAATGTCCATGCCGCTGGTGCGATGCATGAACGCCGGCGGGCCGAGTGCCGGCTCGCCCGGCAGGCCGGCATAGACGAAGGCGCTCGAATTCGCGGAGAGCTGATGGCTGTAGATGGCGGCCAGCTCCATGAACAGATCGTGCGGATGCTGGCGGTCGACGAGATGCGTGCGTCCGTCGGCCGTTTCGCCGGTGGCAAGCAGCAGCGGATAGCCGCTCGGCCCCATGAACGGATCGGGCGACAGCATGGCGCGGAAGCCGAGCGTGCCGTCGCTCAGCTGTTGCTGCGCCATGCCCATCACCATGCCGTTGACGAAAGTCTTGTCGCCGCCGCGCGGGCCACCCTGATGGTCGTAAACGGTGTTGAGCTGCGCGTGCCACATCGTCATCCACGAGCCGAACTGGTTGTGGATGCCTTCGTGCGGCGTCGCCTCGGGCACCCAGCTCGTGCCGGAGCCCTCGCGCGTGGCCGGATAGCGGCCGAGGAAGCCGGTCATTTCGCCCATGTTGTGATTCATGCTCATGCCGGTCATGCCGCGCATGCTGCCGCCGGGCGCGCCGCTCGGCGGCGGGGCATGGTCGGCATGGACATCGGGCTTTGGCTTCGGTTGGGCCGCGGGCTTCTTCTTTTCCGCCGCCGGCGCGCTGGGCCCGGGCATGGAATGATTCATCGTGCCCATGGTGTGGCCGGCATGGCCGCTTTGCATCTGCATGTCGCCCTGTTGCGGCGCGTCCTGCGCGGCGAGCGAAAGCGGCGCGAGCGAGAATATCGAGACCAGAAAGCCACGCCGGAAGACGCGTCCGGCCGACGCTGACAAATTGAACATGGTTGTCCCCTGAATCCGGAACAGAACTCAGCCCGGCCGCCAGAGCGGACGAGCGCGGCCGCCGCGTGCGCGGCGCATCCAGATCAGACGGGCGTCTTGGGTATTCCGGGATCGACCAGAACGATGTGTCCGGTGAACCCGTGTGTCGCGCGCGGGAAGTCGATCGTGGTGACGGACAATACGGCGGTCCCGAACGGCGAAGCCGCCAACACCGTCGGCGTCGTGCACATGGTGCAGCAGTTCAGCGCGGAATGCTCGTGCTTGTTCGGCGCACCGCGGTCGTCCTTGTGGGTCGCCATGTGGCCGTGCGCGGCATGCATCGCGTGCTCCGCGTGCATCGCGTGGTGCGCTGTTTCCGCCGCGGCCGCCATCTGATGCGCGGTGGCGGCAAAACATTGCTGCGCGGTCGCGCCGCTCGCGACGAGCGCGACGGCCAACAGCGCAACGAGCGAGCGGAGGAGCAGCCTGCGCATGCCATCATTCTAGCCGCGCGGCGGCGGCTGTACAGTGGCGGTGCCCGGCGTCAGACCTTCAAATCCTTCTTGAGCGTTTCGAAGTCATCGCAGCAACTCCACACGGTGAGCACGATGTGGATGCGGCAATCGGTCATATCTTTGATCGGCAGCGCGTGATCCTCGTTCGCGCCCCAGGTCCAGCGCACGGTTACGTCCGGCACGCTCGGGTTGCAGGAAAACGTCGCGTCGAGATCCTTCTCCCATCCGTCCTCGATGCTCTCGCCCGGCTCCATGATGACGAGCTTGCCGCGGATCCATTTGATGCCGCAGGGATGCGTCGCGGATACCGTGATGCGCAGCGAGTCCTCGTCGGCCTTGGCGCCGAGATCGGCGTCAGGCTTGACGTTGCGATGCTTGGCGCAGCAGCGGCTTGCGCGGCGCCATGGCGTGCGTGCCGCGCTTTCGGGAGCGCCGACGACAATTTCCCGGCGCGGCGCAGGTTCACGCGTCCCTGCTTTGGTCTCGGCTTTCGGCTTTCGCTCGGACATGGTCGCCCCCTTGTCCTTTTTGGTGACATCCTCCGGCGGCCGTTCACTCCTGACGGTCAAGCACGCACTGAACATGCTCGGGCGTGCCGAACGGCTTGCCGAGCTTCTCGCAGAGCCAATCGTATCCCGCGGCGCTGCGCGGCGCGCGCAACACGTCGGCGAGCGCAGGATAGGAGGGCGCACGCGGGTTGAACAGCGCGAGCACGAAGATCGCCGCGAGCCAGAAAGAGAGCCACAGCGTCACCTTCGCGGTATCGACAATCCGGTAAGATCTCATGGCACGCTCCTTCGAGAACCGCGGAGCGTTTAGCGCAAGGCGCGCATCTTCTATGTGAGGCGCGTTACATCCGGCGTTGCGGCGCGCCGGCAAAAAAAGGCCGCCGGGACGGGCGGCCTTTCGCTTCTGGAGAGGTGGCGGATTACTGGCGGACGAACACGAAGGTGTTCACCTGATTGCCGTGCGTGGCGATGCCGCCGCCCACGTTGCCGTTGATGTGGCCGGCACGGATGACGATCGGCGTCGGATCGTTCTTCATCGAAATCGAGCCGGTCAGATTGCAGGCCTTCACGGACAGTGTCCCGGTGCCGGTCGACGTCTTGCCGATGAGATTTTTGCCGCTGGTGTACATCAGGCAGGAGGCCGTCGTTGCGCCGTTCGACTGGACCTTCAATGTGCAGCCGAGCGCGCCCGCCGTGTTGTTATTGAACGGGTGGTTCGGGTCGAAGATCGGGATGTTCTTCACGTCGCCTACGGTCGGGCCGATCACCACCTGCTGGTTGACCGTGCTGATCGCGGGCGAAGTGCCCTGGCTGTCGTAGATGTACCAGGTGCCGGCAAGCGTCGAGCAGGCGGCGTAAGCGCCGTCGAGCGCGCACGCGGCGCCCAGGGCGGCGAGCGCCGCGGAAAGCATGAGTCTCGGCATCGAAAGCATGGGCGGAAATCCCCTTCAGCGCCTCTCGCGCGTCCACTTTCGTCGCCTTGAGCGACAAAATAGCGCCGCGCCGGCACAGGGGCAAATGCCTTGACCGTATGGAACCCTCGACGGCGGCCTGGCCGGATCGGGCAGGGCGCCGCGGTTCAGAAAAGAGCGTCCGCCACGATCTGCTGCTCGATCCTGGCGCGGAAGTCCTGCATTTCGAGGAGGCAGGTGACGTGGTCGTGCGTGCCCGGGGTCTTGCCGAGATGCACGCAAATGTCCCGGTTCTGAGCGGAGATTGCCTGCGCGTGGGCGGCCGCGGCGGCGGCGCGCAGCTCGGATGCGTGCGGCGCGAACAGCACGAGAAAAAATATCAACGCCGCGATCAGACAGGCCCAAAGGCCGGTCTCAACGTCGTCGTAGATCCGGCCGATCGTGTGCCACATGTCCTGTGCTCCGGGCCATCTGCGCGGAACTTAGCCGGCGGGGAAAAGTCATTGTGTGAGCCGGATCACAGTGAGGGCGACGGTGTCGCAAGAGGCCGCGAAAGTTCTGATCGGCACATCGGGCTGGAGCTATGCCTCCTGGCGCGGACCGTTCTTTCCGCGCGGAGTGATGGTCAAGCACCACCTCGCCTATTACGCGACGCAATTTCTTACCGCCGAGCTCAATGGGGTGTTCTACAGAACGCCGTCGCTCGAGACGGTGCGCGGCTGGCGCGATGCAACGCCGGACGATTTCGTGTTCGCCTGGAAGGCGTCGAAATTCATCACGCATTGGAAGCGGCTGAGCGACCGTTCGCGCAACAGTCTGGCGCTGATCGAGGAGCGGCTGAACATTCTCGGGCCGAAGGCCGGGCCGGTGCTGTTTCAGTTGCCGCCGCAGTTCGGCGTCGATCACGCGCGGCTGAGATCGTTCCTGCGGCTCCTGCCGAAGCGCCGGCGCTACGCGTTCGAATTCCGCGATCCGGCCTGGTACGGCGACGACATTCTCGCGCTCCTGCGCGCGCACAACATCGCGCTGTGCCTTTCCGACCATCACCAGGCGCCGGCGCCGTGGGAAGCGACGGCTGATTTCGTTTACGTGCGCGGACACGGTCCCGGCGGGGCCTACAAGGGACGTTATCCGGACGGGACGCTGCGCGCATGGGCGCGCGACATCGCCGGGTGGCGGCGCGCGCGGCGCGATGTCTACGTCTATTTCGACAACGACCAGAAGAGCGCGGCGCCTTTCGACGCGTTGCGGCTCGCTCGCCTGCTCGGCTCGTAGCCGCGCGCTTTCCGCCACATTTCGCGCGGGCGCCGCGCCATGCCGATCCGTAAGTATCTGTTGATACGGTATTTTTTTCCCGGAACCATTTGCGCGCCAACAAGTTTTCCGCGCGGTAACGGAGTTCCTTCCCCATGGGATTCGTTGCCGGCGTTTGTGAAAGGGCAGTTCGGTTCACAAGCCGCGAGCGGCAAAATTCTTGCTCTCCCCGGCGCAGCCTCCGGTACCAGCGTTAGCACCTCAACAACATAAGGAAGTCAGAGATGGAACGACGGTTCGCAGCCGTCGCGGTTTCGCTTGTCTGCGTTCTCGCGACTCCAGCTTACGCACGTCACTACAAGAGTCATTCGCATGGCATTACCCACAAGAGTCAATTTCACAGCGCCGCGCGCTCGCACCGTCATGCGCTGAGAACGCGCCTCGCGCGCACGAGCGGCCAGATCGAGTGCGATCGTTTCGGCTGCACGCCTTCTCGCCCCTTCAGCAAGACGATGTCGGCGCGCACCATCCCGGCGGAAGCGCTCGCCGCGAACGCATCCGCTGTTCCGGGCGAGGCGCCCATTGTCGGCGGACGCGATCCGCGCCCGCGCTCGTGGTGCGGCTGGTGGCTGCGGCATTATCTCGGCGTTGCCGACCGGCGCTTCAATCTCGCGCGCAACTGGGCGAATTACGGCTCGCCCGCGGGCGGACCCGGCGTCGGCACCATCGTGGTGTGGCGTAGCCATGTCGGCATCATCACCGGCAGGAGCGGCGACGGCTGGATCGTGAAATCCGGCAACGACGATCACGCCGTGCGCGAACGCGAGCGGCCGCTGCGCGGCGTCATTGCCTACCGCACGCAGGGCTGAAACGAAAGCGGCGCGGCCATCGCGTGGCCGCGCGCCCGTTTTTCGAGGCCCTAGTGGTGAAGGGCGTTCTTCAACTGCTGCTTCGACATTTTCGAACGGCCCGCGATGTGCGCGCGCTGCGCGCGATGATAGAGCTCGTCGTAGGTCGGGCCGCTGTCGCGCGCGCGTGACCGCGCGGCGCGCTTGCCCCTCGCGGTGCGGTGGCGCGCATTCTTGCCGCCCATCGCGGGGCTGCTCTCACGGCGCCCCTCGGCGCCGACGTGCGACTTGCCTTCCGCCTCCTGCTGATAGGTCTCGCCGCGCGCTTCCTTGCGCTCGGTGTGCGCGAGATTTTCGCGGTTTTCCTTTTCGCTTTCGTATTTCGACGCGCCAGCTTCGTGCAGCGCGATGGCGACGGCCTGCCGGCGGCTTTTCACCTTGCCGCCTTTGCCGCCACGGCCGCTCTTGAGCTCGCCGTGTTCGAATTCATGCATCACGCGGCCCATGATCTTGCGCTGACGGGGCGTTGGACGAGGCATGGTCGTTCCTTTCGAGTTTGCGCGGAATTTACGGAGCGTCCCGACGGTGCGCGGCGTGAAACTTGCTCGCGCGCTCCCCCGGACCATCCTCAAGGGCGAACGCGTCGCCGATACGGTCGTTCCCGCGTTTGCTGGATTTAACGCGGGCGGCTCTACGTCGTTTGACATTTGCGGGAACCGGAGCCGCGTCGCGGCTCGCGGCTAAACAAACGCTAAACGCGATGATCGGACGGCGTTCAGCCGGACCGCTCATAATCCTTGGTAATCTTGTGCCCCACCGTTACAGCGTCGTGGCGGCAGGCACCCGAATCACGGCGGAGCGCCCGGCGGAAACTTTCGCAAGCGCCGGCGTTTTAGCCGAGTGAATGCGGCGCGGTTTCAATTTTGCCATCAAAGCGCCCGGAATCAGGCGGGCTATGCGGCCCGGAATTCAGCCAGGAGGATCCCCATGAAAGTGTTGACGACCCTAGTCGCCGGCGCGGCCCTGACGGCAAGCGCGCTGCTTGCCGCGAGCATGCCGGCCGCCGCCCAGAATCAGCCGGCGGCTGCGCCGCTGGCTCGCCCCGCGGCGGTGACGCCGGGCGTGGTCACTTCGTCGTGCACGCCGACGAAAATCTCGTACAAGGTATCCCGCGCACAATCGAACACCAGCTCGACCAGTTGGCAGACCCTGCCTTATGCCGGCCTGAGCTTTCATCAGGGCGGCGCAAGCGCCAGCTGCGTGATCATTTCATTCTCGGCGGAAGCGCAGGCGGCGTCGCGCGACTACATCCTGGTGCAGCCGATCCTCGACAACACGACAGTTTGCATTCCGAACGAGAACGCCTTCTCGACCTCGCCGGAGCCGACCGGGCTTGCCGACCGCTCGATGAACTTCGTCTGCGCCAACGTCGCGCCCGGTAATCACACCATCAACATGCAGTGGCGCACGGTGCACGGCGGCACAGCGACAATCTTTTACCGCACGCTACTGGTGCACTACGTTCCGTAGCCATTTTTCATTTCAGGGATCGCACGGCCGCCGGATGATGCCGGCGGCCGTTTTGCTTCGGCAAGGATGTTTCCGCTGAGGCTTTACGTCAGTTCGCTCAGCGTGTTGCGCAGCAGTTTCCGGGCGATGTCGCCGCCATCGGTCGTGCCGCGCGCAAGCGCTTCCGCCATGTGTTTGGCGTGCTCGAACTTGATCTTCGGCAACAACGGCGGATCGTTCGGATCGACCAGCGCTTCGACCACGACCACGCCCGGTATGTCCAGCGCGCGGCGGAGTGTCGGGGCGCATTGCTCGCGCTCGCTGACTGAAAAACCGGCAGCCCCGAATCCCTTGGCAACGGCGGCGAAATCTACCGGCTGCAGATCGCAGCCGAATTCCGGATTGCCGAGAAACGCCATCTGTTCCCATTTGATCTGGCCCAGCATGTTGTTCTTGATAACCAGGATCTTGATGTTGAGTCCGTATTTCACGGCTGTCGCGAGATCGCCGATCAGCATCGTGAAACCGCCGTCGCCGACGACGGAGATCACCAGCCGGTCGGGATAGGCGATCGCCGCGGCTATGGCGTAAGGCAAGCCGCAGGCCATTGTCGCCAGCGTGCCGGAGACGCCGAACATCATGCCATCGCCTATATCGATGTGCTGCGCGCACAGGCCGGTGTTCGTGCCGGAATCGGTGGTGACGATGGCGTTGTCGGGCAACAGTTTGTTGAGCTCGTAAACCGGCACATCCGGCTTCATCGGCTGGCCGTCATTGCTGCCGTGCTTTGCCAGGATTTCGCGCCAGTCCTTCACGCCCTTCTGCGCTTTCTCCAGGAACGAGCGATCCTTGCGCCTTTCGAGCAGCGGCAGCAGTGCACGAAGCGTCGCCTTCGCGTCGCCAACCAGGCCGGTTTCAACCGGATAACGCAGACCGATGCGTTGCGGGTCGAGATCGATCTGCACAGCATGCGCTTGATCCGGCTTGGGATAAAATTCGACGTAAGGGAACGTGCTGCCGACGATCAGCAGCGTGTCGCATTCCTCAAGCGCTTCCTGCGAAGGCGTCGTGCCGAGCAAGCCGACGCCGCCGGTGGCATAGGGGCTTTTGTCCGACAGTGCGCCTTTGCCTTGCAGCGCCTTGGCGACGGGGGCGGCGAGTTTTTCCGCAACGGCTTCGAGTTCCCTGGCCGCGCCCAGCGCGCCCCGGCCCGCGAGGATGCAGGTCTTTTTGCCCTTGTTCAGGATTTCCGCCGCGCGCTGCACGCTCGCCATCGGCGCGCACGCCGCGCCGTTCGCCGCGCGGTTGGATACGTGATTGCCGACATTGCGCGGCGAGCGGTAGTCCTTGCCGAGCGTTTCGTCCTGCGTGTCTGAGGCGATGGTGATATGCGCGACGCCGCGCCGGACAATCGCCGTGCGGCAAGCAAGCTCGGCCGCGTTCTCCATGTGCGCCGAGCTCATCACGCGCGTGTTGTACACGCAGACGTCCATGTAGAGCTTGTCGAGCTCGACATCCTGCTGTGTGAAAGTGTGCACGAGATCATGGTACTGCAGGCCGGTGATCGCGAGCACGGGCTGGCCGTCCATCTTTGCGTCATAGAGCCCGTTGAGCATGTGAATACCGCCTGGCCCGGACGTCGCGAGGCAGACCCCGAGGCGCCCGGTAAACTTCGCGTAGGCGCAGGCCATCAATGCAGCGGATTCCTCATGCCGTACCTGTACAAAACGAATGTTGTCGTGGTGCGTGCGCAGCGCCTCGATAATGCCGTTGATACCGTCGCCGGGCAGTCCGAAGACCGTATCCACATCCCATTCGATAAGCGTCTCGATCAAAACGTCGGCGGCGGTTTTAGACATGACTTTTACTCGCGTGCGCGCCCTCGTCCCGGCAACAAAGACGCAAACGGTATGTTCCTGTCGAAGCGGCGACGCCGATGGAACCCGGCGCGTGCGGGTCACGTTATCGGTTCGCACTCAACAACATTGCCCTCCATGCGACGCCCCAAAAGCAGGCTGCAACGTGAAGCGGCCCATTTGAAAGACACGCGCGCCTTCGTGCGGGCGATGCGGCGCAAGATCACAGCGCGCTGCGACGGTCTTTCGGGCAAGCAGGTGATCCAGGCGCTGTTCAGGCTGACGGACGAGATGTGGGCGGCCGGTATCGACGATGCCTGGGACGAGGCGAAGATGAAGGACCGCAAGAAGGCGGGCGACGTCTTCTGCATCACCTGGCTAACGTTGCTCGCGACGCGGCTCGAGAAATTGCAGGCGCGCAAGCGCTAGCGCCTCATTTTTTCGCCTTGCGGCCCGGGTAATTCGATTTCTTCAACAATCCGGCGAGATGGGCGGCGTTGGAGGCGAGCACGGGCGTCCATTCCGCCACGACTTTCGGCGTTTCCTTCAGATCGATGTAATCGGTGCTGCCCATCGCCTCGCCGACCCAGTAGGTGACGCCGCCGGTCGGGATGGTGAAGCCGACTTCGGCGAGCGCCTGGCAGACTTCCGCCGAGACGTGATGGGCGCCGTCCTCGTTGCCGACCACGGCGCAGAGGCCGACCTTGCCGTAGGTCGGCATGCGCTGCATGTCGTCCTTTTCGTCGAGGAAGGCATCCATGCGCTCGAGCACGCGCTTGGCGATGCTCGACGGCTGGCCGAGCCAGATCGGCGAACCGAGGACGAGGATGTCGGCATCGAGCACGCGCTTGCGCAAAGTTGGCCAATCGTCGCCCTCGCCCTCGTCGGCGGAAACGCCGGCCTTGATGTCAAGATCGGCAACACGGACGATTTCGCCTTTGGCGTCATAGTCGCCGAAAGCGTCGAGCAACTGGCTCAGCATTTTTTCAGTCGATGATTTTTCCGGCGAGGCTTTCAACGTGCAATTCAATGCGAGAACCTTGAGCGGCATCGCGGTGCTCCAAATCAAAAGGGAACCGATTGAAAGGGAACGCGTGAGGCGTGCTCCGGTTCGTCGCGAACAGCGCATCAGGTTCCATTTTGTTTGCGCCGCGCGACGTTAGACGCATGCGAGGAACGCTTGGCCCGCTCATCACGTTGGCTTTGCGGTATGGGGCGCGTCGTGTGCTCCCAACACTGAAAAGGAAACCGCCATGGGTCTGTTCTCTAAGGACATCAAGACGATGGACGATCTGTTCGTCCACCAGTTGCGCGACATCTACTATGCCGAGAAGCAAATCGTGGAAGCCCTTCCCGACATGATCGAGAAGGCCCAGAACGCAACGCTTCGCCAGGGTTTCGAGTCGCATCTCGCCGAAACGAAGAACCACGTGAAGCGGCTGGAAGAGGTGTTCCGGCTGCACGGCAAGAAGGCGCAAGGCGTCGACTGTCCGGCGATCGACGGCATCCTCGAAGAAGCCGACGACATCTCCGGCGAGGTCGACGACAAGCAGGTGCTCGATGCGGCGCTGATCTCGGCGGCGCAGGCCGTGGAGCATTACGAGATGACGCGCTACGGCACGCTGATTGCGTGGGCAAAGCAGCTTGGCCGCAACGATTGCGCCAGCCTGCTGCAGCAGAATCTCGACGAAGAGAAAGCCGCCGACAAGAAGCTGACGTCGCTCGCCGAGAGCGGCATCAACCGGCAGGCCGCGTAGCGCGCGCAAAACGATCTGCAAAAAGGCCCGCTCAACGTTTGCGTTGGGCGGGCCTTCCGTTTGCAGATCCGGCGCGCGGGTCAGCGGCGCTTCTTCCGCGGCACTTTCTTGCCCTTCTTGCGCGCTTTCGAAAGCCCGATCGCGATCGCCTGCTTGCGGCTTTTCACCTTGCCGCCTTTGCCGCCGCGCCCGCTTTTTGCGGTGCCTTTCTTGTAGCGGCGCATTTCACGTTCAACGTCTCTTCCGGCGCTCCTTGAATACTTGCGCTTACGCTTGGCCATTGAAAACTCCTGCGGCAATCTCACGCGGCTACAACCGGCGGCTTGCGTCATAAGTTCCAACGCGAAAAGCCCCGGCCGCGGACGGCCGGGGCGGGCGGAGAAGGTTTTGCGAGGCCCGTCTACTTTGCCGACTGACCGGTCGTCGTGCGCGGATTGAGGTTCTGCGCCATCTGCAGATGCTGCTCGATGTGCGGCAGATATTTCTGCGCAAACGCCTTCAGGTCCGCATTCTTCCCGTTTTTCGCGTAACGCTTGAACAGCGATACTGCGGCCTTGTGCGCGGCGACCTGGTCCTTGTCGTATTGCTTGTTGAAGGCGGCGCCGTCGAGCTTTTGCAGCTTGTCGAGCTTGGCCTGATGCGACTTGTCGAGTCCGGAGGGAAGCTGCGCCTTCACCTTGTTGCTCTCGACGAGGTTTTTCAGCTCGGCGGTCGTTTCGGAATGGTCGTGGATCATCTTCGCGGCGAAGTCCTTCGCCTGCTGATCGCCCTTGTCCTGCGCAAGCTGGCCGGCCTTGATCTCGAACATGTCGCTGACCGCGGCTTCCTTCACGAAGTCCGCATCTTTTGGCGCGACGCCCATCATCGAGTTGACGCCGGAACGCTCGCCGAGCGATTGGCCGAACGCGGGAGCCGCGAGCAGCAAACCCGCCGCCACGATCAGGAATAGTCTTTTCATCTGAACCTCCGTTGTGGAGGCGGCCGGCGCGCTCGGCTCAAGACAAACGCCGGGACGATCGGTCGACAGCGCCGGCCGCCCATATCCGGCCAACGCGCGCAAAGCGCGAATCGTTCCTGCCGGGACTAGGAGGCGATGTGCGGCTTGTCGATCGTGGTCGCGGCGCCGCAGTTCTTGCATTCGTACGTGTAGCTGCCGTCGGTGCCTTCGTCGGACGCGGTCTTGCTGAACAGCACCAGCCACATTTCCGAGCCGCAGCGCGGACACGCCGGCGCCGGCATTTCCTCGCCGATCCGGTCTGGAACTATCTTGTCGTCGTGCAAGAATGTCATTGTGGTCACCAGCAGGCGCAACGCCTCATGCGCCGGGGGCGTTCCCGGAACCGGAAGGCGCGGCGCGTTATTTGGGTGGCGAGGTGGGATATGCCCGGAAAGCGAGTTCAGATCGACGACGAGACCTGGCCGGTGCTGCAGCTTCTGGCGCGCGACCGGATGATGACGTTCCAGGAGCTGGCGGACGAGGCGTTCGCCGACTTGCTCAAGAAGCACAATCGTCCGGTCACGCTGAAGGCCGCGCTCAGGCAGAGCGCGGCCCAATCGGCGGAGGTCGTGCCGCTGCACCCGCGCAAGAAGGCGCGCAAGAAAAAGCGGCGTTGACCCGTCAGTGCGTTTTGGCCGACGCGCGGTCCACGAACTTGTGGAAGCGGCTGATCGAGCCGTCGTCGGTCTTGTCCTGGTAGATGAAGGCGAGCTTCTTCTCGTCGAACTTGTCGAAGAACTTGTCCCAGTCGATCTTGCCGAGATCCTTGTCCTTCGGTTCGAAGTCGAGCCGCAGAATTCCGACGTCGTCTTTCGAGCCGGTGGCTTCGACCGCGCTGGGGACGCCGCCGCGCTGCTCCGCCCATTTGCGGATGGTGGCGTGATCGGTTGTGACTTTGGCTTCGCTCATGGTGTTCCTCTTTGGTTATTTGCGAGGAAAACGGCGAGCGATGCCGACCGGTTCCTTGAGCGCCGGCGCGCAAGCAAAAGCGCCGGGCTTTCGACCCGGCGCCATTGCGAACGCGTTATACGCCAAATGTTAGCGGCAGATCATCCGCCAGCGGCCGTACGGACCGCGCACCCAGTAACACGGATACCGCGGGCTCAAGTTACGCACGCAGCCACCGTGAACACCCGGGTGAAAGCCCTGGCCGCATCCGCCGGCCACCAGCGTCACGTTCGAATCGGCGCTCACACCGCTGATCGGAGCCGCCTGCACGTCGGCGCGGGCGAGCAGGATCACGGCAAAAAGCGCCGTCAACAGCGCGAAAACAGTCTTCATTTGCAGTCCCCCAATATGGTTTCTTACGGTCACCTCGTGGCGGCGACACCCTTAGCATAAGGGCTTGGATGGAACTCGCAACCGACGAAGTGGCCGGACAACGCCTGCATTGGACAACGGTTCCTCGGCTTGGTCGGGCCTCGTCCAACGCGCCGCCGATGTCGAGCGGCCGACCAAGGGCGGCGCCAAATTTTCGCATCGGGCGGGCGGCGCGTCAGTTCACCGTCACCGATTGATAGCCGTTCACCGTGAAGTTCGTGAGCGGGACGTTTGCCGGCGACGTGCCTTTCTGGCTGTCAGGGTCGATCTCGATCTGGGTGCCGGTCCGCGGATTGTTGGCGATGATCCTGCCGGTGGTGCCGCCGGACTTTGTGTACGTCGTGTCGAGCATCCGGTGCGTCGCCGTACGCCGCGGCTCTTGGGATAGGTGCCGCGCAGGATGACGAGCCGGTGCGCGTTCATCTGTCCGATGACGTTGGTGCCGTTGAGGCGCGCCGCCGGCGCGAGGCTTGTGAGCTCGCCGCTGTACCGCGCGCCCTTACTGGACAAAAATTTTACGGGGCGTCAGAGAGGCCGCACGTCCGCAGGGTACGTAACGGAACTATTTGGCGGCGACCTTCTCGTTCTTGTGCTTGTGCGAGTGCGCGGCCTTCTCAGGGTGCGCCTTCGCGTGCTTCTGCTTGCGCGCGGTCAACTGCTCGGCGGCGACCTTGCTGCCGTGCGTATCGGCCTTCTTAGCGGGGCTGTCGACTTTGATCACCGCGGTCATGCGCGCGCCGCGACGCGCGATCTTCACGTGGCTGCTTTCGGCCGCGGCGATCTTGTGCGCCGGCGCGGAAACCGGATGGGTGCGCGGCGAAGGTTGTGGCGTCGGAATGACCTCGGGTCCGTTCCAGGCGTAGAGCCCGGCCGCTTCCTGGCACGGCGCGTGGCGCGGAATCCGCACGCCGCCATTGGCCGCGGTCGCCACCGTCCAGGTTTCGACCGGGCGGCCGGTGATCGTCTTCACGTAGCCTTGCGTCTCCTGCGGCAGCTTGCCTTTCTTCGCCAGCCAATCCTGGATGCGCTTCGGTCCGGCATTGTAGGCGGCAGCGGCGAGGCCGAGATTGCCGAACTGCTCGAACAGGTCGCGCAACAGGCGCGCGGACGCCGGGATCGCTTGCAAAGGATCGAACGGATTGTCGAGGCCGACTTTGTTCGCAGTCTCCGGCATGAACTGCGCGATGCCTTGCGCGCCGGCGCGGCTGACGACGCCGGGCTTGAAGCGGCTCTCCTGGAACAGTAGGCGGATGAAGAAGGGAACCGGCAGGTCGTTCTTGGCGGCGGCCTTGGTGAGCGTGTCGCAAACTTCCTTGCGCGAGCGATGGATGACGGGCTTCACCGGCGGGGGAGGCGGGTTGGCCGCGACGGCTTTCACGATCTCGAGTTCCGAAGGATCGGTCGACGCGGTTTCTATCGGGATGTCGATGGTAACGGAAGGCGCGAGCAAATCGGCCGGGCCGGTTGCGTCCGAATCGGTCCGCGGCGCGGGCGCCGTATCGGCAACCGGAGGCGTCTCCGGTTCAAACTGCGCGGGAACCGTGGACGTGATCGTCACTTTTGCGCTGGCGGCGGGAATCCTGGCATCGAAGGAGGGCGCGGCGCTCTCGCTCGCGGCGACCTTGGTGAATTTTTCGATCGGAAGTTCGCTCTCATGAGCGGTCGGCACCGACCAGGTCAACAGGCAAGCGCAGGCAGGCACGATGAGCCGCATCAATTCTTGTCCCCGAACATTTCGCCGGCCCCGAACATCGCGGCCGAACCGATTGTTTGAAAAGGCTGATACCCCTGACTTGCTGAGCCTTATCTGAACGAAACGAGTCCATTTTTTGGAAAGTTACGGCCGGAATCGCGGCGTCCCCGCCCTTTCACCGCCGCAGTTCCATCGGCGCGAAGCCGTTGGGTGGCCATTAAGGATCGCGTTCGCTTGATCGAATGCCGCAGGAACGCGCGCTGTCTTGCGGCGTTGCCTCAGCGGGCGCACTCCACCCCGAGAAGGCTGAGCAATGTCATTCCTGATCTACTTTGCCGTTCTTTTGTTCGCCGCAGCGAGTGCGCTGTTCGGGCTCGATGTGCTCACTGCGCCGCTGCCGAAGCAGCATCATCCGCGCCCGCCGATCGAGCAGAGCGCGTCGATGCAGAAGAACCAGCAGGCCGAGCCGACCAACAAGCTCGGCCGCGAGATGGCTGCACGCGAGGACGCGGAGAAGGCCAAGGCTGACACAGCCAAGAATGAAAGTGCGCTCACCCCCGTTTATCCGACCGCGCCGGGCGCCGCGAAGTCCGAGGTGCGCGAAGTCTATCCGCCGAGCAATCCGGCGCTGAGCGCGGTAGTCGCAAAGCAGAACCAGGATAAACAGGCGGCGAACGGGCAACAGCCGCAGCCGCAACAGCCTGCGCAGTCGCAGCCGCAGCAGCCGCAACAGACGGCTTCGACGCAGCCGGCGCGCAACGAGACGACGGGCTCGGCGCAGCGCGAAACGGCGCAGCAGGCGAGCGCGCCGGACAACACGGCTGCTCAGGAAGCCAAGGTGCAGCCGGCGGCGCAGCAGACGTCCAACAAGTGCAATATCCAGGCGTGCTCGGCGGCGTATCAGTCTTTCAGCGCGGCGGACTGTACGTATCAGCCGTTCGAGGGTCCGCGCCGGCTCTGCACGCGCGGCGGCGATAAACAGCGTGTCGCATCCCAGCCCGCGCAGGATGAACAGCGCTCCGAGCAGCGGCAATATTCGCGGCAGTATTCGACCGACGTTCAGCGGCAGGAGCGGCGGCAGGATCACGCGCAAGGCGCGGATCGGGATGCCGGGCTGCGCGACGCGGTGCGTCGCGTGAAGTCGATGCGTAACTGGGCTGCGGATGACGACTATGCGGATGCGCCCGTCGTGGTCGGCCGTGGCGGCGGCCGCCGCTACATCGTCGTGCCGGCCGGCGACGACGATTGGTAAGGCTTAAGCTGTCTCAGTAGATCACGACCGAGCGGATCGACTTGCCTTCGTGCATCAGATCGAAGGCGTCGTTGATCCTGTCGAGCGGCATGGTGTGGGTGATCAGGTCGTCGATATTGACCTTGCCCTCCATGTACCAGTCCACGATTTTGGGGACGTCCGTGCGCCCGCGCGCGCCGCCGAAGGCGCTGCCGCGCCACACGCGTCCGGTGACGAGCTGGAACGGGCGCGTGGAAATTTCCTGGCCCGACGCGGCGACCCCGATGATGATCGACTCGCCCCAGCCGCGGTGGCAACACTCGAGCGCTTGCCGCATGGTCTGCACGTTGCCGATGCATTCGAAGGAAAAATCAGCGCCGCCGCCGGTCAAGTCGACGATCGCCTGCAC
>DASZVZ010000033.1:0-16134 GCA_035546875.1 Pseudolabrys sp.
TCAACGCGGCGATCTCGTGCAGCGCGCCGCGCGCAAGCCCGCCGCCAAGCGCGGAATCAAGAGCCGGGATACCGAGCGTGAGGGCGCCGAAATCGCCATCGATTCCAGGCGGCCGCCCCATCGTCCGTAATTTCTGCCGCAGCGCCGCCAGCATTCCGTAAGCCTTTGAAGTGACGTGGGTTCCTCCCGGCTCGCGCCAGGATAGCCGCATCATTGTTCATGATTTGTTCTAGTTTGCCGAAACGGAAGGGCGGCGTCAAGCAGCCTCCGGCCGTGCGGTTTCTGGCACACAGTTCGCGGGGCGTCCGTTCAGCCGCGTTCGAGCAGTCGGCGACCGCGCGCGGTCAGTACCAGTTTCGATTCCCGCATCGAGCTGCTGTTCTCGAAATGCACGAGACCCTCGGCAATCGCGTCTTTCCAGATCGACAGATGCGGGCAACTCCGCCGCCACGCTTCCGCGTCGGCGTAGCTGCGCGGGGCCTCGGCGACCCAGCTCAGGAATTGCAGCGTCAGCGCGTGCGCGGCAGTTTGCATGGCGGCACAACCTAGAACGAAACCGCCAAGACGTCATGCGCCTGTCGACGGACATGCGGTCCAGCAGCAACATCGACTCGGTCGCCTCAAGGCTATGGGCTGAAAAGCTGACCGTTAAGTACATTGCCGTCATCAATACTGTAAGACGACCATATTACGACGAAGCCGCCCGAACTCAGGTCTGCGACAGATGCTTGCGAAACAGCGGACATGAGAAAGACATCCGGCCTGTCAACTTGGAACGAGACTCCAACAGGGTTTCCACGCACGTTGTAAAGTTGTCCATAAATCCCGCCGGGATTCGAACCTTGCGCCCAAACGACGACGAAGCTGCCATCGGTCAAGCCCGCGATCGTCGGATAATTTTCAGTGCCGGTTGTCGTAACTTGAAGCTCGCTGACGCGGAAGTCGCGATAAACTGCGATCGGCTATGCCTTCCTCTTGCGCGCCGGCTTTTTCCCAGCGCCGGGCGCGGTGCCTTCGACCAGCACCTGCGGACCGATTTCCTTCAAGTTGTTCACGCCGCACAGCGCCATGGTGACGCTGAGCTCGTTCTTGAGGATTTCGATCGCGCGCGCAACGCCCGCCTGCCCGTTGGCGCCGAGCCCGTACACATACGCGCGGCCAATCATCATGGCGCGCGCGCCGAGCGCGAGCGCGCGCATGGCGTCGGCGCCGGTGCGCACGCCGCCGTCGAACAGCACTTCCGTCTCGGAGCCGACCGCGTCGACGATTGCCGGCAGCATGCCGACCGACGACGACCCGCCGTCGAGCTGGCGTCCGCCGTGGTTCGACACCACGATTGCGTCGGCGCCGAGCTTGACCGCGGTCTTGGCATCCTCGACATCGAGAATGCCTTTGATCACCATCTTGCCGGGCCAGATGCTTTTCAGCCACTCGGCATCCTTCCAGTTCAGTCCCGGATCGAACTGGCTGTTCACCCATTTCGAGAGTTGGACGACGCTGTCGGCGCCCTTGAGGTGCCCGTGCAGGTTGCCGAACGTCTTGCGTCGGCCGCGCAGGATGCTCCACGCCCAGCGCGGCTTGGTCGCGATATCGAAGATGGTGTCGAGGCGAATCTCCGGCGGCACGGTCATGCCGTTGCGGATGTCCTTGTGGCGTTGGCCGAGCACCTGCAGGTCGACGGTGAGCACCAGCGTGTCGCACTTCGCGGCCTGCGCGCGTTGAAGAATATCGCGCGAGAATTCGCGATCGCGCATCACGTAAAGCTGGAACCAGAACGGCTTGCGCGTCGTCTCCGCGATGTCCTCGATCGAGCAGATCGACATGGTCGAGAGCGTGAACGGAATCCCCGCCTCGTTCGCCGCGCGCGCGGAAAGAATTTCGCCGTCGCCGTGCTGCATGCCGCACATGCCGATCGGCGCCAGGATGAACGGCGCCGCGATCTTCTGGCCCATGACGGTCGTCGCCAGATTGCGCTCCGACACATCGACCAGCACGCGCTGGCGCAGCTTGATCGCCTCGAGATCGGCACGGTTGGCGCGCAGCGTCTGCTCGCTGTAGGAGCCGCCATCGACGTATTCGAAGAAAGCTTTCGGCACCCGGCGGCGGGCAAGCTCGCGCAGGTCGGCGATGCAGGTCATCGGTTTCATTGGGAAGTCGTTCTCGGTGTTCTGAAGTCCTCGGGTAGCATAGCCGCCCGGCGCGTTAAATGGGCGGTTGTTAACCGTAAGCGCGGCGGTAATTCCCGGGTCGGCCTGGAATTACGCCGCCAGTAATGGTTATTCATAATATTTGAAGCAGAATGGCTGTAGCGGCGTTATTTTTGCCGCTATACGGATAGCCACCCGCCGGTCGCGCGGGTCATCCACATCCGGGGCTGAGGAGAGTTATGGTTCGTCGGTATTTCGGCACGGACGGCATTCGTGGCCGGGCCAATGGCGTGATCACGCCCGAGCTCGCGCTACGCGTCGGCCAGGCGGCCGGCCTCGTTTTCAAGAACGGCGACCACCGTCACCGTGTCCTCATTGGCAAGGACACCCGCCTGTCCGGCTACATGATCGAGACCGCGCTGGTCGCCGGCTTCACTTCGGTCGGAATGGACGTGCTGCTCACCGGCCCCATTCCGACGCCCGCGGTCGGCATGCTGGCGCGCTCGATGCGCGCCGATCTCGGCGTGATGATTTCCGCCTCGCATAACCCGTTCGACGACAACGGCATCAAACTGTTCGGGCCGGACGGCTACAAGCTTTCCGACAAGGTCGAGAGCGAGATCGAGGCCCTGCTCGATTCCGACCTCACGCAGCGGCTCGCTAAAAGTATCGATCTCGGCCGCGCGAAGCGCATCGACGGCGTGCAGGATCGCTACATCGAATTCGCAAAACGCACGCTGCCGCGCGACCTCGACTTCGAAGGTTTGCGCGTCGTCATTGACTGCGCGAACGGCGCCGCCTATCGCGTCGCGCCCGGTGCGCTGTGGGAACTCGGCGCAGACGTCATCTCGATCGGCGTCGAGCCCGATGGAATCAACATCAACAAGGATTGCGGCTCTACGAGTCCCGCCGCGCTGATGCATAAGGTGCGCGAAATGCGCGCCGACATCGGCATCGCGCTCGATGGCGACGCCGACCGCGTCATCATCGTCGATGAGCGCGGTCACGTCGTTGACGGCGATCAGTTGTTGGCCGTGATCGCCGAGAGCTGGAAGGAAGACGGGCGTCTGCAGCGGCCCGGCGTGGTCGCGACCGTGATGTCTAACCTCGGGCTCGAACGCCACCTCGCCGGCCTCGGCGTCGAACTGGTGCGGACGCCGGTCGGCGATCGTTACGTGCTCGAGCACATGCGTGAGCACGGCTACAATGTCGGCGGCGAACAATCGGGTCACATCATTCTGTCGGACTACACGACGACCGGCGACGGCTTCGTCGCCGCGTTGCAGGTGCTCGCGGTCATCAAGCGCAGCGGCAAGTCGGTCTCCGAAGTCTGTCACCGTTTCGAGCCGCTGCCGCAGGTCCTCAAGAACGTGCGCTATCGAGCCGGCAAGCCGCTTGAAAACGCCGGCGTGCGTTCGGCCATCGCCAGCGCGGAAAAGAAGCTCGGGCTCGGCGGCAGGTTGATCGTGCGTCCGTCCGGCACAGAGCCGGTGATCCGCGTGATGGGCGAGGGCGACGACAAAGCCCTGGTCGAGGCGGCGGTCGATGACGTCGTCGAGGCACTCACCGGCGTTGCCGCCTGATCCGTCAGCTAAGCCATTACTGCCGCAGACGATTGTTGGTTACATCCGCGCGCGGCGGAATAATTGTTATTCCTCAATATTTTAGAACGCTTTTAAAGAGCGCATTTGCTTTGACTTCGATACGCCGACCAATTAGCTGGAGAGCATTCGACCGAGCGTACCGGGTTTCGATGATCGTCTGTTCCTGCAACGTCCTGTCCGACCATGAAGTGCGCGAGGCCGTGAATACGTCGGCGCCGCGCAGTGCCAGCCAGGTCTATGGCTGCCTCGGATGCAGCGCTCAGTGCGGACGGTGCGCGCGCACCATCCGCAAGATCATGGACGAAGCACTTGCCGGCGCCGGCTGTCCAGCGGACTGCGGCTGCGCTGTTCATTCCAAGCCTGTTGCCTAGCCACAGATTTCCGTAATTCGCGTTCCTGTCGCGGGGGTGACGCGCACGCGCGTTTCGAACTAGAGTGATCTCCGAACACCCATTTTCCGAAAAGGCCGGTTCCATGAAGGGCGAACCCAAAGTCGTCGAGTACCTCAACAAGGCGCTTCGCCATGAACTCACGGCGGTGAACCAGTACTGGCTGCACTACCGGTTGCTCGACAACTGGGGCTACAAGGATCTCGCCAAGCAGTGGCGCAAGGAATCGATCGAGGAGATGGAGCACGCCGACAATCTGGTGGAGCGTATCATCTTCCTCGATGGCTTCCCCAACATGCAGGTGCTCGATCCGCTGCACATCGGGCAGAACGTGAAGGAAGTGCTCGACTGCGATCTTGCCGCCGAAATGTCGGCGCGTGCGCTTTACCAGGAAGCCGCCACGCATTGCCACGCCGCGAAGGATTACGTGACGCGTGACTTGTTCGAAAAGCTGATGTCGGACGAGGAACACCACATCGACTTCCTCGAAACGCAGCTCGACCTCGTTGCCAAGCTCGGTCTCGAGCTCTACGCCCAGCACCACATCGGCGAGATGGGCGAGGGGGACGAGGACTGACGGCCTCCCGGCCTCCGTTCGTAAATGAATCCTTAAAGCAAGGATTTCGGCCGCTTCGGCGCAGTCGTCGCAGCGCGCCGGCTCGTTCCGTTAAAAAGTGTGGTTAAAAAACAGGGTTAAGCAGCACTTAACGATTTGCTGCCATCGTCCGCTCCATCCGTATTCGCGAGTCCGCGCGAAGTGACGGGGGCGAAAAGGACGAGGCATGAGTCGTTGTAGGCGGATCGAGGTTTTGACGCTCGGAGCTGCGCTGGCGCTAACCGCGACAGCGGCGCACGCCGCCGATTACTCGCCGCCGCCGGTGATCGTGCCGCAGCCGGTGATCGAGGAATTCTCCGGCTGGTATCTGCGCGGCGACATCGGCTTCAGCAATCAAAGCGTCGGCAGCCTCTACAACGCGAACTATTCGAACTTCGCGAGCGTGCGCAACGTCAACAAGGACTTTGACTCGGCACCGCTGTTCGGGCTCGGCGTCGGCTACTATTTCAACGACTGGTTGCGCTTCGACGTCACCGGCGAATATCGCGGCAAGGCGAATTTCCACGGCTTCGACATCGGCCACATGGGCGGCAACTCGTATGCCGACGACCGCTACACGGCGAGCAAGTCGGAATGGACTTTCCTTGCCAACGCCTACGTCGACCTCGGAACCTGGTACAATGTCACGCCTTTCGTCGGCGCCGGCGCCGGCATGACCCGCAACACCATCAGCAATTTCGGCGATTTCTCGACTTGCGTGAACAGCTCGAGCTGTGCCGGCTCGGGCGGAAGCGATGCCTACGCCGCGACCGCGAGCAAATGGAATTTCGCCTGGGCCCTCTATGCCGGCATCGGTTACAAGATCTCGAAGAACGTCACGTTCGAATTCGCTTACCGCTATATCGATCTCGGCAAGGCGCAAAGCGGCGACCTAGTCGCATTCGACGGCACCAACCGGATCAACAATCCGATGGAATTCCGTCACATCACCTCGAACGATTTCAAGGTCGGCCTGCGCGTGAACTTCGACGCGTTCGAATTCGGCCGCCGCGAATATTACGCGCCGCCGCCGGTGTATCAGCAGCCGCCCGTCTACCAACAGCCGCCGGTTTACGCGCCGCCGCCGCTGCAGAGCAGGGGCTAGCGTCAGCGAGAGGTAAGTGGTCATGAGTCTGTCGAGGACGTTTGCTGTTGCCGGCGCCGTGGCCGCGCTGTTTTCATCCGGCGCACGTGCGGCGGACATGCCGGAACTGCCGCCGCTTCGCGTCGACAAGCCGGCCGTCGTCGAGGAATTCGTTTCCGGCTGGTACCTGCGCGGCGATCTCGGCTACCGCTTCCAGCGCTTCCAAAGCGCGTCGACCGCGATCGGGCCCGATCCGCAGAACAACAAATTCGACAATGCCGCCATCGGCGGCGTCGGCGCCGGCTACAAGGAAAAGTGGCTGCGCGCCGACATCACCGCCGACTACGGCTGGCGCGGAAACTACAGCGGCACCGTGCCGGGTGGTCTCGGCTACCATTCGAAATTCGACGCCTACACCGTGCTCGGCAACGTCTATTTCGATCTCGGCACCTGGTACGGCATCACGCCCTACATCGGCGCCGGCGCCGGCGGCGCATATCTGACAATGTCTAATTTCACCACCGCCCCGGCATCGACCACCTCGATCCAGCCGAATTCGCGCTGGAATCTCGCCTGGGCTGTCATGGCGGGTGCGAGCTATCACCTCAATTACAATTGGCTCATCGATGTCGGCTACCGGCATATCGAGATGGGTAAGGCCGTCGGTGGTCCGCCAACCAATCCACTTACGTTGAAAAACGTCTCCGGCGACGAAATCCGCGTCGGCCTGCGCTACATCCTCGACTGAAGCCGGCAACGACGCGCCAACTCTCCCGCCTTGACGGCGGGCGCGTGTGAGCCTATTCCCGCCAGTGGGACACCCCTCCCCAACGAGGGGCGCCTATCTGGAAGGATAGACACATGGCGAATACGAAGCCCGGCGTGCGGCCGGCTGTTCCGCACTTCTCCTCCGGCCCCTGCGCGAAGCGCCCGGGCTGGTCCCTCCAAGCCCTCACAGACGCAGTTCTCGGGCGTTCGCACCGATCGAAGATCGGCAAGGCGAAGCTAAAGCGCGCCATCGATCTCACGCGCGAGGTGCTCGAAGTTCCAGCGGATTATCGCATCGGCATCGTGCCGGCTTCCGATACCGGCGCGGTGGAGCTCGCGCTGTGGTCGCTGCTCGGCGCGCGCCCGGTGACGATGTTGGCGTGGGAGTCTTTCGGCGAAGGCTGGGTGAACGACGTCGAGAAGCAGCTCAAGCTCAAAGACGTTACCGTGCTCAAGGTGCCGTACGGCGAATTGCCCGATCTTGCCAAGGTCGATTTCAATACGGATGTTGTGTTCACCTGGAACGGCACGACCTCGGGTGTGCGCGTGCCGAACGGCGACTGGATTGCCGCCGACCGCAAGGGCTTGACGATCTGCGACGCGACATCGGCTGCGTTCGCGCAGAACCTCGATTTCGCCAAGCTCGACGTGGTGACCTTCTCCTGGCAGAAGGCGCTGGGCGGGGAGGGCGCGCACGGCATGCTGATTCTGTCGCCGCGCGCGGTGGAGCGGCTCGAGAGTTACAAGCCGGCGTGGCCGCTGCCGAAGATTTTCCGCATCACCAAAAGCGGCAAGCTCAACGAGGATCTGTTTGCGGGCGCAACGCTGAACACGCCGTCAATGCTGTGCGTCGAGGATTATCTCGACACGCTGTCCTGGGCGAAATCCGCTGGCGGGCTGAAAGCGCTGCGAGCGCGCGCCGACGCGAACGCAAAGGTAATGGCCGACTGGGTTGCGCGCACGCCGTGGATCGAGCACTTGCCGAAGGACGCCGCGACGCGCTCGAACACGTCAGTATGCCTGAAACTCGTCGATCCGGCGGTGACGCGGCTTTCGCCCGACGCGCAGATCGCTTTCGTGAAAAGCATGGAGGCGATGCTCGACAAGGAAGGTGTCGCCTACGATGTCGCCAACCATCGCGACGCGCCGGCATCCTTGCGCATCTGGTGCGGCTGCACGGTCGAACGCCCGGACGTCGAGGCGCTCACGCCGTGGCTCGATTGGGCCTTTGCTGAAGCCAAGTCCGCGCTCGCGAAGGCGGCTTAACTGTCATGCCCGCGAAAGCGGGCATCCAGTAACCGCAAGCGCTTCGGCTCCCCCGCGAACGATTGTGATTACTGGATCGTCCGCCTTCGCGGATGAGACGACGAACTTAACGCTCGAATGGATGACAAAATGAGCACCCCCAAAGTTCTCATCTCCGACGCGCTCTCTCCGGCGGCGGTGCAGATTTTCAAGGATCGCGGCATCGAGGTCGATTTTCAGCCGGCGCTCGGCAAGGACAAGGAGAAGCTTGCCGAAGTCATCGGTGGCTTCGACGGGCTCGCCATCCGCTCGGCAACGAAGGTGTCGCCGAAGATCCTCGAGAAGGCGAAGAACCTGAAGGTGATCGGCCGCGCCGGCATCGGCGTCGATAATGTCGATATCCCGGCCGCGACCGCGCGCGGCATCATCGTGATGAACACGCCGTTCGGCAATTCGATTACCACCGCCGAACATGCGATCTCGCTGATGCTGGCGCTCGCGCGGCAAATTCCCGAGGCCGACACGTCGACGCGCGCGGGCAAGTGGGAAAAGAACAAGTTCATGGGCGTCGAGATTTTCGGCAAGACCCTCGGCGTCATCGGCTGCGGCAATATCGGCGCGATCGTCGCCGACCGCGGCATCGGGCTGAAGATGAAGGTGATCGCCTACGATCCTTTCTTATCGCCGGAGCGGGCGATGGATCTCGGCGTCGAGAAGGTCGAGCTCGACGAATTGTTCAAGCGCGCCGATTTCATCACGCTGCACACGCCGCTCACCGACAAGACACGCAACATCATCGACGCAACGGCGCTGAAGAAGATGAAAAAGGGCGTGCGCGTCGTCAATTGCGCGCGCGGCGGTCTGGTGGACGAGGCGGCGCTTGCCGAGGCGCTGAAGTCGGGACACGTCGCGGGCGCGGCGTTCGACGTCTTCGTGACCGAGCCGGCGACGGAGAATCCGCTGTTCGCTTTGCCGAACGTGGTGTGCACCCCGCATCTCGGCGCTGCGACCTCGGAAGCGCAGGAGAACGTGGCGCTGCAGATCGCCGAGCAGATGTCGGACTACCTGCTGCGCGGCGCGATTTCGAACGCGGTCAACTTCCCGTCGATCACGGCGGAGGAAGCGCCCAAGCTCAAGCCGTTCATCGCGCTTGCCGAGAAGCTCGGTTCGTTCGCGGGGCAATTGACCGAGACCGGTATCGGCAAGGTGCAGATTTCCTATGAAGGCGCGGTTGCCGGCATGAACACGAAGGCGCTGACTTCGGCGGCTATCGCCGGCCTGCTGAGGCCCATGCTGCAGGACGTGAACGTCGTGTCAGCCCCGGTAGTTGCAAAAGAGCGCGGCATCGTCGTCGAGGAGGTTACGCGCGAGGCGGAAGGCGATTACGAAAGCCTCATCACGGTATCGGTGACGAGCGAGCGCCAGACGCGTCATGTCTCCGGCACGGTGTTCGCGGATGGGCGGCCGCGCATCGTCAACATCAAGGGTATCCGTATGGACGCTGAGTTCGGGCCCTCGATGATTTACATCACCAATCTCGACAAGCCGGGGTTCATCGGCCGCTTCTCGTCGACATTGGGCGAGGCCGGCATCAATATTGCAACCTTCCATGTCGGCCGGGAGGCGCCTGGCGGCAACGCCATCGCACTGATCGAGATCGACGGGGAACTGCCGGCGGACGTCCTCGCCAAAGTGCGTGCGCTGCCGCAGGTGCAGCAGGCAAAGCCGTTGCGGTTTTAGGCGGCTTAGACCCGCTTCGCAAATAGGCAAGCTGATTCAACCGGTTGGAAACGGGGGCTGCCGGCAGGTTCGCCTTGCCTCAGCCGGTTGCATCCTTTATCCGAGTGTGGACCTGGCCGGTCGGGCATCCGGCAATGTCCTGAAATATCGTGACCGGCGCAGGGAAGGCACCTGATGGCGAATGTTGTTGTAGTCGGAGCTCAGTGGGGCGACGAAGGCAAAGGCAAGATCGTCGACTGGCTGTCAGAACAGGCCGACATCGTCGTGCGGTTCCAGGGCGGGCATAACGCCGGACACACGCTCGTTATCGGAAATCAGGTCTACAAATTGTCGCTTCTGCCCTCTGGCGTCGTGCGCGAGGGCAAGCTGTCGGTCATCGGCAACGGCGTCGTGGTCGATCCGCACGCGTTGCTCGCCGAAATCGATACGCTTGGAAAACAGGGCGTGGCGGTCACGCCCGACAATCTGCGCATCGCGGAAAATGCTACACTTATCCTGCCGCTGCATCGCGAGCTCGATGCGTTGCGCGAGGCCGACGGCGCCAAAACCAAGATCGGCACCACCAAGCGCGGCATCGGTCCGGCCTACGAGGACAAAGTCGGCCGGCGCGCGATCCGTTTCATGGATCTCGCCGACCTGCCCTCGCTCGGCGCCAAGGTCGAACGGCTGCTTGCTCACCACAATGCGCTTCGCCGCGGCAGCGGAATGAACGAAGTCGCGGCGAAAGATATTTACGACGATCTCGCCGCGCTTGCGCCGAAAGTGCTCCCGTACATGGATTCAGTATGGTCGCTGCTCGACGCCAAGCGGCGCGAGGGCAAGCGCATCCTGTTCGAGGGCGCGCAAGGATCGCTGCTCGACATCGACCATGGCACCTATCCGTATGTGACCTCATCGAACACGGTCGCGGCCCAGGCCGCGACCGGATCCGGGCTCGGCCCCAACGGCATCGATTACGTTCTGGGCATATGCAAGGCCTACACCACGCGGGTCGGCGATGGCCCGTTCCCTACCGATCAGATGGACAATGCGATCGGCAAAACGCTCGGTGAGAGGGGCAAGGAGTTCGGTGTCGTCACCGGCCGTCCCCGGCGCTGCGGCTGGTTTGACGCGGTGCTGGTGCGCCAGACTGTTCGCACGTCGGGCATGGACGGGATCGCGCTCACCAAGCTCGACATCCTCGACGGATTCGATGAAATCAAGGTCTGCGTCGGGTATCGTCTCAACGGTCGCGAAATCGATTATCTTCCGGCCGGCGAGCGCGCGCAGGCGCTGGTCGAGCCGGTCTATGAGACGATCGAGGGCTGGAAGGACCGCACCGCCCAGGCGCGCTCGTGGGCAGACCTGCCGGCGCAAGCGATCAAATACGTGCGGCGGATCGAAGAACTGATCGGCTGCCCGGTGGCCTTGCTGTCCACGAGCCCGGAGCGGGAAGACACGATCCTGATGAAAAATCCCTTCGAGAGCTAAATTCCGGAAAAATGCCCCAGAAGCGGTTATCCTGATCTCCGATGGCTGACTATTACCCCCTCATTGCGCGCGCCGTCGGCGGCCTCGACAAGAACACCGGCGATAATCGCCGCGCCTTGTACGACCGCGCCCGCGCCGCGCTGGTCGCGCAGTTGCGTAGCGCGACGCCGCCGCTCGAGGACGAGACGATCACGCGCGAGCGTGTGGCGCTCGAGGAGGCGATCCGTCAGGTCGAAACCGAAGCGACGCGTGCAAGCCGAGAGCAGCCGCCCGAGTCTCCCGCGCCCGAGGCCGTCGAAGACGGCCGTCCCGCCTCGCTGCGGGACGAAGGTCTGAAGAATTTCCGTGAGGTGATGGCGGAAGCCGACGATCTGGGCGGCGCGGCCGCGCAGGCCAATAAGTCTGCGCGCGAGTTCTACGAGAAAGTGCCCGCCGATCAGCAGCAACAGCACGAGGCTCCCGCCGAAGAAAGGCCTCGTCCGACGCAACCCGAGCAACCGGCTTACACATCCGCGGCGGAAGAGATGGCGCAGCTTGCGGGGGAACCGGTTCGGCAAGAGCAGCAACGCGTGCAGCCGGAAGGCGCGGTCTCACGGCGTATCGGTCAATCATGGGCGCCACCGCCTCCGCCCCCCGAAGAAGAGCAGGAACGCTACGCTCGTCCGGCGCGCTCCTATCGCGGCCTAATTCGAGCCATCGTGCTGCTGCTGATCGTCGGCGGTCTTGCGGGTACCGGCTATTGGCAGCGCAAGACCATCAGTGCGTACTTCGGCACTTACGTCAGTCCATACATTGCCTCCCTGCGCGGACAGCAACCTACGCCGAGTACGCGCGAACCGGCGCCGGCGGGGCAGCCCAAGATCACCGATCGCGTCGGACCGAGCAGCAGCAGTCCGTCCCCGTCCAAGCCGGCGACCGCACCGGCGGCCTCGGTCGCGCAGAAGGTCGTGCTCTACGACGAAGATCCGTCCGATCCGCAGGGCAAGCGTTACGTCGGCTCGGCAATCTGGCGGACGGAAACGGTTTCGCCCGGAACAGGACTCGCGCCCGAGCTCGCGGTGCGTGCCGACGTCGAAATTCCTGAGCGGCACATGCGCATGACCTGGTCGCTCCGCCGCAATACCGACAAGGCGCTGCCGGCGAGCCACACCATCGAAATCATGTTCACGCTGCCGGCGGATTTCTCCGAAGGCGGCATCGCCAACATTCCGGGCGTCCTTATGAAGACTTCCGAACAGGCGCGCGGCGTGCCGCTCGCGGGACTGTCGGTGAAAGTGACCAACGGTTACTTCCTGATCGGCCTGTCCGCCGTCGACATCGACGTCCAGCGCAACATCCAGTTCCTGAAAGAGCGGGACTGGTTCGATATCCCGATCGTCTACAACAGCGGCAAGCGTGCGATCATGGCAATGGAAAAGGGCCCGGCTGGCGTGCGCGCGTTCGAGGAAGCTTTCAAGGCCTGGGGCCAATAGCCCCGAACCGGGATTGCCCTAGTTCCTTTTTTTGCCGATTTCTGCCGCTGCCAGCTTCACGGCCGAAATCAGCGCATTGGTCGTGTACGGCTTGGCGAGCCATCCGAGCGGAGAGGCAGGCTGCGCGCGCGTGCGGATGAAGGCATCGTGATGTGCGGTCGCGAACACGGAACGCACGCCGTAGTCGCGAAACAACTCGATCGCCGCGTCGACGCCGTCGCGGGCACCGGTCAGGCGGATGTCCATGAGCGCGAGATCTGGCCGTTCGGCCTTGGCCATTCGGACCGCTTCATCCGCCGAGCTTGCAATGCCAATCACATCGACACCCGCTTCGCTAAGCACGGCTTCCGCGTCGGAGGCGGCAAGGTAGTCGTCTTCAACGATAAGCACGCGGATCTTCGGCAGGATCTGTTGAGCGCCCATGCGGTCGTCGGCGGCGAAGACCGAAGACAAAAATCCGGATTTCCTGATTGCTTGAAAGACCAGTTCCGACTTCACCGCCAAGACTTTCCCAACCGGCTAGAGTCCCATCTCGGCGAATTCGACGAAGCAGCGCGCGCCGTTGTCCTTTTCGACCCGTACCGTTCCGCCGAGCTGGCGCGCCAGGCCGAACACGAGGCCGAGGCCCGACGAGCGCTTGCGCACCTGCTCGAGCACGAAGCCCGGCCCGTCGTCCTCGACGCTGAGTAAATATGATTTTCCGTTTCTTGTCAGGCCGACGCGGATCGATCCTTCGTGGCGGTCCTTGAGGCCGTGCTTGGCGGCATTGATGATCAGTTCGTGGATGATCAAGGCGAGCGGCATGGCGGTATCGTTCGGCAGCATCTCGATGGTGCAATCCGCCACCGCGAGGCGGACGTTCTCGCCGAGCGCCTGCCTTGCGCCCTCGCAGACGGAGCGAAGGAATTGAGGCGCGCTATATCCCATCGTGGCGCCGGCGTCGTACAGCACTTGTTGCGCTGCAGCCATGGCGCCGATGCGATCGGTGGCATTTGCAAGCACTGCGCGCGCCCGGGCGTCGTCGGTTTCGCGCTGGGCCGTGCGCAGCAGCGAATGCAACATCTGCATGTTGTTCTTGACGCGGTGATTGAGCTCGTCGAGGAGAATTTTCTGGTTCGCTTCAGACTGCTTGCGCTCACTGATGTCGACCAGCATGTTCACCGCGCCGACGATGACGCCGGTTTCGTCACGGAAAGGAGTCGGGTAGGGGATGAACGGCACCTTCGTTCCGTCCGGCCGTTCGGCCACAGCCTCCAGACCGCGCACGGGGCGGCCTTCCTTCAACGCAACCGCCATCGGGCATTCCTCGTGCGGCAAAGGCGTGCCGTCCGGCCAGCGCAATTTCCATGTCACGCACCATTCGTCGCTGCCGATCTGCGGCGTGCGGCCGGATAGCTCGATGGCGGCCTGGTTGTAGTAGGTGACGCGGCCCTTGGCGTCGGTGGTGTAGATCGCAGCCGGCAGCGCCTCGATCAGTTGCCGGTAACGGTGTTCGCTTTCGCGCAACTTGTCCTCGGCCCGCTTTCGTTCGGTAATGTCCTGCATCACCCGAATGCCGTAAAGGAACTTCCCGTCGGCATCGCGGATCACCGACGACGTGACAGAAACCCAGATCACTTTGCCGTCCTTGCGGATCAGCCGCTTCTCGATCACTTGCGGTCCGTCGCCCGAACTCACCTGTTCGCGCAGTTTTTCGACATCGGGATCGCGATCGTCCGGATGGGTAACGTCGAACACCGTCAGCTTGAGCAATTCTTCGCGCGAATAGCCGGTGATTGCGGTTGTGGTCTCGTTGACATGCAGCAGGCGTCCCTCGGCGTCGACTTCGGAAATGGCGACGCCGGCGTGCTCATACGTCGCATTGAGACGTTGGCGGCTTTCGGCAAGCGCCTCTGCGGCTTTCTTGGCGGCGGTGACGTCCCGGAAAACGCGCACCGAGTAGAGAAACTTGCGCGACTTGTTGCGCACGGCCGAACACACCACGTCGAGCCAGATTGCCGTACCGTCGGGACGCACGTACCGGTTCTGCGCCGTATAGCGGTCGACCTCGCCCGCGGCCATCTTCTGGTGCAGCTTGAAGTCGGTGCCGTCCTCGCCCGGATAAAGCAATGAGAAAGGCGTGCCGCCGATCAGTTCCTCGCGCGTACGGCCGAGAATGGCGCAAGCGGCCTTGTTGGCCCGCAAGCGGTGACCACCCGCATCGATCTCAGTGATGCCAAGTTCGACGTGTTCATAGGTGGCTGCGAACCGCTGGTTCTGCTCGGCGAGAAGATCGCTCGCCCGCTTCGTCTCGGTGACGTCCATCGTGATGCAACGCGTATTGATGAACTTGCCGTCGCGGAATTGCACGCTCGAGGTGATCAACACATCGCGAATGGTGCCGTCCTTCGCGCGCAGGCGGGCCGGATACTTGTCGAGCCGCTCGCCATTCTGCAACCGACATAGAATGTCGCTGATGACAGGGCTGTCGGCGTGGAATTCCGTGATATTGCGGCCGATATATTCGGATGCGTCGTAGCCGAGCATGTCGAGCTCGGCCTTGTTGGCGCGCAGGATGGTGCCATCCGGGCCGACAAGGTGCATGCCGACATTGGCGTTGTGGAAGAAGTCTTCGATGTCCTGTTGATGCTGCTGAAGCGCGGCTTGTGCTTCATGCGCGGCGGTCGTGTCGTGGAAGCAATTGATGGCGCCGACGACTTCGCCGAGCTGGTTCTTGACCGGATCGATGTGCACGGTCGTCCACACGCGGGTGCCGTCGGGCCGCTCGACGATGCCCTCGGCGCCATGGATGGCTTCACCCGTGCGCAGCACGCAGGCCATCGGCGTTTCTTCGCGAGCGGTCTGGCGGCCATCGAAATAAAGCCGGTGTGAGCCGCAGAACAACTCGGTGTTGTCGCCGACGCGCGGCGCGCGGCCCCACAGGTCGACCGCGCGCTGGTTGAACCAGAGAATGCGGCCTGCCGCATCGCAGGCATAGATTGCAACGGGAAGGATGTTGAGGAATTCGGGAGGGCTGTCGAGAACTGCGGAATCGCCGAGCCGGGACGACATCGCGCCGGGTAGGGGAACAGAAATCAGTTCATCCAGGCTCATGACTCCACCATTCCAACCCAGGCGGTACTGCCCGGCGACGTGACAACGAACAACGTGCCCCGATGGTGCGGCACGTTCAAGATCGAAAGCAGAAGAAAGTCGTTAAATTTCAATGAGATGACTAGCAAGGCGGAGTTACCCCCCAAAGGTAACGCGTTCTTGCCGGGTTGGTTCCGGGAGAATTTCTGCGAGAGCCGCCCGGCATCTCCGGGCAGCAGCCTCGTTCGCCTCTAGTGAGCGACCGCGAGCTTCAACTGGTGCCGCTTGCGCCGCAACTGAAGCATGTAGATCCCAGCAAGGACAAAGAAAGCCGGGATCGTCATCCAGTATGGATCTATTCGCTGGGCCGGGATCACGACAGCCAGTACTTCGTCGCCGGCGGCCAACCCATACTTTGCCGCCTCGCTGCCGAACTGCACGATCTGCACGGTTACCTTGTCGCCAAGCGTCGCGACCGTAAGGCCCGCCGAGCGCAGTCGCGCAGCGCCGGTGTTGCCGGACTTCATGGTGAGCCGGACTATTTTTGT
>DASZVZ010000034.1:0-43516 GCA_035546875.1 Pseudolabrys sp.
GGACTACAATTTTGAGGCGGTGCAGAAGGACATCTACGGTCAGTTCGAAAACACCTTCATGATGTACCTGCCGCGGCTGTGCGAGCACTGTCTCAATCCGAGCTGCGTCGCTTCCTGCCCCTCCGGTTCGATCTACAAGCGTGAAGAAGACGGCATTGTTCTCATCGACCAGGATAAGTGTCGCGGTTGGCGCATGTGCGTCTCCGGCTGTCCCTACAAGAAAATCTATTACAACTGGACTTCGGGCAAAGCCGAGAAATGCATCTTCTGCTATCCGCGTATTGAGGCCGGACAGCCGACGGTGTGTTCGGAAACCTGTGTCGGCCGCATCCGTTATCTCGGTGTGCTGCTCTACGATGCCGATGGCATCGAGCGCGCGGCCGCCGTCGAAGATGAAAAGGATCTCTACCAAGAGCAGCTCAAGTTGTTTCTCGATCCCAATGATCCGGCCGTGGCGGCGCAGGCTCGCGCCGACGGGATCGCCGAAAACTGGATCGAGGCCGCGCGGCGTTCGCCGGCCTACAAGATGGCCGTCGAATGGAAGATTGCCTTCCCGCTCCATCCCGAATACCGCACCCTGCCGATGGTTTGGTACGTGCCGCCTTTGTCGCCGATCCAGTCGCATGCCAACGCAGGTGCAATAGAAACCGTCGGCGAAATCCCGGATGTGCGCTCTCTGCGAATTCCGGTGCGCTACCTCGCGAATTTGCTCACGGCGGGTGCCGAAGAACCGATCGTGGGCGCGCTCGAGCGCATGCTGGCCATGCGCATCTTCTTCCGCCAGCGTCAACTTGGTGAAAGCGAGGACGAGGCCGTACTGAAACAGGTTGGCTTGTCGCGCGCGGAGGTGGAGGAAATGCACCGTTATCTCGCGATCGCGAACTACGAGGACCGATTCGTTATCCCGACCAGCCATCGCGAGCAGGCCGAGGACGCTTATGGTCTAAAGAATGCTTGCGGGTTCACGTTTGGCAACGGCTGTGATTTCGGGCCGCCGCATTCGACATTGTTCGGTGGCAAAATGGGGCGGCGAAAGCTCAACCCCATTCGCCCCCTGGACACGTGAAGGGGTCGTTCGATGCTGGTGTTCAGGGCATTGAGCGCGCTGCTCTCCTATCCCACCGCGGAAATGCGTGCTGCGCTCCCGGAGATCGGCGAGGTCGTGCGCAATTCGCCGCTCATCCCGCGGGCCCAGCAACAGGATCTCCTTCGGCTCATCGATGAGATCGGTCGCGGCGACCTGCTCGATGCGGAGGAACGATACGTCGATCTGTTCGATCGGGGCCGCGCGCTGTCGCTGCATATGTTCGAACATTTGCACGGCGAAAGCCGCGACCGTGGCGAAGCCATGGTCGCGCTCAAACAGTTGTACGAGCGAGCCGGCTTCGAACTCTCCTCCAGAGAGCTTCCCGATTATCTGCCGGTGATCCTCGAATATCTGAGCTGCGGTGACTTGACGGAAGCGCGCGAAATGCTTGCAGACTGCGCGCACATCCTTACCGGCATCGGCCGCTCCCTTCTCGCGCGCCAAAGCGCCTATGCCTCCGTGCTGCAGGCGCTGATCGTCATCGCGGGCGAGGCGCCGATTGATGCCAACAAGATTCCTCCCGTCAAAGATCGATTGGAGGCGATAGATCGTAATTGGGCAGAAAGGCCGGCCTTTGAAGATGCCGGCCTCAACACGCCGGCTGCCAACAAAGCGGAGGCCTGACCATGCTGACAAACCCTTACATCAACACGCTGCTCTTCGGGGTCTATCCTTATGTCTGCCTCGTGGTGCTGTTGATCGGCAGCCTCATCCGCTTCGACCGCGAGCCCTACACCTGGAAAAGCGATTCATCGCAGATGCTCCGCAAGCGGCAACTGCGCCTCGGCTCCAATCTCTTCCATTATGGCGTCATCGTAGTCATCCTCGGTCACTTCGGGGGCTTTCTCGCGCCGCATTGGGCAATCGACTGGGCCTTGTCTCCGGTGGCACACCAACTGCTGGCGATGGTGATCGGCGGCCTGGCCGGTCTAGTCGCTATTATCGGGATGACGATCCTGCTGGTGCGCAGGCTCGGCGATGCTCGAATCCGTCTCAACAGCCGCAAATGGGATATCGTGGTCGCGTTCATGCTGTGGTTACAGCTTGCGCTCGGCTTGCTCACCGTGCCGTTGTCCGCATTCCACATGGATGGAGTCCTGTTTGAGACTCTGACCAGTTACGTCAAGGGGATTGTGACGTTCGACGGCAGCGTGGCGTCGCTCATGATCGATGTACCGCTCACCTACAAGCTGCACATTCTGCTTGGCTTCACGCTGTTCCTGGTCTCGCCGTTCACCCGCATGATCCACATCTGGAGCGGCGTGGGCGCGCTTTCCTATCTGTTTCGTCCCTACCAGATCGTACGCACGCCAAAGACCCGGGCAGAGGAGCCGGTTCGTTCATGAACATCGTCGTGAACGGCATCGCCGTACCGGTGGACCACAACGCTACGCCAGCATTCACGGCGACGCGCGAATTGCTGCGCCAGCAAGCGGTGGCGCTCGAGCTTATTCCGAAAGAGGAAACGGAAGAAAAAGCGATCGATGACGCTATTGAGAAGTTACTGCTGCAGGAAGTCATCACGCCCAGCCCGACGGAAGACGAATGTCGCCGCTACTACGAGAAACATCCGGATGAGTTCGAAAGTGGCGATCTCGTGCATGCGCGTCACATTCTCTTTCAGGTGACGCCGCGGGTGAACGTTCCAGAAATTCGCGCGCGCGCCGAGAGCACGCTGAACGAGTTGCTGCGAGAGCCGGAGCGATTCGCCGCGCTTGCCGCTGAATTATCGAATTGTCCCTCGGGCCAGCATGGCGGGAACCTCGGCCAGATCGCGCGCGGCGACACTGTGCCGGAATTTGAAAAGGTGCTGTTTAAGCTTGAAGCGTTCGGTCTACTACGCGAGGTCGTGAAGACCCGGTACGGGTTTCATATCGTGGCTGTGGATCAGCGCATCCCGGGAAAAAAACTGCCTTTTGAAGCGGCACACGAGCAGATTGCCGAGCGTCTGCGAGCGGCGGTCGAGATGAAAGCGCTGCACCAATATGTCCGCATTCTGGCCGGAAAGGCCGACATCCAAGGCGCCGATCTTCACGGCGCGGATAATCCGCTCGTTCAGTGAGATAGCGAGGCGGGGGGCGCTCGCGAACGCGGGAGATCCTGGCTGCCTACCGCCGACTTCCGAAATTACAAAAGTCTTGATGGCCGGCAAATTGCCAAACGGGGGAGCCGGAAAGACTTCAACTCCCGTTGGCCTTGGTCTTCGATCGGAGATCGACGTAAGCCAGCACGGCCATGAAAATAACGAAGGGTGCAATGATCAGCACGATGGCAACTGCGGTTTGGTAGGGCATGTTGTTGGCACCTTTGTTTTAAAAATGCCACTTACCAGTGTCTGCGCATTGATTTTGATCAATGAATCATCGGCCGTCGCCTCAGCGTTCCAGTGACTTTAGATATTTGATGAAGTCGCCGATCTGGTCCGGCTCAAGTCTGAATTCCGGCATGGCCGGATGGCCGGTGACGATTCCTTCACCGAGCGCCTCTTCGAGCGTCTCCACCGGATAACGCAAATGCAGCGTTCTAAACGGCGGCGCCGCGGAAAGCGGGCTCGGCGTTACCTTGTCGATGGAGTGGCAGCGCGCGCAATTGGTGCGTGCGATATTGTAACCCCTTTGCTCGGAAGGCGACATCTGCGCCGATGCCGGCGAAACGGATATTGCCATCACGAGGAGTAGGGCGAACCTCAATTCCGACATCGTGCTAATCTCCGAAGATATCTTTCACGACAGCTTAGAGAGCGAATTGTCTTTCGATCTCAGGCAGACTCGATACGGCGTCGCGCGACATATCGAACGGTGGTTCATCACTCTGGAACAATATCCCGAGGCTAAAGCCGTCCTCGTTGAGCGCGGCACGCGTCGCCGCAGCACGGTCGTTTTTCACCGTAACCGCGTCACGCCGCACCTTTTCCTTCCAGTCGAACTCTTCGGGGCGGAAGGTTATGCAGGGACTCAATACCTCTATGAATGAAAAGCCGGGCCACTTGATGCCGGCGACAATCAAGTCTGCAAGATCCTGCGGGTGGCTCGAAAACCCGCGCGCGACAAAATTTGCGCCGGCAACTGTCGCCATCGCGACGGGATTGAAGGGACGCAATTTGCTGCCGCCTGGAACGAGGTCGCTATCCCAATCCGGCTCCGTTGTCGGTGACGGCTGTCCTTTAGTCATTCCATACACGCGGTTGTCCATCACGAGATAAAGCATGTCGATATTTCTTCGGCAGGCGTGAATGAAATGATTGCCGCCAATCGAGTAACCGTCGCCGTCGCCGCCGATGGCGATGATCTCGAGATCGGGCCGGACGAGCTTCATGCCGGTTGCGGCCGCAAGCGCTCGGCCATGCACGCCATGGAAGCCGTAGCAGCTCATGTAACCAGGCAATCGTGACGAACAGCCTATGCCGGAGACGATCACGACCTCATGTGGCGGGCGGCCGAGCTCGGCCAGTCCGCGTTCCAGTCCGGCAAGGACCCCGTAGTCGCCACACCCGGGGCACCAGATCGGATGGGCGCCGGAGCTGAAATCCTTCGCCGAAAGCTCTCGTACGCAGTGCAGTTCGGAAGGTGCCAGAACGTTCATCGCCTAACCTCAACCAAGGTGCGCCGTGATTTCGGCCGGCCGGAACGGCAGCGGCCCGGGCCGGGAAATGCTTTCCGCCGAGGCGGGAATGGCTTTCTGGCCGAGCAAATGCCGGTAAAGCTGCCCGGTGTGGTTTTGCTCGAGCACGACCGTTCGCCGAACACCCTGGAGCGCGGCCGACAATGGTCCGAGCGGAACGGGCGAAAGGACGCGTAGACCGATGACTCTTGTCGGCCAGCCGGCGGCGGTGCGGCGCCTGGCCGCCTCGACAGCCGGAGCGACGCTCGAACCGAATGTCACGATGGCGGTCTCGCCGACGCCCCAGCTCTCGCCCCAGAAAGCGTCAGGCTCGAATTGAGAAATCTTTTTCGCCCGCTTGTTGATCTGCGCGACGTGCGCGCTCGCGCTGCTGACCGGGAGACCGGCCTCGTTGTGCGAAAGCCCCTCCGCCACCCATTCGTAGCCCTCGGCGCCGGGCGCGGGCATCGGCGTGACGGGATCGGCGGCGATGGCGTAACGCTTGAATTGCGCCGGCGAAGTAACGCCATTGGTTCGGCGTTTCGCCACGGCCGGCCGGCGCGAGGGAAGAGAAATCGAGCCGCGCGCCTGCCCGATCATCTGATCGGACAGTACGAGCACCGGACTCTGAAGCGACTCGGCGACGTACACCGCCCATTCACCGGTCGCGACGCAGTCGCCGATCGATAAAGGCGCCATGACGATCCGGGGCGCGTCGCCGTGGCCGCCATAAATCGCGATATTGAGGTCGCTTTGCTCCGTCTTTGACGCGATGCCGGTCGAAGGCCCCGCGCGCATCACGTCGACCACGACGGCCGGGATCTCGGCCGCGACGCCAAGTCCGATGGCTTCCGTCATCAACGCCAAGCCCGGGCCGGCGGTCACGGTCATCGCAGGGACGCCGCCATAGGAAGCGCCGAGGACCATATTGATGGACGCGAGTTCGTCTTCGGCGAGAACCAAAGTCCCTCCGAGCGCCTTTATGTTCGGCGCGAGCCACTCGACGAGGTCCGTCGCCGGCGTGATCGGATAGCAGCCGACAAACCTGATCCCGCCCCGCAGCGCGCCGAGTGCGATGGCTTCGTTGCCGGAGATAAGCCAGCGGGGAGAGACTCTCGGCTTCTCCAAGCGCACGTCGACGTCGACATTCGCCGCCGCAGCGATACCGTCCGCGAGTGCAATCTTGTTGAGAGCTGCCACGTCGGCGCCCTTCCGGCCCAGGATCGTATCGAGCGCCGTAGCAAGGTGAGCCTGATCGAGACCGATCAGCGCGCCTGCAAGTGCGGCGGCAAAGATATTGCCGTGGCGTCCGCGCATCGCACGCTCGAGGCGTGTCGCCTTGGTGTCACCCATCGTTATGGGAATGAGCCGGGGCTTGGACTTCGCAATGCTCGCCGGCATTACGCCTGCGACGGGATCCGCGATCACGACGCTGTGCTGGCTGAGTGGAATTTCGGGCGCGAACTGATCTACTTTTTCCCAATCGAGCGCGAAGAAGATCTCGTAAGTATCGGGTTGCGCCTCGACCGGCTCGGTCGATACCTGTACGAGCGCGGCGGATTCGCCGCCGCGCACCTGCGCGCCAAACAGCTGCGTCATGATGCCGAAGTAACCGGCATTTGCCGCGGCCCGCAGAAACAGGGCGCCTGCGGTCATCGCACCGGAACCGCCGCTTCCGGCAAATACCAGCGACAGAGATGACCGAGGCGCTCCCATCACACGTAACCGAGCCAGCGCCAGTAGGTGACGCCAAGCAGCATGACAAGCGCCAACGCGATGACTGTCAGCACCAGGCCCGTACGGACGAAATCACGGGCACTGAAGGTTTCCGTGCCGTACGCCACCATGTTTTGCGGCGCGTTCACGACCAGGATGAAGCCAAAGCTGACGACGAATTGCAGCAGCATCGTCATGCCGATGACGTTGATGCCGGGCGTCGCGACGCTCTTGAGCACGGCGATGACGATCGGGATCATCGCCGAAGCGAGCGCGGTCGCGCTGGCGAACCCAAGATGAATGACGACCAGAAACACGCTCATCACGCCGAGGATGAACAAGGCCGTTGCGTATTTGAGGCCGAATTCGGCGACGACAATATCGGCAAGCCAGGTCGCGCCCTTGGTTTGCAACAGCGCGGTGCCGAGGCTGATGCCGACGCCAAACAGGACGACAGTGCCCCACGGAATTTTCGGCTGCGCATCTTTCCAGGTGAGAATGCCGAAGCCGGGCATGAACATGAGCGCCACCGCCGTTGCCGTGGTGGTGCTGGTGTCGATAGTGTGCAGCAGGCCCTCGGTCGCCCAGAAGGCGATCAGGGTCAGCGAAATCGCGAGCAATTTCTTCTCGCTTGCCTTCATCGGCCCGAGGGCAGCAAGCGACTTGCGGATGCCTTCCATGCCGCCAGGCGCTTCCTCGATCTCGGGCGGCATCATGCGGGTCATCACGAAATAGAGCGCAATTGACATCAGCACGCCGAAAGGCGCCGCCGCGACGAGCCACTCCAGCCAAGTAATGGTCTGGTTGAACGCCTTCTCGATAAACCCGATGGCGATCATGTTTTGGGCGGCGGCAGTCTTGATGCCGACGTTCCAGATGCTCGCCGTCTGCACGGTGGTGATCATCAGCATGCTGGCCAAGGCGCCGCGCTTGTTGACGCCGAACGCGGCGATAATGCCGAGCGTGATCGGCACAAGGCATGCGACGCGCGCCGTGGTCGAAGGCACCATGAAAGCAATGACGAAGCCGACGAGAATAGTGCCGACAACGACGCTGCGGGTACTGGTTCCCACGCGCGAAAGGATGGTAAGCGCAATGCGCTTGTCGAGGCCCGTTTGAGTCATTGCAGCGGCGAGGAAAAGCGCCGCCGCCACGAGGACCAGGCCGGTTGTGGTGAACCCGCTGAACGCGAGCGACATCGCCGCGCTTGTACCCATAAGCACTTTGGGGTTCGCCACGTTCGGAGCGAATCCGAGGAGAAGGGCCATAAGAGCCGCGATAACCACCGCCGAGACGGCGTAGTCGATGGCCTCGGTCATCCATACGATGACGGCGAACGCGAGGATTGCGAGCATCCTGTGACCGGCGACCGGAAGGCCGGCCGGTGTCGGCAGCAAGAGCACCACGATCAGGGCGGCGAAGGCAGCGAGAATGCCCCAGTTTTTTCGCAACCAAGGAACGGCCGTAGGCGAGCTTTTGTTGATGACTTGCGCAGTATCCGACATGAAAATTCTCCTAGGACTTTTCCGCAATTCATTAGCGAGCGTTGAGCGACGACACGTTGACCAAAATCAACCTGGCAGACGACATACGCGCGCTCGAGCTCAGGAAATGTGGAAGCGGTCCCACACTTCGGCGAACAGGAAACCGACGCAAAAGCTGCCGAGCCCGCTGATCGCGACAAGGCCTAGAGCGGTCACGATGTCGAAAGGCGCGATCGTGTAGACCGGCCGGATGAAATGCAGAATGAACAACACGTCGGCCAGTGGCTGCCCCCATCCGACGGCCACGACAAGTGCCCACATTGCGTGAACGAGCATCGTGATAGCCGCGAGCGTAAGCCCGAGCTTCAGAGGATGGATTGCGCTCATGCAACGCTCCGCTCTCTCTTCGCGGTATCCTCTTCACTTTCGATTGAGAATCCCGAGTAAGGCTCGATCCAGACCATGTGGTCGTGGACTTCGCGCACGCCCGGGATGTTTTCGGCCAGAACCTTCAACGCCTTGCGATCGCGGTCGTCCACGATCGCGCCCCAAAAATCGACGATGCCATCGTTGACAGTGACGTTGACGGTCGCGCTTGGCGCCCATGTGGATGCGGCCATCTGCGAGAGAATGGTATCGCGGACTTCGCGATCCGCTTCAGCGACAGGAGGCGCGAATTTTGCAAGCGAAACGAGGGCATCCATCAAATTTGCCCGACTGATGATCCCGACAAGACGGTCTTCGCGCAAAACCGGCACCCGCTTGATGTGGTGGCGTTCCATCAACAGAACGACTTCTTCGAGCGATGCATCGTCGCTGACGCAGTGAGGCCGCAGCGACATAACCTCGCCGACTTTGCGGCCATGGGTTTGTGCGAATTCTTCGGCCGCGTGACCCGGTCCCAGCAGAAATTGCAGCCAGCGCGGCCTGTGGCGTTCGGTCTGAGTCTCCGTCCGGCGCAGCAGATCGCCTTCAGTTATCATTCCTACGAGCGCTCCGCTCGCGTCGACGACCGGCATGCCACTGATGCGGTTTTTCAGCATCAACTTTGCCGTGTCGATAACCGAGTCGTCCTGCCTGACGGTCAGAACGTTGCGAGTCATTACGTCTTTTGCCTGCACTGACGCCTCCATTGTCTGGGAAATTCAACTAGGCGTTCATCCTTGCGAGCGCGCTGCGGTTGCGCAGAACAATGTGGCGGGAGCTCGGGATGGCGATCGTCGAGGCATTCTCGAGCTGCGTCAGGGTGCGCGAGACGGTTTCAATCGTGAGACCGAGATAATCGGCGATCTCCTGGCGAGACATCGGAACCTGGATCTCGCTGGCATTCGACCCACGTGCGGCAAGGTCGATCAGAAACGAAGCCACGCGTTCCTGAGCGCTTTTGATCAGAAGCAGAACGTGGTCCTGCGCGCGCTGCAGTTCGACAATCGTCAAGCGAAGAAGACGTTGAGCGAGATTGGAGTCGCCGTTCGCGCGCGAGTTGAGCGCGCTGCGTTTAACGACGACCACTTCGCTGGCAACGCTCGCTTCCGCGGACGATGTATGCTGTTCGCCAGCCTCGAGCCCGAAAATGTCACCGGCAAGGTAGAACGATCCGATTTGCCGGCGGCCGTCGTTCAGAACCTTGTACGTACGTACACAGCCCGACTTGACTTTGTAGAGAAACTCGGCGGCCTCGCCTTCTCCGTAGATTTCCTCATTGCGACCATAGGAGATCGGCGCGCCCATCATTTCGATGGGATCCGCGTTTGCCGAAGAACTCGGAAGCGGCCTCTTGGCCGGGGTGGCGTGGTATCCGCGAAGCGTCAGGGCCGGTGTCGACATGGTCATTCTCCAATGTCTGAATTAACGTGACGCGACACTGGCGACTTCGCGCGAGACCGGAAATTCAGATATTCGCCATAAGGGACTTTCCGTAGGTGGCGGCCGAGCCAAAATGTCTATATTTTTCAGTAAAGTAGAGGATTCAGCCTAGGTCCAACGAACGAGCCGCGCATGGTCGAAACGGAATTGACTCGAGCGCGTAGCGCCGCAAGCCTGGCCGGCGCATCGTATGCGCTACTGCCAACGTTCTTCGCTTACATGCTTGCGCTGGTGCTCGTGCTGATGGCGCACCTCGCGCGCATTCTTTTGACGCCGGCTATAGCGCAGGAGAGTCCTTACCTGCCGTTCATCCCGGCGGTCCTCGTGGCGAGCGGAATCGGCGGTATTGGCCCTGGAGTTTTCGCGACCGCACTCACGGTTCTACTTGTTACCGCTCCTTGGGCTCACGAACCGGTGCTCCAACCCTACGGGTTGGCAATATTCACGATCATCGGCATCGGCGTTGCATGGCTTGGCGAGCGCCTTTTGCGCACGCGCAATGCGAGGGTCATTGCCATGCAGGATCTGCAGTTCCGCGAGGCGCATCTAAGATCAATTCTCGACACCATTCCAGATGCAATGATCGTGATCGACCCACAAGGGATCGTGCAATCTTTCAGTGCCGCCGCGCAGCGGCTGTTCGGTTATGCGCGCGACGAAGTCATCGGCAAGAACGTCAAGATGTTGATGCCGCAACCGTACCGCGACAATCACGATGGCTACCTGAAACGTTACGCGGAGACGGGGGAGCGGAGAATCATCGGGGTAGGCCGCGTCGTGGTTGGACAACGAAAAAGCGGCGCAACATTTCCGATGGAACTGGCTGTCGGAGAAATGCGGTCTTTAGATCGGGTATTTTTCACGGGGTTCGTCCGCGACTTGACCGAGCGGCAGGATACCGAAGCGCGCCTGCAAGAACTGCAGTCCGAGCTCGTGCATATTTCAAGACTGACGGCGATGGGCGAAATGGCGTCCGCGCTGGCGCACGAATTGAACCAGCCGCTTTCGGCTATCTCGAATTATCTGAGAGGTTCGGGGCGCCTGTTGGAAGGGCGCGCGGATCCTGAATCTAAAATGGTCATCGACGCGCTTGAAAAGGCAAGCGAGCAGTCCCTGCGCGCGGGGCAGATCATACGCCGGCTGAGAGATTTCGTATCGCGCGGCGAAACGGAACGCCGGGTCGAGAGCGTCACCAAGATGGTCGAAGAAGCAAGTGCGCTCGCACTCGTCGGCGCGAAGGAATATGGTGTTCACGTCTCGATTAAACTCGACCCAATCGTCGATCGGGTCATGGCCGACAAAGTTCAAATCCAGCAGGTTCTCATCAATCTTATCCGAAATGCTGTCGAGGCGATGGCGGACTCGCCCATCCGCGAGCTGATCATTCAGTCCAGGCCAAGCAAGGATGGAATGGCGCTGATTGCAGTTTCGGACAGTGGATCGGGCATTTCGGCGGAGAACGCCGCACAGCTTTTCCAGCCGTTCTTCACGACGAAGCCGCAGGGAATGGGTGTCGGCCTTTCGATCTGCCGCACGATTGTCGAGGCGCACGGCGGCCAGATCTCCATGGAGCAAAATAGGTCCGGAGGCACTACGTTCTCGTTTACGTTGCAGGGTATTTCGGAAGAGGATCTTGATTCCGATGACCAATAGCGAAGTTATAGATGTCGTCGACGACGACGATGCCGCGCGACATTCGCTGGAATTTCTTCTGCGGACAGCAAAGTTCGACGTAAGGGCGCACAGATCAGCGACCGATTTTCTCAAGCTTTTGCCGGGCCTTGAAGTCAGTTGCGTTGTCACCGATGTTCGCATGCCAGGCGTCAGCGGCATCGAGCTGCTCAAGCATCTCAAAAAGCAATTGCCCGCTGTTGCAGTGATCGTCATCACCGGTCACGGTGACGTTCCGCTTGCTGTTGAGGCCATGAAATGCGGCGCGGCCGATTTCATCGAAAAGCCATTCGATGACGACCGTCTTTTGACAACGGTGCGCGCCGCCCTTAGTAAGCAGGCGCGCGACGATGAAGGCGTGGCCGAGCGAGGCGCGATTCTCGACAAGCTGGCGACACTTTCCAATCGGGAACGGCAGGTTCTGGAAGGCTTGGTGAACGGTCTTCCCAACAAATCGATTGCCTACGATCTCGCGATCAGCCCGCGGACTGTCGAGATTTATCGCGCCAATCTCATGACCAAGATGGGCGCAAAAAGCCTCTCCGACCTGGTGCGGATGGCTCTTGTCGCGGGAATGCTGGAACGAAAAACGCCGACCTGATCAGGCATTTGATCCTGCTCAAACGGCTGTGATTTCGGGCGTTTAAGGTCTCCGCTATTCGGGAGACGAAGATGACGCATCCACTCAAGCACATCAGACTGACGCTCGCGCGCTCAAAAGAATTTCCGGCGGGCTCGACACGGCACGGCTATGACGTCGTCGCTCCACTCGACGAGCAAAACCATATCGATTTGGACGCGTGGAAGGCCAACCGCGCCAAGTGCATCGTCCGGCGGTTTTGGGAGGGGGAGGACGACCAGAGCGGGCTGCTCGTGCACAAATCCGGAGGCGTGAAACACGGTCGCTGGGTGTTCGACTACGATCCCAAGGAGCAAAGTGACGACGAACCGGGCTTCCTGTTTGGGACGCACGCATTTGTCGCGGGCGAGTATGTCTCGGTGCGCGGCCACGACGGGCAAACTCATACATTTTACGTGAATTCGATAACGCCTCTCAGGTGAGACGCATGGCACGTTCATCTTCCACGCGGGGTAGTTGGCTTTACACGAACGTCATGGTGCCGATGGATCTCGGCTCTGATGCGGAGTGCCGCGCCAAGCTGGCGGCCGATCTTGCCGACCGATTTTCAAGCGGCCTTTTAGGCATTGCCGCCGCGGATATCAGGACACCACTCTATTTCGAAAGCGACGTGACGGGTGTTGTCGGCATCATCGAAATGGAGGAGCGGCGAGCCAGGGAGAACCTGAAGAAGGCCGAGGCGTCGTTTCGGCGGATCGCGGGCGGTCGAAACAAGACCGCATGGCGGCAATCTCTCACGTCGCCGATCGATTACGTTCTTGAACAAGCCCGTGCTGCCGACCTCATCGTGGCAGAGCGTGTACAACGTGCGGAGGACTGGTCGTCACTGATGGGCGTGAACGGAGGCAGCCTGGTCCTAGGCGCGGGGCGGCCGGTTTTGTTCGTGCCTCCGAAAGTCGACTATGTGGCTGCGAAGCGGGTCATCATCGGTTGGAAGGATACGCGAGAAGCACGGCGCGCCGTGTGGGACAGTTTGCCTTTCCTGAAATTGGCAAAGGAGGTTCTGGTGGTCGCCATCACCGCCGAACGAGGCGGAGCGCAGGACGCAAGCGACTATCTGGCGCGCCATGGCATCGCCTCCGGCGTGCTGGAGCGAGCGGAATCGGACGCAGCGGTAGCCGACGAGCTTATTCGCCTGGCGAGCCAGGAAGGCGCCGATCTCATCGTTTGCGGCGCTTACGGCCATAGTCGAGCGCGGGAGTGGATCCTCGGCGGTGTGACGCGCGATTTGCTCGATCACTCGCCGCTATGTTGTCTGATGACGCATTGATTCAGTCGCGATCAAAGGGTCTATTGATCTCAATCAATGTAAAGCGAGCGTCACACGCCTAGTAGTTCAAATCATCTGTTGGAAAGCACCATGATCAAGGACATCATTGTCAATCTGCCGTTGCGTGCCGCGCCTGACGTCGTGCCTTCATTTGCGGTATCGGTTGCGAACAACTTCGGCGCTCATCTGACCGGCGTTGCCTTTGTCTACGAACCGATCCTTGTCGGCGCGGAGATGGGCGCCTCGGTGCCCGTCGAATACATCGACGCTCAGGAGGCGGAATCAAAGGAATTGGCCGACGCGGCCGTTTCGCGGTTGCAGTCTGCCGCGAGGCCGGTGGATATCGGCTTGGACACATTGCAAGTGAAGGCCTCGGCGGCCGGCGCGCCGAAACGCTTTGCGGAAATGGCGCGCCGTTTCGACCTCGCGGTCGTCGGCCAGGCTAAGCCGGACGCCTCCGCCATCGACGGTCTGTTTGTCGAAGAGACGCTGTTCGATTCCGGAAGGCCCGTGCTGGTCGTTCCCTATACGCAACGCGATCCGCTGAAGCTGGATCGCATTGCGATTTGCTGGGATGGAAGCCGGCCCGCGGCTCGCGCAGTCGCGGACGCGATGCCGTTCCTCAAGAAGGCCAGCGCGGTCGACATCATGGTCGCCAAGGGCGAACGCGCCAAGAGCGACGAGATGCCGGCAGCGGACATCGCGCAGCACATCGCAAGATATGGCCTCAACGTAGAGGTGCACCGCGTCGTGACGACGATCGATATCGCCTCGACCATCCTCAATTTCGCCGCGGATCGGAGCACCGATCTGCTGATCATGGGCGGGTATGGTCACACGCGCCTGCGTGAATTCGTTCTAGGCGGCGCGACTCTCGGCATCCTCAATTCGATGACCGTTCCGACCCTGATGTCGCACTGAAAACCGGAGGATTTCGATGGGCCAGCAGCGGGCTCTGCTTCTTGCCGCGGCCATTGTTTTCACCGGCGCGGCGACTGACGGCGGTCAAGCCCAGGCTCAGCCCGCGGCCGGACAGGCGCTGCTGGAGCAGCACTGCGCCATGTGTCACGCGATCAGGAAGACCGGCACGAGCCCCCATCCTGCCGCACCGCCGTTGCGGCAAATAAGTCGCACTTACGATCTCGACAAGTTCACCGAAATTCTTCAGCGCGGGATCATCGCCGGCCATCCTGATATGCCGCCGTTCAGATTCAGCCGCCGCGATGCGCGCGCGATTACTTCCTATTTGCGGTCGATCGAGGAATAACGCGCAACGCATGTTTCGCGGCGCTTGATTCATATCAAGATCGCCCGCGTTTGCCGTCGTAACAATTCATCCGCTGAATTGATATGGAGGCTAAAATGCGTTCACGTGTCGTCACATCCCTCGCTGCGTTTGCATTCGTCACAGTTTGCCTGATCGGCGCCGGCGAAGCCCAACCGTATGGTCCGGACCGCGGCTGGGGCGGGGGCATGATGATGGGCCCGGGCATGATGGGCGGGTTTGGTTTCGGAAGGATCTGCACGTCGGATGCGGCTGGGTTCGCCGAGTGGCGGATCGCACGTCTCGAGCGCGCACTGAAGCCGACAGAGGCACAGCGCGAAGCGTTCGACAATTTCAAAAAGGCGTCTGCGACCGCTTCTCAAGCCGTCAGCGGTTCGTGCCCCGTGACGTTCCCGAGCACCGCGACCGCGCGGCTCGAAGCCATGGAAAAGCGCATGGAAGCCATGCTGCAGGCAGTCAAGACAATCCGTCCTGCGTTCGACGCGCTATACGCAACACTGTCGGACGAGCAAAAGGTCATACTCGACGACAACGGATATCGACGACGGATTTGGCGGCGGGATCGCTGATTCGGATCATCGAATTTGGCGTTTGGTTGCGCCGAGCTCCACGCTTAGTCCCAACAGACGCGTCCACACTATGCAATCGGCACCAGCGGCGGGGTCCGATCTGTACATCTCGGCTGAACGTGACTTTAATCGGCGACAAGGAGCGCTGGGATGAGCACGTATCGGCTGGATCGATTTTTTGCGCCGCGGTCCATTGCCTTGGTGGGAGCCAGTCCGCGCGAGACGTCCGTCGGCCGCACCATTCTCCGCAACTTGCGCACTGCCGGCTTTGGCGGGGAGATCGAACTCGTCAACCCGATCTATCGAGAGATCGATGGAATCACCGCCGTAAAACAATTGGCGGACGCGCAATCGACTCCCGATCTCGTAATCATCGCTGCGCCGCCGCCGTCGGTACCTGAGATTGTCTCTGCGGCGGGTGCGAAAGGTTGCGCAGCGGCCATTATCATCACCTCCGGGCTCGGTCACGGTACCGGTTCGATGACGGAAACCGTCCGCAAAGCAGCACGCCGACATGGATTGAGGCTCCTCGGCCCGAATTGTCTCGGCGTGATCGCTCCGCGCAACAAGCTGAACGCAAGCTTTGCCAGGCGACTGCCGCGCGCGGGCGACCTTGCGCTCATTTCGCAATCGGGCGCCATAGCGGCCGGTCTTGCAGAGTGGGCGGTGCAGCGGAACATCGGGTTTTCAGCAATCGTTTCGCTGGGCGACCAGGCAGACGTCGATTTCGGCGATATGCTCGACTTCTTTGCGCTCGATCGCGGTACGCGCGCAATCTTGCTTTACGTCGAATCGATCACCGACGCCCGCAAGTTCATGTCCGCCGCGAGGGCTGCCGCCCGCATCAAGCCCGTTGTAGTCGTCAAGGCGGGCCGCCATGCGGAAGGCGCGAAGGCCGCCGCCACGCACACCGGTGCCCTTGCCGGGAGCGATGCCGTTTACGATGCGGCGTTTCGCCGTGCGGGTCTCGTGCGGGTGCGCGATCTCGATGAGCTATTCGCGGTGACGGAGATCGTCGCGCGGGGGCCGCTTTTTTCGAGCAAGCGGCTCGCGATCTTGACGAACGGCGGAGGCCTCGGAGTTCTTGCGGTGGACCGGCTGGCCGACTTCGGCGGGAAGCTTGCAACGCTTTCTCCAGACACATTCGGACGGCTCGACCGTACTTTGCCGCCTATCTGGTCTCGGACAAATCCGGTCGACATTGCCGGCGACGCCGACGCCGCGCGCTATCAAGCGGCCCTGGAAGCTCTAATCGAGGACCCCGAGAACGACGCAATTCTCGTCATGAACGTGCCGACGGCTCTCGCCTCAAGTTCGGAGACGGCGCGGTCGGTCGCGGCGATCGCCCACCGACATCGGACCGCAACCACCCGGCCAAAGCCTGTCTTCGCGGTTTGGATAGGCGAGGATGCCACGGCATCCCAAGCCTTTGACGATGCCGGGATTCCTCATTTCGCCACGGAGTCCGATGCAGTCGAGGGCCTTATGTATCTCGGCCGCTATTGCGAAGGACTCGAGCTGTTGATGCAAACCCCTCCGAGTTTGCCGGCACGGTTCGCTCCCGATGTCCCAGCGGCGCGGAAAATTGTCGGCGGCGCTCTGCAAAGCGGGCGCACCTGGCTCGATCCGCTCGAAGTCGTCGGGTTGTTCGCCGCTTACGACATCCCGATTACGCCGGCGGAATTTGCCGCGAACGTGGAGGAAGCCGTCGTCCGGTCCAGGCCCTTTCTCGAGGCCGGCAAACCCGTCGCCATCAAGATCCTGTCGCATGACATTGTGCACAAGTCCGACGTGGGTGGCGTGAAACTCAACCTCGCCAGTGAATCAGCCGTGCGCCAGGCGGCCGCCGATGTTCTTGCCCGCGTGCAATCGGCCAGACCCGACGCAAGCATCAGGGGTCTTACGGTCCATCCCATGATCGTGCGTCCCAGAGCGCTCGAACTGATCGCCGGGATCGCAGACGATTCGGTGTTTGGTCCGATCATTGTTTTCGGAGCAGGCGGCACGGCTGTCGAAGTGATCGACGACAAGGCGCTGGCGCTGCCGCCGCTCGATCTCAATATGGCCGGTCAGCTTATCGACCGCACACGTATTTCGCGGCTTCTCAAGGGCTATCGCGACGTGCCGCCGGCACAACGCGATGCCGTGGCCTTTACGCTCGTCAAGCTTGCGCAATTGACCGCGGATTTGCCGGAAATTCGCGAGCTCGACATCAATCCGCTGCTTGCGGACGAGAGCGGCGTCCTCGCGCTGGATGCGCGCGTTGCAGTCGCGCCTTTTAGTTCCGCAGGCCGCGGCGAGAGAACCAATCCGCGGTTTGCCGTGCGGCCCTATCCGAAGGAATGGGAAAAGGAGTCGACCCTGAAGGACGGAGTAAAGGTCTTTGTCCGGCCGATCCGCCCTGAAGACGAGGCCCTGTATCCTCGATTTCTCAACTCGGTAACCGATGAAGACCTGCGTTTGCGCTTCTTTGCTCCGATCAGAGAATTCACCCATTCCTTTATCGCGCGCTTCACCCAGATCGATTATGCGCGAGCAATGGCTTTTATCGCGCTCGACCGCGGGTCGGGCGATATGCTCGGAGTGGCACGTCTGCACGCCGACGCGAACTACGAAAAGGCGGAATACGCGATACTTCTCCGCTCCGATTTCAAGGGGCGGGGCCTGGGCTGGTTGCTGATGCAGACGATTCTGGACTATGCGCGCTCGGAAGGTCTCCGCAGCGTTTACGGCCAAGTACTTGCCGAGAACACGACGATGCTGAAGATGAGCAAGGAACTGGGCTTCACCATCACGCCCGATACGAGCGAGCCGGACACCTACCTCGTCCAACTTTCGCTCGCCGCCCGCGGCGTCGGTGACTCCAAGGCGTGACAACGCCTTTCGATTACAAAGTACTTGTGACCTTGCTCAGATAAGGTGGATTGTCCGGGTCGAAGCCGCGCCGCCGCGCCGAAGTTTCAATGGCCCGATAGGCCGGCACGAGCATGGCGATTGGATCGCAGACCGGGTGACCGTCACCGATCCAGGGCAGCGTGCCTGCCGCGCCTCCGACAGTAAACAGCCTTTCACCGGCGCCGTTCAGATCCCGCACGAGTTCGTCGACGGTGATGGCAGCTTGATCGTTCTGTCGTAGCACCAACACCGGAGTCGCCGGTGTGATCGACGCACGGGGTCCATGCCGCAACTCGGCGGCGCTATAGCCGAGCGCTGGGACACGCAGGGTTTCCGCTACCTTCAGCGCGATCTCCCGGACGCACCCGAGACCGTATCCGCGCCCCACGACAAATGTCGCCGGCGAGCGCGCCGCGCTGTCGCTCCATACCGACCAGTCGCATGCGAGCGCGGCGGACAGGCGATGCGGCAAGCGGCGAAGTCCATCGCTTAATTCGCCATCCTGCGCCAGCGCCGCCACCAAATGCGCACCGGCGATCATCGAGAGCGCGACGGTCTTGGTCGCGGCAACGGCGTGTTCGGTCCCGGCGCCGATCGGCACGACCAATTCGGACGAATTGGCCGCGGGCGAGTCCTCATCGTTGACGATGGCGAGCGTCAGTGCGCCGAGCTTGCGCGCCACCTGCGTGGCATTGACGAGATCGGAGCTGCGTCCGGATTGTGACACCACGACGAACAAGGCATCGCGCAAATCCGGTGCTTGCCGGTATGCGGTTACGACGGAGGGCGCGGCGGCGGACGCGAGCAAGCCGAGCCGGGTTTCGAAAAGGTAGCGCAGATAGACGCCAACATGGCCCGAGCTGCCGCGCCCGCAAAAAACGACAATGCGCGGCTTGGCCTGTTCGATCCGTTCGACGACTCGCGCAAATACATCTCGGCGCGCCAGCAGACGCTCCGCAGCCGCCGGAATTTCGGCGGTCTCGCGCGCCATCGCGCTCTCATTGTGCGGTTCAGCCATTGCGTTTGGACGCGTCGATGGCGGCGCGTAGATTGCCCCTATGGCGTTGCAGAAGCTGCGCCGCGCCATTGCGGCTAATCCCGAGGCCAAGCAGGACCGCCGTTTTCACATCGCCATCGGCTTGTTCGAGATGGTGCGCCGCCTCGTCCGCCGGGCACTGCAAGATTTCGCCGACGATTGCCTGTGCGCGTCGGAGCAGCTTGGCGTTCCGCGCGCGCATGTCCACCATCAAGCCGCGATAGACGCGGCCCATCTTCACCATCACCGCCGTGGAAAACAGATTCAACACGATCTTCTGTGCGGTACCCGCATTCATACGGGTGGAGCCGGCCACCACTTCGCTGCCGGTATCGACCAGGATACGATGACGTGCGACTTCGAACAGCGGCACGTCGGGATTGTTGGCGATGGCGATTGTTACGGCGCCCGACGCGCTGGCCGCGCGCAACGCGCCGATCGTAAAGGGAGTAGTGCCGCTTGCCGCGACGCCGATGACGACATCGTCGGCGCCGACCTTGGCGTCCTTCATGGCTTGCGCACCGGCGGCTTCATTGTCCTCAGCTTGCTCGGCGCTTCGGACGAGTGCGTCCAGCCCGCCCGCCAACGCAAACACAAGGCGATCGGCAGGCCAGTTGTAGGTTGGCGATAATTCTGTCCCATCCTGGACGCCGATGCGCCCCGACGTGCCGGCGCCGGCATAGACGATGCGTCCGCCGCGCTGGAGCGCCGGCACTGCGGCCTCGACGGCCGCGGCGATCGATCCGAGGGCGCCGCGAACCGCGGCGGCGGCGGCGAGTTGCCCCTCGTACATGGCCGCTATCATCTCGGCGGCAGACCACGAATCGAGGTCGACGTAGCGTGGGCTGATTTGCTCGGTGCGCATGGCCCCTGCTTCGGTTGTGCGGTTATTGTCCGACACTATCCCTTCGCGGCACGCCGCGCGAGATGCAAGGCGCCGTCTATCGCGTCGCCCTCGACCGGAACCAGTCTGCGCTGGACATCCGGCGCAAGCCACGGCTGCATCGATGATGCGAGTCCGCCGAGCAAAGCGACGCGGGACACGCCGCATTCGGTGAGCCTGCGCACCAGTTCGTCGATCTGCTCCGCCGCCTCACGAACGATTCGCCGCCCTACCGGATCGCCGGCATCCGCATGCCGCATCACCAATGGCGCGAAGGTCGCATAGTCCGTCGCCGTCGCGTTATCCATCCACGCAACGGCTTCGAACGGGTCGTCGTGGAAACGCGTCATCACCTCGTGCGTCAGCGCGCTGCCGACGGCGCGCTCGTCGTAGGCCCGCAACGCCAAGCGGATTGCGTGCAGCCCGAGGTCGGCGCCGCTTCCTTCGTCGGATATGGGAAAGCCATAACCGCCGACCCGGATTTCGCGTCCGCCGACAATGGCGAAGCCGACACTTCCCGTTCCAACGATGACGATGCCGCCGTCGCGGTCGCCGTGCGCGCCGATACAGGCGATCGTTGCGTCATGCGCATAGATGATGGAGCGGAACGGATGCGGCCGCAGCACGAGTTGCTCGAGTGCGCCTTTGCGCCCGACGCCGGCGAGCCCGACTGCCGCATGTACGGTGCCGAGTGCGTCGACGCCGAGTCCGGCATCCTCGAGCGCAAGGCGGCAGGCTTTCACAGCTTCCGCAAGTGCGTTGTCGACGCCGAGGCGCAGCGCGGCGGGGCCGGCAATGCCGGTACCGAGCGGGCGTCCGCTCGCGTCCTCGACACGCGCACGACAGCCGGTGCCGCCGCCGTCAACGCCGGCGAATAACGAACCGGATTGTGAGCCGGCAGTCATCCTGCGACCCGCCGGATATCCGCACCGCACTGCACCAGCTTGCGGTCGAGCGATTCATATCCGCGATCGAGATGGTAGACGCGGTGGACGGTCGTTTCGCCTTCGGCGACCAGCGCGGCGAGCACCAAGCTCACCGAAGCACGCAAGTCGGTGGCCATCACTTCCGCGCCATGCAGCTTCTCAACGCCACGCACCAGCGCCGTTGAGCCTTGCAACGAGATGTTGGCGCCGAGCCGCCGCAACTCGGGGACGTGCATGAACCGGCTCTCGTAGATGGTTTCGCGCACGACCGAGGCGCCCGATGCAATGGTCATCAAGGCGGTGAACTGCGCCTGCAGGTCCGTCGGAAATCCCGGATAGGGTTCGGTCACGAGGTCGACCGCCTGCAGGGCGCCGTCGCGCACGACCATCAAGCCGCGATCGGTCGGCCAGATCCGGACGCCGGCGCTTTCCAGGACCGCGCCGACCGAGCCAAGATGCTCGAGATGGGCGCCGAGAATTTCGAGATGACCACCGGTGATGGCGGCGGCGATAGCGTAGGTGCCGGCTTCGATGCGGTCGGTGACGAGCTCGTGGCTGGCATGGTGGAGGGCATCCACCCCTTGCACCGCAATGCGATGCGTTCCGGCGCCATCGATACGCGCTCCCATGCCGGTAAGGCAAAGCGCGAGATCGGAGACCTCGGGATCGCGTGCGGCATTCAGGATCTCGGTCTCACCGCGCGCGAGAGTCGCGGCCATGAGCGCGGTCTCGGTTGCCCCCACAGACGGTGAGGACAACACGATGCGGCCGCCGCGCAATCCATCGCTTCTGGCTCGCGCGTGAATATAGCCGGCCTCGATGTTCACATCCGCGCCAAGCGCATCGAGCGCCTTGAGATGCAGGTCGATTGGCCGCGCGCCGATCGCACATCCGCCCGGCAGTGATACCCGCGCGGACCCAAAGCGGGCGAGCAGCGGCGCCAGGACCAGGATGCCTGCGCGCATGCGACGGACCATGTCGTAAGGAGCGACTGCGTTCTTGGCCCCGCCGGCGTCCAGCACCAGCATTCGCCCCGGGCCGCGAGTGGCAATCACGCCGAACTCGCGCATCAGCGCAAGCATGGTGTCGACATCCGTCACTTCGGGGACATTGGTCAACTCCAGGCTTTCAGCGCTGAGCAGTGCTGCGGCAATCTGCGGCAGAGCGGCGTTCTTCGCACCCCGGATCTGCACCGAGCCTTCGATGCGCTTGCCGCCGCGAATGACCAAACGGTCCATGCTCTTTCTCTTCTGTCGCCTGGCGCGCGATCGGCAAAACCCGCTATCGGCTCTGCAACGGCCGCGCCGGTTCGGTCTATCATCCGCCGGCAAACGGTATGAGGCGGGGCGGATGACGCTGGGTATTCGGCGACCTTTAACTTAGATTGGATTCGGTGCGCCACCAATCCAGCCCTTCGCGGACAGATGAGCCTGAGTCGCAATAGTCCTTCAAATTCCGGCGAGCATGCGGTCCTGGCGGAGCGCATTTTTGACGGCCACCGATGGTACGCCCAGGCGGCGGTGCTGGTCCGGGAGGGGCGCATTGCCGGGCTTGCGCCGTGGGGCGAGGTTTCGGCCGATTGGCAAAGGACGCAGCTCCCGGCAGGCGCGTTCCTCGCCCCCGGCTTCATTGATTTGCAGGTCAATGGCGGCGGCGGCATCCTCCTCAACGATCAGCCGACGGCCGACGCCATGCGCGCCATTGCGCGGGCGCACCGGCGCTACGGCACTACCGGCTGCCTTCCGACCCTCATCAGCGATACGCGCGAGCAGATGCGGACCGCCATCGCGGCGGCTCGTTCGGTCGCTGGTCGCGACGGCATTGTCGGCCTGCACCTTGAAGGGCCATTCATAAGTCCGCAGCGGCCGGGTGTGCACCGGCCCGACCGGATCGCCAAGCCCGATCAGCGCGACCTCGAGCACTTATGCGAGCTCGCGGGCGCCGGCAGATCGCTGGTCACGCTCGCACCTGAATGCGTGCCGGGTGGTTTCATCCGGACGCTGGCGTCCGCGGGCGTGCGGATTTCGATTGGGCACAGCGAGGCATCCGCCGCCCAGGTAGCGCAGGCCGTCGCGGACGGCGCAACCGGCGTGACGCACCTGTTCAATGCAATGCCGCCCCTGACTGCACGCGCGCCGGGAATCATCGGCGCAACGCTGGCGGAAAAACAGCTCACCGCCGGTCTCATCGCCGACGGAATCCACGTCGATCCCGTTTCGATCCGTGCGGCGTTTGCGGCCAAGGGTGGCGATCGTATTGCTCTGGTCACCGACGCCATGCCGACAATCGGGACAGAGCAGGATCGCTTCGACCTGATGGGCCGAACCATCAAGCTTGCTCGCGGACGGCTGACGACGGAAGAGGGGACGCTCGCGGGCGCGCATTTGGATATGGCGTCGGCCGTGCGCAACGCCGTCAAGCTGGCGCACGTTCCTCTGGACGAGGCTCTACGCGCGGCCTCGCTTACGCCTGCGCGTTTTCTCGGATTGGACAACGAACGTGGAATGCTCGTTGCTGGAGCGCGCGCCGATCTTGTCGCTCTGACGGAGGAGTTGAAGGTCGTCGCAACGTGGATCGGTGGAAGCGTCGACGGCTGAGCGCCGACAGGCGGACTTGATCAGTAGCGCAAATAGGCGCGGCGCTGACTCGACCAGGCCTTCTCGTCCGGCAGCGTCAGCGCGTCGAGATCCTGCGGCGAAGCCGACGCATCGTCCACCCATTCCCGCAGCGACGGGCCGCCGTTGATGACGTCGATGGCGAGCTTGCCGTGCTCGTACTCGTAGGCAAAATCTCGCCACAACGGATAGTCCGGGTACAAGCTACGGATCGCCTTGAAGGCGAGCGCCTGGATGCGCCACGGCTTGAACGCCAAGTGATCGTAACCGGGCCCCTCCGTATGTATCTGCACGCCGTGGCAGAGCTTGCCCGAATGTTTATGGAATGTCGGCTCGAACCAGCACTCGCGCAAACGGCAACCGTCGAGCCACTTCGGTGCGAGAGCTTCCATTTTCTTCATGACGGAACGCGCGTCGATATCGGGAGCGCCGAACAATTCAAGCGGCCGCGTGGTGCCGCGCCCTTCCGAGAGCGTCGTGCCCTCCAGCATGACCGTCCCCGCGTAGGCGCGCGCCATCCACAAATTCGGCGCGTTCGGACTGGGATTGATCCACGGGCGCGTGCCCAGAGGCCAACCGAATCCGGGCGCGCCGCCGGGCCGCCAATCCTGCATCTCGATGATGTGAAAATCGACATCGAGCTTGAGCGTGTCGACGAACCACAAACCCAACTCACCGAGTGTCAGCCCGTGGCGCATCGGCAGAGAGCCGGCACCGACAAAGCTTTCCCAACCGGCGCGCAACGTCAGACCTTCGACTGGCCGGCCGACAGGATTGGGCCGGTCCAGAACCCACACGGCCTTGTGGTGCTTTGCCGCCGCTTCAAGGATGTAACGTAGGGTCGTGATGAAGGTGTAGATGCGACAACCGAGATCCTGCAAATCAACAAGGATTACGTCGAATGTATCCATCATCACGTCTGTCGGTCTGCGCACTTCGCCATAGAGGCTGAAGACCGGAATGCCATGCACCGGATCGTTGAAATCCGGTGACTCGATCATGTTGTCTTGCTTGTCGCCGCGCAGGCCATGCTGCGGACCGAAGGCCGCGCTGAGCTTGATACCGTCGCAGGCAGCCAGCGCGTCCAGCGAGTGCGTCAGGTCTTCCGTGACGGATGCGGGATGGGCGAGCAATGCAACACGTTTGCCTGCGATGGGGGCTCGCAAGCGCGGTTCGGCGATGAGTCGGTCGATGCCAAACTTCATGAGCGGCCGTCCGCTAAGAATTCATAAGCAAAACAATCGGCGTGATGGAAGTCTGGCTTCCCCGGCGGGTGCGCCAACGCCCAGTATGACTTATCGCCGCTCTTATCCTCGATCAGTGCCGACAGACCGAGACGCCAGGCGGCCTTACGCGGCAAGACCGACAAGCGCTCGAGCGCAAGCGCGGCGCTCAGTGTGAAGCGGTGAGGATCAAATCGTACCTCGATCTCCGGTGCGTCGATCTCGTCGGCAAGTCTCATTTCGCTTCGATAACCGCTGAACCGATAAGCCGCCCATTGCGTGGAAGGCGAAAAATTGAACTCATAATATTCGTCGCCGGTGGATGCGCGGACGAACGCTTCGAAGCAAGTCTGCTGCCAAAGCTTCTCGCTGCGCGCGGGTGCCGCGAGAGGAGGCATGCGAATGTCGTCGATCTTGCCGGTCACGATATAGGATAACGCAAGGCGGTCGACGCGCGGACGCGCGATCTCCACTTCAATCTGTATCGCGGCACCGCAACGCGAATCCGGATGAAGCTTTAACACCTGGCGCATGCGGGCATTCTATAGGCCGCGCCGCTGTTGTCACATGCCGCAATGGCTGTTCAACAGGCTTCAGGCCTCGCCGAGCAGCGTCCGTGCCGTCCGGCAGCATATGCATTCGCGCTCATGCTCCGTCAGGCACGGGGTCTTCTCCAACTCGCCGAGCGGGTCTTGGTAGCCCATGTCGAACGGATTGTCCGAACCGATCGCGACGTGATCGGCGCCGACTTGATCGATCAATAGCCGCAGCGAATTCGGGTCGTGCGTCAAGGCGTCGAAATAGAAGCGCCGGAACAGCTCACTCGGCGAGGTCTTTGTATTGACGCGCGCCGAGGCGCGGTTGCGGTGCGCGCAGTCCATGCGCCCGATCTGGTAGGGCGCGTAGCCGCCGCCGTGCGCGATCACGATGCGCAGCCGCGACAGCTCGTCGAGCGCGCCGCTGAACATCAAATGCCCGGCCATGATGACTTCGTCGAGCGGAAACCCGATGGTGTTGAACAGCTCGTAGCCCTCCATCCCGCCTTTCGCCGTGCACATGTAAGGGTGGACGAAGATGAAGCAGCCGAGTTGCTCAATCGTTTTGAGCACAGGGCGGAATTTCGGATGCGATAGTTGCTCGCGCTCGATCGACGTGCCGAGTTCGACCGCCTTGAAGCCGTACTCCTTGACCACGCGCTCGAGCTCGGCGATGGCCGCGTCCGGATCCTGCATCGGCAGTGTCGCCATCCCGCGCAAACGCGCAGGATTTCTGGCGACCATCTGGGCGATGCCGTCGTTGCTTAGCTTCGAGGCGTAGAGGCCGGCATCGGCGGGCAGGTAGTAGAAATAGGTCGGCGGCGCGACCGACAACGCGGACACGTCGATCCGCATGCGGTCCATCGCTTCGAGTTTGGCGTCGACGTCATATAGCTCGAGATCGATCTCGCTAAGCCGGCCGTTGTTCTCGAAGTACGGTTTGCCGCCGCGCTCGACGGTCTTCACGCCGTTACCGGCCTGTCCCTTGGCGTCGAAACGCTCCGGCTCTTTCAGCATCGCGTCGATGAGCACGCGCGGCACAACATGAGTGTGCAGGTCGAAGGTCTTCATATTCCGAATCCTGGAGGGAATGATCGGAGCGATTTACCGGACCGGTGCGGCACCGGCCCGGTGCGCCCGCCTTACTTGTCGACCCGCAACCCCATTTTCTCGACAACCTCGTGCCACTTTTTAAGCTCGCCCTGAAGGAAAGCCTTGAATTCGGCGGGCGTGCCGCCGGCAACCTGTGTGCCGATCTTTTCGATTTTGACTTTGACGTCGGGAACCGCGAGCGCCTGGTTGATCGCCTTGTTGAGGCGATCGATTACCGCTTGCGGCGTCTTGGCGGGCGCGACGATACCGATCCAGTCGCCCATTTCGTAGCCCGGAACGCCCGCTTCCGAAATTGTAGGCACGTTCGGCAGAGTCGGGTCACGCTTGAGCGTCGAAATCCCCAACGGACGCAGCTTGCCCGATGCGAAATGCGCCTGACCGGACGGGATGGTCGCGAACGCGACCTGCACGTGCCCGCCGAGCGTGGCGGCAACTTGCGGCGCGCCGCCGTTGAACGGCACGTTCACCATCTTGATGCCGGTCATGTAGGCGAACAGCGCTGTACTGAGATCGCTACCGCTGCCGTGGCCGGCGGTGCCGTAAGTAATGGTTCCCGGCTTTTCCTTGGCGAGAGCGATCAGTTCCTTGACCGAGTGCGCGGACAGCGAAGGATGCACCGAGAGCACCAGCGGCACGCGCGCCACGAGGCCGACCGGCGCGAAGTCCTTTTGCGTGTCGTAGGGCACCGACTTCAGCAAAGAAGGGTTGGCGCCGAGCGAGATGTTAGCGGCGCCGAGCGTGTAGCCGTCGGGCGCCGCGCTGGCGACAGCCTGCATGCCAAGAGTAGCGGCGGCGCCGGGGCGATTTTCGATGACGACGGTGCCTTTAAGTTCCTTCTCGAGCTGATTGCCGAGAATGCGCACGACCGAGTCCGTCGAGCCGCCCGGCGCGAACGGCACGATGATGCGAATCGGGCGCGTCGGATAATCCTGCGCGGCCGCCGGACCTGCGTACGCGAGGCAAGCGAGTAGCGGAGCGAGCAGCCAATAGCGAAACCTGGTCACGAAATCCTCCCGTGGTGTTTGCGTTTCTTGTTGGTAGCCGTCTTGTTACGTCGTGCCGACCTTAGCCGATCAGCCATGGCGCGTTACGAGCCTGAGCGAGAATGCCAGACCTGCGATTGCGACATGGTGGCATCAAATTCAATATGGTAGAAGCGGGAAAATCTCGCGGCAGACCGCAAAAAAAGCCGCAGAGGGCGCACCAGGGAGGCTCAACGAAATGTCCCAACTTCGCGGACAAGCGGCGATCGGCAAACTGACGGGCGCGACGCCGGCAAATTTCGCGCCGGAGTTGCGCGCGCAAATGGATCTGCCGGCTCGAGTCGTGCTCAACGACATTACCTTGCGCGAAGGCCGTCAGTTCGAGGGCACGATCCTTACGACGGACGAATGCGTGAAAATCGCGGAATGTTTGGTCAACGACTTGAACATCCCGATGATCCAGATGGGCGGCTACAAGCCGCGCGATCGCGCCTTCATGAAAGCGGTCGGCAAGTTTCTCGAATCTTGCGGCCGCAAGGTGCGCACCGAGTCGATGACCAGCGCACACCAGAATTCGCCGAATTTCGACGTCGCGCAGCTGCTCGGGACGCTCGATATCATCGCCGATTCCGGCTTTGGTGCGGTGATCTGTCTTGCTTCATCGGACACGTTCCTCCGCGCCTGCGCGGAACATCGTGGTGAGGGTGAGCGCTCGACGGGAGACCTGCGCAAGCAGGAGATCGATACCGCGCTCAAGGCCGTTGACTATGCGCGCAAGAAAGGCATCCCCGAGATCAACGTCAATTTTCAGGATTTCCTGCGCGCCGATCTCGATTTTCTCAAGCATTTCTCCAAGGTGATGGGCGATGCCGGCGTCGACACTATCGTGCTCGACGACTTCGGCGGCGGCATTGGGCTGCCGATCCTCTACAAGGAGATCTTCCGCGCGGTGAAACGCGTGGTGCCGAAAACCGCGCTCGGCATCCACGCGCACAATCACGCCGGCATGGCAGTGGCGACCGCGTTGGCATCGGTCGAAGGCGGCTGCGAACTGCTCACGGTCGGCGTCAACGGTTACGGCGAGGGTACCGGCCACGTGAGTCTCGCCGAGACCGTCTATCATCTCGAAGCGCTGTACGGTTTCGACACCGGCATCAACCTGCAGATGCTTCGCCCGGCGTCGGTGATGATCGCCGACATCATGAAGCATCCGCTTTCCAAGATCGCGCCGCTGGTCGGCGACGACGCCTTCGTGGTGATGCACGACAAGCACCACCAATATCCGGACTACCCGTTCATGTTCGTGCCGATGAAGCCCGAGATGGTCGGCAACAAGGGCCGCGTCGGCTTCAGCGAGTGGGCCGGTCCGTTCGGACTGCGGCTGCATGCCAAGGCGCTTGGTGAGACGATTTCGGACGATAAAATCGCCCCGATGCTGGCGGCGATGACAGAAGAAATGCAGTGGCGCAAGCGGCCTCTGACCGACGACGAGTTTCGCGGCCTGCTGCACAGCGTGAAAGCCACAGGTACGCACTGATCATGTCTGAAAAATCGAAATTCTATCCGGGTAACTGGGTCCACAGTTTCCCGGACCATTATCAATGGTCGAACGCCACGTTGGTCTGCAAAGGCATGGCGCCTTGGGGCGCCGTCGCGATGGGCGAGATCGATCAGATCGTGCAACGCCTGCACGCACGTATCCACGAAGAAAATGCCTGGTGGGAAGAGTGGTGCGCGATGGCCGAGCGCGTCGAGCGCGCCGGCGATCTCGCCGCCTCCGAGAAGCGCGACGCCACAGCCGGCAACTACTATCTGCGCGCCGGCAACTATTATTACACCGGCGAACGCATGGTGCCGCCCGGCGAGAAGAAGACCGGCATCTACAAGAAAAGTCTGCGCTGCTTCCACGAAGGATTGCGCCGGCGCTATCCGAACATCGAATTCGTCGACGTCCCGTATGAAGGCACCGCGCTGCCTGCCTATTTCATGAAATCGCCGGTCGCGAAGGGACCGGCGCCGACGGTCGTATTGTTCGACGGCCTCGACAACTGCAAGGAGATGAGCGTCATCTTCGCCGGCATCGAGCTCGCGTTCCGCGGCTTCCATACGCTTGCCATCGACGGGCCAGGCCAGGGCGAGGCGTTGCGGCTGCGCAACCTGCCGTCCCGCTACGATTACGAGGTGCCTGGGAAGGCCGCTTTCGACTATGTGGCGGGCCGCAGCGACGTCGACCCGAGGCGTGTCGCGATCATGGCCTACAGTGCGGGAGGTTACTACGCGCCGCGCGCCGCGGCGTTCGAGAAACGCTACAAGGCACTGGTCGCCTGGGGCGCGCATTACGACTATCACGCGGCGTGGCAGGTGCGTTGGGAAGGCATCAAGAAAAATGCGCGCGGGTCTGCCACGTCGCACTTCCAGTTGCCCTGGGTGCTCGGAACCCCGGACATGGAAACGGCGATGGAGAAAATGAAGAAGTTCACGCTCGACGGCGTGGCCGACAAGATCGAGTGTCCGATCCTGATCTGCCACGGCGGCAGCGACTTGCTGACGCCGCCGTCGATCGCGCAACAGCTCTATGACAACGTCGGCTCGCGTGACAAGACGCTGAAGATTTTCACGGCGGAAGAGGGTGGCGATCATCACGTGCAGGTCGACAACCGACAGGTCGGCATCGACTACATCGCTGATTGGCTCGCCAGCCGTCTCTGATCCGGGCGCGGGATTGCAGGGAATGACCGCGAAACTGCATTACGCGACAAGTGGGCCGGCCGACGCGCCGGCCTTGTTGCTGCTGCATCCTCTCGGTTCGAGTCACGAATTCTGGGACGAATGCGCCGCGCTCTGGTCGAGGCGCTTCCGTGTCGTAGCCTGCGATCTTACCGGTGCGGGCCGTTCGCCGATCCCCAATAGGCCATGGAAGGTAGGCGAGCACGTCAATGACCTCATTGCGCTCCGGCAGGGCCTCGGCCTGCGCGAGGTTATTCCGGTCGGCTGCGCCATCGGTTCGGTGATCGCGGCCGCCTACGCGGCGGCGGACGCCGGCGCGGTGCGCGCGCTGGTGCTTTCCAATACCACGCACTGCCTCGGTGAGGAATCGCGGCAACGACATGAATCGCGCCTGAAGCTGGTTGCGGAGAAAGGCATCGAGGCGCTGTTGCCGACGGTCATCGACATGGCTTTCAACGGCCTGCCGAAGGATGAGCGTTATTGGCGCTACATGGAGCGCTTCCGCAAGAACGATCCGCGTGGTTACGGCGCCCTCGCGCTCGGCATGGTCGGCACCGACAACACGAAAGTTCTGTCGGAGCTCACTTGCCCGGCGCTTGTTGCGGTTGGGGCGCATGACATCCTGCTGCCGCCGCCCCTCTCGCGCGGCGTCCACCAGATGATCAGGGGTTCCGAATTTGCCGTGATCGAGAACGGCTCGCACTTCATGCCCTATCAGGCGCCGGACGCATTCGCCACGCTGGTCGGCGACTTTCTACAACGTCGTCTCGCTTAGAGCGTCAATCGCAGCGGACGCTCATTCCGCCGTCGACGACGAGCTCCGTCCCGGTAACGAAGCGCGCTTCGTCGGATGCCAGAAATACCGCGGCGTTGGCGGTGTCGCGGCCGTCGCCGGCAAATCCCATCGGAATGCGCGACAGCCGCTGCTTCAGCAGCGCGTCGACGTCGCCGCCCGCGCGCTGGCGTGCGAGTCGCGCCTCGACCATCGGCGTATGCAATTGTCCCGGCACGATGGTGTTTATGCGCACGCCCTTCGGCGCGTATTGGACGGCGACGACGCGGCTCAATTGAATCACGCCGGCTTTGGTCGCGGCATAACCGACCTGGAACGCGCCGGTAAAACGGATGCCGGACGTGGACGCAACATTGATGATGGAGCCGCTCTTCTGCTTTTCCATTACGGGTAGCACATGCTTGCAGGTGAGAAACACGCTGGTGAGATTGAACGCAATCTGCGCGTTCCATGCTTCTTCAGCCATCTCGACGGGCCCGCCCGGCGCCGAGCCACCGACATTGTTCATCAGAATGTCGATGCGGCCGAAGCGATCGATGCAGGCCTTCACCATCGCTGCTACCGAATCGTTGCTGGTGACGTCGCATTGATGCACGACTAAGTCGCCGCCGACTTCTTTCACGCGCGCGATGGTCTCGGTGACGCTGTCGGGATTGCGGTCGACCGCGAAGATTTTCGCGCCCTCCTCGGCAAAGCGCACGGCGGTCGCGCGGCCGTTGCCCCAACCGGGACCGACGCTGCCGGCGCCTGTGACGATAGCGATCTTTCCTTGCAGACGGCCACTCATGCTGTATCTCCCGCCTTCTTCTTTCGTACGAATTTGTAAAGCCGCTGCGGATTGTCGACCAGAAGTGCCTGCCGCTGCGCGGCGCTCGGCGCCATCTCCGCGATGAGATCGACCAGCACACCGTCGTCCGGATTGGGGCCGTGCAGGTTCGGATGCGGCCAATCGGTGCCCCACACGACCCGGTCGCCGAACTCGGCGACGAGCTTCTTCCCGAACGGCACCGCGTCGGCATAGGGCGCGGGCTGGCGCGAAGCGCGCTCGCTGCCGCTCACCTTCACCCAGAATTTCCTGTCGTCCATCAGCTTCAAAAGATTCCGGAAATTCGGCTGGTCGATCCCAAGCGAGGCATCGATACGGCCCATGTGGTCGATGACGGCTGTTACCGGCGAGCGCTTGAGCGCGGGCGTCAGTTCGCCGATGCGGCTGCCGTCCATGTGGATCTGAAGATGCCAGCCGATGTCGGCGAGGCGCTTGCCGAACTTGATGACGTCGTCGATCGGCGCGCCTTTGCCGAGATGCCTCATATAATGAAACCGCGCGCCGCGGAAACCCTGCGCGTCGAGTCGCTTCAGCGCCGCATCCGGAATATCGACCGGCACCAGCGCGACGCCGCGGTACGCGCCGCCTTTGGCCGCCAGCGCATCCGCTGTCGCTGAATTGTCGTAGCCATGCGCCGCGCTATGCACGATGACGCAATGCTCGATGCCCAGGAAATCGTGCAGCGCGAACAACGTTTCCTTCGGCGCATCCGACGGGGTGTAGGTGCGCCCGTCGGCAAATGGAAAACGTGCGCGCGGGCCGAACACATGCACGTGCGCATCGCACGCGCCTGCCGGCAGCTTGAGTTTCGGCTTGCTCGGCGATGCGACATAGGACGGCGGAACCGGCGGCGTGGTCGCGTCGTGTATGGTCATGGTCACTTGACGTCTTCCGGCCGCGATTGCGCATAGAACGGCGTGTTTTCGGTAAAACGGCGCAGCCATGCGACAAGCTTTGGGTGTTCCGTCCGCCATTCCACCGGCCTGCGCCAGTCGAGATAGCCGAGCGCGCAAGCGAGGCTGATGGCGACGATGTCGTGTTTAGGCTCGGGCGCCGCGCGTTCGAATTCGGCCAGCGCGCGCGCGATCTTGCCTCGCTGGTGCTCGAGCCAGCGCTCGGAATGCTCGCGCGGCATCGGCGGCCGAAAACGAGTCTCATAAACGATGAGCAGCGCGGCATCGGCGATGCCGTCGGCAAGGGTCGCGCGCGTCAGTGCGTGGTAGCGCGCAAGGCCGCTCGCCGGGATCAACTGATTGCTCCCGGCGATCTCCTGCAGGAACTCGATGATCACACGGCTGTCGAAGATGGCGCTGCCGTCTTCCAGCAACAGGCAGGGCATTTTACCGAGCGGATTCTGCTTTCGCAGCGTGTCGGTCTCGTCGAGCGTATCGGCAAGCGCAATGGTGATGCGGCTTGCAATGCCCAGCACGTCCGCCGCGATGCGCACCTTGCGCCCGAACGGCGACGTCAGGCTGCTACGCAGCAGGAATTTGGCGGAGGCTGAAGTCGACATTCGCTTATTGGCTAGAGGCGCAAAAGCGCCTAGGAGTGACGCCCGGAAAATACTAGGCGCATGCAAAACGTGCCGCAACGGCAGGGCGGGGACATGGCGGGCAAGGACGGCGCGGTGCGAATTCTGGTTCTGGAGGGCGACGGCATCGGCCCGGAGATCACGGCGGCGACCATCAACGTACTCCGCACCGTGAGCGATGCATTCGGACTTCGCCTGACATTCGAAAATGCGGCGATCGGCTGGGCCGCGCACAAGGCGCACGGCACAACGCTCCCGCAAAGCGTGGTGGAAAAGGCGAAAGCCGCGCACGGTGTCGTGCTCGGGCCGGTTTCGCACAACGATTACCCGCCGCTGGCGCAAGGCGGACGCAATCCTTCCGGCGAGCTGCGCAAGCATCTCGATCTCTATGCCAACATCCGTCCGGCACGCTCGCGCGAAGGTTTCCCGCCGCGCTGTGGCACGGCGGTCGATCTCGTCGTCATGCGCGAGAACACGGAAGGCTTCTATGCCGACCGCTCGATGTTTCTCGGTCCGGGCGAATTCATGCCGACCCCGGACCTCGCGCTCGCCGTGCGCAAGATCACGCGCGAGGGTTCGACACGTATTGCCGAAGCCGCATTCAAGCTGGCAATGCAGCGGCGCAAGAAAGTCACCGCAGTGCATAAATCCAACGTGCTGCGCGTCTCAGACGGGCTTTACCTGCAATGCGTGCGCGAAGTGGCGGTGCGCTATCCTAAAGTGCAGTACGAGGAGCGCATCATCGACGCGATGGCCGCGCTGCTGGTGCGCGATGCCGGCCAGTTCGATGTCATCGTCACCACCAACATGTTCGGCGACATTCTTTCGGACGAAGCGTCGGAAATTTCCGGCAGTCTAGGGCTCGCGGCTTCGCTTAATGCCGGAACGGAGCACGCGGTGGCGCAGGCGCAGCACGGCTCGGCTCCCGACATAGCAGGCAAGAATGTCGCCAACCCGGCGTCGCTGATCGGTTCGGCGGCAATGCTGCTTGCCTGGCTCGGCGAGCGGCAGCGCAATACCGAGCTTTCACGCGCGAGCACCGCCATTGACCGGGCGCTCGATAGCGTCATTGCCAACCCGGCATGGCGCACACCCGATCTCGGTGGCGCACTTGGCACGGATGCGTTCGGTGAGCGCGTAGCAGCGGCGGTCAAAGAAACGGCGCGCGCCTGAGCGATTTTCGCATCGTGACAAGCAAAGCCAGCCCGTCCAGTTTGGCGTGGACAACGCAGGCGCCGAACGGGCATTCTCCCGGAAAATGAGGGGGAAGTCGGCGCAAATGACGGAAAAATTCGGGCGGCTTGCCCTGCATATGTGGACCGTCGACACGACGCCGCTGGCGACGGCGCTCGACGCGGCGAAGCAGGGCGGCTTCGATGCGGTCGAGTTGCGGCGAACCGATTTCAAGCGCTGCTTCGACGCCGGCATGAGCAACGCTCAGGTGCTCGATCTCATCCGCAAATCGGGCATTCCGGTCGGTGTGCTCGGCGTCGAATACGGCTGGCTGTTCGCGACGGGCGACGAGAGCAAGCGGCTGTTCAAGGTGTTCCGCGAGAGTTGCGAGAACGCCGTCGCGCTGAACTGCAAGATGTTGATGAGCGCGCCCGGCCAGGTGCAAGGCCCGATCAAGGATGCGATCAAATATCTGAAAGAAGCCGGCGATATCGCCGCCGAATACGATCTCAAGCTCGCAATTGAATTCAACTCTCAGCACGATGTACTCAACAGCCTCCCGGTACTGACAGAGCTGATCACCGGCGCGGGCAAGAAGAACTGCGGCTACTTGATCGATGCCTATCATTTTGCGCGCAGCGGCGCAGGCGGGCGCGGCTTCGAGAACGTGCCGGCCGATCAGATCTATTGCTTCCAGTACAGCGACCTGTCGCCGACGCCGGTGACCGGTGTGAAGCGGCCGACCGACCGTTTGCCGCCCGGCAAAGGCGTCATCAAATGGCGCGAGGTACTCGGCTTGCTGGCGGAGAAAAAATACACCGGCTATCTGAGTTACGAGGCGCCGAATCCCGATATGTGGTCGCGCTCGCCCTACGACGTCGCGAAAGAAGGCGTCGAGCTGACGAAGAAATTGTTGCGGGACGCCGTCCCGTCTTATGCGAGTTGAGGTCTGCCATGGCAGAAGAACTTCCGCTTTTCCTCGGTCTGAACGACAGGTCAATCACCGACATTCCGAAGACGGTCGAGAAGCAGCGCTACATGGTGAGCGTCGCGCCCAAGGCCGCGAATCCCGGTAAATGGGTCGAGATGCCGCGCATGCCGATTCCGACCGGCGAGCATTGCGTCGTCGAGTGCGGCGGAAAAATCCATTCGGTCGCTGGCTACGCCAAGCACCGCGTCGACGGCAATTTCACGCAAGTCTACGATCCGGGCTCGAAAAGCTGGTCGCTCAAGGCTGAATTTCCGCACCGCTGCAATCACGTCGCCGGCGCATCCGTCGGCACGAAGATCTATACGTTTGGCGGCTTCGTCGAGCAGAACCGTTGCCCGCACTCCAAGTGTTTCGTCTACGATACCGTGGCCGATACCTGGACCCCGATCGCGCCGCTGTCGCGGCCGCGCGGCGCAATCTCCGCGATCGCGCTCGACGGCAAGATTCATCTGCTCGGCGGGCGAGACGTTCGTTCAGTCGAATGGCACGAGGTCTATGACCCGGCGACTGACAAATATTCCGACCGCGCGCCCATGAAGGGGTCGACCGGCACGCAGCCTTTCGTCGGGCAGCGCGATCATATCGGTGTTGCGGTGGTGGACGGAAAAATCCACGCCATCGCCGGCCGCATGGACTCCTATGACTTCAACACGTCTCTCAACTCCGTGTATGACCCAAAAGCAGATTCGTGGTCGTTCCGTGCGCCGCTGCCGACCGCGCGCAGCGGGCCGTCATGCGCCTATATCGGCGGCAAGATCGTCGTGTTCGGCGGTGAGGCGACTGGGCGCGTGTTCGGCACCAACGAGCTTTACGATCCCAAGACCGACGCCTGGGAAGCGGGCACGCCGATGGCCATTCCGCGCCACGGTCTGCATGGCTCGACCTGCGCCGTGATCGGCAACATGATGCATGTGCCGGGCGGCGGCCCGGTACCGGGCGGCCAGGTGCAGGGCGCCTATCACGACGCCTTCACATTTGGCTAGACGCGCGCGCAAGGTGACAACGGTGACGAGCGGCACGCAGTCCTGGCATGAGATCGTCATCGGCGCGCTCAAGGATAACGACGTGCGCCTTGTCACCTATGTGCCGGATCGCGTCCTTACGCCGCTGATCGCGGGCATCGGCAAGGACCCGTTCTTCACGATGTTCGCGACCACGCGCGAGGAAGAGGCTCTCGGCGTCGTCACCGGCGCATGGATGGGCGGCATGCGCGGCGCGGTCCTGATGCAGACCAGCGGCTTTGCCACCATCGCCAATGCGCTCGCTTCGCTGGTGGTGCCGGCGCAAATCCCGGCGCTGCTATTCGTGTCGGAGCGCGGCACGCTTGGCGAATTCAACCTCGGCCAGTCGCTGGTCGCCCGCACCATGCGACCGGTGCTCGACTCGCTCGCCATGACGCATCACACCATCACCCGCATCGACGAACTCGGCTTCATCGTCGACCGCTCGATCAAGCAGGCTGTGCAGACGCAGGCGCCGGTCACTTTCATCCTGTCGCCGCTGCTCACCGGCGGCAAAGTGTTCAAGGCGTAGCCATGGCCACGACCTCGCACAACGCCAAGGTGATGAACCGCTTTGAGCTGACCAAACGGCTTGTCGCCGCGCTCAAGCATGACGAGGCCGTGATCGGCGGTATCGGCAACACCAATTTCGATCTGTGGTCCGCCGGCCAGCGCCCGCAGAACTACTACATGCTCGGCAGCATGGGCCTTGCGATCCCGATCGCGCTCGGCGTCGCCATCGCGCAGCCCAAGCGCCATGTGATCGCGCTTGAGGGCGACGGCTCGCTGCTGATGCAGCTCGGCTGCCTCGCCACAGTCGCAACTCTGGGGCAGAAAAATCTGACGATGGTGGTGATGGACAACGCCGCCTATCAGATCACGGGCTCGCAGCCGACGGCGACGGCGCAGGCCGCCGATCTTGTCGCGATTGCGCGCGCCTCCGGCATCGTCAAGGCGGCGTGGGCGGCGGATGAAGCGGACTTCGACCGGCTGTTTGCCACGGCGCTCGCCGAGGGCGGGCCGACCTTGATCGCCGCGCGCATCGATCAGAAGCCTGGCGTCGGCACCACCGACCGCGATCCGGTGCAGATCCGCGAGCGCTTCATGCGCGGGTTAGGCGTGCGGAAGTAGCTAGGCCACCTGCAGCGTTGCGCCGCCGCGATGGTGGCGCACGCGATCTTCATCGACATCGATGCCGAGGCCGGGCAGGTCGAGCGCGTTGGCGAAGCCGCGATCCATCTGTAGGGGATTTGCCGTCACGTCTTGCGCCAGACTCAAGTTGGTGAGCGTCAGTCCCCACGCGACGCCGGGGATCACCGACGCCACATGCAGGGCCGCCGCGCAGGCGACGCTCGACTCGCCGGTCTTGCAGGAAATGTTCACGCTCATGCCGAGCCGGTCGCACAGGCGGCCGGCTTCGACCATCGCGCGGATGCCGCCGAGCTTGATGGCCTTCAGGCCGACGCCGCGCGCGGCTTTCTGATCGTGATGGCGCTGAATGTCGCCGATCGCGTGAATGCCTTCATCGGCTGCGATCGCAATGCCGCTCGCCGCGGCGACTTTAGCCATGCCGGCGAGATCGTCGGCGACGACCGGCTGCTCGAAGAAATCGAGGCCCGCGCCGTCGACCGCGCGCACAAACGCGATTGCACCGTCAGTATCGAAGCCCTGGTTGGCGTCGGCGGAAATGACGTTGCCGCTGCCCAGCACGTTGCACACCTCGCGCGTGCGCCTGGCGTCTGCCGCCGGCGTGTCGACGCCGACCTTGATCTTGAAGATCGTGTAGCCAGCCGTCTTCTTCTTCGCCGCGTCGCGCAGGTCGCCGTCGAGATCGCCGCCGCCGATGACGCCAAGCAGGGGAATGCGGCTGCGTTTCTTTTCGCCGAGCAACGCATGTACCGGCTTGCCGATCGCCTTACCGACGAGATCAAGGAGCGCGATCTCGATCGCCGCCTTGGCGGCATGATTGCCGTACATGCGGCCATCCATCGCGCCATGGGCGCCGTCAAGATCATCGGGATCGCGGCCGGTGAGGGCAGGCATCATGTAATGCACCGCCGCCATCATGCTCGCGACCGTCTCGCCGGTCATGGTCGGCGCGGAAGCCGCCTCGCCCCAGCCGACTACGCCGGTGTCGCTCTCGATGCGCACCAGCATGTTGTCCGCGACGCGCACTTCCTCGCCCGCCATGATGACGGGCTTCACCATCGGCAGGCTGATCGCGATTGGCTCGATGGTCTTGATGCGCACGATGTCGCCTTACATCTTTTGGATGCCGGCCTGATCGATGATAGCCTTGAACATGCCGATTTCTTTCTGCACGCGCGTCCACGCGGCGTCGGCGCCTTTTGGCCGTACCAGGAAACCGGCCTTGAACAGCTTGTCCTTCATCTCCTGCTGCTGAAGCACCTTCAGCGTTTCCTTCTCCAGCCACTTCACCGCTTCGGGCGGCGTCTTCGCCGGCGCAAGAAACACCGTGTCGGTCGCGAACACGAAATCCTTGTAACCTTCCTCGACCATCGTGGGCACGTCCGGCATTTCCGGCCAGCGCGCGTCGCCGGTTACCGCGAGGCAACGCAGCGTGCCCGCCTTGATGTGCGGCGCTGCCGGCGGCAGCGAGCCGGAGGAGAGCTGCACGGTCTTGCTCAATAGTGCCTGCAACGCGTCGCCGCCGCCCTTGAACACGACGTCTTTCAGTTTCGGCAGCTTCTCGCGGATTTTCAGCACCTCGGCCTGAATTTGTGGCGTGGTGCCGATCGGCGGTGTGGCGACGTTATATTTGTCGGGTTCGGCGCGCGCGAGCGCGACGAATTCGTGGATGTTCTTGGCGGGCAGCGACGACTGCACGACGAACGTGTTGGGCGAGGTCGCGAGTTCGCTGACGCCGACGAAATCCTTGTGCGGATCGTACGGCAGCGTTTTGTAAAGCCCGGCGTTTACGGAATAGGCGTTGGTGGCGAGCAGGATGGTATAGCCGTCCGGCTCCGAGTGCGCCGCATAGCCCATGCCGATATTGCCGCCGGCGCCGCCTCGGTTCTCGACCACGAACGTCTTGCCGGTGGATTGCTGAAGCGCGGCCGCCATCATGCGGCCGACGAGATCGGACGGGCCGCCCGGCGTGTTGGCGACGACAATTTTAACGGCGCGATCCGGATAATCGGCAAGCGCCGAACCGACGCGCAGGAATGTTGGCGCCGCGACGCCCGCGGCGAAGACGGCGGCGGTCTTGATGACATCGCGGCGCGATGGCGCTGCGCCTGTGATGCGCGATTTCTTCATGAGGTCCTCCCGGGACGCGGCCTTTTCTCGTTGAAGCGAGCCGGGAGGGTACGCAATTGCCATGGGGCGGGCAATCGCTTCACGCCGGTTCAGGCGCGTGCTAGCTCCATTTGGCGCGCATTTTCAACGCTGTGAAAGACTGCGTCGCGTCGCTGGCGACCTTTTCGTAGTCGAGGCCGGTGAAGCGGCCCTGGCGGTACAGGATGCGACCGTCGACGACGACCGTGTCGACGTCCGAGGGCTGCGCCAATTGCACGAGCGCGTCGTAAGGATCGCCGGCCGTTTCGATGTGCGGCCCTTTGGTTTTCACCAGAATAAGGTCGGCGCGTTTGCCCGGCGTTAGCGAGCCGACGAGATGGTCGAAGCCGAGGTCCCGCGCGCCGTCGATGGTGGCAAGTTCGACCAGCCGCTTGGTGGTGAGCTTGAACTTGTTGCCGGTACGATGCCGGTTGATGATCTGCATCATATGCATGCAGGCGAAGCAGTCGCAGCGTTCGGCGGTCACGTTGTCGATCGACATGCTTACCAGCACGCCTTTCTGCATCAGCTCGATGAACTGCATCTCGCCGGAGCGGCCTGCTTCGCCGAGCGGCGAGGTGCTGTAATGCGTGCCGTGCTTGGCGAGCGTGTCAAAATCCTTCTCGACAAGATTGAGCGGATGCACGAGTTGCACGTCCTTGCCCAGCAGGTTTGCGCCGTCGAGAAGCTGGATCGAGGCGCTGCCGTTGGTGTGCAGCGTGATCGGCAGGCCGAATTCACGCACGCCGTTCCACTCCTTCGTCGCCATCTCGGCGTTTATCGCGCCGCGCGAGGTGTTGCTGCCGTCGATGTTGCGCGAACACATGCCCATCGTGAGCATGTCGTTCTTGCCGATGTCGGCCTTGAGCCGCTTCATGTCGGGCAGATCCATCGGCTTGTCGTTGGGCGCGCCGAGCGAAGGCCCGTAGGCGAAGCGCCCGCGCAGGCCGCTGTCGCGCATCGCCCGCACTTCGGCGTCCGCATGCGCGGGGCTGCGCACGTTGTGCGCCCAGTTGTGCGTCGTGGTGACGCCCGCGCTCAACGCCTCGGCCAGGCCGAGCCGTACGCTGCGATAACTGTCCTCCGGCGTGTAATGCACGCCGAGCGCAAACGTCACCGGAAAGTATGTGTGCTTGGGATCGTCGGCACGCATCGCCGGTCGCAGGAACGTCGTCCAGTGATGCCAGTGCGTGTCGACGAAGCCCGGCATGCAGATCATGCCCTTGCCGTCGATCGCCTGTGCGCCGGGAGCGTTTATGTTGGCGCCGACGGCGACGATCGCACCGTCGCGTACATGCACGTCGCCGCTCGTCAGGTCGCCGATGGCAGCGTCCATGGACAGCACATGTGCGCCGCGCACGACGAACTCGCCGCGCGCAGGCAGCGAAGCGGGCGCCGGCGTCTGCGCGAGCGCACCGCCTGGCAAGATGTTGGCGGCGGCAAGCGCCGTCGTTGCGGTCAGAACGGTGCGGCGGTCGATTTTGTTTTGCATGGCATCCCCCGGGGCGTTTTCCTGCCTCGGAGGCTAGCGCCAACCGATTTGCGCTGGCAATCGCATGGGCTCAGCCCACGTTTTTCTGCCCACCGGCTAGGCGCTTGCAGCGACCACGACGCAGGTGGTCACGATGTCATCCACGCTCGCCCCGCGCGACAAGTCGCTGATCGGCTTGGCGAAGCCTTGCAGGAAAGGCCCGATCGCTTTGGCATTTCCGAGCCATTGCGTGAGCTTGTAGCCGATATTGCCGGAATCGAGATCGGGGAATATCAGCACGTTTGCATTGCCCGCAACGGCGCTCGCTTCCTTCACTTTCTTGATCGCGACGGCGGGCACCAGCGCGGCGTCGGCCTGCAATTCGCCGTCGACCGCAAGCTCGGGCGCGCGCTCCTGCACAAAAGCAAGCGCCCGCTTCACTTTTTCGACCCGCGCATGTTGCGCGCTGCCCTTGGTTGAGAACGACAGCAGCGCAACACGCGGTGCTTCGCCGAGCAACATCTCGGCGCTGCGCGCGGATGCAATCGCGATGTCGGCAAGTTCTTCGGCGTCTGGATCGGCGTTCACCGCGCAGTCGGCGAAGATGAACGCCTTTGGCCCGGCGCCGAGGAAGTCGGGCGCGATCATCAGGAAATAGCTGGACGGAAGCGCGATTCCCGCAGCCAGCCCGACCGTCATGAGCCCGGCTTCGATCACGCGGCGAGTCGGATTGGCCGCACCCGCCACCATCGCCGTGGCGTCGCCCTCACGCACCATCATGCCGCCGAAATAGAGCGGCTTGGTCACAAGCCGTGCCGCCATCGCCGGCGTCATCGACTCGCGTGCCGCGGCGCAGGCCGTAGCGTAGGCGTGCAGCCGTGCATCGCTGCGCGGATCGACGATCGCGATGCCTTCGATGTTCGTGCTATTTTCGGCCGCCGCCTTGCGTATGCTGTCCGGTGTTCCGAGCAGGATCGGCGCCGCGATCTTTTCCTTGTGCAAGCGTGCGGCCGCGGCGACGACGCGCGCATCGTCGCCTTCCGGCAGAACGATTTTGCGATTGCGCTGACGTGCGATATCAAAAAGGCGGTCGATCAAGTCCATGCTTCTCACCGCATGAGAAAGCGCCAGAGACCGGCACGAGGCATCAATGACCGAAACGAACGAAGCGATCAAGATTCAGCGTGGCCTGAAAGGCGTGTACTTCGACCGATCGCCGTGCACGTTCATCGACGGCAAGGCCGGCGATCTGCGCTATCGCGGTTATTCGATCCACGATCTTGCCGAGCATTCGACCTTCGAGGAGACCGCTTGGCTTCTTCTCAACGGCGAATTGCCGGATCAGCAGCAGCTCGCCGCGTTCGATGCCGAGCTCAGGGCCGCGCGCAAATTGCCGCCGCAAGTTCTCGACATCATTCGCGCCATCAAATCCGCTCATCCGATGGATGTTTTGCGCACCGCGACATCGGCGCTCGCGGCTTTCGATCCGGAAACGGCTGACAATTCGCGCGAAGCGACCTTGCGCAAAGGCGTGCGGCTCACGTCGCAGGTTCCGATGATCGTCGCAGCCCACTCGCGAATCCGTGCGGGCCAGGAGCCGGTTGCCGCCGATCCCTCGCTCGGCCACGCCGCCAACCTTCTGTGGATGCTCAAGGGTGAGAAGCCGAGTGCGGACGCCGCGCAGCTGATCGACCGCGATCTCATTCTGCATGCCGAGCATGGGTCGAACGCCTCGTCTTTCACTGCGCGCGTCGTGATCGGCACAGAGGCCAATCTGCACGCCGCGATCACCGCCGCCATTGCCGCGCTCTCCGGCCCGGCGCACGGCGGCGCCGCCGAGGACGTGATGAAGATGGCGGAGGAAATCGGTGAGCCCTCGCGGGCGGCCGAGTACGTGAAGGAGAAGCGTAAGTCCGGCGCGGCCGTTACCGGCTTCGGCCATCGCGTCTATCGCGCCGAAGACCCGCGCGCGCGACACATGCGCGCCGGCGTCGAGCGATTGTCTAGGGAAATGGGCCAGCCGAAGTGGTTCGAGATTTTGCAGGCGGTGGTCGCTGCGATGGCGCCGTATGCACGCCACGGCGTGAATGTGAACGTCGATTTTTATTCCGGCGTCGTCTACCACCTGCTCGGCGTAAAGCGGGATCTGTTCGTGCCGATCTTCGCGATCGGCCGCGTGCCGGGCTGGGTGGTGCAGGTGCTCGAGCAGCTCGACAACAACATCCTTATTCGTCCGCTCACGCTCTACAACGGCCCGGAGCCGCGGCCGTACGTGGGCGTCGGCCAACGCTCGCGCTGACGAGCGGCC
>DASZVZ010000035.1:0-28322 GCA_035546875.1 Pseudolabrys sp.
CCCGACCGTCGAGGAAATCCAGCCGAACCCCGCGCGCGCCAAGGACATGCCCTACGCCCCGGCGGTGCGCATCGTCGGCGCCTGCGACCTGATGTTCGTTTCCGGCGTGACGCCGTCGCCGCTGTATCACTTTCACCCGCATGTCGACGAAGAGCATCAGCATCCGAACGGCATTGCCGAGCAGGTTCAACGGGCGATGACCGCGGCCAAGGAGGTGCTCGACAGCGTCGGCGCCCAGTGGACCGACGTCGTCAAGATCACCAAATACCTCACCGACATGCGCGACATGGACGGCATGAGCAAAGCGATGGCGCCCTATTTCGGCGACTGGAAACCGGCATCGACGACGGTGTGCATCAATCAGTTGTCGTCGCCCGGCGCGCGCGTCGAACTGGACATGATCGTGGCGTTGCCGAGGAAGGCGACTTGATGTCTCCGTCCGCCTCATCCTGAGGAGGCGCCGGGGGCGTCGTCTCGAAGGACGGGAGCGGCCACCTGCACCGGTCTCGGGCTTTACCCCGAGACCGGATTTTTAAATGCGCAGGTCGGCTATCTGACTTGCGGCGACGCCCTCTTGCGGAGCGCTCCTCAGCATGAGGGCGCGAACGACGGTCCGGCGTTGAGCTTATCCCAACTTCTCTTTCATCCAATCCGCGCTTTGCGAGCGCCAGCGGTAGGCACGGTTGTTGGCGATGTGGTTGCCGTCCTCGACGATCATCAATTCGGCCGGTCCCCTCACCTCGCGCGCCAGCCGTTCGGCGTCGGAGGCCGGCACCAGCCGGTCCTGCCGGCCGTTCACGATGTAGATCGGCACCGTGATGTTCTGCGCCACGCCCACCAGCGAGAGTTTGCTGATGCGCTCATGCGCTTCCTGATCCGACTTCGCATGTGTGCGGCCGCGGATCGCTTCGCGCGTCACCTGCGGCAGCGTATCCCAGGCCTTGGAGAACTCGAACGGGCCGCCGAGCGCGATGCAGGCCTTGATGCGCTTCTCGAACGCGGTGGCGCGCGGCGAATAATAGCCGCCCAGGCTGACGCCCCACATCCCGATGCGCTTTGAGTCGAGATCGCTGCGGGTCTCGACATAGTCGATCACCGCTTTGACCGGCACTTCGTAGTCGCCACGAATGGCGAAATCATATTGGCCCTCGCCCTGGCCCGGGCCTTCGAACACCAGCGTCGCCATCCCGCGCGCCAGGAACGGCGCCTCGTAGGCGTCGGTCTCTTCCTTGGTCGAATCGAGCCCGACCGCCATCACCACCACCCCCGGGCGTTCGATGCCCTTCGGCTTGCGCAGGATGCCGGCGAGCGTCTTGCCCTCATACGGGATTTCAACGCGCTCGCCCGGCGGATCGAGGAACGGCAATGCGAGTTGCCGGCACTCGATCTGCTTCTTGTGCGCGGCCTTCATCTGCGCCATGTCGCGCAGGAACAGGAACGAGGCGAAGTGGTAATAGACCCCGGCGCGCTGCAAGCACTCGCCCGCGGTCAGATAGCGCTTCTTGGCGAGCGCCTCGCGCCCGATCTCTTCATGGATCGCCGCCCGCTTCGACCAGGCCGCGCACCATTCATCGTAGGATTTCATCGAGGCGGTGACGTCCTCGAAGTCGGAAAGGTTGACGCCGTTGGCGACGAAACGCGGGCCCCAATGCGAGATCGCGGCCGCCAGCACAGGATCGGATGACATGATGGGAAGTCCTCAGCGGTGGGAGAGAACAGGTGTCCGTTCGTCCCCGCGAAAGCGGGGACCCAGCGCTGGATTCCCGCTTGCGCGGGAATGAACGGAGGATTGGTTTACGGCGACGGACACACAATCAGCCCTTATCGCCGCGGCGGTACCAGGGCATGAAGCGCTGGGTCGTCCAGCCGACCAGCACTTCGAAGCCGACGCCGAAGGCCGCCAGCAGCAGCACGCCGACAAAGGCTTCCGCGTGGTGATAGGAGCGCGAATTGTAGAGGATGTAGTAGCCGACGCCGCCGACCGAGAGGAAGAACTCGGCCACCACCGCGCCGATCAGCGCGCGCCCGGCGGCGAGCCTGATGCCGGCGAGCAGATAGGGCATCGACGACGGCAGCACGATGCCGATGAGCACGCTCAGCCGGTTGGAGCGGAACGAGCGCGCCACTTCCATGTATTCGCGCGGCACCGAGCGGGCGCCGTCGGAGACATTGAGGATGATCGAGAAGATCGCCGCGAAAATGATGGTGGCGATGCGGGTGGCGCCGGAATAGCCGAACCAGAGCGAGAACAGCGGCAGCACCACGATCATCGGAATGGCATAGAAGCCGTTCACGTAATGACGGATGGCGCGCTCCATCATCGGGCTGCGCCCCATCAAAAGCCCGATGATGGTGCCGAACACCAGCGCGACCGCGAGGCCTTCGGCCACGGCGGCGAGCGTGATGCCGGTCGCCTTGAGGAATTCCGGATCGGTGATCACGTGCGGGAACGCCATGACCACCGTGCTCGGCTTCGCCACATAGCCCGGCGCCAGCGCGCGCACCACGAATTCCCACAACAGCAGGATTGCGACGCCGGCGATCAGCCGCGGCACCAGTGTCCCGGGTACGCGAGCCGGGCTTGCCGCCGGCTTGGCGGCGGGCGTCGCGGGGGCGGAGACGCCGATCGTTTGTTCGCTCATTGGGTTATTGCCTCCAATGCGCGAAGCGCTGCTCGATCTTCAGGCCGAGCCGCATCAGGCCGACGCCGATGAGCCCGATCACGAAGATCGAGGCGAACACGCCGCCGGTGTCGAAGTTCTGCGAGGCGCCCATGATGAGCTGGCCGAGGCCGGTGGAGCTCAGGAAGAACTCCGCGGCGATCATGCCGACGAGCGCGCGGCCGATCGCCTGGCGCACGCCGGTCATCGTGTAAGGCAACGTGTACGGCAGCATGACCTCACGCCAGAGCGCCCACTCGTTCGAGCGGAACGAATGCGCGACCTCGATCAGTTCGGGCTTGATGCTGCGCGCGCCTTCCACCGTGTTGTAGATGACCGGAAACACGGCGAAGAGAAAGACCACGAGCACTTTCGGCGCGAAGCCGAAGCCCATCATTGACAGGATGAACGGAATCAAGGCGACCAGCGGCGTCGCGTAGATGATCATCAGGTACGGCTCGATGCCTATCCGTACGACGCGCACGCGCGCGAGCAGCATGCCGAGAGGCACGCCGACCGCGAGCGCGATCGCGAAGCCGGTGATGAACAGCTTCGCCGATTCAAGGAGCTGGCCGAGAAATTCGCCGCCGGCGACGAGTTCCCACAGCCGCACGACAGTGGCCGAGAACGGCACCATGAACGCGGCGCTGGTGCTTCGTCCGGCGATTTCCCAGATCGCCAATCCGGCAAGAAGGCTCAGCCAGAACGGCGCGTAGCGTTGAACGGTAGTTCGCACGGTCTAAAGTCCAATGTCTTTCCGGGGCGCGAGCGAAGCGAGCGAACCCGGAATCCATTCATACAGACCGGGGTTATGGATTCCGGGTCCGGCGCTTGCGCGCCGTCCCGGAATGACTCCAAGAAACGTCACTTCACCATCGCGTTGGCGTCTTTCCAGACGCTGGTGTCGACGAAGTCGTCGAACTTCACCGGCTCCTTGTCGCCCTTGATGGCGCCGATCTTCTTCATCTGCGCGCCCACCGCTTCGATCTTCTTGCGCGGCAGGCCATCGTCCTTCAGCGCCCAGAAGTCGATGGCGAGGAAGGACTTCAGCGCTTCCTTGTTGACTTCCTTGTTGTGGCCGGTGTTGGTCGCGACCTGCGCGACGGCGTCGGCGTTCTTCGGGTCAGCCATGAAGTGCGCCGATTCGATCATGCCGGCCAGCGCGCGCACATAGGCGTCGCGATCGGCCTTGAGCTTGTCCTTGCGCGCGACCAGGATGAGATAGTGGCTGGTCGGATTGGTGTTCTTCATCGCCAGCAGGACATTGAGCGGCTTGCCCTGATGCTTGATCTCGGCGAGGTCGTCGAGGTGCAGAACGGCGTAATGCAGACGGCCGGCGATGAGCGCCGCGCCCGATTGCGAACCGAGCGCGACCTGCTTCACTTGATCGATCTTTACGTCCGGGCAACCGCCGGCGAGCATCGAGCGCAACGCTATGGAGCGCGCGCCATTGATCGAGTCGACGCCGATGTCCTGACCGATCAGGTCCTTGCAGGTCTTGCCCGGCTCGGCGGCGACGATGACCCAATCCGGGTTCGGCATACCGTAGAGCGCGACCAGCGGGACGCCGGCATTGGACACCTGATTGATCACCGGCGGGGTCGGCGACCAGGCCATGTCGACATCGCCTGCGACAACCGCGCGCGCGGCCGCCGTTCCGTTATCGAACGGACGGATTTCGACATTGGCGCCGTGCTTTTTGAAGAAGCCCTCCTTCTCGGCGACATAGGCGATCGTCACCGAGAAAATCGGGGGAATGCCGGGCAGTGCGATGACGAGCTTCTTGCCTTGCGCGGCGGCCGGTCCGGCGCCTCCTACGCTCAGCATCGCCAGCAGGCCGAGGCCCGCGAGCAATCCGGTCAATTTGCGGATCATTGAATCCTCCGTTTGTTGCATTTGCAGCTTTTTGTTGTCTAGCGTTCGAGTTGAAATTCGGCTTTCTGCGCTTCGTTCATCAACGTGCTCCACACGCGCTCGCGCAGCTCGGCAAAACGCGGCTCGCGCAGCGTCGCGCGCGTGCGTGGATGCGGCAGATCGATAGTGATCGTTTCATGGATGCTCGATGGCCGGCCCTTGAGCACGATTACGCGGTGGCCGAGCAGCACCGCTTCTTCGATCGAGTGCGTGACGAAGATCATCGCGGTCGGCCGTTCCTCCCAGATGCGCAAGAGCTCGAACTGGAGGATCTCGCGCGTCTGCGCGTCGACGGCGGCGAACGGCTCATCCATCAGCAGCACGTTCGGCTCGATCGCCAAAGCACGGGCAAGACCGCAGCGTTGCTGCATGCCGCCCGACATCTGATACGGATAAGCGTTTTCGAAGCCGCTCAAGCCGACGAGCCGGATGAATTCCGGCACGCGCTGTTCGATCTCACCCTTGGGCGCTCCGGCCATGCGCAAGCCATACGCGACGTTGTCGAAAACGGTCTTCCACGGAAACAGCCCGAAGTGCTGGAACACCATCGCGACGCCGGCGATCGGCTCGGTCACCCGCTCGCGGCCGACCAGGATCTCTCCCGCATCGACCGGCAACAAGCCGTCGATGCAACGCAGCAGCGTGGTCTTGCCGCAACCCGACGGGCCGACGATCGCGAGAATTTCGCGTTCGCCCACGTCAAAATCGATGCCGCGGAAAACTTCCAGCGTGCCGTAGCGCTTGCCGAGCCCGCTGACGCGGATACGAGGCTCACCCAACGACGGCCGTGCGGCGGGTGCGCGCGCGGCGACAGTACTCGCGAGATTCGTGCTCACTCGGCGGCCTGCGATGTCGGTTTGGCGTTGATCTTGGCCCAGTAGTCGGCAGCCTTCTTGGACTCCAACAGGGCGTCTTCAGTCTCGAAGCCGGGCGCCATCGACGCGTCGGTGCCGGCGAGAATCTGGTGATGCTCGATATTGAGCGTGCGCAGCCAACGCTGCTGGCCCATCGTCAGCGCCACGAAATAGCCGATCTCGACCAGCTCCGGCTCGCTGAAATGCTTGTGCAGCCGCGCCCAGAAAGTGTCATCCGTCGGCAGATCCCACGTGATCGCTTCCGCGTAGGAAAGGGCGGCTTTCTGGCGCTCGTCGTAGCGCGACGAGCTCTCGAAATTGATCAGGTCGGAATAGTCGTCTTCCTTGAGGCCGGCCTTGGCCGCCTTCATCGAGCGCTGGTTGCCGCAGAATTCGCACAGTACCGAGCGCGATACGTAGATGCGGCAGAGCTCCTTGATCTTGTGGTCGGCGACGCCGTTCTTGAACACATCGCGCCAGCTATTGGCGAAAGACCAGAATACCGCCGGCACGTGCGCGCGAACCGCCTGGCTCTCCGGACGCGGCGTTCCCTCGCGGGCGCAGCGGTCGAACTCGGCGAGCATGGCGGCGTCTTTTACTGTCGCCGGGTCGACGTAGCTAATGCGAGGTTTAGACATCGCGCGGACTCTCCTGAAAATGCAGCGATGCGCCGGTTTCTGGCGCATCGCTTTTGTATGCGAGCGTGGCCGCATGTTGCCGCAACAGCGGCGGGTCGGCAACGTTGGGCGAAGGCCGTTTACTGCGCGGTAGTCTTGATTTTTCCCAACGGCATCGGGTTGCCCGCTTCGCAACGCGCGATTGCTCAGCTTTTCCGGGCAGTAGCGAAGCGTTAGGCTGAACAAGTCGTTACAAGAATAGACCCAATCCGGTCTAGTATAGGGTATTCCATTAATGGTTATTCTAAAGTTTATTCGGTTCAAAACACTAAATGTAAACAATACGAATTCAGTCACTTTTCAGCATAGGACCAGAAGCGGCGAGTATTTCATCAATTGAATACTCCCTAAGTACATATACTCACGGCCTCAGTTTTCGGATTGCGTCAAACGGAAAAACGCCGTGCGTGCCAGTACCATCGTCATGATCGGCTTCGCCCTCGTTTTCGGGGTGCTTGCCGTCTTCATCGCCCAGTCCTGGCTCAACAATCAGGCGGACATGCGGGCGAAAAGCCTCGAAGCGAACAAGCAGCAGCCGGCCTCCACGCAAACCATCGTCGTCGCCAAGCAGCCGTTGCGCTTCGGCACGGAACTCACCGCGGCGATGCTTGAGGAAATCCCGTGGCCGAAAGGCGCGCTGCCGTCCGGCGCGTTCAGCAAGGTTTCCGACCTGCTCGGCGGTGGCCGTCGTGTCGTGCTCGCGGCGATCGAGCCGAACGAGCCGGTGCTCGCGCTGAAGGTTACGGGTCCGGGTCAACGCGCGACGTTGTCGGCGCTGGTGCGGCCCGGCATGAAGGCGGTCACCATCCGCGTCAATGACGTCGAAGGCGTCGGCGGTTTTGTGTTGCCGGGCGATCGGGTCGACGTCGTGCTCACGCGCCAGATCGACAAGGGTCAGGCCAGCACCGAAGTCGTGTTGCAGGACGCGCGCGTGCTTGCGGTCGATCAGAGCGCCGACGAGCGCACGGCCAAAGCCACGGTTGCGAAATCGGTCACGCTCGAGGTCGGCACGGTCGACGCGCAGAAAGTGTGGCTCGCATCCTCGGTCGGCAGTCTTTCGTTGCTGCTGCGCAAGGCCGGCGAAGTCAAACAGGAAAAGACCCGCAAGATCACGCTCAAGGACCTCAGCAGCGAATTTTTCGGATCCGACAAGAAGTCGACCACGACGATTACCGTGACCCGGCCGTCGTCGAAGCAGGACTACAGCGTTCCGATCGAGCATCCGAATGGGGATTCGGCGCTCACGGATCAAAGACAAGCTGCCCGCTAGCCGCGGGTTTGGGACCATCAGGGTGGGGAGAAGTGTCGTGAATACCAACAACGAATATGCCGCAGGTTTCGATTGGCGGCGTCCGGCGGACAGGACCTCAAGGCGCGGCAACTGGCTCGTCGACCTGGCGGTGGCCTTGGCGATTTCCGTTGTGGCGACGCTGTTGTGCATGATCGGCGATGCGCACGCGCAGCAAAAGCTGATCCAGATCACCGGCGATAACCGCACGGCAATGGTGACCGTCACCATCGGCAAGTCGCAGGACGTACGCACCGAGACGAGCTTCGTCGACATCACCGTCGGCGACCCGGCCGTTGCCGACGTCAATCCGCTGACCGACCACACGCTGTCGATCCTCGGCAAGAAGATCGGCACGACGCGCGTATCGGTCTATTCCGACGACAAGAAGCTCGTCGGCATCTTCGATGTCGAAGTGACCTACGACATCACGCGGCTGACCAATGAGCTCAAGCGCCGGTTCCCCGGATCGCGCATGCATGCGTCGACGGTGAATGGCCGCATCATGCTCTCCGGCGAGGTCGCCGATGCAGTCACCCTCGACAAGGCGGTGACCATCGCGCGCCAGTTCGGGCCCGAGATCATCAACACCGTTTCGGTCATGCAGCCGCAACAGGTGATGCTGGAAGTGCGCTTCATCGAGTTGTCGCGCACCGCCGCCCGCGACCTTGGCTTCCAGTGGAACCGCTTCGGCGGCAACAGCACGATCAATATCGGCGCGCGTCAGCCGGCCTCGAAGCTGCCGGTGACGTCGGCGAGCGAGGCGGCCGCGGGCGTGCTCTCCGGCGGCTCTCCGTTCGGATTTGCGATCGCCCACATCGTCGGCGGCGGCGCCCGCATCGACATGATGATCAACGCGCTGGAGACGCAGGGCGTCGCCCGCAGCCTGGCAGAGCCGAACCTGGTCGCGCTCTCGGGCGATACGGCGAGCTTCCTCGCCGGCGGCGAGTATCCGATCCCGGTTGCCGGCTCGCTCGGCCAGATCACGGTCGACTACAAGAAATACGGCGTCGGCCTCGCGTTCACGCCGACGGTGCTCGGCAAGGGCCTGATCAACATGCGGATCGAGCCCGAGGTGAGCCAGATCGACACCACGCATACCGTGTCGGTCGCGAACGGCATCACGGTGCCGGCGCTGATCGTGCGCCGCGCCTCGACCACGGTCGAGCTGCACGACGGGCAGAGCTTCGTCATCGGCGGCCTGTTGCAGACCAACGACCAGAACCAGATCGAGCAGTTACCGTGGCTCGGCAGCGTGCCGGTGCTGGGCGCGTTGTTCTCCTCGAAGTCGTATCAGAAGAACGAGACGGATCTCGCGATCATCGTGACGCCGCACCTCGTGCGTCCGACGCGGCCGGGCGACATCATCGCGACCCCGGCGGATGACACTCTGCCGCCGAACGATGTCGACTTCTTCCTGCTCAACAAGACTGAAGTGACGCGTGCCGAAGCGCGCGCGCTGACGCCGGCCTCGGCCCGCATCGCTATCGCAGGCCAGGCGCCGTTCACCGGTCACATGCTCGACATGCCCAAGGGGGATGCCAATGCGGTCGTTCAATAAAGTCGGGCGCGCCAGCCTAATCGTGTTGTCGCTGGGCGGCCTGCTTGCCGCCTGCGCAGACAACGTGGGGTATCTCGACCGCCGCGACACCATCGCGCTGTCGGGTGGCAACGCCGTGGCGACGGACACGGTCGCGCAGATGGTCGATCCGTGGCCACGCGCGAGCGCGAACCGCAGCATCGCCTACAACGGCCAAAAGATGCAGAGCGCGGTCGAGCGTTATCGCAACAACAAGGTAACGCCTCCGGTCGGCATCGGCACCTCTAGCTCCTATTCGCAGCAGTCGAGCGGACAGGGCTCGAACAACAGCGCTAACGCGACGCCGGTCGGCCCGACGGTCACGCAGACCGCGGCTCCGGTGAACTGATCGGTATTTGAAGGACGTTATGCAACCTGGCTTGCCCAATGATGCTGCACAGACCCGCGTCGTCATCGTCACTGCCGACGCGGAGCTCGATCGCACAGTGCGCGCCACGTTCGGCGCCAGCAGCCAGATCGATCTGACGGTCGTCAACGGCCGGCTCAATGAAGTTGCGGCGGAATTCCAGCCCGAGGGCGCGGCCGTCGTCGTCGTCGATCTCGATGCCGGCAGCGACGAGGAAATGGTGGCGCTGTCGCGCATGATGGCGCGCGCCGGCGAGCTGCCGCCGGTGATTGCGCTGACGCAAAGCTTCGATGCAAACGTCGCGCGCACGCTTCTGCAAATGCGCGTTGCCGATTTTCTCGTGAAGCCGGTCGCCCCGGTCGATCTTGTCCGCGCGTGCGCGCGCGTCGCCAAAAGTCATGCCGATGCCGCGCAGCCGAACGAGGCGCAGATTTACACCTTCCTGCCGGCGGTCGGCGGCGCGGGCGTGACCACGCTTTCGATCCAGACCGCGATGCTGCTGCTCAACAGCGGCGGCCAGCGCAACCGGCCGTCGACGTGTCTTGTCGACCTCGACTTCCAGCACGGCGCCATCGCCGACTATCTCGACATCGAGCCGCGCCTCAATCTGAGCGAGATCGAACCCCGGCCCGAACGGCTCGACCGCCAGCTGCTCGAAGTCATGCTGTCGCATCACTCGTCGGGACTGGCGGTGGTGGCCGCGCCCAACCGCCCGGCGGAAATGCGCAGCTTCGACCACGACATGGTGACGCGCCTCCTCGATCTCGTCTCGACGCATTTCGAATACGTGGTGTTCGATATGCCGCGCACGTGGTTCTCCTGGACCGACAGCCTCCTGCTCGGCTCCAACAAGCTGTTCATCATCAGCGAAACCACCGTGCCGGCGCTGCGCCAGGCCAAGCAGCTTGTCGCCGCGATCAAGGAACGGCTCGACAACGGGCCGGAGCCTTGCGTGATCGTCAACCGGTTCAAACAGAACATGTTCGGGTCCGGCCTGCGCTACAGCGATCTCGAGCAGGCGCTCGGCGATTCGCTCGCCGGCGCGATTCCCAACGACTACGCGCTGGTGCGCGAGGCCATCGATCGCGGCGTTCCGCTCGACGAGGTCAAGCGCGGCAACAGCATCACCGGCCAACTCAAGAAGCTCGTGCTGCCGCAGGCGAGCAAGCAGGCTGCCGGTAAATCCGCGCCGCTGTTCAAGAAGCTCAAGCTTTCGTTCGCGCGCTGACCCGCGCCGCGACGCCGACAAGAGGGTCCAGATAATGGCCGGCCGCTTCACCGCCCGACGCGTCGATTCCCCCAGCATCGTTCCGCCGATCGCGGAAGCGCCGAGTGCGGTGGAGCAAAGCGTCGCATGGACGGTGCTGCCCGAAGCGCCGGCCGAACCGCCCGCCGCGCCCCCCATCGCCAATCCGCTCCAGAGCGACAAGCTGCTCGATGCAAAAGTGCGCTTGCACCGCCGGCTTATCGAGGAAATCAACCTGTCGGCGCTCGACAAGCTGCCGGAAGAAGAGGTGCGCAACCACGTTCAACAACTGGTCGCGCAATACGTCCTGGTCGAGCGCCTGGCGCTCAATGCGCAGGAGCTGTCCAGTTTCGTCTCGGAGATCATCGACGAAATGACCGGCCTTGGGCCGCTCGAGCCGCTGCTCAAGGACGCAAGCATCAGCGATATCCTGATCAACGGTCACGAGTCCGTCTATGTGGAACGGCGCGGCATGCTCGAGCCGCTGGCGGTTCGCTTCAAGGACGAGCAGCATCTGCTGCGCATCATCAACAAGATCGTCGCGGCGGTCGGCCGCCGGGTCGATGAATCGCATCCGCTTTGCGACGCTCGACTGCTCGACGGCTCGCGCGTCAACGTCGCGGTGCGCCCGATCGGCGTCGATGGTCCGCTGGTCTCGATCCGAAAGTTTTCCAAAAAGCCGCTCAACCTCTCCAAGCTGGTCGAGGTCGATGCGATGCGTCCGCCGATGGCCGAAGTGCTCGCGGCGGCGGTCAAGGCGCGCGTGACCACCATCATTTCCGGCGGCACCGGTTCCGGCAAGACCACGATGCTCAACGCGCTGTCCGCCTTCATTTCCGAGAAGGAGCGTCTGATCACCATCGAGGACGCCGCCGAACTGCAATTGCAGCAGCCGCATGTCGGCCGCATGGAAACGCGTCCGCCGAATCTGGAAGGCAAGGGCGAAATCCGCCAGCGCGAGCTGGTCAAGAACGCGCTGCGCATGCGGCCCGACCGCATCATCCTCGGCGAGTGCCGCGGCGAAGAAGCTTTCGACATGTTGCAGGCGATGAACACGGGTCACGAAGGCTCGATGGCGACCATTCACGCCAATACGCCGCGTGACGCCATTTCACGCCTCGAGCAGATGATCGGCATGGCCGGCCTGCCGATGACGGTCGCCTCGATCCGCGGCCAGATCGCCGGCGCCATTCAGCTCATCGTGCAGCTTCAGCGTCAGTCCGACGGCAAGCGCAAGGTAACGTCGATCGCCGAGATCACGGGCCTCGAAGGCGACATCATCCAGATGCAGGAGATCTTCAAGTACGTGCGCACCGGGACGGGACCGGACGGCGCGGTGATCGGCCATTTTCAGGCGACCGGCGTTCGTCCGCGCTTCCTCGCGCATCTCGTCAATCAGGGCATCAAGATTCCCGGCAACTACTTCGACCCGACGCACGCGCTCTAGGCCATGTTCAGCCTCAATATCGACCTCAGCCCGATCTATCTCTTCTACATTCTGATCGGCGTTTCAGCCGCGCTGTTTGCCGAGGGCATTTATCTTTTGTTCTATACGCGGTCGTCGTATCGCAAGAACATCAACCGGCGCCTGCGCTTGATGGACGATAAGCCGGATCGCGAAAGCGTTCTGGTGCAGATCCGGCGCGAGCGCGGGCTCACCAGCGGCGGCGACTACCGGTTGCCGCTGGTCAATCTCAATCAGCTCGTGCTGCAGTCGGGCGTGACCATCGGCTTCGGCCGGCTGGTCATTCTCATCGGCGTCGGCATGGCGATCGCCTTCGGCGCGATGATGACGTTCGAGCACAACTTCTCGCACGCGGTAATGACGGCGCTGTTCTGCGGCTTCGTGCTGCCGGTGATCGTGTTGCGCGCGCTGCGCAGCCGGCGGCAGAAGAAATTCGGCGCGCAATTCGCCGACGCGGTCGACATCATCGTGCGCAGCCTGCGTGCGGGCCATCCGGTGCCGGTCGCCATCTCGATGGTGGCGCGCGAATTGCCCGATCCGGTGGGCAGCGAGTTCGGCATCGTCGTCGATGAGATTACCTACGGCGCAGATCTCGAAACGGCGATGCGCAACCTGTATTACCGCGTCGGCACCGACGACCTGCCGCTGTTCGTCACGGCCGTCGCAATCCAGGGCTCGACCGGCGGCAATCTCGGCGAGATCCTGGAGAATCTCTCCGGCGTCATTCGCCAGCGCTTCAAGATGCGCCGCAAGATCCGCGCGCTCGCGGCGGAAGGCCGCGCCTCGGCCCTGATCCTGTCGTCACTGCCGATCGGCATTTTCATCGTCATCCAGATCGTATCGCCGGACTTCTACGCCAGCGTCTGGAATGAAAGCCTGACCAAGATCTGCCTCGCCGCCGCCGGCGGCTGGATGGCGGTCGGCAATCTCATCATGTACCGGCTGGTGAATTTCAGGATCTGAGCGATGGATACGGTGCAAAATCTTCTGGCCAGCGTGTTCCGCGACAGCTCCAGCCTCATGCTGGGCATGCTGGTCTTCCTCGCGGCCGGGACGCTGGCGTTCTCGGTGATGGCGGCGATCCGTGTGCGCGGCTCGGTCAAGCGCCGCGCCTCGCGCCTCAGCGGCGACAGCGGGGGTGCCGCGAATTCGTCGCGCTCGCTGCGCTACTCCAGCCTCAAGGCGGTGGCGCGGCTCATCGAGTACACCACCAAGCACTACGCCTCCACCAACGGCGACAATCTCAAGGTGCTTCGTCAGCGGCTGATCCGCGCCGGCATCTTCGATCCACGCGCGGTCGGATACTTTTTCGTCGGGCGCACGGCGCTCGCCATCGGCATCGCGGTGTTGCTGTTTCTGTTCCTGCCGATGATCAGCAACCGCGGCGGAACGTTCTTCTGGCTGATGGTGATCGTCGGCGGCATCGTCGGCTACATCGGCCCGAGCATGTATATCGACAAGCGCATCTCGAAACGGCGCTTGGAGCATCGCTCCGGTTTTCCGGATTTCATGGACCTGCTGGTCGTTTGCGCGGACTCGGGGCTCAGCATGGAAGCGGCGCTCGAGCGCGTCGGCAGCGAGCTTGGCGACAGCTATCCTTCGCTGACCGCTAATATTCACATGACCAATCTCGAGGTCCGTGCCGGCCGCACTTTGAGCGACGCGCTCGAGCGGTTCGCGGATCGCCTTGCGCTGGAAGAAGCGCAGTCGTTCGCGACGCTGATCAATCAGTCGATCGATCTCGGTTCCAGCATCACCGACGCCTTGCGCGTGTATAGCGACGACATGCGCCACAAGCGGCTGTCGCGCGCGGAGGAAAAAGCCTACGCGCTGCCGGCCAAGCTGTCGGTGCCGATGATGGTTTGCATTTTCCCGGTGCTGTTTGTGGTCATCCTGCTGCCGGTGTTCGTCCGGATCCACACCGGTCACTACTGACGCGCCGCGGCCCAAGGCCTTGCCGAAGTGCGGATAAGCCGCCTGGCGAGGAATTCTTAACCATCCTCGCCTAGCCTGCCGTTGTTCCCGGGGTTTCGCGTTTCCGCACAAGGCCTAGTCATGCGTAAGAGTGTTGCCCGAGCCTTGGTCGTCATGGCGGGCGTGTCGCTGGCCGGCTGCGAAACAACTTCCAACAATCTTGCCGATGCGTTCAAGCCGGCCGATACCGCCGCCCAAACGCCGGCCTCCGCGATGGCCGACCCGGCGCCGGCTGGAAGTACCGATCCGTCGACTTCGGCGATGGCCGCGGACCTGCCGGTCGACGCCAGCCGGTCCGCAACGACCCCCGTCGAAACCGCCAGCCTTGAAACAACCAGCACGGTAGCGTCGCCCCTCGGGGTGCCCGCGGCGGCCGAGCCGGGATTGCTCGGAAGCGATCCGAACGACGACCTCAGCCTCGGCAAGAAGCAGTATCGCGCCAATAATTTCGGTCTTGCCGAGAAATATTTCCGCCGTGCCGTCGAAACCCATCCGCGCGATGCCGAAGCCTGGCTGGGGCTCGCGGCGGCGTATGACCGGTTAAGGCGCTTCGATCTTGCCGATCGCGCTTATGCGCAGGCGATCAAGATCGTCGGGCCGACCATCGAGGTGCTCAACAACCAGGGCTATTCCTACATGCTGCGCGGGGACTACCGGCGCGCCCGCGAGCGCCTGGTGGCCGCGCAGCGCAAGGATCCCGGCAACAAATACGTCGCCAACAATCTCCATCTGCTGGCCGAGAGCTACCGCAAGGGCAAGGCGGTCGAGTAAGACCGCACCGCAGCGCCGTTACCGTTGTCGCCGGGTTCGTCCCGGCGATTTGCTTTTGGAGGGCGAGGCCGGTGGCGGAAATCGGTGGATGTGCGAATATCGCCGAACATGTGGGGTTGATCAGAGTTGGACGGCTCGCCATTCGCCGTCGCGTATCGTTCACCGATTTCCCGCGACAAGGGAAACGTCAGACAAACGGGGGGATCAGTCATGTCACCGAAAAGCACTTCCGGAATTTCGCGCCGTGCGCTTCTGAAGGCGGGCGCGGCGCTCAGCGTCTTTCCGGCGCCGGCGGTATTCGCGCAATCGTCCGAGCCGCTGAAGATCGGCTTCCTCACAGTGCTGACCGGCCCGCTGGCGGCCGGCGGCAAGCAGCAGGAGGAGGGCGCGGCGCTGTTCCTGAAAGAGCGCAACGGCATGATCGCCGGCCGCAAGGTCGAGCTGATCACGCAAGACACCGCCGGCAGCCCCGCGCTCGCCAAGACCAAGACGCAGGAGCTGGTCGAGCGCCACAAGGTGCCGGTCATGATCGGCCCGCTCGCGACCAACGAAGCGATCGCGATGGACGGCTACGTGCGCGACAACAAGGTGCCGCTGATCACCACCACGTCGGCCGCCACCGTCGACCTGAAAAGCCACGCGGTGAATCCTTACGTGCTGCACGCCTTCGGCACTGCGCCGCAGGTGACCTATCCGCTCGGCGATTTCGCGGCGAAGGATCTCAAGTTCAAGCGCATCACGATCGTCGCCGAGGACTTCACCTACGGCCACGAAGGCGCGGGCGGGTTCCAGCTCGGCTTCGAGGGTGCCGGCGGCAAGATCGTGCAGAAGCTGTGGCCGCCGCTCAACGCGCCGGAATACGGCGCCTTCCTCGCGCAGATCAAACCCGACGTCGATGCGATTTACACCGGCTTTGCCGGCTCCAATCCGCTGCGCTTTCTCAAGGCGTTCGCGGAATACGGCCTGAAGGGCAAGATCGCCGTGCTTGGCAACACGACCATGACCGACGAAGGCATCCTCAAGGTGATGGGCGATGAGGCCGTCGGCGTTTACTCAGGCGGCTGGTACGCCGCCGGTCTCGACACGCCGGACAACAAGAAATTCGTCGCCGGCATCAACGAAGCCTACAAGCACGATCCCGGCTTCTACACCGCGGGCCCCTACACGGCGCTGCTCATCATCGAGGAAGCGCTCAAGACGACCGGCGGCAAGACCAGCGATGCCGCGGCCTTCCTCAAGGCGATGCACGACGTGCGCTTGACGCATGGGCCGATCGGGCCGGTGCGGCTCGACGAATACGGCACGCCGGTGCTCGACATCCACATGCGCAAAGTGGCGCGCGTGAACGGCAAGCTCACCAACACCATCGTGAAGACCTACCCGCAGGTGAGCCAGTTCTGGACCTACGATCCGAAGAAGTTCGTGCAGCAGCCGGTATTCTCGCGCGACTTCCCGCCGAGCAAGAATCTGGAGTGAGGACCACGGCGCAAGTCCGCTCATTCCCGCGCAAGCGGGAATCCAGGCTATAGGCAAAGACTCGTTTTAATTTTCCCTGGGTCCCCGCTTTCGCGGGGACGAACGGTTATATATTCCCGACATGACCAGCGATCGTCGTCCCATCACGCTCATCACCGGCGCATCCGCCGGGATCGGCGTCGCGCTCGCGCACGTGTTTGCACGCCAAGGCCACGCGCTGGCGCTGGTCGCGCGGCGCGAGGAGCGTTTGCGTGCGCTTGCGGATGAAATCGCCGCGCGCGGCGCGGCGCGGCCGCTCGTGATCGCCGCCGATCTCGCCAAACCCGACTGCGCGCGTACGATTGCCGCGGCGCTGAGCGCCGCAGGCGCCGAGCCGCAATACGTCGTCAACAACGCCGGTTTCGGCCTCGTCGGCCAGGCCGTCAATCGCGACCGCGGCGAGCAGCTCGAGATGATCGACGTCAACATGCGCGCGCTCACCGATCTGTCGCTCGCCTTCGCCGACAGCCTCGCGCGCCATCGCGGCGGCATTCTCAATGTCGGCTCGATGGCCGGCTTCCTGCCGGGGCCCGGCATGGCCGTCTATTACGCGACCAAGGCGTTCGTCCTGTCGTTCAGCGAAGCGTTGCACGCGGAGCTCGCGCCGCGCGGCGTGCGCGTGACGGTGGTTTGCCCGGGACCGGTGCCGACGGAGTTCGGCGCGCGCGCCGGGCTCAAGGAGCAAAGGCTTGCGCCGAGCATGCTGACGAAAAGTGCGCAAGAGGTGGCGGAGGCAGGCTACCGCGGCCTGATGCAGGGCAAGCGCATCGTCATCCCCGGCGCCATCAACCGGCTGATGGCCTTTCTCATCCGCCTCACGCCGCCATCCTTGGCGCTCAAGGTCATCGATCGCCGCCAGACCCGGCGCAGGTCCGCGTCGGCCACATAGCGGCTCTCGTGCTCCGGCGTGTTTTCAAATGGCGGCAAAGCCGGTAGTACTCCGCGCATAAGGATTCGTGCCGCACTGCCATGGCGAAGCCGGTTCTAATCATTCTGCATCAGGAGCATTCCTCGCCCGGGCGCGTCGGCCAAACGCTCACCAGGCGCGGCTACACGCTGGATATCCGCCGTCCGCGCTTCGATGACCCGTTGCCGGAAACGATGGACGGTCATTCCGGTGCGGTGATTTTCGGCGGGCCGATGAGCGCCAACGACAAGGACGATTTCATCCGCCGCGAGATCGACTGGATCGCGGTGCCACTGCGCGACAAGAAGCCCTATCTCGGAATTTGTCTCGGCGCGCAGATGATGGCGCAACATCTCGGCGCGCGCGTCTACCCGCACCCGCAAGGGCACGCCGAGGTCGGCTATTATCCGATCCGCCCGACCGAAGCCGGCCGCAAGGTGTGCGCGGAATGGCCCGACCACGTCTATCAGTGGCACCGCGAAGGTTTCGAGCTGCCGTCGGGCAGCGAACTGCTGGCGGAGGGCGACTCGTTCACGGTGCAGGCATTTCGCCATGGCACCGGGTATGCGCTTCAGTTTCATCCGGAAGTGACGCACGCGATGATGTACCGCTGGCTCACGCGCGGCGCGCATCGCATGGAATTGCCGGGCACCAAGCAACGGCACGAGCACATCGCCGACCGTGCCGTGCACGACTATGCGTCGATCAACTGGCTGTCGAACTTCATCGACCACTGGATCGCGCAGAGCGCCGACGCCTGAAAATGAAAGGCCCACCTTTGCCGAGGTGGGCGATTTTCGATCGGCGCTGGCGTCCAGCCGGCGCCCGCAAGCGAGGCTGGTGGAGCCGAGGGGATTTGAACCCCTGACCTCCTCATTGCGAACGAGGCGCTCTCCCAACTGAGCTACGGCCCCGCCGAGCCGCAACGGCGCGGGGCCGTTCTGCAGGCGAGTGGGCGCCATTTAGGACCCGTGTTTGGGGCTGTCAAGGATCGGCCCTTTTCGCACCCGGGTGCGCTGCCGCTTGCCTTGTTCCGGGCCGACCGACCCGCTATTTTCCGCGCCATCCTCGATCCGGCGGAAGGTTCATGCGCGCGCTCCTCGACGTCATTTTGATGGTTCTGCAAATCTACATCTGGCTGCTGATCGCAGCCGCGGTGCTGTCGTGGCTGATCGCGTTCAACGTGGTGAACACCCGCAACCAGGTGGTTTCGATGGTGGGCGAATTCCTCTATCGCATCACCGAGCCGCTCTTGCGGCCGATCCGCTCGCTGCTGCCCAATCTCGGCGGCATCGACGTCTCGCCGGTGATCCTGATCCTGATCATCTTCTTCATTCAGAACGTGATCATTCGTTACGTCTACCCGAACGTGTTCTAGCGCGATGGCGGTGCCGTGGTCGTTGGCGGCCGGCGGCGTTTCCCTGCTTGTGCGCCTTACGCCGCGAGGCGGCCGTGATGCCGTCGACGGCGTCGAGTTGCTCGGCGACGGCCGCGCGGTCCTCAAGGTGCGCGTGCGCGCCGTGCCGAGCGAGGGAGAGGCCAATGCGGCGTTGGGCAGGCTCATCGCCAAAGCCCTTGGCGTCCCATCCCGCGACGTGACACTGGCCGCCGGCGCGAGTTCGCGCATCAAGCGCCTGGTGATTTCGGGCGATGGCCCAACGTTGGTCGCAGCGCTGGAGAAGATTGCAACGGCGCGCTAACGCGGCGATTATCCGGCGCCATGCCCGGCTTGTGCCGGGCATCCATGTCTTTGCCAAGACGAGTGACATGGAGGCCGGAACGAGTCCGGCCATGGCGGAATCGGCAGGCATCGGACATGACCGCACAGATCATCGACGGAAAGGCAATCGCCGCGGACCTGCGCGGCAAGGTGGCGGATGCCGTGCATCGGCTCCATCGCGACCGCGGACTTGTGCCTGGTCTTGCCGTTGTTCTCGTCGGTCAAAATCCGGCGAGCGAAGTCTACGTGCGCAGCAAGTCGAAGGCGGTGGCCGAAGCCGGCATGCATGCCCTCGACCGCAAGCTGCCGGAGACGACGAGCGAGTCCGATCTGCTTGCCGAGGTCGCGCGACTCAATTCCGATCCGGCGGTGAACGGCATTCTCGTGCAACTGCCCCTGCCGAAGCAGATCGACGCGCAGAAGGTCATCGCCGCGATCGATCCGGCGAAAGACGTCGACGGCTTTCATCCGCTCAACGTGGGGCGGCTCGCGAGCGGGTTGCCCGCGCTGGTGCCATGCACGCCGCTCGGCTGCGTCATGCTGGCAAAGACCGTGCATTCCTCGCTAGCCGGCATGGAAGCGGTTGTCGTCGGACGCTCCAACATCGTCGGCAAGCCGGTCGCGCAACTGCTTCTTGCGGAGAACGCGACCGTCACGATCGCCCACTCGAAGACACGCGATCTGCCGCACGTGTGCCGTTCCGCCGATCTGCTCGTCGCCGCGATTGGCCGCGCGGAAATGATCCGCAGCGACTGGATCAAGGCGGGGGCTACCGTGATCGATGTCGGCATCAACCGCGTCGCCGGCGATAACGGCAAGTCGCGCATCGTCGGCGACGTCGCGGCGGACGCGCGCGAGATTGCGGGTGCGATCACGCCGGTACCCGGCGGCGTTGGCCCGATGACGATCGCCTGCTTGCTGCTCAACACATTGCGCGCCGCGTGCGCGCAGCACGGCCTGCCCGAGCCGAAGGTTTGATCCGTCACCTGAGGTGCCGCCGAGGGCGGTCTCGAAGGGCGACGGCCCGGGGACTGTCATCCTGCGAGGCTCGCGCGTTCGCGCTCGCACATCAGGACGATGGTCGTAAGTTTTGCAGTGAAATAGGGAATTGTTACGCCTGCCAGGCGTAGGCGACCTTGTCGAGCGTCTTGGCGCCGAAGCGTTCGGACGAGCGCGCCACCGCGCGGCCGCCGAGCGCGCGATAGAATTCCACCGCCGGCTCGTTGTCGGACAGCGCCCAGACGACGAGACTCTTGAGCCCGCTCTGCATCAAGTCCTTGCGCGCTGCGGAGAACAGCCGCCGGCCGAAGCCGAGGCCCTGATATTCCGGGCGCAGATAAAGCTCGTACACTTCGCCGTCGTAGAAGAGGCTGCGCGCGCGATTGCGTCCGTAATTTGCGTAGCCCGCGACGTGCTCGCCGAATTGCAGCAGGGTGATGCGGCTGCCTTTGCGGATCGCCGAGTCCCACCAATCCGGGCCGCGGCGGTTGATCAGCTTGTCGAGCTCGTTGCCGGGAATGATGCCCTGATAGGCGGCGCGCCATGCCTCGTCGTGTGTCGCGGCAATCGCTATAGCGTCGGACGGCTTTGCGCGGCGAATCTCTATGAGGACCGTAGACATTGGCGAATAGAACCAATGAACCTTGCGCCCTTCAAGCCTGTTGTTTAATGATCGGTTACCGGTGTGGATTACTGGCCACAGTCGGGCTGAAAATGCCGCCAAAGTGGCGGAAAAATACTTTTGCGGTGTCGGTCCGTTCTGATTGCCGACGGCGTCGTGGCGTAATTTTCGAATCAGTTTGTGCAGCAGGCAGGCTGCGGGCGACGAATCACCGCAGTGATTCGCGCGTTCGAACTCATTGAAAAGGGGGCTTCGATGTCCAGGCTCACAGCGGCCGCGTTAGCGGCAGCCGTCGGGATGCTTACCTCGCTTCCGATTTCCGCGCCCGCGGCCGACGGCGTTACCTGGCGGCGTGAGCACGTTCGCCAAGTGGAAATCGCGGCGCTCGAGCGCGTGTTCGGCAAGGAATTCGCTGCGCAACTGCACATGCGGCCGCACGTCGTCGGCGGCGTCAAAGCGCCGCCCGGTCAATGGCCGTTCCAGGTAGCACTGCTCGACGCGTCCGTTGCGAACAACGCTAATGCCCAGTTTTGCGGCGGCGCGTTGATCGACAAATTTTTCGTCGTGACCGCGGCGCATTGCGTTTTCGGGTCGCGTGCCGCGGAAATCGACGTTCTCACCGGGACTCAATCGCTCGCGACCGGCGGCACGCGGCGGCATGTCGCCGCGATCAGGGTTCATCCGAGCTACAACGACAACACGCTCGATTATGACGTCGCCGTCATCAAGCTGACGTCGGCCGCTACCGGCATCGTCGTGTCTCGCTTGATCAGCCAACGGCAGGAGACGGCCCTGGCGCCGGTGGGCACGCAGACCTGGGTTACCGGCTGGGGTAGTACAAAAGCGGCCGGCGGCGGCTATCCGAAGGATCTTTATCAGGTCAGCGTACCGCTCGTGTCGCGAACGGATTGCAACGACGCTAATTCCTACAACGGCGAAATCACCGCGCGCATGATCTGCGCCGGCTTCAAGAACGGCGGCAAGGATTCCTGCGACGGCGATTCCGGCGGGCCGATGGTCGTGAAAGATAGTCTCGGCCACTGGCGCGCGCAGGCCGGCATCGTGAGCTGGGGCGACGGCTGCGCGCAGCCGAATTTGTACGGCGTCTATTCGCGCGTTGCCGTGCTGAGCAGCTGGGTCAATCACATCGTCGCGGGGCTTTCGCCGGTGCACACCAGCGCGGATTGCGAACGTCTGCGAGGATTGCCGCAGCTTGCCTGCCTCGATGCGGCGATTTCGGAAAACCGGCGCGAGATAGAGTCTTATCTCACCGAGCTGCGAGGCAAACGCACGGGAGAATTCGAGCCCGAAAGCGCGTGCACGTCGCGCGCCACGGCGGAGCGCAAGCTGTGCCTGGTGAAGGTGATGGAAAAGCGCGCCGCGGTGCTGGCCGGAAAACTCGCCGCCGACTAGGGATTGTCGTCAGGCAACCGCTTCCGCTTCGCGCTTGCGCTCGTCTTTCTTGCGGTCGTTCTCGTCGAGCAGCTTCTTGCGCAGCCGGATCGACTTCGGCGTCACCTCCACCAGCTCGTCGTCCTCGATATAGGCGAGTGCCTTCTCCAGCGTCATGCGGATCGGCGGCGTGAGGCGCACGGCTTCGTCCTTCGACGTGGTGCGGATGTTGGTGAGCTTCTTGCCCTTGAGCACGTTGACGACGAGGTCGTTGCCGCGCGTGTGCTCGCCGACGATCATGCCGTTGTAGACCTTCCAGCCCGGCTCGATCATCATCGGGCCGCGGTCTTCCAGGTTCCACAGCGCGAAGGCGACTGCCTCACCCTGGTCGTTCGAGATCAGCACCCCGTTGCGGCGGCCCTGAATCGCACCCTTGTAGGGCGCGTAGGCGTGGAACAGCCGATTCATGATCGCCGTGCCGCGCGTGTCGGTGAGAAGCTCGCCCTGATAGCCGATCAATCCTCGCGTCGGTGCATGGAAAACGAGCCGCACGCGGCCGCCGCCCGAGGGCTTCATTTCCATCATGTCGGCTTTGCGCTCCGACATCTTCTGCACCACGATGCCGGAGTGTTCCTCGTCGACATCGATAACCACTTCCTCGATCGGCTCCAGCATCGCGCCGGTCGCCGGGTCCTCGCGGAGCAGCACTTTCGGCCGCGACACGGAAAGTTCGAAGCCTTCGCGCCGCATCGTCTCGATCAGGATGCCGAGCTGCAGCTCGCCGCGGCCGGCCACTTCCATGGAATCCCGTTCGTCGGATTCGCGCACGCGCAGCGCGACATTGCCTTCGGCCTCGCGCAGCAGGCGGTCGCGGATCATGCGGCCGGTGACCTTGTCGCCTTCCGTGCCGGCGAGCGGTGAATCGTTGACGCGAAAGATCATCGCCAGGGTCGGCGGGTCGATCGGCTGCGCGGGAAGCGGCTTTTCCACCTCGGGCGCACAAATCGTATTCGAGACGGTCGCGTTCGGCAGCCCGGCCACGGCGACGATGTCGCCCGCTTCGGCTTCTTCCACCGCCGTGCGCTCGAGCCCGCGGAATGCGAGCAACTTGGTCACGCGGCCCTGCTCGATCAGGTTGCCGTCGCGGTCGAGCACTTTCACCGCCTGGTTGGGCTTGATCGAGCCGGAGGTGATGCGGCCGGTGACGATGCGGCCGAGGTAGGGATTGGCCTCGAGAATGGTGCCGAGCAGACGAAACGGCCCATCCTCGACCTGCGGCGGCCTTACATGACGCAGGATGAGATCGAACAACGGCGCCATCGACTCCTTCGGCCCTTCGAGATTGGCGGCCATCCAGCCTTCTTTTGCGGAGCCGTAGAGGATGGGGAAATCGAGTTGTTCGTCGGTCGCATCGAGCGCGGCGAATAGGTCGAACACTTCGTTGACGACCTGTGTCGCGCGCGCATCGGAACGGTCGACCTTGTTGATGACCACGATCGGTTTGAGCCCGCGCTTGAGCGCCTTCGACACGACGAACTTGGTCTGCGGCAGCGGCCCTTCTGCGGCGTCAACCAGCACCAGCGCGCCGTCCACCATGTTGAGGATGCGCTCGACCTCGCCGCCGAAGTCGGCGTGACCCGGCGTGTCGACGATATTGATGCGGCTTCCCTGCCAGACGATCGAGGTGACCTTGGCGAGGATGGTGATGCCGCGCTCGCGCTCGAGATCGTTGGAATCCATCGCGCGCTCGGCCACGCGCTGGTTCTCGCGGAACGCGCCGGATTGCTGCAACAGCCGGTCGACCAGCGTGGTCTTGCCGTGGTCGACGTGAGCGATGATGGCGACGTTGCGCAAATTCATGAATGTTTCCGAAAACCAAAGCGCGGGCCGTGAGGGGCCCGCGACTCGCCGGGAATATAGTGTCTGAGCGCCGCGACGCAACCCGCCGCGGCGTGCGTGGTTAAGCGCCCGCGGGCCGGCTCCAGGGGCCGGCTTGCGCGTTCTTCGGGAGCGCCTGCCGCAGCATCAGCATCTCCCCGATCGTTTCCGCCGTAATCAGGCCAACAAGCCGTCCGCTTGCATCCGTGACGCCGACCGCGCTCGCCGACTGCTCCTGCAACAGGCGGAACGCCTCATCGAGGCAGTGGCGGTGGCCGATGGTCGGCAGCTTGGCCGTCATGGCTTCGGATACGCGTGCCTCGGGTCCGAGCTGCTGCAGGGCGCGGACAATGTCGTTGCGGCCGAGAATGCCGACCGGCTTGCCGGTCGGATCCACGACCGGAAACTCGCCCTGGCTGGTGCGCAAAAGCGTCTGCACGGCCTCATCCACATGGGCCTGCGGCGATAGCGTCGCGAATTGCGTCATCATCGCATGGCCGACCGGGACGCCCCGCGATACCGCGCGCAGGGCAACCATGTGCGCTTCGGATGAAGCGGCGAGATACACGAAGATCGCGATGAAGATCAGGATCGGATTTCCGAACAGCCCGATGAAGCCCAGCGCGAACGCGACGACCTGCCCGATGGCTGCGGCAATTTCGGTGGCGCGAACGTAGCCGAGCCGGCTCGCCAGCAGGGCGCGCAACACGCGCCCGCCGTCCATCGGAAAGGCGGGAATGAGGTTGAACAGCACAAGGAAGATGTTCACGACCGCGAGCCGGTCGATGAGCGGAAGGCTCATCTGGTCGACGCCCGCTGCCGCGGCCGCGTCCAGTCTGGCGCCGCCCACCGTCAGCAGCAGCGCGGCGATGACGACATTGACCAGCGGGCCGGCGATGGCGACCAGAAACTCCTGCCAGGGCTCCTCCGGTATGCGCTCGAGCTGTGCCACCCCGCCGATCGGCAGCAGCGTCACATACGGCGTGGTGACGCCGAAGGCGCGGGCGGTGAAAATATGGCCGAACTCGTGGAGCAGCACGCACAGGAACAGGAGCAGCATGAACGCGAGGCTGTTCCAGGCGCTGGCGGCCCCGGCCTGCACGTAGCTGGCGGCAAATATCCACGCCAGAAACAGCAGGAACGTGAGGTGGATGCGTACGACGGTGCCGGCGATCTTGCCGATGTTCAGGGACCAGGACATGACATCCTCGTATGGTCGATGTTCGTCTCCCTGAGGTAATATTGCCGCGGGCGAAATGCGAGAGATGCACAAAAGCCAAGGCGGCAGGACGCAATGGGTGACAGCTATTCCAGGGTAAAAGTCGCGGCCGTGCAGGCCGCCTCGGTGTTTCTCGATCGTGAAGGCTCCACCGAAAAGGCCTGCCGGCTGATCCGCGAGGCCGGCAAGAACGGCGCCCGAGTCATCGGGTTTCCGGAAGGATTTATCCCCGCCCACCCCGTCTGGTACCACCATCACGCCGCGACCGGTGCGGTGGCGAACCGGCTCGCGGTCGAACTGTTCAAGAATTCCGTCGAAATCCCCGGCCCCGAGACCGAGGCGCTGTGCGAGGCCGCGCGCGCGGCCAACGCCTACGTCGTGATCGGCGTCTGCGAGAAGATGCCGCAGACCACCGGCACCATGTTCAACACGCAGGTCTATATCGGCCCGGACGGCACGCTCATCCGCAAGCACCAGAAGATCATGCCGACGGTCGGCGAGCGGCTGGTGCACATGGGCGGCTACGGCGACACCTTCGGCGCTTTCGCGAGCGAGTTCGGCCCGATGAGCGGGCTGATCTGCGGCGAGAATTCAAATCCGCTCGCGATCTTCGCGCTGATCGCGGAGGGCACGCGCATCCATGTCATGAGCTGGCCCAATCATTTCCCGACCAGCGGCGATCCGCTGCGCAACCGCGTCGCCATCGACTCGCAGGCCTTCGCGCAAATGAGCAAGGCCTTCGTCATTTCGGCGTGCGGAACGGTCGACGAGCGCATGATCGAGATGCTGCAAGCAGGCCCGGAAGGCCAGAAATTCCTGCGCGACCCGAATTGCTGCGGCGGCTCGCTCATCGTCGATCCGATGAGCCGCATCATCGCGGGCCCGATGGGCGCGGAAGAGGGCATTCTCTATGCCGAGTGCAATCTCGATCTTTCGATCCAGATGAAGCTGCGGCACGATTTCGCCGGCCATTACAATCGCCCGGATATTTTCCATCTGCACGTTAACCGCGCCGCACCGCAACTTTATTCCGTGCACGGCGTTGAAGCCCTGCCGGGCGCGGACGATGCGCGCGCCCTGAGCTCTCCGCCGCGGCAACTGGAATCGCCGAAGACGCAAGAGGAACGCGACGCGTCGATTCTTCCTCCCGGCGAGTAAGCGAGGTCGGCCATGGCTACGAAATTGAGCGGCGATGCGCGCAAGACCGCGTTCGGAAAATTATCCGGCTGGAGCGAGGTTTCCGGCCGCGACGCCATCAGCAAGAAATTCGTGTTCAAGGATTTCAACGAGGCCTTCGGATTCATGACGCGCGCGGCGCTGATCGCCGAGAAGATGGATCACCACCCGGAGTGGTTCAACGTCTACAAGAACGTCGAGGTGACGCTGTCGACGCACGATGCCGGCGGCGTCACCGAGCTCGACGTCAAGCTCGCCGAGGCGATGGACAAGATCGCCGGGTAATCGCTTCTGTCACGCCCGCGCAAGCGGGCTTCCAGTAAGCGCAGGCGCCAATCGATGTGCTTCGCGAATACTGTTCCCCGCGTTCGCGGGGACGACAGTCGTGGAGTCTCACGGCCGCAAGATCACCTTGCCCATCACCTGCCGCGCGGCGATCGCCTTGAGCGCCTTTGGCGCTTCCGCCAGCGGATAGACCGCATGCACGTGCGATGACAGTTTGCCCTGCGCGCACCATTCAAGCAGCTGCGCGGTGTTGGCGCGATGCCGCTGCGGATCGCGTTCGATGAACGAGCCCCAGAACACGCCGACCACGCTGCAGCCTTTCAACAGGACCAGATTGAGCGGCAGCTTCGGGATATCGCCGGCGGCAAAGCCGACGACAAGGAATCGTCCTTCCCACGCGATCGAGCGCAACGCCGGCTCGCTGTAGGGACCGCCGACCGGGTCATAGATCACATTCGCGCCGCGTCCGTCGGTAAGGCGCCGCAACGCGTCCTTGAGATCCTCGCTGGCGTAATTGATTCCCTCGTCGGCGCCGTGCTTGCGCGCGAACGCGATTTTTTCATCCGACGACGCGCAAGCAATTACGCGCGCGCCCATCAGCTTGCCGAGCTCAATCGCGGCAAGGCCCACGCCGCCGGATGCGCCGAGAACGGCCAGCGTCTCGCTGGCCTTGATCGCGCCGCGATCCTTCAGCGCGTAATAGGTGGTGCCGTATGTGATGCAGACGCCGGCGGCGCGATCGAAATCGAGGCCGTCCGGCATCTTAATCAGTCTGTCGGTAGAGATCGCGACCTTTTCGCGCGCCGCGCCATAAGTCATGTAGCCGATGACGCGGTCGCCCGGCTTGAACGCGGAAGCGCCGTCACCGACGCTCTCAATCGTGCCGGCGAATTCGGCCGCCGGTGAAAACGGCGGCGTGGGCTTGTACTGATATTTGCCGGCGATGATCAGCGTGTCGAAGAAATTGAGCGAGGCGGCTTTCACCCGCACCACCGCTTCGCCCGCGCCGGGCGCCGGTTCGGGTATGTCGCTGAGCTCGAGATCGTCGGGTGTGCCGAGTCGGGTGCAGAGCAGGGCTTTCATGTCGTGACAGGTGGTGTTGGAAAAATCGGCTTCAGTATAGCTCGCGCGCGCCGCGGCGAGGGGCCGTTAACTTTCGGCGGGTAGGGTTTCGGGGGGTGGCGAATTACCGCCTTCACATTGCCGATATTCGCTCCTAATGGGCTAATATCATTACGCGTTCCGGGGTCGACACCACACAACCCCCTTTTTTACCGGTAGGGCCCGATGAGCAAGACCCTTCTGCCTCACATCGCATTGCCGCTTCTGATCGCGCTGGCTTTCGCGCCGTCCGCGTCTGCGCAGGCTCCGGCGAAACCGGCGGTGGCCAAACCCGCCAAGCCCGCGGCCAAACCGGCAGCCAAGCCCGCGGCAAAGCCGGCCGCGCCCAGCGCGCCGACGCTGCTCGGTCAGTTCGGCGACTGGGGCGCCTACCAGGCGACGCCGAACGGCAAGAAAGTCTGCTTCGCGCTGGCCAAGCCGACGTCGGCCACCACCGAGCCCGCCGGGCGCAAGCGTGACGAGCCTTATATGTTCGTCTCCACGCGTCCGTCCGAGAAGGTGAAAAACGAGGTATCCGTCATCGTCGGCTATCCGCAAAAATCGAACGTGGACGCCAGCGCCACCATCGGGTCGGCGAACTACGCGATGTACACCCAGAATGACGGCGCCTGGGTCAAGAACGCAGCCGACGAGGCGGCGATGGTCGACGCGATGCGCAAAGGCGCGGACGTCGTGATCAAAAGCGTATCCAC
>DASZVZ010000036.1:0-39255 GCA_035546875.1 Pseudolabrys sp.
GAAGGGCCGCGTCTGGTCGGTGAAGTCGAAGGGATGGGCGGGATCGGCGAAGACGGGCGTGCCGTCCGCCATGGGGGTGATGTTGGCAACGATCCAGCCGGGCGCCGCTGTGTTGACCATGCCGTGACAGGACAGGCACCGCTGGGCTTCCACCACCAGCCGGGGTTTGTCCGTCTTCTTCGTCTCCAGCGTGTAAAAGGCCAATCCGTCCTGGCGGTCATTGGCGATGATCTCGATCAGGCCGCCGTCATGCACCGCCCCCACCGCGACGTCGTCGTTGAAATAGACGGCGCGCGGCGCCTTGGGATTGATGTGGTCGAACTGCAGGCTGGAACGGGTGAAGGGCAGGACCTGCGACTCGGGCGATATTTTCAGCGCCTTGAGCAGGCTTTCCAGCCAGCCATGGCCATCATCGGCGTATGTCAGCGTGACCTGGCCCGATTCCAGCTTTGCTTCCAGCGCCGCCACCGGGTTGGTGGACGCTTCGTCGGCCCGCGACGCGGCCGCCCATGCCAATGCGCCGACAAGGGGCGCCAGCAGCAGGAAAGCACGTTTCACTTCGGCGCGATCATGTCTTGCGGGCGCACCACGGCGTCGAACTCCTCGGCCGTGACATAGCCGCCGCCGACCGCTTCCTCTTTCAGGGTGGTGCCGTTCTTGTGCGCGGTCTTGGCGATCTTGGCGGCGTTGTCATAGCCGATCCTGGGCGCAAGGGCCGTCACCAGCATCAGCGACCGTTCCAGGCCCGCCTTGATGTTGTCCAGGCGCGGCTCGATCCCCGCCACGCAATTGTCGGTAAAGCTGACGGCGGCATCGGCCATCAGCCGCACCGACTGCAGGAAATTGTAGGCCATGACGGGATTGTAGACGTTCAGCTCGAAATGGCCTTGGCTGCCCGCAAAAGTCAGCGCGGCGTTGTTGCCGAAGATCTGTACGCAGACCTGGGTCATCGCCTCGCACTGGGTCGGATTGGTCTTGCCCGGCATGATCGAGGAGCCGGGCTCGTTCTCGGGCAGCATCAGCTCGCCGAAGCCCGAACGCGGGCCGGAGCCGAGAAAGCGGATGTCGTTGGCGATCTTGAACAGCGCGGTGGCGGCGGAAACGATCGCGCCGTGCGCGAACACATAAGCGTCGTGCGCCGCCATGTGCTCGAACTTGTTCGGCGCGCTGACGAAGGGAAGGCGGGTGAGGGTTGCGACGCGTTTGGCAAACCGCGCGGCGAATTGCGGCTTGCTGTTCAAGCCCGTGCCGACCGCGGTGCCGCCTTGCGCGAGCGGAAAAAGTTCTTTCAGGCCGAGCCGCACGCGGTGGATGCTCGATTGCACCTGCGCCGCATAGCCGGAAAATTCCTGGCCGAGTGTGAGCGGGGTTGCGTCCATCGTGTGGGTGCGCCCGATCTTCACGATGCTCGCGAACTCCTTGCTCTTTTTCTGAAGAGCATCCTGCAAATGCGCGAGCGCTGGATTGAGCAGCAGGGCAATGCCTTGCGCCGCCGCGATGTGCATCGCAGTCGGAAAGCTGTCGTTCGACGACTGGCTCATGTTGACGTGATCGTTCGGATGCACCGGCGTCTTGCCGCCGAGCTTGCCGCCGAGCGCGAGGTTGGCGCGGTTTGCGATCACCTCATTGACGTTCATGTTGGTTTGCGTGCCGGAGCCGGTCTGCCAGACCACCAACGGGAAATGATCGTCGATCTTGCCGTCGATGATGTCCTGCGCCGCGCGCACGATCGCGCCGGCACGGCGGCCATCGAGGGAGCCGAGATCGCGGTTCACTTCCGCCGCGGCGCGCTTGACGAGGGCGAGTGCGTGCACGACCTCGATCGGCATCCGCTCGGTGCCGATGCGGAAATTCTGCCGCGAGCGCTCGGTCTGCGCGCCCCAATGGCGATCGGCCTGAATCTCGATCGGCCCGAACGCGTCACTTTCGCTGCGGGTATTTTGGGCGGGCTTGCTGCGTGTTTTTTTCGCCACCGCGGATCGCGCTACTTCTTGCGGAAGCGATCGAGCCGGACGACCTCCGCGCCGCCGCCGCGGATCGGCTTCGACTCTTCTTTTTCCTTTTCCGGCGCTTCGGCGGTTTCGACCGGCGATTGCGCCGGCGGCAAAGGCGTCGCCGGCAGACGAGTCGCTTTTTGCGGGCGGCGCTTCTTTTCCTCCAGCTTCGCTTCCGAATTGGCCGGAACGCTGCGGTTGTCCTGGCCTTCGGTGATTTCCTCGAATTGCAGGCCGAACTGCACGGACGGATCGAAGAACGCGTTGACCGCTTCGAACGGCACGCCGACGCGCTCGGGCACGCCGCCGAAAGAGAGCCCGACCTCGAAGCCGTCGTCGGTCACCGTCAGGTCCCAGAACTGGTGCTGGAGGATGACGGTCATCTCTTCCGGAAACTGCTCGCGCAGGCGGGGCGAGAGCTTCACCCCGTCGGCCTTGGTGTCGAAGGTAATGTAGAAGTGGTGGTCGCCGGGCAGGCCTTTCTTGGCGACATCCGCCAGCACGTTGCGCACGACGGCGCGCAGCGCCTGCTGGGTCAAAAGGTCGTAGCGGATGTGGTCGGCCATGTGCGTCCTTTGGATGCCGGCTGGGAGATTCGCGCCGCAGAATCCTAACGCGCCAAACGCCGAAACGCACCCCGCCGCCGGCCATCTTTTGGAATGAAGTGGAGGCTTCTGTTGCCAGGTGCCTCCGGACCCCGCCTGACGGAGCTTAACCCGTCAGGACTTGAAGTTCGGTCTTACAGACTGCGTTACGCAGCCTGAGCAACCGGAGCATAGTTGTCGTTGGCAACTATGGATAAGGCCCATAACGTCGGACCCATTCCGGGCAAAAGCGCGCCTTTTACGCCCTCGTCGATCCTATTTCGCCCCCGCCGAAACCCAGCCGCGGGGCTGGGCTTGGGTGGAGGCGCCGGGTACTGCCCCCGGGTCCGAAAGGTTTATTACGACGGCCGTTTATCGCCATAGCCGGCTTGCGCCGGCACTCCAGAATATAGGCGCTAAGGGTTGACGAAAAAAGAGCGTGGGAAAGCGCGGATTCGCCGCTGAATCAGGGCGATGGACTGTTCTGGATGCATGGGAGAGAGCCGATAATCCGCATGGTCCGCCACTCCGGAGCAGGGTAATTCTCAGCCAATGTCCGACCCCGCCGTGGCCGTAACGGGCGCCAAGTCGCAGCGGCCGACCCTCACCGAACTGTTTGCCGCATTTGTCGGAGTCTCGATTTCGGGCTTCGGCGGGGCCTTGCCGTGGGCGCGGAGGATGATCGTCGAGCGCCGCGGCTGGATGACGGCGGAAGAGTTCAACGAGGCGTTTTCGCTGGCGCAATTTCTGCCGGGGCCGAACGTGGTCAACTTTTCCATTGTATTTGGCCAGCGCTTCGGCGGCGCGCCCGGCGCGGCGGTGGCGATCCTCGGCCTGCTCGGGCCGCCGGTGGTGATCGTGACCGTCATCGGCGTGCTTTACGCATTTTACGGCGACATCGACGCGCTCGGCCGCGTCCTCACCGGCATTTCGGCGGCGGCGGCCGGATTGATCATTGCGATGGTGGCGAAGATGGCGCTGCCGCTGTTCCGCAAGGGCATCCATTTCGCACCGGTCGTCGCGATCGTCGGCTTTGTCGCGATCGGCCTTTTCCGCTGGCCGTTGCCGCTGGTTCTCATCGTGCTTGCGCCGATCAGCATTGCGCTTGCGTGGGTGCGGCGATGAGGGACGATTCGCCGTTCGCCTCGCTTGTCACGCTGGCGAGCTATTTCGCCGTGTTGTCGCTGTTTGCGGTCGGCGGCGCCAATGCCGCGATCCCGGAAATGCACCGCATCGCGGTCGAGGTGATGCATTGGATGAACGACCGGCAATTCGCCGACATGTACGCGCTCGCGCAAGTGTCGCCCGGGCCGAACGTCATCATCGTCACGCTGATCGGCTATCACGTTGCCGGGCTTGCCGGCGCCGCCGTCGCAACCGTCGCGATGGTTGGGCCGACTTGCGTGTTTGCGTTTTTTGTCGGCCGCACCTGGGACCGCTTCAAGGACGCGCCGTGGCGCGCCGCCATCCAGGCCGGCATGGTGCCGGTGTCGCTCGGGCTGATCGCGGCGAGTGCCTTCGTCGTCGCACGCGCCGCCGATCATAATGTGATCGCCGCCGCCGTCACGATCGCGACCGGCGCGGTTGCTTATTTCACGCGCATCAATCCGTTGCTGATGTTCGCCGTCGCCGGCGCGGTCGGGCTTGCGGGCTGGCTGTGAGCTGGACGGCGGCAGAGCAAGGCGCGGACGATACCGCGGTCGATGTGCTGGTGGTCGGCGCGGGCGCCGGCGGCATGACGGCGGCGCTGGTGTGCGCGCTGCACGGACTCGACGTCCTGCTGTGCGAGAAGTCTGCGCAGGTCGGCGGCACGACCGCGACATCCGCCGGCACCATCTGGGTGCCTGACACCGCCCAGAGCCGCGACGCCGGTTTCACCGACAACCTCGACGAGGCGCGGCGCTACCTCGACGCGGTGATCGGCGCGGCAACCGACGAGCGCCGCGAGGTTTACCTGCAAACCGCGCCGGCCGTGGTCGACTATCTCGCACGCCACACCGAGGTGAAGTTCTCGGTCTACATGAAGCATCCCGACTATCTCGCCAATCGTCCGGGCGCGACAATCGGCGGCCGCGCGCTGGCGCCACTGCCGTTCGACGGCCGTCTGCTCGGCGCGGACTTTGCGCTGCTGCGGCCGCCGATCGGGGAATTCATGGCGCTCGGCGGCATGATGGTCGGCCGTGACGACATCGCGCCTTTGACGCAGCCGTTTTCCTCGTTTGCGGCGTTTCGCAAGGCCGCGTCGCTTCTCGCGCGCTACGGCGCGGATCGCTTGCGTTATCGGCGCGGCACGAGGCTGCTGATGGGCAACGCGCTGGCGGCGCGGCTGTTCTACAGCCTGCGGCGCAACAACGTGCCGGTCTGGCTCGACGCGCCGCTACACGAGCTCACCATGTCGGGCGGCCGCGTTACCGGCGCCATAATTTCCGTCGCGGGCGCGCGGCGACGCGTGAGCGCGCGCCGCGGCGTCGTGCTGGCGACCGGCGGTTTCGGCGGCAGCGTCGAGCGGCTCAACGATTATGTAAGGCCGCCGCTTTCGCACGCGGTAGCGTTCGCCGGCGCGCAGGGTGACGGCATGCGCGTTGCGCGCGCGGTTGGCGCCGCGGTCGAGGACGATCACGTTTCGCCGGCATTCTGGACACCGGTTTCCGAAACGACGTGGATGAAAGGTGGGCGTGGGGCCTATCCGCATTTGTCACTCGACCGCGCCAAACCCGGATTGATCGCAGTGAACGCGGCAGGCCGGCGCTTCGTGGACGAAGCGGTGTCGTATCATGATTTCGTTCTCGGCATGCACCGCTCGCACGAGAGCGTGCCGACGATTCCGGCCTGGCTGATCTGCGACAGCGTTTTCATCCGCAAGTATGGCTTGGGCCGAATTCCGCCGGCGCCGCGCGGTCTGCGCCGCCACATCGCGAGCGGCTATCTTTTTTCGGCGGAGACGCTCGATGCGCTTGGCGCAAAGATCGGCGTCGACGCCGCGAGCCTGCGCGCGAGCGTCGAACGGCACAACCGCTTTGCCGATACCGGAGAGGATGAGGATTTCGGCAAAGGTTCGACCGAGTTCGACCGCAACAATGGCGATGCGACGCACAAGCCCAATCCATGCATCGGCCGTATCGCACACGCGCCGTTCTACGCGATGGCGGTTTATCCGAGCACGCTCGGCTCGAGCGTCGGCCTTAAAACGGATGCCGACGGCCGCGTGTTGTCGGAGAACGGAGAGACGATCGGCGGCCTGTTCGCCTGCGGCAACGACATGGCGTCGATCATGCGCGGCCACTATCCGGGGCCCGGCATCACGCTCGGGCCCGCGCTGGTGTTCGGCTATCGCGCGGCGCTGGCGATCGCGGCCAAATCGTAGATTTATTCGGCGGGAGAGGTTGCGGGCGGCTGCGGCGCCTGCGGCACGATCTCGTCGACCGGTCCCTTCGCCGACTTTCTCATGCGGCGCAGCCACAGGAAGACCTGCGCGCCGATCAGCACGCAGCACAGGCCGATGAATATCGCGCTGATCGGCCGCTCGACGAACACGCCGAGGTCGCCGCGCGAGATCAGCATGGCGCGGCGGAAGTTCTCCTCGAAGCGCGGCCCCAGCACGAAGCCGAGCAGCACCGGCGCCGGATGGAAGCCGAGCAGCAGGAGGATGTAGCCGAAGATGCCGATCACCATCGTCTCTCCGACCTGGAACATGTCGTTGTTGGCGCCGTAGACGCCGATGCAGACGAAGAAGAGGGCGCTCGGATAGAGATATTTGTAGGGGACGGTGAGAAGCTTCACCCAGAGGCCGATCATCGGCACGTTGAGGATCACCAGCGCGATGTTGCCGACCCAGAAGCTCGCGATCAGGCCCCAGAAAATATCCGGATGCTGGCTGATGAGCTGCGGGCCGGGCACGATGCCCTGAATCATCAGCGCGCCGAGCAGCAACGCCATCGTGGTGTCGCCCGGGATGCCGAGGCTCATGGTCGGGATGAAGTCGCCTTGCACGGACGAATGCGTCGAGGCTTCTGGGCAGGCGACGCCTTCGATGGCGCCGGTGCCGAATTTTCCGGGGTTCTTCGAGATTTTCTTTTCGGTCGCGTAGGAAACGAACGACGCGATCGTTGGGCCGGTGCCGGGGATGAGCGCGCACAGACTGCCGATGAGCGTGCCGCGGAACATCGGCAGGATCGATTGCTTCAGATCGGGCCCGCTCGGCCACATGTCGCGCACACGCACGTTCGAGTACTTCAGGTCGATCTTGATCTCCTGATTGATGCTCTTCATGAACTCGGCGATGCCGAACAGGCCGAGTGCGAGCGCGACAATTTCGACGCCGTCGTAAAGCTCGAGAATGCCGAAGGAGAGCCGTGGCACGCCGGTTTCGAGATCGGCGCCGACGAGGCCGATGAGCAGGCCGAGCACCGTCATCGCGATGCCCTTGAGCGGCGAGCCGCGCGCCAATGTCGAGCCCGCAAGGAGGCCGAGCAACATCAGCGAACAGACTTCGGCCGGGCCGAATTGCAATGCGACCTGCACCAGAACAGGCGCGAGGAAGATCATCTCGGTGATGCCCCACGAGGCGCCGACGAAAGACGAGATGACGGTGATGCCGAGCGCGGTGCCGCCCTTGCCCTGTTTGGTCAATGGGTAGCCGTCGAGACATGTCACCGCGTGCGGTGGGTGACACGGCAAATTCAAGAGGATCGAGCAGATCGCGCCGCCGTATTGCCCGCCGTAATAGATGCCGGCGAGCATCAGGATCGCGGCGACCGGTTTCATGCCGAAGGTGAGCGGCAGCAGGATCGAGATCGTCGCCAGCGGTCCCATGCCCGGCAACACACCGACCATGTTGCCGACCAGCACGCCGACGATGCACCACATCAGATTGTGCGGCTCGAGCGCGACTCCGAATCCGTAGGTCAGATCCGCCAGTGCCGTTTCGATCACGAAAGCCCCCACTTCAACACCGGCATCGGCATTTTCAGAAGGTAGGAGAACAGAACGACACCGAACACGGTGACGCCGGCGGCGAGGATCAGCGCGCCTTTGACCGTCGTCGAGCGGTCGCCAAGCGCGGCCACGAAAACGCAGGCGAACGTCGCGGGAACGAGGCCGCCGAGTTTTCCGAAGATGATAAAGAGCGCCGGGCCGGCGATGATGCAGAACCAGCCCTTCCATTCGAGCCGTTCGGGGAGGATGTGCTCTTCCTCATCGCTCGTTCCGAGCGAGGTTCCCGCGATCAGCAAGCCGAGGAAAATAAGGAGAACGCCGAGCGCCACGGGGAAGAATCCGGGGCCCATCTGCCGCAACGTGCCGATATTGTAGTTCTGGCCTTCGATTGCGGCGATCAGGCCGAGCAGGATCATTAGGCCACCGGCGTAATAATCCTTTTTTATCTTGAACATATGACGCAAAGCGGGTTTCCTCGTCCGCGGCCTTTTGCACACTAGATATCAGGAAAGCCAACGGTCAATATCTGAAAGATCGAGCCACGGAACAAAAACTGTGGCGGGAGAACGGAATAATGGCTGGGTGGGGGCGCCTGGCGGTTAGAGTACGCAATCCGCAAAATTTTTACGGCGGCCTGGCGTTGGTCGGGCTCGCAGCTATTGCGCTCATCGCGACCGCCGAACTTGCAGGAATTGAGGACGCCAGGTTCGGCGCGGGGACCGCGCCGCGCATATTCGCCGGGCTGCTCGCCTTGGTCGGGGCCGGCATCGCGCTCGCCGGATTGCTGATCGACGGTCCGCGCATCGAGCGTTTCGCCTTTCGCGGTCCCGCCTTCGTCATCGCCGCCATCCTCGCATTCGCCATGCTGGTGCGGCCGCTCGGCCTGCTGATCGCGACCTACGTCACCTTCATGGTCGCGATCATGGGCTCGAACGAAATGCGGTGGATCGAAAGCCTGATCGCCGCCGCGGCGATGACGGCGTTCTGCATCGGCCTGTTCGTCTACCTCCTGAAATTGCCGTTCCAGCTTTTCCCGGCTTTCTGAGCGAGGCGCACCGCCATGTTCGAGCTGCTCGACAATCTCGCGCTCGGTTTCTCGGTCGCCTTTAATCCGGTGAATTTGCTGTTCTGCCTCATTGGCGCGCTGGTCGGCACGCTGGTCGGCGTGTTGCCGGGCATCGGCACGGTCGCGACGGTGGCGATGTTGCTGCCGATCACCTTCGGCCTTTCGCCGGTCGGCGCGCTGATCATGCTCGCCGGCATCTATTACGGCGCGCAATACGGCGGCTCGACGACGTCGGTGCTGGTGAACATTCCGGGCGAGGCAACGTCGGTCGTCACTTGTCTCGACGGCCACCAGATGGCGCGGCAGGGGCGCGCGGGCGCGGCGCTCGCCATCGCGGCGATCGCGTCGTTTTTCGCCGGCTGCGTTTCGACGCTGCTCGTCGCCGCGCTCGGCAAGCCGCTGACCGGGCTGGCGCTGCTGTTCGGCCCTGCCGAATATTTCGCGTTGATGGTGCTCGGCCTGATTTTCGCGGTCGTGCTTGCGAGAGGCTCGGTCGGCAAGGCCATCGCCATGATCCTGCTCGGGCTGATGCTGTCGATGGTCGGCGCCGATCTCGAAACCGGCGTCAACCGCATGACGTTCGGCGTGCTGGAGCTTTCCGACGGCATCGGTTTTGCGAACGTCGCGATGGGCGTGTTCGGCTTCGCGGAGATCATCCGCAATCTCAGCCTCTCGAGCGAAGGGCGCGAGGTGCTCAACGCGAAGGTCAGCGGCCTGATGCCGACGCGCAAGGATCTGCTGACGTCGGCGCCCGCGATCGGGCGCGGCACGCTTATCGGCTCGCTGCTTGGCATTCTCCCCGGCGGCGGCGCGGTGATCGCGTCGTTCGCCGCCTACACGTTCGAGAAACGGATATCCAAGAACCCCTCGCGTTTCGGGCGCGGCGCGATCGAAGGCGTCGCGGCGCCGGAGAGCGCCAACAACGCCGCGGCGCAGACCTCGTTCATCCCGCTGCTGACGCTCGGCATTCCGCCTAACGCGGTGATGGCGCTGATGGTAGGCGCCATGACCATTCACGGCATCGTGCCGGGGCCGCAGGTGATGACCAAACAGCCGGACCTGTTCTGGGGAATGATCGCCTCGATGTGGCTCGGCAATCTGATGCTGGTGATCATCAACCTGCCGCTGGTCGGCATCTGGGTCAGCCTCTTGCGCGTTCCGTACCGGCTGCTGTTCCCGTCGATCATCGTGTTCTGCTGCATCGGCATCTACTCGATCAACAATTCGACGACCGACGTGCTGATGTCGGCCGCATTCGGCGTCTTCGGTTACTGGCTGTCCAAGCACGAATTCGAGCCCGCGCCGCTGGTGCTCGCTTTCGTGCTCGGGCCCCTGATGGAAGAGAATCTGCGCCGGGCGATGCTGATCGCGCGCGGCGACGTGTCCGTGTTCTTCACCCGGCCGATTTCGGCCGGGCTGATCGCGGTCGCGGCCTTCTTGCTGGTCCTCGCGATCCTGCCGATGATCCGCAAACGGCGCGACGAGGTATTCGTCGAATAGCGGTCAAGCCGCCGAGATCGACAACACGCCGGCAATGAGGAGCGCGGTCAGTACGCTGAAGGCCGTGATGTTGACGTCCCACTTGCGTGCGATGATCGGGACCGGCGCATCGAACGGCTGGTAGCCGTTATCGTCGTAGGCGTGTCCGCCGTAAATCGGCATGGAAATCGCGGCGCCGAAGAATGCCAGATAGACGATCGCTCCCATGATCCCGGCGAGATAGAGCCGCTCGGTCGCCATCGGCCCCGGTGTCCAGATCAGCACGAGCGCAAGTAAGCCGAAGCCGCTGTAACTGAGGATTTGCCAGACGACGTGGAAGCGGGCGTGCGGGGTCCATTTCGGGTTGGTCGCATGTGTCTTGTTGAAGTCGGCGAGGATGGTCACGAACCCGTAGCCGATGGCAACCAAACTGAGCAGGATCCGCGCGATGAGATTGTGGTCGAACACGCTGAGCATGGGCATCCCCCTGGGCATTCTTCTTGGACGCCGGCTCGCGCCGGCACCCAATATTAGCAGGCGCCGCCGCGAGACGGCGATTTCCGTCAGATCCCATGTGCAATACGGGCGCCCGACCGCGCGCCAAACTCGTGTATATATCTGGAATGTTTGCGGTATTTGATTGTTTGTCGGATCGCCGCGTTCTAGACATTGCGCCTAGCGTAAACTCGCCCATCTTGGGGATTGGGGAGCAAAGGGACCTCGACTGCGCCAGTACCACGACCTGATGGAACGGATCCTTGCCGATGGGGTCGAGAAGCGCGACCGCACCGGCGTCGGCACTATTTCGGTGTTCGGCCATCAGATGCGCTTCGATCTTGATGACGGCTTTCCGCTCCTCACCACCAAGAAGCTGCATCTGAAATCGATCGTACACGAGTTGCTCTGGTTCCTCGCCGGCGACACCAACGTCAAATACCTGCAAGAGCGCGGCGTACGCATCTGGGACGAGTGGGCCGACGAGCGCGGCGATCTCGGTCCCGTGTACGGCCAGCAGTGGCGTTCATGGCCGGCGCAGGACGGCAAGACCATCGACCAGATCGGCAACGTGATCGGCATGATCAAGCGCAATCCGGATTCACGCCGGCTGATCGTCACCGCGTGGAATCCGGCCGACGTCGACAAGATGGCGTTGCCGCCCTGTCACTGTCTGTTTCAATTCTACGTCGCCAACGGCCGGCTCTCGTGCCAGCTCTACCAGCGCTCCGCCGACGTTTTCCTCGGCGTGCCGTTCAATATCGCGTCGTACGCGCTTCTGACGCTGATGGTGGCGCAGGTTACCGGCTACAGGCCCGGCGAATTCATCCACACGTTCGGCGACGCGCACCTTTATCTCAACCATCTGGAGCAGGCGCGCTTGCAGCTGTCGCGCGCGCCGCGCGCGTTGCCGACGATGAAGCTCAATCCGGCGGTGAAGGACATCTTCGCGTTCCGCTACGAGGACTTCACACTCGAGAACTACGATCCGCATCCGCACATAAAAGCGGAGGTCGCTGTGTGAGCGCGAGTGGGGCGACAACGCCGGCCATCGTTCTCGTCGCAGCGATCGGCGAGAACAACGTCATTGGATTCGAAGGTGCTCTGCCGTGGCACCTGAAATCGGATCTGGCGCATTTTCGCGCGCTCACAATCAACAAGCCGGTGTTGATGGGACGCAAGACGTTTACGTCCATCGGAAAACCGCTCAAGGACCGCACCAACATCGTCGTTACGCGCGACCTGAGCCTTGTCGCGCCGCCGGGCGTGGTGTTGGCGACAACAATCGACGCTGCCGTCTCCATCGCTTTCGCCGATGCGCGAAAACGCGGCGTCAATGAAATCATGGTCATCGGCGGCAGCGATATATTCAATGCGATGATGCCGTTCGCCGACCGGCTGGAAATAACGCACGTGCACGCTTCGCCGCCGGGCGACGTGCTGTTTCCGCCGATCGATCCTGCCGTCTGGCAGGAGGTATCGCGCAAGGAGCACCCGGCCGGTCCGAACGACACCGCCAGCTTCGCGGTTGCGGTTTATTCAAGGCGCTAAGCGGCGACCGATACGCGGCATGAACGCGCGTTGTAACGCCCGCGCGCGTCCCCTATAACCCAGCCGGCGAGAAGTCCGCCCGGCTGCAACTGCCGGCGTCAGGAGTGATCTCAATGCCTTGGAGCAATCAGGGTGGCGGCGGACCGTGGGGTTCGGGAGGCAAGGGGCCGTGGGGCTCCGGGCCGCAATCGTCAGGCCCGACGCCGCCCGATCTCGAGGAAATTCTGCGCCGTAGCCAGGACAAATTGCGCCGTGTGCTGCCGGGCGGAAATCTCGGCGGCCGCGGCTTTGCGCTGCTCGCGCTCGCGGCGGTAGCGCTGTGGGGTTTCTCCGGCTTCTTCCGCGTCGAGCCCGACGAGCTCGGTGTCGTGCTGCGCTTCGGCCGGTACGACCGCGACGTCAAGCCCGGCCTCAACTATCACCTGCCTTATCCGATCGAGACGGCGCTGACGCCGAAGGCGTTGCGCGTCAACAAGATCGATATCGGCATGCGTGTGTCGGAAGATCTGCGCCGCGGCGCGGCGGTGCGCGATGTGCCGGAAGAGAGTCTCATGCTCACCGGCGACGAGAACATCGTCGACGTCGATTTCTCCGTCTTCTGGGTCGTCAAGCCGAACGGCGTCAGCGATTATCTGTTCAACATCCAGAATCCCGAAGGCACGGTGAAGGCGGTCGCGGAAAGCGCCATGCGCGAGGCGATCGGCCGCATGAATATTGCGCCGATCCTGACCGGCGCGCGGCAAACGATCGAAGGCGGCGTGCAGGAATTGATCCAGAACACGCTCGATCATTACGGCGCCGGCGTGCAGATCACCCAGGTGCAATTGCAGAAAGTCGATCCGCCCTCGCAGGTGATCGATTCGTTCCGCGACGTGCAGGCGGCGCGCATCGACGCCGAGCGTGCGCAGAACGAGGCGCAGACTTACGCCAACCGCGTCATTCCGGAAGCGCGAGGCCGCGTCGCTCAGGTCACGCAGGCCGCCGAAGCCTACAAGCAGCAGACCGTCGCCGAAGCGACCGGCCAGACGGCGCGCTTCCTGAAAATCTACGAGGAATACAAGAAGGCGCCCGACGTTACTCGAGAGCGCATGTATCTCGAAACGATGGAACGCGTACTCGGTCGAACCGACAAGATCATCATCGATCCGAGCGGCAGCGGCGTCGTCCCTTATCTGCCGCTTAACGAGCTCACCGGCCACCCGGCGCCGCCGGCGCCGCGTCCGCAAACGCAGACGCAGACGGGAGGCCGCCAATGAGGCTCAACGTCACCGGCGGCGTGGCCGTCGTCCTGATCCTGGCCGCGATCGTCGTCGGCTACAGCTCGGTGTTCGCCGTCTACCAGACCCAGCAGGCGCTGGTCGTGCGCCTCGGTCAGCCGGTCCGCGTGGTGGCTGATCCCGGCATCAACGTGAAGCTGCCGTTCATCGATAGCGTCATCTCCATCGACAAGCGCATTCTCGATCTGGAATCGCCGGCGCAGGAAGTGATCGCGTCCGACCAGAAGCGGCTCGTGGTCGACGCCTTCGCGCGCTATCGCATCAAGGACGCGCTGCGCTTCTATCAGGCGGTCGGGACCATCGACGCGGCAAACCAGCGGCTCTCGACCATGCTGACGTCGCGGCTGCGCCGCGTGCTCGGCGAGGCGACATTCATACAGATCGTGCGTGACGAGCGTCCTCAGCTCACGCAAAGCATTCGCGAGCAACTCGACCGTGAGACCGGCGCGTTCGGCATCTCGGTTATCGACGTGCGCATCCGCCGCGTGGACCTGCCGGAGCAGAATAGCCAGGCGGTCTATCAACGCATGCAGACCGAGCGCCAGCGCGAGGCGGCGGAATTCCGCGCCCAGGGAGCGCAGCGTGCGCAGGAAATCCGCTCGCGCGCCGACCGCGAGGTGACGGTGCTGGTGGCGGAAGCGACGTCGAAAGCCGAGCAGATCCGCGGCGAAGGCGACGCGACCCGCAACCAGATCTTCGCCGACGCGTTCAACCGGGATAAGGACTTCTTCACTTTCTACCGCTCGATGCAGGCTTACGATGCGGGCTTGAGGCAGAACGACACGCGCATGCTGCTGCGGCCCGATACGAACTTCTTCCGTTATTTCAACAATCCGTCGGGCAAGCTGCCGCAGGCGGCGGCGTCGCCCGGGGCACCGGCCCCCGAAGCTGCGCCTAACCGATAGCCAGAAGCCCGCATGTCGGACTTTCTGGTCGCGCTCGGTCTCGTATTCGTGATCGAGGGGCTGGTTTTTGCGGCTTTTCCCGGTTCGGCGAAGAAGGCAATGATCGCTGTGATGGAAACGCCGGATCTGCCGTTGCGCCTGATCGGCATCGGCTCGGCGATCTTCGGCCTGGTGCTGGTATGGCTGGTCCGTGGCTGACCGAACACTTTTCCGACTAAATCGCACACTTATTGTGGCGTGCCGCGACGCCCTTGAATCCCCATACGGGCGGGGGCAGTGTCGCGCCACGGTTTTCGAGGAGAACTGATGTTCATGGGCGGCATCCTCCGACATTTCGTTGCCAAGTCACGCCGACCGGCGGTCGCGATTTTCGCCGCCGCGGCAATCGCTTGGCCGGCCTTCGTGCTTCCGGCCGAAGCGCGCGGGCCGGACGGCATTGCCGACGTCGCCGAGCAGGTGATCGACGCGGTCGTCAATATCTCGACCAAGCAGACCGTCGACCTGCGCAGCGGGCAGATGCCGCAGCTGCCGCCGGGCTCGCCGTTCGAGGAATTTTTCGAGGAGTTCTTCAAGAACCGCCGCAACGGGCAGGGTGGTCAGGGCGACCAAACCCCGCGCCGCGTCAATTCGCTCGGCTCCGGCTTCATCATTGATCCGTCCGGCATCGTGGTAACCAACAACCACGTCATCGCCGATGCCGACGAGGTCAACGTCATCCTCAACGACGGCACCACGCTCAAGGCCGAAATCGTCGGGCGCGACCAGAAGACCGATCTTGCCGTGCTGCGCGTGAAGACCGATCACCCGCTCAAGGCGGTCAAGTTCGGCGACAGCGACAAGCTGCGCCTCGGCGAGTGGGTGATCGCGATCGGCAACCCGTTCAGCCTCGGCGGCACGGTGACGGCCGGCATCGTCTCCGCGCGCAACCGCGACATCAATTCCGGACCTTACGACAACTACATCCAGACCGACGCCGCCATCAACCGCGGCAACTCGGGTGGCCCGCTGTTCAACCTCAACGGCGAGGTGATCGGCGTCAACACGGCGATTATTTCGCCGTCCGGCGGCTCGATCGGCATCGGCTTTGCGGTGCCCTCGAAGACGGTCGTGCCGGTGATCGCGCAATTGCGCGAATTCGGCGAAACGCGGCGCGGCTGGCTCGGCGTGCGCATCCAGCAGGTGACCGACGACATCGCTGAAAGCCTCAACATTAAGCCGGCGCGCGGCGCGCTGATCGCCGGCATCGACGACAAGGGGCCTGCGAAGCCGGCCGGGATCGAGCCGGGCGACGTGATCGTCAAGTTCGACGGCCGCGACATCAAGGAGATGCGGGACCTTCCCCGCATCGTCGCCGACACTCCCGTCGGCAAGAAGGTCGACGTCACGGTCATCCGCAAGGGTAAGGAAGAGGTGAAGTCGGTGACGCTCGGCCGCCTCGAAGACGGCGAGAAGAATGCGGCGCTCGCGGCGAAGAAGAACGACACGACGGCGGTACCGGACGACAAATCGTCTTCGTCCACGGTTAAGAAGACGCTTGGCCTCGATCTTGCCAATCTCACCGACGATCTGCGCAAGCGCTACCGCATCAAGGACAGCGTGAAGGGCGTGGTGATCACCGGGGTGGAGGCGAATTCCGCCGCCGCCGAAAGGCGTCTCGTGCCGGGCACGGTCATCGTCGAATTGCAGCAGGAGCCGGTAAGCACCGCCGCCGACGTGCAGTCGCGCATCGACAAGCTGAAGAAGCAGGGCGTCAAGACCGCGATGCTGCTCGTCTCGAACGCCGACGGCGACACGACGTTCGTCGCACTGAGCCTGAAGTAACCCTTGTCCCGGATGCGACGCGCCGCATCCGGGGCATCAAGACTCCACGAACTCTTCTTTTCTGTAGCCCTGCACATACAGCAGCGCGGTGAGATCGCCGTGCTCGATGCGCGCGGGCGCGGCTTCCGCCACTTTCGGCTTGGCGTGATAAGCGACGCCGAGCCCCGCTTCCAGGATCATGTCGAGATCGTTGGCGCCGTCGCCGGTCGCCATGGTGTCGTCCTTGCCAAGACCGAGCTCGGTGCGCAGCTCGATCAGGGCGGCGCGCTTGCCGTCGCGGCCGAAGATCGGTTCGGCCACCGTTCCCGCGAGCTTGTGACCGTCGACGACCGTCAGGCTGTTGGCGCGGTTCTCGTCGAAGCCGATCATGGCGGCGATCCGGTCGGTGAAATGCGTGAAGCCGCCGGATACCATGCAGGTGCGCGTGCCATTGGCGCGCATGGTGGCGATGAGCGTGCGCGCGCCGGGCGTCAGCTTGATGCGCTCGCGCAGCACTTCCTCCACGACCGACACCGGCAGGCCTTCGAGCAGCGCGACGCGTTCGCGCAGCGCCGGCTCGAAGGCGATTTCGCCGCGCATGGCGCGTTCGGTGATGGCGGCGACGTGGGCCTTGAGGCCCACGTAATCGGCGAGCTCGTCGATGCACTCCTGCTGGATCATGGTCGAATCCATGTCGGCGAGAAAAAGCTTCTTTCGCCGGCGCGCCGCGGCCTGAATGACGACGTCGACCGGCGCGTTAATCGTATTCCGCATCTTGCCGGCCAGCGCGCGTTGGTCGCCGCCCGCTTCCGGGGTAAAGGGGATATCGGCGGCGGTGGTGTCGCCGAGCCAACGCGCGGCGCCAGCATTCGGCAAGACGCCGCGCGCGCGCTCGAGCGTTCCCGCATCGAGCGCGGCCGGACGTGCAATCAGGGTGGCGACGTGAGTCATGGCGATGCAGGGTGCAACCAAGGCGGTGCTTATTGCAGGGCCGACCGCGAGCGGCAAGTCGGCGCTGGCGCTGCGGCTTGCCGAAACGCTCGGCGGCACCGTCATCAATGCCGACTCGATGCAGGTCTATCGCGACCTGCGCATCATCACCGCGCGCCCGCCCGAAGAGGAGGAAGCGCGCGTCCCGCACCGTCTTTACGGTCACGTCGACGCGGCGGTGAACTATTCCACCGGGCAATGGCTGCGCGACGTCGCGGCCGTGCTCGATGAGGTCAAGGCCGCTGGTCGCGTTCCGATCCTGGTCGGCGGCACCGGCCTCTATTTCAAGGCATTGACGACAGGGCTTGCGGCCGTGCCGCCGATTCCGCCCGACATCCGCGCCGACGTGCGCGGGCGATTGCAGCACGAGGGCGTGCGGCCGCTTTATGACGAGCTGTTGCGGCGCGATCCCGCAACCGCACACCGGCTGATGCCGAACGACAAATCGCGCATCAGCCGGGCGCTCGAGGTGGTGCTGGCGACCGGGCGCTCGCTCAGCGACTGGCATCGCGAAGGCTTGCCGCCGCTGGTCGATCTTGCGAGCGCGGCCAAAGCTTTCCTGACGTGCGAGCGCGGCGAGCTGGTGCGGCGCATTTCGGCGCGTTTCGACGCGATGCTCGCGGCCGGCGCGCTCGATGAGGTGCGGGCGCTTGCCGCGCGCGGGCTCGATCCGACGCTGCCGGCCATGAAAGCGCACGGCGTGCCGTGGCTCATCCGTCATCTCAAGGGCGAGATCGACCTCGCGGCCGCGGCCGAGGGCGGCAAGATGGATACCCGCCGCTACGCCAAGCGGCAGCTCACCTGGTGCCGCAATCAGATGAAGGATTGGCCGTGGCAATCGGCCGATGCGGCCGAGGAACAGTTGCTTGCCGCTCACTAGGGTGAGCGCAAGAACACTTCGTAAAACGCCACCAGGATCTCGACCGCGATCAGGATGATGATGGTCGCCTCCAAACGCACGCTGCGTTCGGTGTCGATGATGTCGGTCAAGGCGCGGGCGGTCTCCTCGATCACCTTCAGTTTTTGCGCGAGTGCGCCGGCGCGGTCCTTGAGCTCGTATTCGTCGACCAGGCGTGCGTGCAGGCGCTCGAATTGCGGATGATCCCACAGCACGTCCGGTTTTTCTTCGACCTCGATGCGGCCCGAGATGCGGTGATGCACAAGCAGCGCCTGACCGATCGTCCGCAGCATCTCACGGCGGTTCGACGGCGAGCGGCCCCGGCGCGCGAGCTCCGCCGCGAAGGGTTCGGTCACTTCGAACACTTTGCTGACTTCGCGCTCGTCACGGGAGAGAGCGACGTTCTTGGCCAACACGTCGGCGATGACGAGCAATCGCGGCGTCGACAGGTCGCGCACGATGATTGGGCCGCCGGGCGCGATCTGGTCGTCCTGGTCGGATTTGAGCTCGATGAGCGCGCTTTCGCTTTCCGTCTTGGCGAAGGGACCGACGACGCGCGGAGTGAGACCACGCAGCAGCTCGTCTTCCTGGACTGGCGTGAGGCCGATCAGCACGGCGATGCCATAGCGGAAGAGCACCGCGTAGCCGCCATCGACCCGAAAGGCGAGCGGGGTGGTCGAGATCAAGTCGCTCCGCTCGAGCATGGCGGTATCGAGCCGCTCGCCCAGCAGCAGCGCCCGCGCGGTGAGCCGGGTGGCTTGAACAGATGCAAGGGGCGGGCTGTCGACGACGCTCATGGACGTTTCCGCGACGCTGAAAACCAGGCTCATAACAGCAGATAACCGGTCGGGGGTCTTGGCCAGCGCCAAATTTCCCATCGCCAACGGCTTGACCGGGGCTGCCCGCGGCACTATAACGCGCGCAATGAAAGTTCGGGCGAAAGCTATGAAGAGCAATAAAATTATCGTACTTAGCAGCCGGACGCGGACCAGGCAGCCCTGACAGGGCTTCCAGCGGTAGGCGTCCGGACATGGCCCTCGCGGGCCTTTTTTGTTGCCCGATGCGCAGAAAGACGAGTGGAAGGATGACGAGCATGACACGCGAAATGACCGGCGCCGAAATGGTGATCGAGGCGCTCGCCGACCAGGGTGTGAAGCACATCTTCGGGTACCCCGGCGGAGCGGTGTTGCCGATCTACGATGCGATCTTCGCGCAGAAGAAGGTCCAGCACGTCCTCGTCCGGCATGAGCAGGGCGCGGTGCATGCCGCGGAAGGCTATGCGCGCTCGACCGGCAAGGTCGGCTGCGTGCTGGTCACGTCGGGTCCGGGCGCAACCAACGCGGTGACCGGGCTCACCGATGCGCTGATGGATTCGATCCCGATCGTCTGCATCACCGGACAGGTGCCAACGCACTTGATCGGCAACGACGCGTTCCAGGAATGCGACACCGTCGGCATCACGCGGCCCTGCACCAAGCACAACTATCTCGTCAAAAGCATCGCCGATTTGCCGCGCGTGCTGCACGAGGCGTTTCATATCGCCGCCAGCGGACGTCCGGGTCCGGTCGTCGTCGACATCCCGAAGGACATCCAGTTCGCCAAGGGAATTTACTCCAAGCCCAAGGACTTCCCGCACTCGGGCTACAGACCGAAGCTCAAAGGCGACATCAACAAGATCAAGCAGGCGATCGACTTGATGGCGCACGCCAAGCGTCCGCTGTTCTACACCGGCGGCGGCGTGGTCAATTCAGGACAGGCCGCGAGCGACCTCTTGCGCGAGCTCGTGAAACTCACCGGCTATCCGATCACCTCGACGCTCATGGGACTCGGCGCCTTTCCATCGGCCGACAAACAGTGGCTCGGCATGCTCGGCATGCACGGCACGCTCGAAGCCAACATGGCGATGCACGATTGCGACGTGATGATCTGCATCGGCGCGCGCTTCGACGACCGCATCACCGGACGACTCGATGCGTTTTCTCCCGGCTCGAAGAAGATCCACGTCGACATCGATCCGTCCTCGATCAACAAGAACGTCAAGGCGGACGTGCCGATCATCGGCGACTGCGCGCATGTGCTTGAAGACATGGTGCGGCTGTGGCGCACCAGCGCGCATCATCCCGACAAGAAGGCGCTCGGCGAGTGGTGGAAGCAGATCGACCGATGGCGGGCGCGCAAGTCGCTTGCCTACCGGCCGTCGAACGACAAGATCAAGCCGCAATACGCGATTCAGCGCCTTTACGAGCTGACCAAGGATCGCGACACCTACATCACGACCGAGGTCGGGCAGCATCAGATGTGGGCGGCGCAGTTCTACGGCTTCCAGGAGCCGCGACGCTGGATGACGTCGGGCGGTCTCGGCACCATGGGCTACGGCCTGCCGGCCTCCGTCGGCGTGCAGATGGCGCATCCGAAGTCGCTGGTCATCGACATCGCAGGCGAGGCGTCGGTGCTGATGACGATGCAGGAAATCTCGACTGCGGTGCAGTACCGGCTGCCGGTCAAGATCTTCATCCTCAACAACCAGTACATGGGCATGGTGCGGCAGTGGCAGGAGCTGCTGCACGGCGGCCGCTATTCGGAGAGTTATTCGGAGGCGCTGCCCGACTTCGTCAAGCTCGCCGAGGCCTATCATGCGCACGGCATCCGTTGCGAGAAGCCGGGCGATCTCGATCACGCGATCAAGGAGATGATCGGCGTCGACAAGCCGGTGCTGTTCGACTGCGTGGTCGATCCGGCGGAAAACTGCTTCCCGATGATTCCGTCGGGGCGGGCGCACAACGAAATGCTGCTGGGTGATGCGGCCGAGAAGCTCGAGGACGCAATCACCGAAGAAGGCAAGGTGATGGTGTAATGAACGCTCCAACTCCCTCGACGTCGCATTATCCCGCCGCGCCGACGGCGCAGCGCGCGGAAACGCATACCCTCTCGGTGCTCGTCGACAACGAGCCCGGCGTGCTCGCGCGCGTCATCGGCCTATTCTCCGGCCGAGGTTACAATATCGAGTCCCTGACGGTGTCGGAGACCGAGCATCAGAAGCACCTGTCGCTTATTACCGTCGTCACCACGGGCACGCCCATGGTGATCGAGCAGATCAAGAACCAGCTCGACCGGCTCGTGCCGGTTCACCGCGTGGTGGACATGACGCTCAACGGCAACGCCATCGAGCGCGAGCTCGCGATGGTGAAGGTGCGCGGCAAGGGCGAGCATCGGGTCGAGGCGCTGCGGCTCGCGGACGCCTTCCGCGCGCGCGTGATCGACGCTTCGACCGAGAGCTTCGTGTTCGAGATCACCGGCAAGAGCGACAAGATCGACCAGTTCGTCGAATTGATGTTGCCGCTCGGGCTGGTCGAGGTCTCGCGCACCGGGATCGTTGCCATCGCGCGCGGTCCGGAGGGGATGTAACGGCGGGCGTATGCAGGTCGACGTCTTTCTGGCGCTCGTCGTCTTCGCCTTCGTGATGGCGTTCACGCCGGGCCCCAACAACATCCTGCTGGCGCATTCGGGCGTGAACTTCGGTTTCGCGCGCACGATCCCGCACCAGCTCGGCGTCGATGTCGGCTTCGTGTTCCTGCTCGCGGTGTTTGCCGCCGGGCTTGGCGTGGTGTTCGCCGCCGCACCGGCGCTGCAACTCGCGCTCAAGATTGCCGGAGCGCTTTATATGCTGTGGCTTGCCTGGAAGGTCGCGAGCGCGCGCCCGCTCGAGGAAAAAGGCGCCGCCGCCGGACGGCCGATGACCTTCCTGCAGGCGGCCGCGTTCCAGTGGATCAATCCGAAAGCGGTGGTTGCGGCGCTGAGCGGCATCGCCGTTTACATGCGGCCGGGGCATGAGTTCGGCGATTTTCTTATTGTTCTGGCTGTATTCGCCGTAAGCACCGTTTTGTCGACGGCGACGTGGACCGGCTTCGGCGTGGCGTTGCGCGGCCTCCTGCACAACCCGACCTATGCGCGGATCTTCAACGTGACCATGGGCGTGTTGTTGGCCGCCTGCATCATTCCGATTGTGAGCGAATAACGCTCGATCGCCGGGCTTGTCGGCCATCGCCGGGCGTCCTAGAAGCAAGGCCGACGTCTTTGGGTAAGTAGAGGATAACCATGCGTGTTTATTACGATCGCGACGCCGACCTGAACCTGATCAAGGGCAAAAAGGTCGCCGTCATCGGCTATGGCAGCCAGGGCCACGCCCATGCGCTCAATCTGCGCGACAGCGGCGTGAAGGACGTTGTGGTCGCGCTGCGCAAGACGTCGGCCGGCGTAAAAAAGGCGGAAGCCGAGAAATTCAAGGTGATGGAAGTCGCCGAGGCCGCCAAGTGGGCCGACGTGATGATGATGCTCACGCCGGACGAATTGCAGGGCGATATCTGGCGCGACCACATCGCCAAGAACATCAAGGACGGCGCCGCGATCATGTTCGCGCACGGCCTCAACGTGCACTTCAACCTGATCGAGCCGGGCAAGGGCATCGACGTGCTGATGGTGGCGCCGAAAGGCCCGGGCCACACCGTTCGCTCGGAATATCAGCGCGGCGCCGGCGTGCCGTGCCTCATCGCCATCCATCAGGACGCCTCCGGCAATGCGCACGATCTCGGCCTCTCTTATGCGTCGGCGATCGGCGGCGGCCGCGCCGGCATCATCGAGACGACGTTCAAGGAAGAATGCGAGACCGACTTGTTCGGCGAGCAGACCGTGCTCTGCGGCGGCCTCGTGGAATTGATGAAGGCCGGTTACGAGACGCTGGTGGAAGCCGGCTATGCGCCGGAGATGGCCTATTTCGAATGCGTGCACGAGGTGAAGCTGATCGTCGACCTCATCTATGAAGGCGGCATCGCCAACATGAACTACTCGATCTCAAATACCGCCGAGTATGGCGAATACGTTTCGGGCCCGCGCGTGGTGAACGCCGAAACCAAGGCCGAGATGAAGCGCGTGCTCGATGATATCCAGTCCGGCCGCTTCACTCGCGATTGGATGCTGGAGAACAAGGTCAACCAGACCTCATTCAAGGCGACGCGCGCCAAGCTCGCCGAGCATGGGATCGAGCAGGTCGGCGCCAAGCTGCGCGAGATGATGCCGTGGATCAAGCAACGTGCGCTGGTCGACCGGAGCAAGAACTGATCCGCGGCTATTTGGACCAAGACGGGTTCGCTTTCGCGAACCCTTTTGGGATCAAGCAGCGCGCATTGGTGGATCGCAGCAAGAACCAAACTTCATGATCCGAATTGCTGTCATGAGCGCGGCCGCTTTCTTCGGGGCGGCCGCGTTTGCATTCGCCGGCGACGCCGGCGATCCTGACGCCTCGTGCGGCAACAGCACCTATGAAATGGTCGCCTGTCTCGGCGCGCAAACGGCGCAGTGGGACAAGAAGATGAATGCCGCCTATCAGGAACTCATGAAGACCACCGACGACAAGAAGCAGCGCGACCAGCTGCGCGCGGCGCAGCGGCTCTGGATCCAGTATCGCGACGCCAATTGCCTTTATTACGCGGTCGGCGAGGGCACCATCGCGCGCGTCGAAGCGGCCTCCTGCATGCGCGACATGACGAAGGCGCGCGCCAGGGAGCTCATCGGCATCAACACGCCTGGCGCGGACCGGCCGGGCGGAGAAGACCGCGATTAGCGCTTGCCGAGCCGGCCGTTGAGCCAGCGCGCCACGGCCTCGGGCGAACCTTCCGCGCCGCCCGCGCCGGCGCGCCGGTTGGCCTCGCGCACCAGATCGACCGGGATCGCGCCAATCAGCGGCTTGAGCGCCGCGACCAGTTTTTCGTCGTTGGCGCAGCGCGGGGAGAGCAACAGGATCGCGTCGTAGGGCGGAATCGCCTGCTTCGGGTCGGCGAGGATTTTCAGGTCGTATTGGGCGACCCGGCCATCGCTGGTGTAGGCGGAGACAACGTCGACGTCGCCGTTCGCAACCGCGGCATACATGAAGTCCGACTGCATCGTGCGCTGCGTCTTGAAGCGCAGCCCATAGGCAGCGCGCAGCGCCTTCCATTCGGGACGCTCGAAGAATTCGTAGTCGCCGGCGATTGACAGTCCCGGTGCGTGCGCCGCGAGATCGGCGATAGACGCGATGCCGAGCGCGTCGGCCTTCTTTCGCGGCATCGCCAGCGCGTAGGCGTTTTCGAACCCGAGGCTGCCGAGGAGACGGACACCTTTCGTGTCCCGCATCCAGCGGGCGACTTCCGCGAGCACCTCGGCGCGCGGCTTGACGCCGCTATGGCGCATTTCGTTCGCCCAGATCGTGCCGGAATAATCGACGTAAACGTCGATCTCGTTCGCCGCGAGCGCATTGAAGATGACACTGGAGCCGAGACCGTCGCGCCGGCGCGCGGTGAGGCCATCCGCCGCGAGACGCTGCTCGATCAGCGAGGCGAGCACGTATTGCTCGGTGAAGGGCTTGGTGCCGATCACATAATCGGCGCGGGCGCGGCCGTAAGCCGGCAGCAACGCCGCCAGCACGACGATCAGGAGCCCGACGCCGCCGCTCCAGACCCGTGCGCGGCTGTGCGCGGCGACGCCATGCTCGATCAGCCCCAGCAGTTGATCGACGACGAGCGCGAGCAGCGCCGCGGCGACGCAGCCGAACAACACGAACACCCAGTTCTGGGTCTGCAATCCGGCGAAGATGTAGTTGCCGAGGCTCGTCTGACCGATGGGTGTCGACAATGTGGCGGTGCCGATCACCCACACCGCCGATGTACGCACGCCCGCCATGATCACGGGCGTCGCCAGCGGCACTTCGATGTCGCGCATCGACTGCCAGTCGCTGGCGCCGGTCAGATGTGCGGCCTCGCGCATCGACGCGTTGACGCCGGCAAGCCCGGTCACGGTGTTGCGCAGCACCGGAAGCATCGAATAAAGCGCAAGCGCCAGCACGGACGGGAGAAAGCCGAGCGCGGAAAACCCGGCGCTGAATATGCGCTCGCTCAAGCCCGCGAGCACGAGCAGCAGCGGATAGAACAGCGCAAGCAGCGCAAGGCCGGGGATAGTCTGCACGACACCGGCGAAGGCGAGCAGGGTGCCACGCAAGACCGGCTTGCGTACGGCGATGACGGCGAGCGGCAGGCTGATGCCGAGCCCGATTGCAAGTGCGGTGATGCTCACGAGCACGTGGCTGCCGAGATAATCCGGCAGCCGTTGCAGCGCGTCGCCAAGACGTGCGTCGATCGTCATCGCCGCGATGATGGCCGGGTTTGCAAGGACGCGGCAAGCCGCTAGTTTGCGGCTCGAACGGGGATTTACCGACGATGGCGGACAGCGCGACAGCGGCTGCGCGGCGAACGGCAAGCGCTGTGGGGCTTGCCGACGTGACGGTCGCCTTCCGGCTTGCCGACGGCGGCGTCTACCGCGCGGTCGAGCACGCCTCGCTCGCGGTCGCCGACGGCGAGTTCGTCTCGATTGTCGGGCCGACCGGCTGCGGCAAATCCACCCTGCTCAACGTGACCGCCGGGCTGCTCGCGCCGGTGCAAGGCACGGTCGGCATCTACGGCACGCCGCTCACCATGCTCAATCGCCAGGCCGGCTATCTCTTTCAGGCCGATGCGCTGTTTCCATGGAAGACGGCGATAGAAAACGTCGCCATCGGGCTCGAGACGTCAGGCACGCCGCAGGCGCAGGCGCGCGGCCGCGCGAAGGAATGGCTCGCGCGTGTCGGCCTCGGCGGCTTCGCCGACCGTTATCCGCACATGCTCTCCGGCGGCCAGCGCAAGCGCGTCGGTCTCGCGCAGGTGTTGATCCGCGATCCGAAAATATTGCTGATGGACGAGCCGTTCGGTCCGCTCGACGCGCAGACGCGGCAGATCATGGGCAACCTGCTGCTCGATTTGTGGAGCGCCGACCGCAAGGCGGTGCTGTTCGTCACCCACGACCTGGAAGAGGCGATCGCGCTCTCCGACCGCGTGGTGATCATGTCGGCGGGCCCGGCGGCGCGCATCATCGGCGACTGGAAGGTGCCGCTCGCGCGCCCGCGCGACATCGCCGAGATCAAGCTCGACCGCGCCTTCCACGATCTGCACCGCGACATCTGGCAGATGCTCAAGGAAGAAGTGGTCAAGGGCTACGCGCAGACGGGGGGCGGCTGATGTCGCGCGGCGGTCTCACCGTCATGCAGGTGCTGGTCGCCGTGATCGCGATCGGAGCCTGGTACGTGTTCAGCACGTATCCGATCTTCGGCGTCATGCTGCTGCCGCCGTTCTTCTTCTCGAATCCGGTGGACGTGGCCAAGCAGGTCGTCGACTGGTTCGTCTCGGGCGTGATCTGGAAGCATCTGTGGGTGACGCTGCTTGAATCGATTCTCGCATTCGTGCTGGGGTCGATCGGCGGCATCCTCGTCGGCTTCTGGTTCGCCCGCCAGCCGCGCACCGCCGCGGTGTTCGATCCTTATGTGAAGATGGCCAACTCGCTCCCGCGTGTCGTGCTGGCGCCGATTTTCACGCTTTGGTTCGGCCTCGGCATCTGGTCGAAGGTGATGCTCGGCATCACGCTCGTTTTTTTCATCGTGTTCTTCAATGTCTATCAGGGCGTGAAAGAGGTCAGCCCTGCGGTGCTTGCTAATGCGCGCATGCTCGGGATGAACGAGCGGCAACTGATGCGCCACGTCTACTGGCCGTCGGCTCTGTCCTGGATGTTCTCCTCGCTGCACACCTCGGTCGGCTTCGCCGTTATCGGGGCCGTGGTGGGCGAGTATCTCGGCGCGGCGGCCGGTCTCGGCTATCTCATTCAACAGGCGGAAGGCGTTTTTGACGTCGGTGGCGTGTTTGCCGGCATGTTCGTGCTCGCGGCGTTCGTGATCGTAATCGACGCGGTTGTCAGCCTGGTCGAGAAACGCCTGCTGGTGTGGCGGCCGCCCGCCGCCGACAGCCGCCCCTAGTCAGCGCAACGCGGCTATCCTATCGTCCCCCGCCGAGACGGCCAGAAAGGCCGCTATTTATGGAGGAACTCATGTCCGCGAAATTATTGCGCCGGGCCGGGGCGACACTTGCCGCGCTCGTGCTGTCGTCGGGTCTTGCGCTCGCCCAGTCGAAGGTCACCCTTGCCGTCGGCGGCGGCTCTTGCCTGTGCTACCTGCCGACGATGCTGGCGAAGGCGCTCGGCGAGTACGAGAAAGCCGGCGTGAACGTCGACGTGGTCGATTTCAAGGGTGGCTCGGAGTCGCTGAAAGCCGTGATCGGCGGCAGCGCCGACGTCGTCTCGGGCTATTTCGACCATTGCGTCAATCTCGCGGCCAAAGGCCAGCACCTGCAATCCTTCGTCGTCTACGACCGCTTCCCGGGGCTCGTGCTGGTCGTGTCGCCGAAGCACACCAGCGAGATCAAGTCGATCAAGGACCTCGCGAACAAGAAGGTCGGCGTCAGCGCGCCCGGCTCCTCGACGGACTTTTTCTTGAAGTATCTGTTGAGCAAGAACGGGATGGATCCGGCCGGAACCGCCGTGATTGGCGTCGGCCTCGGCGCGACCGCGGTCGCCGCGATGGAGCAGGGCCAGATCGACGCCGCCGTCATGCTCGACCCGGCGGTCACGATCCTCAAGAACAAGTACAGCGACCTCAAGATCCTCAGCGACACGCGCACGCAGAAGGACACGCTTGCCGTATTCGGCGGCGAGTATCCGGGCGGCGCCCTCTACACGAAGGCCGAGTGGATCGCGAGCCACGAGAAAGAGGTGCAGGCCATGACCAATGCGATCGTGGCCACGCTGAAGTGGATCCACTCACACACGCCGGAAGAGATCGCCGACAAGATGCCGGCGAACCTCGTCGGCAAGGACAAGGCGACCTATATCGCGGCGCTCAAGAACATGTTGCCGATGTACTCGGAAACCGGCCGCATGGATCCGAAAGGCGCCGCGGCCGTGCTGGCGGTGTTCAGCCAGTCGTCACCCGATGTGGCGAAAGCCCATATCGACCTGTCGAAAACCTACACCAACAAGTATGTCGAGGCTGCGGGCAAGAAGTAGCCCACCCGGCTTGAACATGGCATGCCCCGCGCAAGCGGGGCATGCTTCGTCCCAGACAGCTTGAACGGTCTCGCCGCTGCGCGCTAAAGCGGAAGAGATGAATATCCTGTCCATTCAGTCCCACGTCGCCTACGGTCATGTCGGCAATGCCGCGGCCGTGTTTCCGCTGCGGCGGATCGGCGTCGAGGTGTGGCCGATCCATACCGTGCAATTCTCCAACCATACCGGCTACGGCAGCTGGACCGGCCGCGTGTTCGACGCCGGCATGATCCGCGAGGTCGTTGAGGGGATCGAGAAGCGCGGCGTGCTGAGCGAGTGCGACGGCGTGCTGTCCGGGTACATGGGCTCCGCCGAAATTGGCAGCGCGATTCTCGATACGGTCGGGACGGTGAGAGGCGCAAATCCGGCGGCGCGCTATTGCTGCGATCCGGTGATCGGCGACGTCGGCCGCGGCGTGTTCGTGCGGCCTGGCGTCGGCGAGTTCATCAAGGAAAAGCTCATCCCGATCGCCAATGTCATAACGCCCAACCAGTTCGAGCTCGATTATCTCGCCGACCGGGAAAGCAAAACGCTGACGCAGGCCGCCGCGGCAATCGACGCGCTGCATGCGCGCGGGCCGCAAGCGATCCTGGTGACGTCGTTGCATACCGGCGAAACGCCGGACGATGCGATCGATCTCGTGGCATCCGACCGGTCCGGACAATATCTCCTGCGCACGCCGAAGCTTGCGCTGGTCGTCAACGGCGCAGGCGACGCGATTGCCGCGTTGTTCTTCGCCCACTTCTTGCGCAGCGGAAAGATCGACGAGGCGTTGTCGCTTGCGGCCTCGGCGGTGTTCGGTGTGCTCGCTAAGACGGCGGAGAAGGGCGCGCGGGAGATTCAATTGGTCGCCGCGCAGGAAGAGATCGTCAAGCCGACCCGCATGTTCGAGGCCAAGAAGCTCGGCGCATGAGCGCAGGCATCACCATCGTTCACAGCGATCGCCTCGAGCTTTCGTTTTCTCCGAAGCCGTGGGTGTTCGCGGAGCAACGCGCGATCGAGATCGACGCGCTGTTTGCCGCGATGCGGGTTGCCACACCGGCCCTGTGGAACGGCCGGGTGCTGATGCTGCACGATTATTCCTACGTCGATGGTGTCTTCCGCGGCGACTACCTTGAAACCGATTTCGCAAGTTTCCGCGCCTGGCACGATTGGGGCTGCCCGGGCGCGCCGATCTACGACAGCTTCGGCGCCGCGGCGATCCTGACCGCGGATAACGCCTTCATCCTCGGCATCATGGGCGCGCAGACCGCGAACGCGGGCCGTATCTATTTTCCCTGCGGGACGCCCGATCCGGACGACATCATCCAAGGCAAGGTCGATCTCGATCTCAGCGTACGGCGCGAGCTGCGGGAGGAAACCGGGCTCGAAGCGCGCGACTTCGCGGCAGAGCCCGGCTGGACGACGGTGATTGCCGGGCCGATGATCGCGCAGATCAAGGTTTTGCGGTCTTGGGACAATGCCGCGAGCCTGCAGGCACGCATTCGCGAGCACATCGCGCGCGACCCGAAAGCGGAGCTTGCGGGCACATCCACCGCACGCGGCCTGAAAGACCTGACGCCATCCATGCCAGACTTCGTCACGGCCTTTCTGAAATATCGCTGGGCGGGAAACCGGTAAGGCGCGGCCCTTGCGCTGCAACATGCCGATCCGCTAAATAGTGGGCCGATAGCGAGGGTTAACGCGGTTTTAAAGCGTTTCCGCCACCCTGCGCATCGAAGACGAGGGTTCGAAGGCAATGTCGACGCGGCAGAATATCTGCGCGATCGGACGGGCGGCCGGATTGGCCGAGCCCGCTGCCACCCTCATTCTGGGCACGCTCCTTCTCCTTATCCGCCCCTGAGGGCCGGCTGGGCATTTGCGCCTGGGCACTCGGGGGATCTTCGGAAAGAGCAACCCCATAGAGCGCCCTCAAGCGGCGCATTCGACGAGAAGGAACTAGACCAATGACCGCAGCGAAGTCCGAGAAGGACCGCGTCGTCATCTTCGACACCACCTTGCGCGACGGCGAGCAGTGCCCGGGCGCGACGATGACTCATGAAGAGAAGCTCGAAGTCGCCGAACTGCTCGACGACATGGGCGTCGATATCATCGAAGCCGGCTTCCCGATTGCCTCGGAAGGCGATTTTGCCGCCGTGCACGAGATCGCCAAGCGCTCAAAGAACGCCGTGATCTGCGGCCTCTCGCGCGCTGCGTTCAACGACATCGACCGCTGCGCCGAGGCGATCAAGCCGGCCAAGCGGCACCGCATCCACACGTTCCTGTCCACCTCGCCGGTGCACATGAAATACAAGCTCCAAAAGGAGCCGCACCAGGTCTACGAGATGGTGATCGCGCAGGTGACGCGGGCGCGGAACTATACCGACGACGTCGAGTGGTCGAGCGAAGACGGCACGCGCACCGAGTTCGACTTCCTCTGCCGCTGCGTCGAGGCGGCGATCAACGCCGGCGCCACCACCATCAATATTCCCGACACCGTCGGCTATTCGACGCCGGAGGAATATTTCAACCTGTTCAAGATGGTGCGCGAGCGCGTGCCGAACTCGGACAAGGCGCGTTTTTCCACACATTGCCACAACGATCTCGGCATGGCGGTGGCCAATTCGCTGTCCGGCGTGATGGGCGGCGCGCGGCAGATCGAATGCACCATCAACGGCATCGGCGAGCGGGCGGGCAACGCCGCACTCGAGGAAGTCGTGATGGCGATCCAAACGCGCAACGACAAGTTCCCGTTCGTCACCGGCATCGATACGACGATGCTGACGCGCGCCTCCAAGCTCGTATCGGCGGCGACCTCGTTCCCGGTGCAGTACAACAAGGCGATCGTCGGCCGGAACGCCTTCGCGCACGAGAGCGGTATCCACCAGGACGGCATGCTCAAGAACGCGCAGACCTACGAGATCATGACGCCGGAATCGGTCGGCGTGAAACAGACCTCGCTGGTCATGGGCAAGCATTCCGGCCGCCACGCCTTCGTGCACAAGCTGGAAGAACTCGGTTATCAACTCGCCGGCAATCAGCTCGAGGACGCCTTTGTGCGCTTCAAGGCGCTGGCCGACCGCAAGAAGCAGATTTACGACGAGGACATCGAGGCGCTGGTCGACGAGGAGATCGCCACCGCGCACGACCGCGTCAAGATCGTATCGCTGACGGTAATCGCCGGCACCATGGGACCGCAGACCGCGACCTTGACGCTCGACATCGACGGCAAGCACACCACGACGCAGTCGACCGGCAATGGCCCGGTGGACGCGATCTTCAACGCGATCCACGCGCTAGTTCCGCATGAGGCGAAGCTCGAGCTCTACCAGGTGCATGCCGTGACGGAGGGAACCGATGCGCAGGCGGAAGTCTCGGTGCGCTTGTCCGAAAATGGTCGCTCGGTAACCTCACGCGGCGCCGATCCGGACACATTGGTTGCTTCGGCGAAGGCCTATCTCGGCGCGCTCAACAAGCTGATGAGTCGCCGTACCAAGGCGTCGGGCGCCGAGCGGCGCATTCATTCGACGGATGTCGGCTAGAAAGTTCCATCGGCGTGACGCGTGCTCGTTGCCCGCGTCACGCCGAATGCATTTGGTTCCCGCAAAATTAAAGAAATCACAATTCTTCCGCATTTAATTCTTGCTGGCGGCCGAATTCACCGGTACGTGACCAAAAATAAAGCTGAACCACGCGGGAACCTTTTCTGATGAGAATGACGATCCTGGCGGCCGCGGTTGCCGCGCTCGCCTTTCTGTTGCCTGCAACCCAGACCGTCCATGCGATGGAGTATTCGCAAGGGGTCACCGAGATCAACATCGCGCGCATCAAAAGCGTGCTGCGCCTCACGCCGGAGCAACAGGCTTACTGGCCGCCGGTGGAAGCGGCGCTGCGCAGCATCGCCCGCCATCAGGCTCAAGATGAATCGGCCGGCTTCGTGCGCCGGATCAGTCATCGCGTCGTCGCCATCGTTCTCGACAGTGCCGCCATACAGCGGTTGGCAACCGCCGCGCGCCCCCTGATCGTCGCTCTTCGTGACGATCAGCGGCGCGACGCGCGGGCCCTCGCGCAGGAAATGGGACTCGGCCCCGTGGTGGCCGCGCTCAACTAGAGCCGCGCACGCCGCCGCAAGCGGTATCCGAAAAAAGCTGTCCGCATTCGAAACGGTGTCGCGGTCCTGTCGCGGCGCCGTTTTCGCCGCAGCGCGCCGTAGGCGTTGGGCATTGACACATTTTCCTCCCATTGCAACTGTGCGCCGCGAATTGTTCGGTGGGGCGCACTAGGGAGACAACAATGAAAAAAAGCCTGTATTTGCTTGCAGTAGCGGCACTTTTCGCCGCCGGTCCGGCTATCGCGCAGGAGACCCTGACAATCGGTTTCACCGCGTCGCAGACCGGCAAGCTCAATAACGACTCGACCTCGCAACTGCGCGGCTTCGAGATGTGGCGCGACGACGTGAATGCGGCCGGCGGCATCAAGGCCGGCGGCAAGAGCTACAAGATCAAGTTCGTGAGCTACGACGACGAGTCGCAGGGCACGCGCGTGCAGCAGCTCTACACGCGGCTGATCACGCAGGACAAGGCGCAGTTCCTGTTCAGCCCGTATTCGTCGGGTCTTGTCGCGACCGCGGCCATCATCTCCGAGCAATACGGCAAGGTGATGCTGTCGATCGGCGGCGCCGAAGAGAAGACCTACAAGCTGGGCAACAAGAACCTGTTCCAGCTCTACACGGGCGCAGGCCAATATCTCGCCGGCGCGCTGGAAGTACTCAAGCAGAAGAATCCGAAGGCCAAGATCGCGTTCGTCTACGAAGACGATCCCTTCTCCAAGGCGGTCGCGCAGGCGACCCGGGAGCTCGCCAAAAAAGACGGCTTCACGGTCGCGCTTGAAGAGTCGTACTCGAGCGGCACCACCGACTTCGGCCCGGTAATCAACAAGGTCATCTCCTCGGGCGCGGATGCGCTGCTCGGCGGCGGTCACTATGCCGACGGCTCGACGCTCGCGCGCCAGCTGCATGACCAGAAGGCGAAGCTGAAATGGGTGACCCTGCTGGTCGCGCCGGACAGCCCGAACTTCGCCAAACTCGGCGACGCGGCGGTCGGCATCTCGGTGCCCTCGCAGTGGGAGCCGCAGGTGACCTACAAGCCGGACTTCGGTCCGACGCCGGCCGAGTTCGCCAAGAAGTTCACCGACAAATACAAGATCGCGCCTGGCTATCACGCGGCCGGCGGCTACGCGGGCGGCCTGATCCTGCAGCACGCGATCGAGAAGGCCGGTTCGATCGATCCGGCGAAGGTGGCAGCCGAGCTCAACAAGACCGACGCGACGACACTGTTCGGTCAGACGAAGTTCTCGACCGATCCGAAGTCGCACGGGCTGCAACTTGCGCACAAGATGGTTGTCGCGCAGTGGCAGAAGAAGGGCGACAAGCTGGTCAAGGAAGTCGTTTGGCCGGACAACGCCAAAACCGCCAGCCCGATGTACTGAGCTGAAGAAGGGGCGGACCGCGCGTAGGTCCGCCCCGACTTTTGTCAGGCAACAGCAATGATCGGGATTCTTGCATCCGTCATTGACGGCGTGCTCGTCGGCGCCGTCTACGGCCTCGCGGCCATGGGTCTCACGCTGATCTGGGGCGTGATGAACGTCATCAACCTCTCGCACGGCGCGATCATCGTGCTCGGGATGTTTGTCGTCTATTTCCTCACCGGCGCAACGGGCGTGACCGCCTATCTCGGCATTCCGCTCGTGCTCGTCGTCGGCTTCGTCGCCGGCGTCATCATCTACTGGATTTCGGTCAATCGGGTGATCGGGCAGCCGATCCTGATGAGCCTGTTGGCGACGTTTTCCCTCAACATGATCATCATCGGGCTCGCCACGGCGGCCTGGACCACCAGCCCGTACAACGTGCCGGTTTCGCTGCCCGGCATCAGCATCCAAGGCTATACCTTTACCGGCACGCACATCATGGCGGCAGTCATTGCGAGCGTCACCGCCGGCCTGCTTTATCTATTCCTGCATTATACGCGGCCGGGGAAGGCGATCCGCGCAGTCGCCAGCAACCGCGAGGCGGCCGAGCTCAACGGCATCCCGACGCGGCAGGTGCTGTCGATGGCGTTCGGTCTCGGAGTCGCGCTCGCTTGCATCTCCGGCGCGCTGATCGCAACGCTGTTTCCGTTCACCGTGCTGTCGGGTGGCGCTTACCAGCTCAAGAGCTTCGTCGTCACCGTGCTCGGCGGCCTCGGTAACCCAGCCGGCGCGCTGCTTGGCGGCATCGCGCTCGGTATGGTGGAAGGGCTCGCGACGCCCTTCACGCCGGTAAGCTGGACGCCGATCATCGAGTTCGGCCTGTTCGTCCTCACCCTGATCGCGTTCCCGCGCGGTATCTTCTCTTTCTCGAGGCCCTGACGGTGTCAGAAACCGTTTCCCAGGAAGTCGCCAAGGCCGGCACGTTCAAGCCGCGTCATGCCGCGGGCGAAGAGCTTCTCCGTCACCTGCGCCAGCCGTTTCCGTGGCTGATCGTGATTTTCACGGCGGTTTGCGCACTGTTGCCGATCGTCACCGACGACGTGAGCTTGCGTGAGAGCATCCTGCTTGCCGCCGTTTACGTGACAATGGCGACCAACCTCAACCTGATGATCGGCTACGCCGGTTACGTGAACTTCGGCAACATCGTCTTCTTCGGCCTCGGCGGCTATGTGGGCGTTTATCTCGCGACGTCGTGGCACGTGCATGTGCTTGTTGCCTCGATAATTGGCGGCATCTTCGTCAGCGCGTTGGCCTATCTGTTCGGGCGCGGCATCCTGCGCTTGCGCGGTGCGTTCTTCGCGCTCGCGACCATCGGCGTGAACGAGGCAATCCGCGCCTTCGTCACCAATTTCGAGCCGTGGGGCGGGGCGACCGGCATCTATCTGTCGATGGACGCCTACGAGCCGCTGGGCGGGCCGATGCAGGGTTTGTGGATCTGCTACTTCCTCATCATTGCGGTGATGGGGCTGTCGCTGCTGCTCAGCTACGCGATCAAGACCTCGAAATTCGGCCTCGGACTGATCGCGATCGGGCAAAACGAGGACGCGGCAGCGGTGCTGGGCGTGCCGACGCCGCGCTACAAGGCGATCGTCTACAGCATTTCCGGATTCCTGCCGGCGGTTGCGGGCGGACTTTATTTCTTCAAGAGCGGCATCATCGAGCCGACAAGCGCCTTCGATCTCACCGCGTCGATCGAGGCGATCGTGATGCTGATGCTCGGGGGCGCGGGCACGGTGACGGGACCGGTAATCGGCGCATTTCTTTACGAGGAGCTGCGCGGCTACCTGCTCGTGTCGGAGACGTTTTCGCATCTGCAACTGGTGCTCGCAGGCGCGCTGTTGCTCGTGATCGTGCTGTTCGTGCCGGGAGGGCTGATGGGCTTCCTGTTCGAGCGGATGCCCTGGTTGCGGAAGTGGCTGCAATGACCGCGCTGCTCGAAGCGACCAATCTCAACAAGAAATTCGGCGGCGTGCATGCGGTCGGGGATCTGAGCTTTACCGTCAACCAGGGCGAAATCCTCGGCCTGATCGGTCCGAACGGCGCCGGCAAATCCACCGTGTTCAACCTGATCAACGGCGTCATCACACCCGACACCGGCAAGATCGAGTTCGACGGCGCCGACATCACCGGCCTGCCGCCATACACGGTGGCGCGACGCGGGCTGGCGCGGGCGCACCAGATCATGCAGCCTTTGCTCGGCCTGACTGTGCTGGAAAACTGCATGGTGGGCGCGTGCTTCGGACGCGAGAACATGGGGCTCGGCGATGCGCGCGAAGCGGCGAGGGAGGTCGCGGAATCGGTCGGCCTTGGCCCGCGCATCGACGCGCTCGCCGGCTCGCTGACGACCGGCGGCAAGAAGCGCCTGGAAATGGCGCGTGCCCTCTCGGCGCGCCCGAAGCTTTTGCTGCTCGATGAAGTGCTCGCCGGGCTCAATCCGACCGAAATCGAGCACATGATCGAAACCATCCGCGGTATCCGGAAAAGCGGCGTGACGATTTTCATGATCGAGCACGTGATGCGCGCGATCATGAGCCTGTCCGACCGGATCGTGGTGATCAATCTCGGCCGTAAGCTAGCGGAAGGGCTGCCGCGCGAGATCGCGGAAAATCCGGATGTGATCAAGGCCTATCTCGGCGACTCCAAATTGCTCGCAACAGCCGAGGAGGCGTCATGACCTCTGCCGCCAACGGCCTGTTGCTCGACGTCGAGAAGCTCGAAGCCGGTTACCACGACGTGCAGATCCTGTGGGGCGTCTCGCTCAAGGTAAAAGAGGGGACGGTGACCACGCTTGTCGGCACCAACGGCGCCGGCAAGACGACGAGCCTGCGCGCGATCACGGGCACCATCCGGCCGATGGGCGGGCGCGTCAGCTTTGCAGGAGAGGACGTCACGCATCTTTCGACCCACGCCAAGGTGGCGCGCGGCCTCGTGCTCGTGCCGGAGGGCCGGCAGCTTTATGCCGACATGAGCGTGGAGGAAAATCTCGAGATGGGCGCCTATACCGGCCGTGCGCGCAAGCGCTACGCCGGGAATCTCGACAAGGTATACACCTTGTTTCCGCGCCTGAAGGAGCGGCGGCGCCAGCGTGCCGGCACTTTCTCCGGCGGCGAGCAGCAGATGCTGGCGATCGCACGCGGGCTGATGTCGGATCCGAAGATTTTGATCATCGACGAGTTGTCGCTCGGCCTCGCGCCGGTCGTCGTTCAGCAACTGGTCGAGACGCTCAAGTCGCTCAAGGAAGCGGGCACGACGATCCTTCTGGTCGAGCAGAACGTGCACCTTGCGCTCGCGCTCAGCGACTACGCCTACGTGATTGCCGACGGGCATCCTTTCACGGAAGGGCCTTCGAGCGAGCTTGCGGCGAAACCGGAAATCCGCGAAGCGTATCTCGGATTGTAGTTTCCGTTTCTGGAACAGCGGAAGTTTCGCCGCAAATTCCGTATATGAACATCGGTACATCGATGCGGCGATGAATATCGATACATCAACATTGCGCGCATTTAATCTCTGAAAAAACTTTAACTTGCTCGCGGCCGCGCCTACCTCATTATTCACGTCACGTGAAATGCCATTGGAGGTGGCCATGTTGAAAACTGTACTTGCCGGAACGACCGCGCTTGCGATCGCCGGCGCAACGCTCGCCTACGCGCAACAGCCAGGTGACCATCCCGGCCGGATGCATCACTCGCGGCTGAGCGCGGCCGACATCAGCGCGTACAGCGACGCGCACATCGCCGCGCTGCATGCCGGGCTGAAACTGACACCCGAGCAGGAGAAGAATTGGCCGGCGGTGGAAGCCGCGCTGCGCGATCGCGCCAAGCAGCGCTCGGAGCGCTTTGCGGCGCGCGCGAGCGCCGACAAACCGAAGGATCCGATCGAGCGGCTTAGCCTGCGCGCCGACACGATGACGCAGCGGGGCGAAAGCCTGAAGAAGCTCGCGGAAGCGGCCAAGCCGCTCTACGACAGCCTCGACGAAGCGCAGAAGCATCGCTTCACGGTTCTGGCGCAACTGGAAGGGCGGCGATTCGGCCATTGGCGGCACAGCCACCATGACGGCTGGCGCCATCACGACCGGATGCGCGGTCCGGAGCAGGGGCCCGCGCAGCAGCAGTAGTTGCAGAGAAGCAGGTGATGGCCAACGCGATCCTCCCCGGGCGCGCGCCGTCACCCGAAGCCGCCGGGTTCGCCCGGCGGCTTTTCCTTTATTTACCGGCACTTGGATGAGGTCGTGCGGCTGGACAGGCTGGGATCGCTTTGCTAAACGACGCCGGCCATCGCGGGGGTCACGTCCCGTCGCCGGCAATCCGGGCGCATAGCTCAGTTGGTAGAGCAGCTGACTCTTAATCAGCGGGTCCAAGGTTCGAGTCCTTGTGCGCCCACCATTCATTCCCGCGATAAGTAGAGGTTTTCCGGACTGACGCCAGTTCGGACGGCGGCCCGTGAGGTCCGCTCTACCCCGTCATTTGGCCACTAATCGGCCGATTGCCGCACCGCCGGATCGCCGGTGACGGCCCGGCGACGCGGCTTGACATGGATCAATCTGTCTGTTGGCGAAGCGCGTATTGTTTTGGCATGAAAATAATTTCAGCAATTAGACACGAGCTGGCCAATATCTTTGGCTTCGGAACTTATACCGATCATCTGGATGGTTCCGAGGCCGAATTGGTCGCTCGAGAGTTAGGCCTGAGCGTTTCGGAGCTGACGACGATCGCCGCACGAAGGCCGGAAACGAATTTGTTGCAGGAGCGCATGCATCGGCTCGGCATCAGCGAAATTTCGCGGGACTGGCGAGCCACTTCGGTCATGCGCGACCTTCAGCGCGTATGTACGCTTTGCACCTCACAGCGCATTTGCAAGCACGATCTTGCGAGCAAGAACGGCTCAGATCGCTGGCGCGCGTATTGTCCCAACACTCAGACGTTTGACGCGCTGATACGAAGCTAGGACGACGCAGGTCTTTCTTCGCGATGAAGGGCCTCTTGTCTTCCCGGCGCTTCTCGCGACGCGCTTTTGCCTGGGTTGCCTCCGCGCCGAAAACCATACGATCACACCCAGTTCAGTCAGGAGCGCCCGGGGCGTGCCGATGGTACAGAAGCAGCTTCACCCGCTCGGAAACAATGGCATAGAGAGCCGTGATGCCAACGATGATCAACAACAGTGGGAGCACGAGCGGCTGGAGATCAAAGAGTTTTGCGACCGGCAGATGAGGCAGTATCAGGGTGAAACCGATGGTCGTGAAGGTCGCCAACAACAGTAGCCTTGAAGGCATTGCGCTATAGAACGGACGATAAGTTCTGAGAACAAGCACAATGACGAGTTGGGTGAGCAGAGACTCAACGAACCACGCGGTGCGAAACAACTCGGCGCTCGCATTGAAAATCCACAACAGAATTCCGAAGGTCAGGAAGTCGAAGGCCGAGCTGATCGACCCGAAGATCATCATGAAACGCCGCAATGACGGTATGTCCCATAGGCGCGGACGGTCGATCAGTTCCCGATCGACATTATCCTTGGCGATTGCCATCGACGGGATGTCGGACAGAAAGTTGTTGAGCAGGATTTGCTTCGGAAGCAGCGGCAGGAACGGCAACAGCAGTGAAGCCGCCGCCATGGTAATCATGTTGCCGAAGTTGGCGCTCGTTGTAATCGCGATTGCTCTGATGCATGCAAGCGGGGATAATTTTCGGCTCGTGTTTTGGATCGCCGTAGTCCCGGCCGTGGCAGCGGCCCTTGTGTTGCTGTTCGGCGTCAAGGAACGCGTGACGCCTGCACGGAGAACTGGATGG
>DASZVZ010000037.1:0-16516 GCA_035546875.1 Pseudolabrys sp.
GGTCGCCGCTACGTGCATCAACCTCCGTTCGAGCGGCAACGTCTCGTCCCATTCGGCAAGGTGTGCGGCAAGATCACGCACCAGGGCGGCGGCGTCGATTTCGCCGAGAAGCGACGGCGTCTCGCGCACGGCGACGGCACCGGGTCCGAACGTCTCGATGACCAGCCCGTAACGGGCAAGTTCATCGGTGCGCGCGGCGAGCCGCTCGACATCGGCCTCGTCGAGATCGACGACTTCCGGAATCAGCAGGATTTGCCGGGTGACGCCTGTCTTCCCGAGCGCGGCCTTTATGCGCTCGTAGACAATGCGTTCGTGGGCGGCGTGTTGATCGACGATGACGAGACCATCGCGTGTCTGCGATACGATATAGGTCTCATGCACCTGCGCGCGCGCCGCACCGAGCGGGCGCTCGATCAGGTCCGGCTCGGGCACGTAAGATTCGACGCGCGCGTCGGCTTCCGGCGCACCGACATCGAAAGCGGACTGCGCGGCTTCCGCAAACCCGAAGGCGTGTGCCGCCGACGCGGTGGCATAACCGCGCGCGGCGGGGCGCGCCGGCGAACGCCGCCAGTCGTAGGCACCTCGGCGCGGCGCTCCCTGCGGACGGAAGGCTGCGATAGTCGCGCTGCCGCCGGTCGTCGCCGCGCGCTGGCCATCGCGCGCCAACGCCTCTTTCAGCGCGCGCACGATCAGTCCGCGTACCAGCCCGCCGTCGCGGAAGCGCACTTCCGTCTTCGCAGGATGGACGTTGACGTCAACCTCGCGCGGATCGAGTGTGACGAACAGAGCCAATAGCGGATGCCGGTCGCGGGGCAGATAGTCGGCATAAGCCCCACGCACCGCGCCGACGAGAAGCTTGTCGCGCACCGGGCGCCCATTGACGAAAAGATATTGCCCGAGCGTGTTGGCGCGCGAGAGCGTCGGCAGGCCGGCGTAGCCGGAAATGCGCACGCCGTCGCGCTCGGCGTCGATCTTGACTGCGTTGGCACGGAATTCGGGCCCGAGCACGTCGCCGAGCCTCGCAAGCTCGTCTGGCGCCACGCTCCACGTCACCGGCGTACGCTCTTCGCCGGCAAGCGTGAAAGCGACATCGGGCCGGCTCATCGCCAGCCGCCTCACGACTTCGCGCACGGCCTCCGCTTCGGTGCGGTCGATCTTCAGAAATTTCAGGCGCGCCGGCGTCGCGTAAAACAGATCGCGCACTTCGACCGTCGTCCCCTGCCCGAGCGCCGCCGGCTTCGGCTCGGATTTATCCCCACCATCGACAGAGAGCGACCAGGCGTGTGGCTCGCTTTTGTGCCGCGTAGTGATCGAAAGCCGCGCCACCGCGCCGATCGACGGGAGCGCCTCGCCGCGAAACCCGAGTGTGTCGATAGCGAGCAAATCTTCGCCGGCAAGCTTTGATGTCGCGTGACGATCGACCGCGAGCGCGAGATCCGCGCGCGTCATGCCCCCGCCATCGTCGGTAACGCGGATCAGCCGACGGCCGCCGCCGTCGGTTAATACGTCGACGCGGCGCGCACCCGCATCGAGCGCATTCTCGACCAGTTCCTTCACGACACTCGCCGGCCGCTCGACGACTTCGCCGGCGGCGATGCGATTGACGATGGCCTCTGAAAGTTGGCGGACGGGCATCTTCTCTCTTTCGCCTCCACCCGCTTGCGGGAGAGGGAAAAATGCGGCGATTCGGTCGAGAGACTTTAGCCCTGCAAACCCGGCGCCTGCGAGGCAAGTCGCGGAACTGCCCCCGTTATTCAGGTGCATTTTTGCTGATCTGCCGGCATTTGACCGGCTATTCACGCTTCAGTCGAAATTCGGCCGGCCGCTGCGCATCCGCTTGATCCCTGAGCGGTGCTTCTTCGTTTCGAACCGCTTGCGCTTGACCGCCTTGGGTACTTTTGTCGCGCGGCGCGGCACCGGCCGCACCGCCGCCTCGCGGATCAGCGCAAACAGACGTTCGCGCGCGTCCTCTCGATTGCGCTCTTGCGTCCGGTGTTGCTGGGCATTGATGACGATCACGCCTTCCTTGGTCAGCCGCCTGCCGGCAAGCCGCATCAACCGCACTGCCACGTCGTTTGGTAGCGACGGCGAATGCCGCGCGTCGAAGCGGAGCTGCACCGCCGATGAAACCTTGTTGACGTTCTGTCCGCCAGGGCCGGACGAACGCACGAAGCTTTCCGACAGTTCGGATTCGTCGATGCTGATGTCGTTGGTGATGCGGATCATTTTGCCCCCGATCAGGCTCATGCTGAGGAGCGTTGGGCAGCACGCGTCTCGAAGCATGGGGCTGCCCCATCCTTCGAGAAACGGGCTTTGCCCGCGCCTCAGGATGAGGGCGGATCAGCCAGATACTTCTTCGCCAGCACCTTGCCCTCTTCCACCGCCGGCTGATCGAAAGCGTCGAGCCCCAGAAGATGCGCGGCGATGATCGTCTCCAGCATGAAATGCATCAGCAGTTCGCCGAGGTTCGCTTCGTCGAGCTTCGCGATGTGAATCGCACGCACGGGGCAGCCGTTCTTCGCGAGCGTCTCGGCCGTGGCGCGCGCTTCAGCCGCCACCAGGTCGCCGATAGTCTTGCCGCCGAGTCCGGCCTCGCCCGCGAGGTTCGCCAGTTCGCCGTCGATACGCGGGCCGCTTCCCGTGCTTGCCACATTCACGACGGTGAACAATTTGTCGCGCGGGCCGGCAATGAACAATTGCACCTGGCTATGCTGATCGACGGGGCCGAGCGCCGCCACAGGCGTGGTGCCCTTGCCGTTCTTGCCGAGGCTTTCGGCCCAGAGCTGCACGTACCAATGCGTGAAACGCTCGAGCCGGTCGGCGTAGGCCATCATTACGCTGATCGATTTGTTTTTGGTTTCCGCGAGCGATACCGCCAGCGCGGCGCCGACCGCCGCCGGCACGTCGACTACGGATTTTTTCGCCAGCACCGGCGCCAACGCCGCCGCCGCGCCTTTGCGGATCGCGCCGATATCGAGCCCGAGCACGGCCGCGGGCAGCAACCCGACATTGGTCAGCGCGGAATACCGCCCGCCGACACCCGGATCGTGATCAAGCATCGCCACGTTGTGCTTGCCGAGCAGGTCACGCAGGCCATTTCGCTTTCCTGGCTTTGCAGGTTCACTGATGCCAAGAAAGACCCTGCCCGCATCGACACCGTCTTTCGTGCATGCGGAAATCGCCGCAATCGTCTGCATCAACGTCTCCGCTGTGCCACCGGATTTCGAGATCGCGAGAAAACGCGTCGTCGCAAGCGGCAGCGCGCCGAGCACCGCCTCGAAGGTGCCCGCGTCGAGATTGTCGATGAAATGGATGCGTACGCCTTTGCGCAATTTGTCGACGCCCGGCACCGCATAGCCCGCGAGCTGCGCCAGTGTCTGTCCCCCGAGACTCGAGCCGCCGGTGCCAAGCACGACGATATCGCTCGCCCCGGCGCTCAATTTGCGGGCGGCATCCTGAATGGTCGAGAGATCGTCTCGTTTCTCGGGCAACCGCAGCAGCGGAAGCCCGCTGTCGGCGTGGCGCGCGCGCAGCCAGTCGAGCGCGGCTCCAGCACGGTCAAGCACATCCTTCAGCGCAGCAGCGGAAACGCCGTGTGGCCCGATACGGTCCTCGCGCGCGCTATCGATCGACTGCTTGATCGGCATCGGACACCCCGAATCTCGAATGGATTTTAGTGACCGGAAAACGCGCGCGATAGCCGAAAGGTTCGCGAATAGAGCGTGTTATTCGCTTGCGCTGGTCGCGGTAACGCCCTTCGGCCGGCCGGCGATGGTCACCAGCAGACCACGGCCGTAAAGCCGCTTTGCCGCGCTCTTGGCGTCCTCGATGGTCACAGCGTCGATCAGACCGGCGCGCCGCTGCATGTAGTCGATGCCGAGCTTGTCGATCTGGATCTGCGTGAGCTGCGCCGCAATCTTCGAAGAGGTATCGAGGTTGAGCACGTAGGACGCCTTCAGGTAGGCCTTCGCCGAAGCCAGTTCCTCGGGCGTCGGCCCATCGTCGGCCATACGCTTGACCTCACGCTGGATAATATCCAGTGCCTCGCCGGTGCGGTCAGCCCGTGTTGCGGTGCCGCCGATCACGACGGCCGAACTCTTGAACCAAACCAACCCGTCGGACACGCCATAAGCCAGGCCGCGCTTCTCGCGCACCTCACGATAAAGACGCGACGAGAAAGTGCCGCCGCCGAGCACGTGGTTGACCACATAGGCAGCCATGAAGTCGGGATCGTCGCGTGCGATGCCAGGTGCGCCGAAGGTGATCACGGCCTGAGGCACGTCGACGCCGATGACGATTCGCTCGCCCAGGCCGCGCATGGTGACTTCCGGCACCGGCTTGAGATTGTTGCCCGCCGGCAGCGAGCCGAAGGCGCGGTCGATGAGCGCGCCGGCGGCGGCCGCGTCGATATCGCCGACCACGCTGATCACGAGCCCGTTGCGCGCGAATACGCGTCCCACATAGTCGCGCAGATCGTTCGGCGTGATGTTGGGCACGGTCGCGAGTGTGCCCTTGGCCTGGCGGCCGTAGGGGTGATCGGGATATGCCGTCTGCCACCAGCGGAGGCTGGCTAGACTGTTCGGATTGGTCGTGTCGCGCAGCAGGCTGGCAATCTCCTGCCCACGTACGCGGTCGACCGCATCCTTGTCGAAGCGCGGCTTGCTCAGCGCGAGATGCAACAGGTCGAACGCCTCATCGCGATGCTCGTTTAGCGTGCGCAGCGAGCCGTAGAAATAGTCGCGCCCGACCTGGAAACTCATTTCAATAGCGTGGTTCTCGAGCCGCTCGTGGAAGGTGCGGCTGTCGAGATCGCCTGCGCCCTCATCCAAGGTGTCGGCCGTCAGATTGGCCGCGCCCGACTTCTGAGCGCTGTCCTGGCTGGAGCCGCCGCGGAAGGCGTAGTTCAGCACCACCAGCGGCGCGGCGTGCTCGCGCACCAGCCACGCTTCGAGGCCCGACGGGCTCTTGATCCGCTCGATGGTCATCGCTTGCGCCGCCGGTACCGCCAGCAGCAACGCCAACGTCGCAACGGCGGCTTTGAGCAGCGTCATGAGCGCTTCTCCACGGGTTGGGCCGCTTGCTTGACCAGGTAGCCGGTGACCGAACGGCGCTTGTCGAGCCACTCGCGCGCGGCCGCCTGCACCTGCTCCGCGGTTACGGCGCGGATGCGCTCCGGCCAGCGTTTCACGTCGTCGACCGTTCCGCCGGTCGTGAGCGCCACGCCGTACCAGCGCGCCATCGTCATTTGATTGTCCTGCGCGTAGACGGCGTCGGCGATTAGCCGCGTCTTCGAGCGTTCCAGCTCTTGCGAGGTGACACCCTTGGCGATCACCTCGGCGACGACCGCATCGATATCACTCTCAAGCGCCGACAGGGTGACGCCGGCCGCAGGCGCGGCAAAAATATTGAATTTGGTCTGGTCGAGCGCTGCGCTGTCGTAATACGCACCGGCCGAAACCGCGGTGTGCTTTTCCACGACAAGCGCGCGATAGAGCCGGCTGTTCGAGCCGCCACCGAGGACATGGGCGAGCACATCGATCGCTGGAGAAACACCGGGCTTGGCCGAGTGGAAGGACGGCACCAGGTAGGCGCGCTGCAGCATCGGCTGCGCGACACGCGGGTCGGCAAGCGTCAGCGAGCGCACCGCCTCCGGCGGCGGCTCCTGCGGCCGAATGCGCGGGCCGAATTTGCCATGCGGCGCGACCTTGCCATAGGTCTCCTCGGCGAAGGCACGGGCTTGATCGGGATCGATATCACCGGCCACCACGACCACCGCGTTGTTGGGCGCGTAGAAACGCTTGTAGAACCCAATCGCGTCGTCGCGCGTCAGTTGCTCCATTTCGTGTCGCCAGCCGATCACCGGCTTGCCGTAGGGATGATTTAGATAAAGTGCGGCGTCGATCTGCTCGCCGAGACGCGCACGCGGATTGTTGGCGATGCGCTGGTTCTGCTCCTCGAGAATAACGTCGCGCTCGGGCAGCACGACCGCGTCAGTAAGCACCAGCCCGGTCATCCGGTCCGCTTCGAAGGACATCATTTCCTTGAGCCGCTCGGCCGGGATACGCTGATAGTAGCCGGTATAGTCGTTCGAGGTGAACGCGTTCTCGTGCGCGCCGACGCTGGCCACCACTTGCGAGAATTTTCCGGCCGGATTCTTCTCAGTGCCCTTGAACATCAAATGTTCGAGGAAATGCGCGATCCCCGACTTGCCTGGCGTTTCGTCGGCGGCGCCCACCTTGTACCAGATCATGTGCGTCACGACCGGCGTGCGGTGGTCCGGAATAACGACGAGTTCGAGACCGTTGGCGAGCTTGAAGTCGGCGACCCGCGGCCCTTCCGACTGCGCCGACGCGCCGCTCGCGCCAAACACAAGCAGCACCGCCGTCGCGAAACGGGCAATCGCCTTTACGGGCCGGCAGTGGTTAAGCGCCATCATTACTGTTCTGAACAGGCCGGGCGTCGCGGTTGACCAACCCTTTGCACCGCCGCGTGCGGCGCAAAGACACGGCTTATCAATTGTCTTCGGTGCCGTGCTGCGTAGGATAGTCATACGCCTTCGGGCGCGTGACTTCCTTGCCGAGTCCGTACGGCTGGTTTGGCGACGGCGTCTGGTAGCCCGCCGGCGGATCGGTCAGGCTGACGCGCGGCGGCTCGCCGGTGAAACGGCCAGTATTCTTCTCGTCGTCTTTGCTGAACATGTTTTCGAACAGCCCACCCTTGTAGCCGAGGGTCGACGGCTTGAACGGGCGCGCGGAATCCTGTTCGCGCATCGCGTCGCGATTGCGCGCTGATTCGTAGCGCGGCCCATCGAGTTGATCGGGCCGCAGCGGGCGGGCGTCTTCCTCGGATTGGATGCTCGGCGCCTTCTGATTGCGGCGCGCGGCCTTGATCGCTTTCTCGCGCTTGATCTCGGGGTCGATCGGCCAATTCGGATTGGCCTCGTTGGCCGCTTTTTCCGGCGGCGGAAGCGTGCGCGCGGGTGGGATCACCAACGGCGAGCGCTCGTGATAATCGATGTCGTTGCCGCTGCCTTCGCGCTGCAGCCCGATGCCTTCGAGCAAACCGCGGAGGAACTTGATGTCGGGCGCGTTGTCGTCGTCATCGCCTGCCCGAGCCGGGCCGGACGCCAACATGATGAGACACCCGAGCGCGCCGGCAACGAGGGCGCGCAAAGTGGGTTTTCCGATCACGTTTTCTAGCGCAAACGCCGGCATTTACTGAGCCTTTATCGGGGACCGTCGCCGTACCCGCCCGAAACCGTTTTCACCTTGGATCGGGGCGCTTTTGCGGCATACCCCCGAGCAGGGACTCATACAGGAGGCCGATTACCCCCGCAACGATGGCTACATCAGCGAGGTTAAAAACATACCAGTTGAAGCTCCAGGTCGCCGTATTGACGTGAAAATAGACGAAATCCACCACCGCCCCGTAGTTGAACCAGTCGAGCGCGTTCCCGACCGCCCCACCGATGATCAGGCCCAGCGCCAGCGCCGATAGCCGGGACGTGGAACGGGCGAGCCAGATCCACAGCACCAGCACCGCCAGCACCTTGAACGCCATCAGCAGCGCCTGCCCGAGCGGGCCCTGATTCTGCAGCAGGCTGTAGCTGATGCCGGTGTTGTGGGTGAGCACGAAATCCACGAACGGCACGACCTGCACACGGCCGCGCGCGCCGAGATCGAAAACGTGCACCAGATAGTACTTGCTCGCCTGATCGAGCGCGCAGGCCATGACCGCCACGATCAGGCCGAAGCGCGACAGCGGGCCGTAAGCATATGCAGCGGCTTTCATTTTTCGCCTGTCACTCGGCGGCCTTGCGCACGGTTTCCCATTCGCGCAACGCCTGCGCGTCGCGCGGCGAAACGTCCGGATACTCCGGATCGGCGCCGACGGTGGTGAGGATTTTCCACGAGCGCGCGCATTTCTTGCCTTCCGCGAGGTTGGGCACGACCGCAACGCCGGGGACGTCCGGCAGGCTGAAGGCGCCGTCAGAAGCTTTATTCTGCACCAGTGTCGCCGCCGAGGTGATGCACACTTCTGCCAGATCAACGTCCGAAACAGCCTCGAATAATTGTTCTTCTGTCACCAGAACAATCGGGTGCGCCTCGAGCGAGGAGCCGATGCGTTTTTGCGCGCGCTCGATCTCCAGCGCCCCGGTCACGACGCCGCGCACGATGCGAACCTTGCGCCACTTTTCCGCCAGCTTGTCGTCGCGCCAGGATGACGGCACGTCCGGAAACAATTCGAGGTGTACCGATCGCGCGTCGGCGCCGTAGCGCGACATCCAGGCTTCTTCCGCCGTGAAGCACAGCATCGGCGCGAGCCAGGTGACCGTGCAGCGGAACAGATGATCGATGACGGTGAGGCACGCCTTGCGCTTCACCGACGAGATCGGCTCGCAATAAAGCGTGTCCTTGCGGATATCGAAATAGAACGCCGACAGGTCGGACGTCATGAACGCGCTCAACGCGGCGAAGATGCGCTTGTAGTCGTAGTCGGCGTAGGCGCGGCGCACGAGCTCGTCGAGCTCGCAGAGCCGGTGCAGCATCAGCCGCTCGAGCTCCGGCATCTTGTCAAACGCGGTGCGGTCCTCCTCGTGGAAATGCGCGAGGTTGCCGAGCATCCAGCGCACGGTATTGCGCAGCTTGCGATAGGTCTCGATCGTGGTCTTTAGAATCTCCGGGCCGATGCGCAGGTCGTCGGCATAGTCCGACGCGCACACCCACATGCGCAGGATGTCCGCGCCCGACTGCTTGATCACGTCCTGCGGCACCACGACGTTGCCGAGCGACTTCGACATCTTGCGGCCGTCCTCGGCCAGCACGAAGCCGTGCGTGAGCACCTCGTCGAACGGCGCGCGCCCGCGCGTACCACAGCTTTCGAGCAGCGAGGAGTGAAACCAGCCGCGATGCTGGTCCGAACCCTCGAGATACATCACGGTATCCCGGCCGCCATCGACCTTGCGCTTGATGCCGGCGAGTTGCGGGAAATTCTTCGGGTCTTCCAGCACGAAAGCGTGCGTCGAGCCGGAGTCGAACCAGACGTCGCAGATGTCGTCGACCTTCTTCCAGCCCTCGTTGCCGCGCTTTCCAAGGAAGCGCGCTGCCGCGCCCTCCTTGTACCAGGCATCGGCGCCCTCCTTCTCGAAGGCCTCGATGATGCGCAGCTCGACTTCGGGGTCTTGCAGGATTTCGACGGAGCCGTCGCCCTTCTCCTTGATAAAGACCGCGATCGGCACACCCCAGGCGCGCTGCCGCGAGATCACCCAGTCGGGACGCGACTCGATCATGCCGGTGATGCGGTTCTCGCCCTGCGGCGGCACCCACTTCGTCGCCTTGATAGCCTTGAGCGCGCGATCGCGCAGCGTGTCGTGCTTGCGATCGATGTCCTTGTCCATCGCAATGAACCACTGCGGCGTGTTGCGGAAGATGACCGGCTTCTTCGAGCGCCACGAATGCGGATACTGGTGCTTGAGACGGCCGCGCGCGATGATCATGCCGGCCTCCACCAGTGCCTTGATCACCGCTTCGTTGGCGTCGCCCTTCTCGCCCTTGTCGTTGATGACGCGCTTTCCCGTGAAGCCCGGGGCCTGCTCGGTGAATGCGCCGTTCTCGTCGACGGTGTAAGGGATCGTCGTGTTGATGCCGCGCGCTTCGAGAGCGCGCGCGTTCGCCGTCCACACGTCAAAGTCCTCGCGGCCATGCCCGGGCGCGGTGTGCACGAAACCGGTGCCGGCGTCGTCAGTGACGTGATCGCCGGGGAGAAGTGGAACCGCAAAGTCGTAGCCGCCTTTGCTCTTGAGCGGATGCGAACAAGTCAGGCCGGCGAGCGCGTCCGCAGGCACTTCCGCAACCTTGTCATAGGCTGCGACCTTGGCCTGCTTGAATACTTCGCCCGCGAGATTTTCCGAGAGGATGAACAGATCGCCGAACTTCGCCCAATTGCCTTCCGGCGCGTCGGTGACTTTATAAAGCCCGTATTTGATCTTCGGCGAAAAGCTGATCGCGCGATTGCCGGGCAGCGTCCACGGCGTGGTGGTCCAGATGACCGCTGACGCTCCCTGCAGACCCTTACTTCCATCTTTAACCGGAAACTTCACCCACACCGTATCGCTGGTGTAATCCTCGTACTCGACCTCGGCTTCCGCCAGCGCGGTCTTCTCCACCACCGACCACATCACCGGCTTACTGCCGCGATACAGGGTGCCGTTGGCAGCGAACTTCATCAGTTCGCGCGCGATCTGCGCCTCGGCCGGGAAGCTCATCGTCGTATAGGGATGCGCCCAGTCTCCAATGACGCCGAGCCGTTTGAACTCCTCGCGCTGCACGGAGAGCCAATGCTCGGCATAGGCGCGGCATTCCTGGCGGAACGCCACCATCGCCTTGGGGTCTTTCAGGTCGGGCTTGGCCTTGCCCTTGGAGCGGTAGTTCTCTTCCTCGATCTTCCATTCGATCGGCAGGCCGTGGCAGTCCCAGCCCGGCACGTAGTTGCTATCGAAGCCGAGCATCTGCTGGCTGCGCGTCACCACATCCTTGAGCACCTTGTTGAGCGCGGTGCCGATATGGATGTTGCCGTTGGCGTAGGGCGGACCGTCATGCAGGATGAACTTCTCGCGGCCTTTCGAGGCCTCGCGAAGCTGTTTGTAAAGGTCCTCGCCGTGCCAGCGCTTGAGGATTTCCGGCTCCTTCTGCGGCAAGCCGGCCCGCATCGGGAAATCCGTCTGCGGCAGAAACAGAGTCTCGCTGTAATCTCGAACGGGATCGGTCATGGCGGTCTAACCTGGAAAACGGGTGGCAGTGAGGGCTCGGCAGTCCCCGGTCCTCCGCCGACCGCAGGGTCAAGCGGAAGCCGGGCCGGTAATCTGCCGAATGACCGACCCGATCGCAGAAGCGAATATGTCGCGTGCCACCATGGCGCGGTTCCTATCACACGGCTTCCGCGCTGAAAAGGCCGGGTTTTTGCGGGCGCGAGGCTACACCTCCCCCAGCTTCGGGAACGCCTTGCCGGCGCGCTTGAGCGCGTCGCGCGCCTGCGCGGCGTCCGCCGTCATATGGCGCATGAGGTCCTCGATGGTCTCGAACTTCTGCTCCTGGCGAATCCAGCCGATGAAGGCGATGTCGATCATCTGCCCGTAGAGGTCGCCGTCGAAGTCGAACAGGAACACTTCCAGCAGCGGCGCGCCGTTATCGAAGGTCGGCCGCCGGCCGAAGCTGGCGACGCCGTCGTGGCGCACCCCGCCGACATCGGCGCGCACGGCATAGATGCCATGCTTGAGCGCGCAGGACGGATCGAGCTTTAGGTTGGCGGTGGGAAAGCCGAGTTCGCGCCCGCGCTTTTCGCCGTGGATCACCTCGCCGGAGACGAACCAGGGCGCGCCCAACAGTTCGGCCGCCTCCACCACCTCGCCTTGCGTAAGCGCCTGGCGCACCGCCCCGGAGGACACCGGCCGGCCCTCGTCCTCCAAAGGCGCCACGATGTCGACGGCAAAGCCCAGCCGCTCGCCCTGCTCGCGCAGGAAGGCGGGCGAGCCGCCGCGGTTCTGCCCGAAATGAAAATCGAAGCCGATGGCGGCACCGCCGATGCCCATGCGCCCGACCAGGATCCGGTCGATGAAATCCTGCGCCGAGGTCGCCGCCAGCGTGGCGTCGAAGTCCATGACGATGGCGCCGTCGAGGCCGGTCGCCGCCAAGAGCCTGAGCTTGTCGCGCAGGCTGGAAAGCTGGAACAGCGGGTCCTGCGGACGCAGGAACAGGCGCGGATGCGGCGCGAAGGTCAAGGCGGCCGCCTTGCGGCCGAGCTTGCGCGCGCGCGCACGCGCCGCGTCGATCACCGAACGGTGACCGCGATGCACGCCGTCGAAATTGCCGACCGCCACCACCGCGCCGTGCAAGGGGGCGATATCGAGTTCGTGCGCGCTGCCGCGCGCGACATGGAAAGCCTTCAACGGATACACGGTAGCGCTCGTTTCAGGGGAAGCATGTTTCGGGTCAGGTTCAAATCCGGCTCCGCGTCGGCGTCAAGCGGCAGCGTCAACACTGGAATAGGGTTAGCGTCCCGTTAACAAAGTTTCAAATTAACGGAGTATTCAAGGCCAACTGGTACTGACTGGCATCCGCGCCGCCGTGGCGCGTCAAAAGGCGCTCCGCTCATGGCTGTCGATCTGTCGATCCCAATTCTGGTGGTGGACGATTACAACACCATGGTCCGCATCATCCGCAACCTGCTCAAGCAGCTCGGTTTCGCGGACATCGACGAGGCCGGCGACGGCTCGGCCGCACTCGCCAAGCTGCGCCAGCGCCGTTTCGGGCTGGTGATCTCCGATTGGAACATGGAGCCGATGACCGGCTACCAGTTGTTGCAGGAAGTGCGCGCCGACCCCGACCTGTTCACGATCCCCTTCATCATGGTGACGGCCGAGTCGAAAACGGAAAACGTCATCGCCGCCAAGCGCGCCGGCGTGTCGAATTATATCGTCAAGCCGTTCAACGCGCAGACGCTGCGCAGCAAGATCGAAGCGGTATTCCCCGATCTGCAAGCGCCGGCGGCGTGAGCGCCGCCGCTGCGCGGCCCCATGGATTGCCGGGTCAAGCCCGGAAATGAGCGCGTGGAGATTCCGCGCCGCGTCGGTTCTCACCACACCAGATGCCGCATCACCGCCTTCGGCGTTTCGCCGGCGGCGGCGAAGGCGGTGCGCAACGCGTCAGGATTCGGGCGATCGCGGCCGCCGAATTCCTCGGCATGGATGCCGGCGGTCACGAACAGAAAATCGATGCCGAGCGCCTGCGCGCCCTTGAGATCGGTGCGCAGCGAATCGCCGATCGCCAGCACGCGCTTGTGCGCGATGGTCTTGCCTGCCGCGGCTTCCGCTTTCGCCAGGGCCATGTCGTAGATCGGCCGGTACGGCTTGCCGGCATAGAGCACCTCGCCTCCCATGGTGCGGTAGAGGTCGGCGATGGCGCCGGCGCAATACAAGAGCCGGTCGCCGCGCTCGACCACCACGTCGGGATTGGCGCAGACCATGAACACGTTGCGCTTGAGCATCAATTCGAGCCGCGCGCGGTAGTCATCGGGCGTCTCGGTCTCGTCGTCGTCGAGGCCGGAACAGACCACATAGTCGGCCTGTTCCAGCGGCGCGAATTGCACGCCCAAGCCGGTAAAGATCGAGCGGTCCCGTTCCGGGCCGATGTGGCAAACGCTCTGGCCGCGCCGCGCCTCGACCTCGCTGCGGGTCACGTCGCCGGAGGAGACGATGGCGTCATAGGTTTCGCGCGGCACATGCAGGCGTTCGAGCTGGCGCGCGACCTGATCGCTCGGGCGCGGCGCATTGGTGATGAGAATCACGGTCGCCCCGCGCGCACGCGAGCGCATCAGCGCGTCGCAGGCTTCGCCAAAAGCGGCAATGCCGTTGTGGACGACGCCCCAGACGTCGCTCAACAGCAGGTCGTAATCGGGCGCCAGCGCGGAGAAATGCGGGATCAGATTGGGCACGGACAGGCTCGTCTTTCGTGGTCAATGCGGACGCGCGCGGGCGTCCCGAAAGGCGAACCGTATGGCATTAGTTGGCGACGGAAGGAAGTCAGGCGGCCGGCAATTGGGTGGCTTCGGCCGCGGGCTTGCCTTCCCCCTGCAAGGCCTCCGAGCGCACCGGACGCGGGGCCGAGAACAGGAAGCCCTGGCCGAAGCGCACGTCATAGTCGAGCAGGTCGACCACCGCCGCCTCGTTCTCGATCCGCTCGGCGATCAGGTCGATGCCCGAGCGGGCCAGCAGATCGGCGAGGTCTTCCGGATGAATGTCGCTCTGCGCGCCGGTGGCGCCGTCGAGCAGGAGCTTGGCCGGCACCTTCAGGTAGCGGAACGAATTGTCGGCCAGTTCCTTCGGCTCCATGCGCAAATCGGTGACGTGGTCCATCGAGAAGCGGAAGCCGCGCTCGGCCAGCGCCGCCAGGCCTTCGTGCTCGATCGGCCCAAAATTGCGATAGGCTCCTTGCGCGAATTCGAACGTCACCGCGCCGGCGATGGCGCGGTTGGCCTCCATGAAGTCGAGCAATTGCCGGAACGCAGCCGAATCGGCCAGCGTCGACGCGCTGATATTCAGGAACACGCCGACGTCGCGGCTTTTGAGTTGCAGGCGGCGCGCGATCTGCACGCAGCGGAACGCCAGCAGATTGTCGATTCTAGGCATCAGCCCGGCGCTTTCGGCGATGCCGACGAAGTCGTTGGCCGCAACGACATGGCCTTCGGCGGTGCGCAGCCGCGACAGCGCCTCGTAATAGCGCACCTTGCGCTGCGGCAGCGTGACGATCGGCTGCAGATAAAGGTCGATGCGGTGCTCGTCGATCGCCTGCGAAACCAGTTCGACGACACGCTCCTGGCTCTGAGCCTGCAGACGCGGCGCGCTCGCGACCGCATCGCGCTCGCTCAAGGCGAGCGGCGCGGTCGTCGCGTGAGCGTCCTCCGACGCAGGTCCTGCCGGCGTGGCGCCCTTTTGCTGCAAGAGACCCTCATGCACGGCGACCGTATCGGCGATCTGCCGCACCAGCGTGCCAAGCTCGCCGATTTCGGTGACGAGCGGATCGACCGCGCTGCGCGCCCGGTTCACGGTCGCGCTGACATTGGTCTCCATGGCGTTGAGTCGGCGCGAAATCTCGGCCACCTGACGGGCGAGGTCGGCGGTGCCGCGCGACAGATCGGCGATCTGGTCGCCGAGATCGCCGCGGTCGCGCAGCCGGTTGCTGATGGTGTTGTAGAGCGCCATGGCGGTGAGCGCGGCGAGCCCCGCGATCGCCGACGTCGCGCCATCGAACTTGAAGCCGAGAAACAGCACCGCGCCGAGCGAGCCGGCGATGAGCACCATGCAGATCGCGACGAAAACGGCGCTGATACGACGCATGCGGTTGCCCCCGGACGGCGCTAGCCCCGGCGCGTTTTCCCCGGCTCCTCACCGATTCGCGCCACCTCTCGCCAATGTCTATGAGGCTGCGAGCCCGCGCAACCAGGAAGTCCTGGTATGGTAACGGGAGATCGTTCTTTCCGCGCAGGAACTTGTCCAGGAACTCGACACTTTGGAACCCGACCCCCACCATCCCGCCCGCATTACCCGGCTCGCCACCCGGATCGCCGATTGGGTCGCCGCCGCGCCCGGCCGGGCCTTCGCCTGGTTCCTCGCCCTCCATGCGGTGCTGTGGACGCTGCTGCCAGCCCTGCTCTATCCCAACCTGCCGCTCGACCTGATCGAGGCCCTGGTCTACGGCCGCGAATGGCAGCTCGGCTACGACAAGCTGCCGCCGCTGCCCTGGTGGCTCGCCGAGATCGCCTATCGGCTGGTCGGCCACGACTTCGCCTATTACGCCCTATCGCAAATTTGCGTGGTGGCCGCCTTCGCCCTGGTGTTCGTGATGGCGCGGGCGCTGGTCGGGCCGCTGGCGGCGCTGGTTTGCGTGCTCGTGCTCGACGGGCTGCATTTCTTCACGTCGACCGCGCCGCAGTTCAATCACAACGTCATCCAATTGCCGTTCTGGGCGCTCGCCGGCTACGCCCTGCACCGCGGCCTGCGCGACCGCCGGATCGCGGACTGGGTCCTGCTCGGGCTCGCGGTCGGTATTTCGCTGTGGGCGAAATATTTCGTGGTGGTGCTGGTCGCGCCGATGGTCGTCTTCGTGCTGGTCGACCGCGAGGCACGACAGTGCCTGAAGACGCCGGGGCCCTATATCGCAGCCGCCGTCGCGCTCCTGGTGATGGCGCCGCATCTCATCTGGCTGGTGAAGAACGACTTCCTGCCGCTCGGCTATGTCGAGCAGCATTCGACCCTCGCGCGCGGCTGGTACGATCATCTCTGGCGTCCGCTGCAATTCGCATTGAGCCAGTTCGGCTTCCTGATCCCCTGCCTGCTGATCGCCGCGCCTTTGTTCTATCCGCGAAGGCGCGCCGATGAAGCGCCGCCGGCCTACGCCGCCGACGCCTTCGATTGGCGCATTGTCACCTGGCTGTCGTTCGGACCGGTCGCCACCATGTTGGCGATGGCGGCGGCAAGCGGGCGCGGCACTTTCACGAATTGGGGCTATCCGCTCTGGCTATTTCTCGGGCTATGGCTGGTGCTTCTCGCGCGGCCGGTGATCGATCGGCTGCGGCTTGCGCGGGTGCTGGTGATCTGGGCCATCGTATTCACCTGCCTGGCACTTGCCTTCATCGCCGATTACGCCGTGCTGCCGCAGTTCGATCACCGCTACCGCGCGGTGTTCTTCCCGGGCGATGCACTCGCGCGTGAAATCAGCCAGCGCTACCGCGCCGTCACCGGCCAGCGCCTCGCCTATGTGATCGGTCCGATGTGGGAAGGTGGCAATATCGAGCATTACGCGGGAAGTCATCCGCGCGTACTGATCGACGGCAAGCCGGCGCGTGCGCCCTGGATCGATCTGAACGATCTGCGCGCGCGCGGCGCCGTCGTGGTGTGGACGGTGGGCGACCCCAACGTCGTGCCGATTGCCTATCGTAATATCGCGGTCGATGCCGCCGTGCA
>DASZVZ010000038.1:0-12023 GCA_035546875.1 Pseudolabrys sp.
GCCTTATCGCTCCTATCGCTTCGGTTACGTCTATCGCAACGAGAAGCCGGGACCGGGACGCTTCCGGCAATTCATGCAGTTCGACGCCGACACGGTCGGCGCGCCGACGATGGCCGCCGACGCCGAGATGTGCATGCTCGCCGCCGATACGATGGAAGCGCTCGGCATCAAGCGCGGCGATTACGTGGTGAAGGTGAACAACCGCAAGGTGCTCGATGGCGTGATGGATGCCGTCAGCGTGCCTGCGGAAAAACGGCTGACGACATTGCGTGCGATCGACAAGCTCGATCGTCTCGGCATCGAGGGCGTGCAAATGTTGCTCGGCAAAGGCCGCAAGGACGAAAGCGGCGACTTCACCAAAGGCGCCGATCTTTCGTCATCGCAAATGGAAAAAATTATCGCGGCTATCACCGGCGGGGCGACCGATCGCGTCGGCCAGATCGCCGCGGGCGAGGACGAGCTTGCTGAAATCGAACGCCTCGTGCGCGCAGCCGGATACGAAAGCGATCGCGTACGTATCGACAAGACGGTCGTTCGTGGGCTCGAGTATTACACCGGCCCTGTGTACGAAGTTGAGCTGACTTTCGAGATCAAGGACGAGAAAGGCCGGCCCGTGCGTTTCGGCTCTGTCGGGGGCGGCGGGCGTTACGACGGACTCGTCTCGCGCTTCATGGGCCAGCCGGTGCCGGCGACCGGTTTCTCCATCGGCGTGTCGCGCCTGCAGGCAGCGCTCACCGCGCTCGGCAAGCTCGCCGACAAGGCGGAGCCCGGCCCCGTGATCGTCACCATTTTCGACCGCGAGCGCGTCGCCGACTATCAGAGGATGGTTTCGGCGCTGCGCAACGCCGGCATCCGCGCCGAGCTCTATCTCGGCAATCCGAAGAACGGCGTCGGCCAGCAGCTCAAATACGCCGACCGGCGCGGCAGCCCTTGCGCGGTCATCCAGGGCGGCGACGAGAAGGCGCGCGGCGAAGTGCAGATCAAGGATCTGCTGCTCGGCGCGGAACTGGCGAGCGCCAGCAAGGAGCGCGAGGATTACCTGAAGAGGCAGGCGGAAGCGCAGTTCGCCGTGAAGGAAGAAAAGCTTGTCGAGGCGGTGCGCGAGCTCCTGAAGAAGCGCGGCGTTCTCTAGACCGCGATCAGGCCGCGCTCGTCGGGAGCAGCAACGTCGTCGAATCCGATGTGATGGCCGAGCAACTGCTCGACCGCATCGAAGCTGTCGATCAGCGACAAATTCTCGACCACCTTGTCGCTCCTGAAACGCATGAAATGCGCGAGACGATAGGTGATCACGCGGTTGTCGCCGTTGAGCCGTGCCGACAATCGATTGAGCGTCGCCACGCGGTCGCCGTCGATCAGCAGCGCGTCGGCGACGAAGCTGAAGATGCTGAACACCTGCGGCACCACGCGCTGCATCATGTCGAGCACCGCGGACTTGCCCTGCCGCGTGCCGCAGAACGTCAGCAGGTCCACCGGCCCGCTGATGGTCCACTTCACGTCATCCGCAAGGAATTCGGCCACCCGGTCGAGGTCGCGGGCTGCATAAGCCTCGTAGAAAGCGTCGACCAGGGCCCGTGAAACCGGTTTCGTCATGCCTGCTCCTACAACCGCAGAGTCAACGCCGGTTGCATTGAAATTGTCTTACTTTTGAGGGATTTAGCCCTGTCATTTATGACAGAGAGGCTAACCCTTATGGCGCGCGGGCTGCCGCCGCCGGAGGGAATTCGTTAACGCTGCCAAGCATTTGGCGCGATCGGCCGTTAAGCCCGCCCCCCGAACGGCGTCGAATCCTTAAGGGGCCCATGCTAAAGGGCGCCATTCTGCCATGCGGGACGTTTCGATGGACGCCAGCACCACAGGAGCTGCGAGCATGCCCGACGCGCGGGCGGAGGCGCTGGTCGCCTCCTACGAGCGCGCCGGCTATCGCCGCCTTGCGCCCGCGATCCTGCAACCGGCCGAGCCGTTCCTCGACCTCTCCGGCGAGGACATCCGCAAGCGCATGTACCTGACGACCGCGCCGGGCGGCGACGAATTCTGCCTGCGCCCCGATCTCACCATTCCCGTCTCGCGCGACTACCTCGCCTCTTCCGCGGCCGGCAAGCCGGCGGGTTTCTGCTATCTCGGCCCGGTCTTCCGCCATCGCAGCGACGGCCCGGCTGAATTCCTGCAGGCCGGTATCGAATCCTTCGGCCGTCCCGACACCGCGGCGGCCGACGCCGAGATGCTCTCCCTTGGCCTCGAAGCCACCGCGCACTACGGCCTTCCCTCGCCCGACATCCAGATCGGCGACGTCGGCCTGTTCGCCGCGCTGATCGCCGCGCTCGAACTCGCGCCGGCCTGGAAGCGCCGCCTGCTGAAAGACTTCAACCGCAAGGCCAATCTCGCGCAGGATCTCGAACGGCTGGTGCTCGGCGGCAATAACGGCCGCCCGGAATATCAGGGCGTTCTCGCCGCGCTCGCCGGCTCGGATCCGAAAGGCGCGCACGCGCTCGTCACCGATCTTCTGTCGATCGCCGGCATCACTGCGGTCGGCGGCCGCTCGGTCGGCGAGATCGCCGACCGCTTCCTCGAACAGGCCGCGCTCGGCGCGAGCGTGAAGCTGCCGCGCGACGTGCGCGGGCTGATCGAGCGTTTCCTCGCCATCAAGGGCGATCCGGACGAGGCCGCCGCCGAGCTGCGCGCGCTCGCCGCCGACGGCAATATGGCGATCGACGAAGCGCTCGATCTGTTCGAGAGCCGCGCCGGCTTCCTCGCTGCGCGCGGCATTGATCTCAAGCGCGTGCGGTTCTCGACCGCGTTCGGACGCGGCTTCGACTATTACACCGGCTTCGTGTTCGAGCTCACCGATCCTTCGCGCACCGGCGATCCGCTGGTCGCCGGCGGCCGCTACGATGGCCTTCTGACGCGGCTCGGCGCGGCGAGCCCGATTCCCGCGGTCGGCCTTGCGGTCTGGATCGAGCGGCTTGCGGTTTACGGAGGCGCGTCATGAGCGCGTCCTTCGTTCTCGCCGTTCCTTCGAAAGGACGGCTGCAGGAAAACGCGGAAGCATTCTTCGCGCGCTCCGGCCTCAAGCTGATCAAGCCGCGCGGCGCGCGCGACTATCGCGGCGCCATCGCCGGTCTCGACGGCGTCGAGGTCGCGTATCTGTCGGCCTCGGAGATCACCGCGCAGCTCGCGCAGGGCGCGGTGCATTTCGGCGTCACCGGCGAGGACCTTGTGCGTGAGATGATGCCCGACGCTGAAAAGCGCGTGGTGCTGATCGAGGGCCTTGGCTTCGGCGAGGCGAACGTCGTCGTCGCCGTGCCGCAGGCCTGGATCGACGTGCGCACGATGGCCGATCTCGACGACGTGGCCACCGCGTTCCGTCATCACCACGACCGCAAGATGCGGGTCGCCACCAAATACGTGAACCTGACACGCGGCTTCTTTGCCGCGCACGGCATCATCGACTACCGCATCGTGGAAAGCTCGGGTGCGACAGAGGGCTCGCCCGCCGCCGGTACCGCCGAATTGATCGTCGACATCACCACCACCGGTTCGACGCTCGCGGCCAATGCGCTCAAGATCGTCGAGGACGGCGTCATCCTGCGCTCGCAGGCGAATCTCGTCGCGGCACGCGCCGCCAACTGGGGCGCGCCCGAGCGCGAGATCGCGCGCGAGATCCTCGACCGCATCGCCGCGCAATCGCGCGCGCGCGCGTTCCGCGAGGTGCGGGCGCAGATCGCCTCCGGCAAGACGAGCGTGATCGCGCAGGCGCGCGAGAAATTCGGCGTCGAGACGCCGTTCGAGCAGACGGCATCGGGCCTGCTCACCCTGCACTGCCCGCCCGATCAGGTCTATGCGCTGACGGGCTTCCTGCGGGCGAACGGCGCCGAAGCCGTTGCTGTCGCCGACCTCGACTACGTGTTCGCGCGTGACAACCCGCTCTACGAGAAGCTCAAAGCCGGGCTGTAACGGCTTCGCTTCGAATGGCCCTCAGCTGCGTAGCGCGGTCATCCGCGTGCTGGTTTTCGGGCTGTTCTGGATCGTCTGAAAGACCACGCAATAGCGCTCGGTGGTGGCCAGCAGCTGATCGAGTTTTTCCTGCGGCGCGTCCGTCTCGACATCGAATTGCAGGCGAATCTCCTTGAAGCCGACGGGCACCTCAGCGCTCACGCCGAGCGTGCCGCGCAGATCGACGTCGCCCTCGGCCGAAATCTTCGCGTTCTTGATCGGAATGTCGAGGACGCTTGCGGCCGCTTTAAGCGAAACGCCGGCGCACGCAATCACCGCCTCGAGCAGCAAGTCGCCCGAGCAGAGCTCGAGCCCGGAACCGCCGCACTTCGGATGGATGCCGGCGACCGCCAATCCACGGCCTGTTTCGACTTTGCAGATGATGTTGGAGTCGTCCGCCGCGCCTTTGGCCTTCAAGGTCAGCAGTGCCGCTTTCGCGTCCTTTCGGTAACGCTCTCTGAGCGGCGCTTGGGCCTCCCGGAATTTCAATGCTTCCATTGTCGCCTCCTTCGGTGTGAAAATTGCTGCGGAGGATTTGGCGCAGAGGAGGCGCAAAATACAGGCGGCGTTATTGACAACGTCGGCGGGCGATAATGACAAGGCCGCTTATTCGGCGTCGCGCGTTGCCTTGCGGGGGCGGAACACGACGAAGTGCGAGAGCGAAAAATTCACCGCAAAGCTCACAAGGATCGACGCCAGCTTGGCGACCAGCAACGGCAGGACATAAGAGAGCGCGACCAGCGTCGCCGTGCTGGCGATCATGCCGGCAATGCCCGAGGCCGCAAAGGTCAGGTAGTCGCGCCACCGCAGCGTATGTCCGGACTCCGGGCCGAAGGTGACGAAGGAATTCATCGCGTAGGAGCACGACACCGCCACCAGCCACGACAGCACGTTGGCCGGCACCAACGGCCAATGGAAATGCGTGACCGCGGTCCAGAACACGCTGAAGTCGATCGCAGTGTTGATAAGGCCGACAAAGGCGAAGCTGATCGCTTTGAGCACTACCGCGCGCTCGCGCCAGGACACGGTAAGCCGGTCGAAAATTCTCTTTAAGGGTGCCGGAATCATTTCGAATTCCCGTTTAGCACGTCCGGCCCGCAGCGCCGATGCCCTCCCGGCCGCGGCCTCGGGCGCGACAGAAGGCCGCCGGTACGCTATGAATTGCGCGACACGGAATCGACGGAACATTGATGCCGGCGAAGTCTTCAAAAGCGCCACTGAACCGCACAGCGCGGGCGCAAGCCGCCGCCGGGCTGTCCATCGTCGTGCCGGTCTTCAACGAGGCGCGCGGGCTGCCGAAACTGCACGAGGCCATCGCCGGCGTTGCGCGCTCGCTCGAGAAACGGCGCGGGCTGCATTGCGAGGTCGTTTATGTGAACGACGGCAGCAGCGACGGCACCGACCGCGTCGCCAGCGAACTGCCGGCGGGTCCGCTCGATATTCAGGTGATCACGCTGTCGCGCAATTTCGGCAAGGAGGCCGCGCTGCTCGCGGGCCTCGATCACGCGCGGCTTGGCGCCGTCCTTTTCATGGATGGCGACGGCCAGCACCCGCCTGAGCTTGTCGACACGCTGGTTGCGCGCTGGCTCGAGGATGGCGACGACGTGGTCTATACGGCAAAAGCGCACCGCGACAACGAGCCGCTGCTGCGGCGGCTTGCCGTCAAGACCTTCTACTCCCTGATCAACTGGGGCTCGCGCCACCGCATCCCGGAAGACGCCGGCGATTTCCGTTTGCTGTCGCCGCGCGCCGCCGACGCGCTGCGCCAATTGCCCGAACGCAACCGCTTCTTCAAAGGCCTGTCGAGCTGGATCGGTTTCCGCCAGACGCGCGTCGACTACGAGCCTGCCGAACGCGAGCACGGCACGACAACCTGGAACGCGCGCCGGCTCATCGGCCTTTCGATCGAAGGCCTCACATCGTTTTCGGTCGCGCCGTTGCGCTTTGCGAGCTTGCTCGGGATGGCACTCGCCGTGACTGCGTTGTTTTTCGGTATCTGGATTCTGCTCGAGACCATCCTGTACGGCAAAGACGTCCCCGGCTACCCATCGCTCGTCGTCGGCCTGATGGTCCTCGGCGGCGTCCAGCTCATCATGATCGGCGTGCTCGGCGAATATATCGGCAAGCTTTTATCCGAGATCAAACGGCGTCCGGTCTATTTCGTGGCCGAGCACAGCGTGAAAGATGCGAGCGAAGCCGCCAAGGCAAAGCCGGTGCCTTCGCGCGCGGCTGAATGATCGGGAAAACGTGCCCGAGATAAAACGGCATATCTGGCTTTGCGCCGACGACTACGGCATTTCCGAATCGGTGAATGCCGCCATCCGCGACCTCATTGTGCATCGGCGCATCAACGCGACATCCGTGATGACGCCGGCGCCGCATTTCGACCGTGCGGAGGTTGCGTCGCTGAAAATGCTCAACGCGGACGTCAGGCGCGCCGCGATCGGCTTGCATCTGACGCTGACCGGGCCGTTCAAGCCGCTCAGTGCCGACTTTGCGCCGTTGCGGGAAGGCGCCTTCCTGCCGTTGAAAGAGACCATGCGGGCCGCTTTTCGGAAGCAATTCCAGCACCAGGCTTTGATGATCGAGATCGCGAGTCAATTGCGGGCCTTTGTCACGGCCTTCGGCCGGCCACCCGATTTCATCGATGGACACCAGCACGTGCACTTGTTGCCGCAGGTGCGCGACGCCGTGCTCGCCGTCGTGACGGAGGTTGCGCCGCATGCCTGGGTACGCCAGTGCGGCAGCGCGGCCCCGCTGTCGCGCCGTCTGTTCGACCGCAAGGGCCTGTACATTGGCTGGCTGAGCCGCGCCCTGCGCCGCCGCGCGCGCGAGCTCGGCGTGCGCACCAATCCGGCATTTGCCGGCACGTACGATTTCACGTCCGGCGCCGATTACGCTGAGCTTTTTCCGAAATTCCTGGACGGCCTGCCCGATGGCGGCCTGATCATGTGCCACCCCGGCAAGGTGGATGACGAGCTCACACGGCTCGACACGCTGACGACCTTGCGTGAGCGCGAATACGCCTATTTCAACGGCGAGGAATTCCCGCGCGTGCTCGCGGCGAAAGGCGTCGCCCTGGCCTAGAGAACGATCACCTTCGCGCCGACCTTCACCCGACTATAGAGGTCGATGACGTCCTGATTGGTCAGCCGGATGCAGCCGGACGAAACGTTGTGCCCGATCGTCCACGGCTCGTTCGAACCGTGGATGCGATAGAGGGTCGAACCGAGATACATCGCGCGCGCGCCGAGCGGGTTGTTCGGGCCGCCCGGCATGAAGTGCGGCAGATAAGGCTGGCGCTCAAGCATCTGCTCGGGCGGCGTCCAATCGGGCCATTCCTTCTTGGCGGAGACTTTATGCACGCCCGACCACGTGAAGCCGGGCCGGCCGACACCTATCCCGTAGCGGATCGCGCGGTCGTGCGACTCGATGAGATAGAGGAACTTGTTCGGTGTATCGATGATGATCGTGCCCGGAGCTTCGTCGCTCCGATACGCCACTTCCTGCCGCATATAACGCGGATCGATACTGTAGGATGACTGTGTCGGGGCGGTGTTGACGTAGATCGGCTGCGCGCTCTGCTCCGCTTGTGGATACGTGAGCGCGGGCGCGGGCGGCGATGATGAACGTCCGCCGTTGAACAGGAATTCAATGAACCCGCCTCCCATTTCCGGCTGCGCAGGTTGCTGCGGCGCCGGGACCAGAATCATTTGCCGGGGAGATGAGGCCCCGTAGCCGGGCGGCGGACCGATCAACGCCTGCGCTGAAGCTGCGATGGGAAGCAGGAGAAGGGCAAAGAATGCAAGGATTGTACGCTGCATCGATCAACTCTGACATTGACTTTGCGCGCGCGAGCGGCGCGCATTTCCAGCGCCGACTACATGGTGAAAAAAACACTGATTGGTAAAACTCGGAGCTTTCGCGCCGCCGATGGCCGCAAGCCCGGGCGGATCGTCGAGTTAGCGTTTATTTTGAGTAAAATCGGAACGTGCATGGTAAACGCACGGTTTCCGCTTACACGCAACGCCGCGTTAATAGCCACCGGATAAAAATATTCTCCTGGGAACGAGGGGAATGATGTCGGTGCAACGGAAAGTTTTTCGCGTCGAGAAGATGTTCGCTCGGCGGCATGGGCCAATCGCGGGCGCGACCGATTCCGACCAGCGCCATGCCGAGTTGATCGACGAGATCAAGGCGCTGCGCGCCTTGTCGGACGAAAGCGACGTGCCGCGGCTCCGGCGCGAGCTTGACGTCATGCACGGCGCCGTCAGCCGCAACAAGCGCGAGCTTGCCGCGCTGCTCCGGACAAAAGGCGACGAGCCGCGCCTGGAGCGGGCAGCCGAAGAACTCACCGCCACCATTGCCGGCATGGAAAGCGCGACCGACAACATTCTCAAGGCCGCCGAGGCGATCGACGAAAGCGTGAAGGCGCTCGCCGCCGTCCTGAAGAACGACTACGAGCATGGCGTGGCGCACGACATCCAGGATCAGGTCGTGCGCATCTTCGAAGCCTGCAATTTCCAGGATCTCACCGGCCAGCGCATCGCCAAGGCGATGGCGACCCTGCGATTCATCGAAGAGCATGTCGCGGGGATGATCGAGGCGTGGGACAACATCGACCAGACGCGCGCGCCGAAACCGCCCGGGCCCGACCATACGCTCGGACGCAAGTTGGCCAACGGTCCAAAGCTCGAAGGCGAAAGCGGCCACGCCACCCAGCGCGACATCGACCTGATCTTCAGCTAGGCCTGCGGCCGCCGGATCGTGAGGAAACAGCCGAGCGCCGCGGCGGTGAATGCCGCCGCGAGGCCGAGCGCCGCGGGGTCCGACGCACGTTCCACCACGAACGCCATCACCAGCGGGGCCGCTGCCTGCATCAGCAGGAACGGCGCGGCCAATCTGCCGATCAGCCGCCCGTAACCGGCCGCACCGAACAAGACGAGCGGCACGGCGCCGCGCGTGATCGTCACCAGGCCGTTGGCGCCGCCGAACATCAATGCGAAGACCGCGGCGACCGGCCATGAGATGCCGAGCACGGCCAGCATCGCAAAGGCGCACAGCAACAGGCTGAGCGCAAAGCGCACCACCCAGAGCGGATGAATGTCGCGACCGAACGCGAATTCGATGAGCCGCGCGCCGACCTGCGCCGGTCCGAACAGCGCGCCGATCCACACCACCGTCCCGGCGTCGATTCCGGAGCGTTGGAAAATGGCCAGCAGATGCGCGGACATTCCCGAGGGCACGAATGCGTAAGCCGCAAACGCGGTCGCTACCAGAAAGAAGGCAAGCCCGCTCGGCGGCAGCACGCTGGAGATCACGCGCCCGTCCGCTTTGGCGGGCGCAGCGACAGGGGCGCGGCTGCGCGGCAGCGCCAGAGCGTGGAGGGGCGCCGCGACCAACACGAGCAGGGCCGCATAGACGAAATAAGTACCGCGCCATCCGACCGCTTCGAGCAGGAAATGGGTTGCGGGCCAGCTCACGGTCGAGGCAAAGCCGCCGGCAAGCGTGAGCGCGGTGATCGGACGGCGCGCGGCGGCGCCGAAAATGCGGCCGAGGCTGCCGAAGGCGGAATCATAGAGGTTCGCCGCCATCGCGACGCCGAGCAGCGCCCAGGCCGCGAGATAAAGCGGCCGCGCGGCGGCAAAGACCACGGCGACGAGGCCAAGACCGCCAAGCAAGGAGCCGGCCGTCATCACCACGTGACCGCCGAAATGGTCGACCGCGCGGCCCACGTAGGGCGCAACCAACCCCGCCACCAGCAACCCGACCGAGAACCCGCCCATCCCGAACGCGATCGACCAGCCGTGTTCGGCCGCAATCATCGGAACGATGAGCACGGGCGTGTAATAGATCGTGCCCCACGACAGAATCTGCGTGACGCCGAGCACCAGCACGGCGCGCCAGGGGCCGAGGATAAAATTTTGCGTGATGCTCATGCGGCGTCAGGGGCGATTCAAACGCACCCTAACACGGCCGTGCATGCGCACGGCGCATCGGACGAACCGCTTATTGCGCGGGCTTCGGCTGCGCGGCCGGCGGCGGTGGCGCCGCTGCCGCCGGTTTCGGACGCGGCTTCGGCTTCTTTTTCGCCGGCGGCTTTTTCTGGCCCTCGGCGCCGCACCGGACATAGACCATCGTCCCGTAGCGGCCCTGAACTTCGGGGTCCATCCAGCGCAGGATCAAAATGCGGCCGTCGAAAGAGACGACTTCGCGGTCCTGTATCCCGCCCGGCTCGCCGGCGGGTCCGATATAGGTCTTGCCACCCGGCCCGCCCTTGAGGCGCAGCTCCTCAGGCGTTGCTTGATCGGCGAGATGCATCATCACGCCGCCGGTCGGACCCATGGTGATGACGTAAGGCTGTCTGCACTGATTGGCCGCCGCCTGCTCGATGCGCGCACGGTCTTCGACGTTGTGGTAGGCGGCAAGCCCCCAGCGGCCGACAATGCTCTGCGGCGGGAAGGCCGGCGGCAGGACCGGTACGGGCGCCGGCGCAGGCGGCTGCTCGGGTTGGGGTGTCGTCGCGCAACCCGCCAAGGCCATGAAAAACAGGGCCGAAACCACGATCAATGACGGGCGGAGATGGATCATTCGGACACCTGCCTGATTGCTTCAGCCTGTCTTCGACTTATCGGCGCATTTGACGGAAACGCAAGCAACATTCGCCGGATGCTTGACACGGTGCCGGGGACACAATATGTCCCGGGCGAGCCCTTAGCACTCTATGTTAACGAGTGCTAAGGGCTTCAAAAAATTGAGACATTCGGTCACAAGCACGCGCTCAAGCGCCGACGAGGAACCCATGGCCAAGACGAAATTCCGTCCCTTGCATGACCGCGTGGTCGTGCGCCGCATCAACGCCGAAGAGAAAACCAAAGGCGGCATCATCATTCCCGACACCGCGAAGGAAAAGCCGCAGGAGGGCGAGATCATCGCCGTCGGTCCCGGCGGCCGCGACGAGAGCGGCAAGCTCATCCCGATCGACGTGAAGCCGGGCAACCGGGTTCTGTTCGGCAAGTGGTCGGGCACCGAGGTCAAGCTCGACGGCGAAGAGCTCCTGATCATGAAGGAGTCCGACATCATGGGCGTGATCGCCTAGGGCCGTACTGCCCCGTCATCCTGAGGAGGCCGGCGCAGCCGGCCCTCAAAGGATGAACGGCCGCTGACTCATTGCCCGTCATCCTTCGAGGCTCGCTTCGCTCGCACCTCAGGATGACGGATCACAGCAAACCCAATCGGAGTAACTTGAAATGGCTGCAAAGGACGTGAAATTTTCGCTCGATGCGCGCGACCGCATGCTGCGCGGCGTCGACATCCTCGCCAACGCCGTGAAGGTGACGCTCGGCCCCAAGGGCCGCAACGTCGTGCTCGACAAGTCGTTCGGCGCGCCGCGCATCACCAAGGACGGCGTGACGGTGGCGAAGGAGATCGAGCTCGAGGACAAGTTCGAGAACATGGGCGCCCAGATGGTGCGCGAAGTGGCCTCGAAGACCTCCGACACTGCCGGTGACGGCACCACGACCGCGACGGTTCTCGCCGCTGCGATCGTCAAGGAAGGTTCGAAGGCGGTTGCCGCCGGCATGAACCCGATGGACCTCAAGCGCGGCGTCGATCTCGCCGTCGAGGCCATCGTCGAAGACCTCAAGAAGAACGCGAAAAAGGTCACCTCGAACGAAGAGATCGCCCAGGTCGGCACGATTTCGGCCAACGGCGACCGCGAGATCGGCGACTTCCTCGCCAAGGCGATGCAGAAAGTCGGCAACGAAGGCGTGATCACGGTCGAGGAGGCGAAGAGCCTCGAGACCGAGCTCGACGTCGTCGAGGGCATGCAGTTCGATCGCGGTTACATCTCGCCCTACTTCATCACCAACGCCGACAAGATGCGCGTCGAGATGGAAGACCCGTATCTCCTGATCTACGAAAAGAAGCTGTCTGGTCTCCAGGAGCTTCTGCCGCTGCTCGAAGCCGTGGTGCAAACCGGCAAGCCGCTGTTGATCGTGGCTGAAGACGTCGAGGGCGAGGCGCTTGCC
>DASZVZ010000039.1:0-35846 GCA_035546875.1 Pseudolabrys sp.
TTGCCGAGCCTTGAGGGTGTCGAGGAGGTCGTGATCTCGCGGGAGGTGGTCGAGGGCACGGCCCGGCCGCTCTACATCTACGCCGACCGCGCGGGCGACGCCGGCGCCACGGCATCGTGACGCGGTGCGGCGGTACCGCTCCGGTGTGACCGGGCGCCGCCTCAGCGGTACCCAGGCGCGGGCATTTGGTTGAATCTACAGGCTTACTTGACACTTCGACCCGCTGTATCCACCTAATGCAGGCGAAGAATCCCCATTTTGGGGCAGATTCGCAACGTTCGCTACCGGACAGGGTCCCGTCCGTTCTTGATGTCGCTTTGCGGGGGCGACCCTCCAAGTTCCTGTCCGGCCCTTAGCACTCCATCGCGGTCGCGCTCACGCGGACCATGAAGGAGGGGCGCAACAACAGGAAAGCCTGCTATGACACTCCCCAAGCCACGTCCTCCGCTCAATCCTGGCGAAACCCGGGCCTATCCGGTGTTGCCGCTGCGCGACATCGTGGTCTTTCCGCATATGATCGTGCCGCTGTTCGTCGGCCGTGAAAAATCAATCAAGGCGCTGGAAGAGGTGATGCGCTCGGATACGTTCATTATGCTCGCCACGCAGAAGAACGCCTCCGATGACGATCCCGCCACCGACGCGATCTACGAGATCGGTACGCTGGCAAGCGTTTTGCAGCTCCTCAAGCTCCCCGACGGCACCGTGAAGGTGCTGGTCGAAGGCGCGCAGCGCGGCAAGGTGCTGAAGTACACGGACCGCAGCGATTACTATGAAGCGAGCGCTGTTGTCCTGGATGACGTGCTGGGTGAGCGCGTCGAGGTCGAGGCGCTGGCGCGCTCGGTCGTGACCGAGTTTGAGAACTATGTGAAGCTCAACAAGAAGGTGTCGCCGGAAGTTGTTGGCGTGGTTCAGCAAATTGAGGACTACGCCAAGCTCGCCGACACCGTTGCCTCGCATCTTGCGGTCAAGATTCCCGACAAGCAGGGCATCCTGGAGACGTCGTCCGTCGCCGAAAGGCTCGAGAAGGTGCTCGGCCTGATGGAAAGCGAAATCTCGGTCTTGCAGGTCGAGAAGCGTATCCGCACGCGCGTCAAGCGCCAGATGGAGAAGACGCAACGCGAGTACTACCTCAACGAGCAGATGAAGGCGATCCAGAAGGAGCTGGGCGACGAGGAGGGCAAGGACGAGCTTGCCGAACTCGAGGACAAGATCAAGAAGACCAAGCTCTCCAAGGAAGCGCGCGAGAAGGCGACGCATGAGCTGAAGAAGCTGCGGCAGATGTCTCCGATGTCGGCCGAGGCGACGGTCGTGCGCAACTATCTCGATTGGTTGCTGTCGATCCCCTGGAACAAGAAGAGCAAGGTCAAGAAGGACCTCAGGCTCGCCCAGGAGGTGCTCGACGCCGATCACTTCGGCCTGGAGAAGGTCAAGGAGCGCATCGTCGAGTATCTCGCCGTGCAGCAGCGAGCGAACAAGCTGACCGGGCCGATCCTGTGCCTGGTCGGTCCTCCAGGCGTCGGCAAGACCTCGCTCGGCAAGTCGATCGCGAACGCGACCGGCCGCGAATTCGTGCGCGTGTCGCTCGGCGGCGTGCGCGACGAAGCGGAGATCCGCGGCCATCGGCGCACCTACATCGGCTCGATGCCCGGCAAGATCATCCAGTCGATGCGCAAGGCCAAGACTTCGAATCCGCTGTTCCTGCTGGACGAGGTCGACAAGATGGGCGCCGATTTCCGCGGCGACCCGTCCTCAGCCTTGCTCGAGGTGCTCGACCCTGAGCAGAACCACACGTTCAACGACCACTATCTCGAGGTCGACTACGATCTCTCCAACGTGATGTTCATCACCACGGCGAACACGCTCAACATTCCGCCGCCGCTGATGGACCGCATGGAGATCATCCGTATCGCCGGCTACACCGAGGATGAGAAGGTCGAGATCGCGCGCAAGCACCTGATCCCGGCCGCCATCGCCAAGCACGGTCTCGACCCGAAAGAATGGTCGATTGACGATGAGGCCTTGCTGACGATGATCCGCCGTTACACGCGGGAAGCCGGCGTGCGCAATCTTGAGCGGGAGTTGTCGACTCTGATCCGCAAGGCGGTGAAGGAGTTGACGATCTCCAAGAAAAAGTCGGTCACCGTCGACGCCAAGAACCTCAGCGATTTCCTCGGCGTGCCGAAGTATCGCTTCGGCGAGATCGAGGCGGAGGATCTGGTCGGCGTGGTCACCGGGCTTGCCTGGACCGACGTTGGCGGCGAGTTGCTGACCATCGAAGGCGCGATGATGCCGGGCAAAGGCCGTATGACCGTCACCGGCAACCTGCGTGACGTGATGAAGGAGTCGATCTCGGCGGCGGCGTCCTACGTCCGCTCGCGCGCGGTCGCCTTCGGCATCGAGCCGCCGCTGTTCGACAAGCGCGACATCCACGTGCACGTGCCGGAAGGCGCGACGCCGAAGGATGGGCCGTCGGCCGGCGTCGCCATGGTCACCGCGATCGTTTCGACCATGACCGGCATCCCGGTGCGCCGTGACGTCGCCATGACCGGCGAGATCACGCTGCGCGGCCGCGTGCTGCCGATCGGCGGGTTGAAGGAGAAGCTGCTGGCCGCGGCCCGCGGCGGCATGAAGACCGTGCTGATCCCGGAGGAGAACGCCAAGGATCTGGTGGAAATCTCCGACACGATCAAAAAGGGACTGGAGATCATTCCGGTCACCCGCATGGACGAAGTGCTGGCGAGGGCGCTGGTGCGCAAGCCCGAACCCATCACCTGGGACGAGGAAAGCGCCAAGATCGCCGCGGCGGCCGCCGAACCGGCTGTCGAGGACGACGCCTCGGGGCTTACCGCCCACTAGGCCGGCTCAAGGAAAAACAGGAAGCGGCGCCCTTTCGGGGCGCCGCTTTCGTTTTGGGGCTTGCGAATCACGGGCGAGGGGTAAGACCTTCCGCGCTACGGCGGGACTCTGCCCGCTGCTTCGAGACGGGGAAGGATCGGTCATGACCAAGAACGAACTTATCGCCGTAATCGCTGGCAAGACGCAGATGACCAAGACGGCGGCCGCGAATGTGGTCGAAGCGACCTTCGACACCATCACGACGACGCTGCGCAAGGGCGACGACGTCAAGATCATGGGTTTCGGTAATTTCAAGGTCGTCAAACGCGCCGCGCGCGAGGGCCGTGATCCGCGCACCGGCGCGCCGGTCGCCATCAAGGCGTCGAGGCGTCCGCGCTTTACGGCCGGCAAGGGCCTGAAAGAGGCGGTCAACCGTTAAAGTTCTGGTTTAACCGTAACGGGTATTGCGCCCGCGGCGCGGCCGGAAGGCCCGCCGAGCGGGTGCGTCTGCATTCGCGCCGTGCCTTGCCCTTACTGCGAGCAGAGGCGATAAAGAGTGCGAATGGGCGGTTAGCTCAGTTGGTAGAGCGCCTGCTTTACACGCAGGATGTCGGCGGTTCGAGTCCGTCACCGCCCACCAGCCTCACGTGAGCAACTTTTCGAGCCGGATCGGCAACTCGCGCACACGGATCCCGGTCGCGTGGTAGACGGCGTTGGCGACCGCCGCGGCGGTGCCGACATTACCGAGCTCGCCGATCCCCTTGACGCCGGCCGGATTCACGAAGTTGTCGCGCTCCGGAACCAGGATCACGTCGACCTCCTGAATGTCGGCATTCACCGGCACCAGATAGTCTGCGAGGTTGTCGTTGACGTAGCGCGCATTGCGCGGATCGATCTCGGTCGCCTCGTGCAACGCCGACGATACGCCCCAAATCATAGCGCCCATGTATTGGCTGTGCGCGGTGCGGGTGTTCATGATGCGGCCTGCGGCAAAGGCGCCGACGATGCGCGGCACGCGGATCTCGCGGGTCTCCGCGTGCACGCGCACTTCGACGAACTCGGCGCCGAGCGCGTACATCAGCTTCTCGCCCTTGGAGCCGCCGACGAGCGTCGGCGTGCCTTCGTAGAGCTTTTTGATCGGGCCGGTGAAAAGGCCCGCGACCTTGTTCGGCTCCGCCTCGGGCGGGACGAACTCGGCGTATTCCTCGAGCGTCGACACGCCGAGCCGGGCGAATTTTTCACCGAGCCCGGGCGAGGCGGCGCTGCCGACCGTCTGCGCGTGGCCGGTGGTGCTGCCGTTGAGCTTGGCGATGATCGCGTCGCACGCCTTCATCACCACCGAGCAGCAGCTCGCGGTCTGGTTCGAACCGCCGGCGACCGGCACGGGCGGAAACGCGCTGTCGCCCAGCTCGACCCGCACGTGTTCGAGCGGGATTCCGAGCCTTTCGGCGGCCATCTGGCCGACGACCGTCATCACGCCGGTGCCAATCTCATGCGCGGCGACCTGCACCTTCGCCTGTCCATCGGCGGAAAACTGCACGCGCGCGGCAGCCGCGCCGATATGCGTCGGGTACATCGCACTGGCGCAACCCCAGCCGATCAGCCAGTCGCCATCGCGCATCGAGCCGGGCTGCCGGTTGCGCTTGGCCCAGCCGAAGCGCGCGGCGGCCTGGTCGTAGCATTCCATCAGCGAGCGGCTCGACCATTGCTTGCCGGTCGCATCTTTCATGGAGTCATTGATGCGGCGCAGCTCGATCGGGTCCATGTCGAGCTTGGCCGCGAGTTCGTCCATCGCGCTCTCCAGCGCATAGATGTACGGCACGACCGGCGGCGAACGCATGAATCCGGGTGTGTTGCGGTCGGCGTGCACCATTGTCACGGCCGTCTTCACCGCGCCGTAGCCGTAAAGCCGCGCGCTGTCCTCGACGCCGGCGACGCTGTAATCGTCGGGCCGCGAGGTGACCTCCCAACCTTCGTGCTGGAAGCTCTTGATCTTGCCGTCCTTGCCGGCGCCGATCCTGATCCTGTGGCGCGTCTCGGCGCGGTAGGTGGCGATGGTAAAGCCCTGGTCGCGCGTGGCGACGAGCTTGACCGCGCGGTTGAGCTTCTTCGCCGCAAAAGCGACGAGTCCGGTGCGCGGTGTCTGTTGCGCCTTGGAGCCGAACGCGCCACCGACGAAATGGCTGACGGCATGCACCTGGTCGGGCTTGATGCCGACTCTCTTGGCCGTCTGGTTTTTCAGTCCGTACATGAACTGGCTCGGCTCGTAGACGGTCAGCTCGTCGTTGTTCCAGACGGCGGTGGTGGTGAACAGCTCGATGGGATTGTGGTGCTGCGTCGGCGTGCCGTATTCGGCCTCGAACTTGATCTCGGCGTCGTCGAACGCCTTTGCGGCGTCGCCGGCCTGCGGCAGCTTGCTCTTCACGGGGGATTCCGATGCGCCCTTGGCGTCGAAGCTCGCGCTCGGCGTCTCCGCCTCGTATGCGATCTTGACCTTGTAGGCCGCCTCGCGCGCGGCTTCGAAAGTGTCCGCAACCACCATGGCGACGATCTGGCCGTCGTGCTGGATCTTCGGCCCCAGGTTCTGGATCGAGGTCGACGGCCCGCCGCCGCCCTTCGAATAGGAAAGGATCTTGAGGTCGGCAGTGTTCTCGTGCGTGAAGATGTCGAGCACGCCCGGCACGTTCTTGGCATCGCCGAGATCGATCGCGCTGATCGTTCCTTTCGCGATCGGGCTGGTGACAAGGAAGGCGAACGCCGGGTTGCTCACCGGCATGTCCGAGCCGTAGCGCGCCTCGCCGGTGACCTTGAGCCGTCCTTCCAGGCGCGGCGCCGGTTGGCCCTGATTGTCCTTCGGTCGGGGCGCTGCATCGCTCATGGTCAAATCTCCAGCGTAGCGGCCTGGCGCAGCGCGCGGACAAGGGTGCGCTTGCCTAGCTCGACCTTGAACGCATTGTGTTTGCCCGGTTGGGCGCTCGCGAACGCGGCATTCGCGGCCGCCGCCATCGTCTCGTCGTCGAGCTTTTTGCCCTTGAGCCGCGCTTCCGCCTCATGCGCCCGCCAGGGCACGGTAGCGAGGCCGCCGAGTGCAATGCGTGCCTGCCTTACTTTCTCGCCATCGAGATCGAGCGCGACGGCGGCGGAGGCAAGCGCAAATTCGTACGACTCGCGATCGCGGATTTTCAGGTAGAGCGAGCGCCGCGCGAACGGCGCTGCGGGAATGCGGAAAGCGGTAATGAGGTCGCCGGGCATCAACGTCGTTTCGACGTGCGGCGTCTTGCCCGGCCGCCTATGCAGTTCTGCGAACAGGATCGTCCGTTTGCCCTTGCGGCCCGTAACCTCGACCTGGGCGTCGAGTGCGATCAGCGCCTGCGCAAAGTCACCGGGATAGGTGGCGATGCATTGGTCGCTCGCGCCGAGAACAGCGTGCATGCGGTTGATGCCGTCGAGCGCGGCGCAGCCCGAGCCGGGATTGCGCTTGTTGCAGTTCGCATAGGATGTATCGCGAAAGTAAGTGCAGCGCGTGCGTTGCAGGACGTTGCCGCCGAGCGAGGCCATGTTGCGGATTTGCGCGCTCGCGGCAAGTTTCAAAGACTGGGCTATCACCGGAAAGTTCTTTTGCACGTCCGCATGATCGGCGACGGCCGACATGTGCGCCATGGCGCCGAGATAGAGGCCCTGAGGACCGAATTCGACGCGGTCCATCGCCGGCAAGCTGTTGATGTCGATGACGTGGGTCGGCTGTATCACGTCGAGCTTCATCAGGTCGATCAGCGTCGTGCCGCCGGCGAGATACTGCGCCGGAGAATTGACCGCACCGCCTTGCATGCTGGCCGCAGCCGAATGGGCGAGGATCGCAGCCTTTGCGTCGTCGGCGAGGGTGAACTGGAATGGACGCATGTCACGCTTCTTTCATCTTCGGCTTGGCTTGCTTGATTGCCGCGACGATGTTCGGGTAGGCGGCGCAGCGGCAGATATTTCCGCTCATGTATTCGCGTATGTCGGCGTCGGTTTCGGCGTGACCTTCCTTCACGCAGCCGACCGCCGAGACGATTTGTCCCAGCGTGCAATAGCCGCACTGGAAAGCGTCCTGGTCGATGAAGGCCTGCTGCATCGGATGCAGCGTGCCGTCTGCTTGCGCGAGTCCTTCGATGGTGACGACATCGAGATCCGACACGCTTGCCGCAAGCGTCAGACACGACAAGACGCGGCGGCCCTGCACCATGACGGTGCAGGCTCCGCATTGCCCGTGATCGCAGCCCTTCTTGCTTCCCGTGAGTCCCATGTGCTCGCGCAAGGCGTCGAGAAGCGTGGTGCGTACGTCGAGCGCCAGTTGCCGGCGTTGGCCGTTTACCCGCAGCGTCAGCTTGACCGGATTGTGCGGGTCGGTTTGCGCGGCCGGCGGCGCCGCGTTCGCGGGACGATCGAGCAGGGTAACTGACATGGTGGAAACCACGGTAGTTGCGAGGAAATTGCGGCGGCTCCAGCCCTGAGCCCGGGCGTCGACATTGCGCTTCATGCGGTATCTCTTTCAGGCTGCGGGAACCGCGCTTGGTTTTGCGGTGTGAAGTTGAACGCCGCATCGATTGCCGCGTTCCTGCCGGTGGCCGCGGGCACTTCACTTATTTCGCTCTGCAGTAAGAAAGCCGCGTTCTGTCGGCAGAAAATATTTTGGAACCTGCTTCACGTGTCGGTGAACTTTTCTGTTCCGTTGACATTATCGAAGTGGGGACGCGCGATTAGAGGGCTTTCCGCGTGCCACGCTCCTTAAATCGGCGGGATCTTCTTTCGGCGAGCCTTGCTGCCGGAACTTCGCTAGCGCTGACCAGCGCAAGCGCTGAGGCCCGTAGCTATTCCGGTGAAGTCCCGTGGACTCCGGGCGAAGCCAACAAGCCCGACGAAGTCATCGGTTTAAACTATAAATACCTGACCGCTGACGAAGTGGCATTTCTTGACGCCGCTGTCGCGCGTCTCATCCCCGCGGACGAGCTTGGGCCCGGCGCAAAGGAAGCCGGCGCAACGTTCTTCATAGACAGACAGCTTGCCGGCACATTCGGCTCGGCCGCCCACTGGTACATGCAGGGCCCATGGCCGAAAGGCGAGGCCACCCAAGGCTATCAGTCGCGCATGACCCCGGCCCAGCTCTATCGCGCCGCAATCAAGGCAATCGATGATTATTGCCGCAAGAATTTCAACAACCGGACTTTCAGTGCGCTGTCTCCTGACGAGCAGGACAAGATTCTTACCGGACTTGAGAAGGGCAGCATCGATCTCGGCATTGTCGAGGCAAAAGGCTTTTTCGATGTGCTCATGCAGAACACCACCGAAGGATTCTTCAGCGATCCGATTTACGGTGGCAATCGCAACATGGTCGGCTGGAAGCTGATCGGGTTTCCCGGCGCGCGATACGACTACCGCCCATACGTGAAAAAGCACAATCAGAAACTGTCGTTCGAGCCGGTCGGCATTAAGGGCCGCCCCGGATGGGATCCGGACAAGACCTGAAAGGAATTGCGTCGTGGCGAAGAAATTGCCTTCCGTCGATGTCGTGCTGGTCGGATTCGGCTGGACGGCGGCGATCCTCGGACAGGAGTTGACCGACGCCGGCTTGAACGTCGTCGCCATCGAGCGCGGCAACTGGCGCGACACGTCGACGGACTTTGCGGTGACGTTCGCCCAGGATGAGCTCCGTTACTATTTTCGGCACGCCCTGTTCGAGGAAACGGCGAGGGAGACACTAACCTTCCGTAACAGCGGCGGCCAGACGGCGCTCCCGATGCGCAAGCTCGGTTCGTTTCTTCCGGGTACGGGCGTCGGCGGCGCGGGCATTCATTGGAACGGGATGACGTGGCGATTCCTGCCGACCGATTTCCAGGCCCGCTCGCACAACACGCAACGTTACGGTGCGGCTGCCATCCCGGATACGATGACGATCCAGGACTGGGGCGTAACCTACGACGAGCTCGAGCCGCACTACGACAAGTTCGAATATCTCTGCGGCATCGGCGGCAAGGCCGGCAATCTCAAGGGCCAGATTCAGGACGGCGGCAATCCTTTCGAAGGTCCGCGCCAGCGCGATTATCCCAACCCGCCGTTGGAAATGGTCTACGGCCCGACGGTTTTTGCCGAGGCGGCAAAAAGCCTCGGCTATCATCCGTTTCCGGGGCCGGCGGCAAACATGTCGCGCCCCTACACCAATCCGCTCGGCGTAACACTCGGCCCCTGCACGTATTGCGGCTTCTGCGAGAAATACGGCTGCGGCAACTATTCGAAATCGAGCCCGCAGACGACGGTCATCCCGGTATTGATGCGCAAGGATAACTTCGAGCTGCGCACCGAGTGCGAAGTGCTCAAGGTCAACCGCGATTCAACGGGCAAGCGCGCGACCGGCGTCACCTATGTCGACATAGAGGGGCGCGAGTTCGAGCAGCCGGCCGAGATCGTCATTCTCTGCGCCTACATATTGCACAACGCTCATCTTCTGATGGTCTCCGGCATCGGTACACCGTATGAGCCGAAAACCGGACAGGGCACGCTCGGCAAGAACTACGCCTATCAGATCACCTCGAGCGTCAATGCCTTCTTCGACGACAAGATATTCAACCCCTACATCGGCGCCGGTTCTCTCGGCATGGTCGTCGACAATTTCAATGGCGACAATTTCGATCACGGCGGCAAGGGCTTCATCGGCGGCGGCTACATCGCATGCTGGAACACGGGCGCTCGGCCGATCGAGACGCATCCGACACCGAAAGGCACTCCGAAATGGGGCGCCAAATGGAAAAAGGCGGTCGCGGAAAACTATCTCAAGACCGTGACGATCGCGACGCACGGTGCGGTCATGAGTCACCGCGGCAATTATCTCGATCTCGATCCGACCTATCGCAACATCTACGGCCAGCCGTTGATGCGGATGACGTTCGATTTCACCGACAACGAACTCAAGATGTCGCAATTCCTGACCGAGCGCACCGCCGAGATCGCCAAGGCGATGAAACCGCGCGAGATCAAGGAGAATGCGCGTAAAGGCCACTATTCGATCGTGCCGTATCAGACGACGCACAATACCGGCGGCACCATCATGGGTACCGATCCGAAGTCGAGCGTGGTCAATCGCTATTTGCAGCATTGGGACGTCTCGAACCTTTTCGTGATGGGCGCGGGCGCGTTTCCGCAGAACCCCGGATACAACCCAACCGGCACCGTCGGCGCGCTGACGTATTGGGCCGCCGACGCCATCCGCAAGCAGTACATGAAGAATCCCGGACCGTTGGTGCAGGCATAAAGCGATGCGAAAACTTTTCTGCACAGCGGTTCTGATGGCTACGGTGGCGCTGATTCTGGGCGGAGCGGCGAGCGCGACCGAATTTCCGTTCGCCAAGTTGCAAAAGGGAAAGAGCCTGGTCGATGCCGGCGACTGCGTCGCCTGTCACACCCAGGACAAAAGCAAGCCGTTCGCCGGCGGCCGTCCGATCCCGACCCCTTTCGGCATCATCTATTCCGCCAACATCACGCCGGACCGCGACACCGGCATCGGTGCGTGGAGCGCCGACGACTTTTACCGGGCGATGCATGAGGGAATAGGCCCGCACGGAGAGCGGCTCTATCCGGCATTTCCCTATCCATATTTCACCAAGATGCCGCGCGAAGACGTCGACGCGATCTTCGCCTATCTCTCGACACTCAAGCCGGTGCAGAACAAGACGCCGCGCAAGGAGTTGACCTGGCCGCTCGATCACCGCGATCTGCTCGCCGGCTGGGATTGGCTGTTCTTCGAGCCCGGCGAGTTCAAGCCCGATCCGAACAAGAGCGCTGAATGGAATCGCGGCGCCTATCTTGTGGAGGGGCCCGGGCACTGCGGCGCCTGTCACACAGCCAAGAATGTGTTTGGCGCCGACAAGAAGAGCGAGACTTTGCAAGGCGCGAACATTCAGGACTGGACGGCGCCCAAGCTCGTCGGCGACGACCGCAACGGCCTTGGACGTTGGAATACCGACGATATCGCCGAGTACCTCAAGACCGGCCGTAATCGTTTCAGCGGCGCTACAGGCTTGATGGCCGAGGTCGTCGTGAACTCGACCTCGAAAATGTCCGACAGTGACCTCAAGGCAATCGCGACCTACCTCAAGAGCGTGCCGTCGGACAAAGAGGAAGCTGAATCGAGTCCGACCAAATCGGCGATGAATGCAGGGAAGGCGATCTACGCGGATTCGTGTGCGGCCTGTCATCAAGCCGGAGGCGAAGGCGTTGCGCGCATGTTCCCGCCGCTCAAGGGCGACGCGGTGGCGCAACAGGCCGACCCGTCGACGGTCATTCGCGTGATCCTCGAAGGCGCGATGACGGCGGGCACCCAAAAACAGCCGACGCCGAGCGCGATGCCGGCGTTCGACTGGAAGCTGAAGGATGATCAAGTCGCGGCGGTTGCGACTTACGTGCGTAACGCATGGGGCAACAAGGCCTCGGCGGTGAGCGCGGAGGACGTTGCCAAGATGCGCAAAAAACTCGCGGCCGGCAAAGCCTCGCCGGAAACGGTGGGCACGGGAGCCAAACTTGAGCCGCAAGAGCAGCAGTAGTTGCTGGCTCGCCCTGTTGATGATCGTGGTCGCGCAGCCGGCGCTGGCGCGCATCACGCCGGCCGAATATCGAGACATCGGCGTTGCGGTGCCGCAGAATGCGGCGTTGCCTCTCGATGCAATTGTCATCGATGAAGGCGGCCACCGGCGCCCTTTGCGCGCGCTGGTAACGCGCCCGACCGTCCTGGTGTTCGCCGACTACACCTGCCGCACGCTCTGCGGGCCGATCCTTGCTTTCGTCTCTTCAGCACTCGAGCAGTCGGGACTTGTAGCCGGAAGGCAGTTCGAGTTGCTCGCCATCGGCCTCGATCCGAGGGACGGGGCCGATGCCGCGGAAAAGATGCGCGGCTCTCATGTCGACCCGGCGCTGAAAGCTACGACGCGTTTCGTTACCGCCGATGACGCGACCATCAAAACGCTCACTGCGGCGCTCGGCTACCGCTATGCCTACGACGCCGGTGACGATCAGTATTTGCATCCGGCGGCGGCTTATGTGCTGCGCGCGGACGGCGCGGTATCGCGCGTGCTGACCGGGATCGGGCTTTCGGGCGCCGACATGCGGCTCGCTTTGGTCGAGGCGGGCGAGGGGAAAATCGGAACGTTGCGGGATCAGATCCGCTTGTTGTGCTCCGGCTTCGATCCGGCGCACGGGACTTACAACGTCATGGTCTCGCGCATGCTGACGGTGACCGGGCTGGTCACGATGTTCGCGCTTGGCGGCGGCATCGGTACCTTGATGCTAATGGGCCGTCGCCGCTCGGCTTAGGCCCCGCTGCTCCGCAATGCGCGCCGCGGCATCGAATGCGAGCAGCCAACATGCGCCGGTAAACAGAATCGCCGCCGGCAAATCGAGGAATAGCGCAAAGCCATTCGTTTTTAGCGGCGGCAAAATCAAGACAATGGATTCGAGATAGCGCAGCGCCAGCGTGCCAAGCGCGAGAATAAGGAGCGTGCGCGTGCTCGACCGGGCTTTTTCCGACAGCAGCGCAAAGAACGGAAGAATGAATTGCAGGATATAGAGCGCCCACAGCGCGAAGCCCCAACCGTGCGCGAGCCGCTTCAAATACCAGACGACTTCCTCGGGGATATTGCCGGTCCAGATGATGATGTACTGCATCGCGTGCAAATAGGCCCAGAGCAGAAGAACGGAAAGAAGAACGCCCGAATAGGCCGCGTTCGCCATTGTTCGGGAGCCCTTAAAGCCGAGTAAGGCGACTATTCCGAAAGACATGCCGGCAAGTAGATCGAAGGCGATCGCCAAAAGTCCGTAAATCGACGAATGGAAATGCGGTTCGATCGATTCCAGCCAGTCTATGCCGGCCCATGACGCGACAAGTGCCCACACGATCAGGCCGGTGGAGGCCGCGCGCTTCATAGCCGCTTCGTTGCCGTAGGCGAGCGCGCCCCATAGTGCGAGCGCGGTGAAAACCGCGAAATACAAAATCGTGCGCACGACAAAAAACCAGGGCGCCAGGTAAGTGGCTTTGAACGCAGGCAAATCGGCCGCACTGGCGGCCCAGGGATAGAGGTGGCCCATGCCGGCGAGCACGGGGATAAACAGGATGGCAACCGCGGGCAGCGTCAAAACCGCAATGGTCAGAGGCACATGCAGGTCGCGCGTCCAGCCGGCGCGGACGAGATACGTGGTGAAAAGAACGGCGAGCGCGCCGATCGGGATGGCGCTGACCGCGGTCCAGGCGGCGAGATAGCTCGCGAACATCGTGCGAGCATCCAGGAACAGCCCGAGAAGACAGCCGAGCAAACCAAGAAGAACCGCGAGCATCATCTTCTTCCGCATGTTCTCCGTCATGGCTTCTTCTCCGTCAGGCGGGAGCGATCCTCGGCGTCGAGTTGCGATAGTTCCGCGTGCTGACTCAGTTGAAGCGCGCGCAGGTAGGCGACGATCGCCCAGCGGTCGCGCGGCCGGACGCGCGAGGCATAGGAGTACATGGCGCCGTAGCCATTGGTGATGACGTCGTAGAAGTGCTGGTCATCGGCCGCGAGGAGTCGCGGCTCGTGATAGCTCGGCGGCTGCGGCATGCCGCGCTGGACGATGATGCCTCGTCCCGTCCCGGCGCGGTCGTGGCAGGGCGAACAGAATACGTTGAACTCCTCGCGCCCGCGCCGAAGCAGCGCCGCCGTCAACGCCGGTTTCTGCTTCGCCTCCTCGGCGCGGGCGAGATCGTCGGGCGCGACGGTGCCTTCGGGCGGCTTCTGCAACGTCTTGCCGTCGCGGAACAGCTCGGCCGGCTTGTACTCGTCGTATTTCGGCTGCGAATCCATGTTGGAGCGCGTGCAGCCCGCGAGCACGGCGCATAGCACCAGCAGTGCGGCGCGACGCCTCATAAAGGCACCAGCTCGACCGAATTCGGCCGCAGTCCCTTCAAGAATGTTTGCGTCTTGCGCTCGTCGAATTTCGCGTCGGTCGCGAGCACGCAAAGGAAAAACCGGTCGCGCGAGGCGCGATAGAATTTCGGCGCCGCGAACACCGGATGGTTGAGCCGCGGCAAGCCGTTGAGCGCCAGCATGCCGACCGCCGGCGTCAGCGCGGCAAACAGCACGGTCAGCTCGAACGCCACCACCATGAAGGCGGAGAGCGCGTACAGCGGCCGCCCGCCCACATTGATCGGGTAGTCGTAATTGGTGAACAACTGCATGCCGAGCGCGAGGCAGAAGCCGAAGATGCCACCGGCAAGCCCGAGCCAGAGCACGCGCCGGTCGCGCAATTGCAGCACGCCGTTGATCTCGTAAACCGGAAACGGCGTGAACGTGTCGATGTCCCGATAGCCTTCCGCGCGCGCTTCCTTCGCGGCGGCGACCAGATCTTCCGGCGTCTCGAATTCGGCCAGCATGCCGTAAAGCTCACGCTCGGGCATTCGAGGCCTCCTCGTGCTCTTTGTGCAGGACTTCCTTTTCTTCGAAGATCGAGATCACCGGCAGGAGCCGGATGATGAGCAGGAACGGCACCAGGAACAGGCCGATCGTGCCGGCATAGATCGCCCAGTCCCAGAACGTGGCGTGGTACTCGCCCCAGGACGACACCAGAAAATCGCGATAAAGACTCGTGACCAGGATCATGTAGCGCTCCAGCCACATGCCGACGGCGACGCTGGTCGAGATCGTGAACAGCATCCACGGCGTACGGCGCACGAGGCGGAACCACAGTGGCTGCAAGACGACGAAGTTGAAGAACACCGCGCCCCAATAGCTCCACCAATATTGCCCGAAGAAACGGTCGCTCAGTGTCTGGAGTTCGTGCGCATCGCCGGAATAAAGCGCGTCGAACACCTCGAACACGTAGCCGTAGGCCGTCATCAGGCCGGTCGCGAGCAGCACCTTGCCGAGGATGTCGAGGTGATCGTCGGTGACGAGATTTTGCAGATTGAACAGCGAGCGCAACGCAATGGCGATCATCGCCACGACCGCGAATCCGGAGAAAGCGGCGCCGAGCACGAAGTACGGCGGGAAGATCGTCGAATGCCAGCCGGGAATGGTGCCGGAGGCAAAAAGCAGCGACACCTCGCTGTGTACCGATACGACAAGCGGCACGGCGAGTGCGGCGAGCAGCCGGTAGGCGTGATGCCAGCGTAGCCAATGAATAGCCGAGCCACGCCAGCCGAGCGACAAGACGCCAAAGAAAACCTGCCAGCCGCGGCGGCGGGCACGGTCGCGCGCGGCGGCAAGATCGGGAATGAGACCGATGTACCAGAACACGACCGAGACGGTGAGATAGGTCAGCACCGCCCAGATGTCCCACTCGAGCGGGCTGCGGAACTGCGGCCACACCTGCATCGTGGCGGGATAGGGGAACATCCAGTAGACGAACCACGGCCGTCCGAGATGCAGGATCGGATACATGCCGGCGCAGACGACGGCGAACAGCGTCATCGTCTCGGCGAAACGGTTGAGCGAATTGCGCCAATCGCGGCCGAGCAGCAGCAGCAGCGCGGAGATCAGCGTGCCGGCGTGGCCGATGCCGAGCCACCAGACATAATTGTGGATCGCGAAGGCCCAGTTGACCGGGATGTTGAGGCCCCAGATGCCGACGCCGGTGGTGAACAGAACGGTGGCGGCGACGAACAGAAGGCCGAGCAGCAAAGACGAGAGAAGAAGTGCGATCAGCCAGCGCCGCCGCGCCGGGAAATGCAGCGGGATGCTGGCAAGCTGATCGGTGACGTCGGCATAGGTCTGGTTCGGCGGCAGGATCGGCGCTTCGGCTTTGGCGGTCATGCGTCGCCCCCTTCGCCGTCGTTCCAGCGCGCGAGATAGGTCGTGCGCGGCCGCGTGCCGAGCTCTTCGAGCAAGACGTAATGGCGGCCGCTGCGGCGGCGCTGCGACACGGCGGAACCCGGATCGCGCAGGTCACCGAAGACGATGGCTTTCGTCGGACAGGCCTGCTGGCAGGCGGTGACGACCTCGTCGCGCTTGAGCGGACGGTTCTCCTTGTCCGCCTGCACGTGCGCGGCCTGGATACGCTGGGTGCAGTAGGTGCATTTCTCCATCACGCCGCGCGAGCGCACGCTGACGTCGGGATTCTTCGCCGCCTGTTCGGCTTCGGAGAAGTGACGGTAGTCGTACCAGTTGAAGCGCCGCACCTTGTACGGGCAGTAGCTCGAGCAGGTGCGCGTGCCGATGCAACGGTTATAGACCTGCTGGTTGACGCCCTCCGGCGAATGCACGGTGGCGTGCACCGGACAGCCCATCTCGCACGGCGCCTTCTCGCACTGCATGCAGGGCACGGGCTGGAAGAAGCTCTTCGGATTTTCGGCATCGCCGGTGTAGTAGCGATCGACGCGCAACCACAACATCTCGCGCCCGCGCGAAACCTGGTCCTTGCCGACGACGAGCACGTTGTTCTCGACGTTGCAGGCCGAGACGCAGGCGTTGCATCCGATGCAGAGATCGAGGTCGATCGCCATCGCCCAAGCGTGCTCGGGCTTGTTTTCCGGAAACGTGCTTTTGTTCCAATCGGGATAGAAAGTTTCGCTGCTCTTCGGCGGCGGCGTGCGCGGATTTGCAGCGGTGACTTCGCGCACAAAGTCGAAGCCTTCCATGCGGTGATGAGCCTGCGTGGTGGCAAGCGGATAGCGTCCGTCGATGCGCTTGATCGTGCCGCGCGTTTCCCAGGGGCGCTCATCGGCGCGGACGGAATAGGCGTCGTAGCCGCTTTCGCGCGCGATCTCGCCGCCGGCGCGGCGGCCGTAGCCGAAGAATAGCGCGATGGTGTTGGCGGCCTGTCCCGGCACGATCCAGGCCGGACCGCGCGCGCGGCGTTCGCCGATCGTCACTTCGGCGATGTCGCCGTTCGAGAGCTTTTGCGCCGACGCAATCGCCGGGCTGACCGCAATAACGTTGTCCCAGGTAAGCTTGGTGAGCGGCTTGGGAAGCTCCTGTAGCCACGCGATATTGGAGAAGCGGCCGTCCCAGACGGTTGGATCGGGACGGAAGACGATCTCGAACTGTCCCTGGGCACGCGTTGGCCCGGCTTGCGGCGGGGACGGAGGTCTTGCCGTGACGGAAACAGGAGAGGCCGTGGTGCCGGTGACGAAGCCGTCGTGCAGCGCGCGCGTCCAGCGATCGCCAAGGGCGCTGCCGAATGCTTGTTGCCAGGTCGCGCGCACGGCGGTGTCGGGCGCAGGATCGACCGTGCCGAGCATCATGTCGGCGATCTGATGCACGCTGCGCGAGGAATAAAGCGGCGAGATGAGCGGCTGCATGATCGTCGTGCTGCCGTCGACGGCGCGCGCGTCGCCCCAGCTTTCGAGCGCATGCGACAAGGGCAGGTGCCATTCGCAGGCCGTGGCGGTCTCCTCGACATGGAGGCCGGCGTGGATGCGATTGGGAACGCGTGCGATTTGCGATGCGAAGTCGAGGCCACCGGGGGCCGAATAGGCCGGATTGCAGTCGAGCACGATCAAGGTGTCGACTGCGCCGGCGGACATGTCGGCCGTCAGCGCCGTCAGCGATTGCGAACCGTCCGCGGGCGCGTGAATGGGGTCGCTGTACCATACGGTCGCGCCGCTGTTTTTGAGCCGGTCGTTAACAAGCGGCGCAAGCGCCTGCCATTGCGGGTCGAGGTGCGTTCCGATCAGGAGCAGGGAGCGGCCTTGATGCGCGCGCAACTCGGCGACCGCGCGCCCGAGCCAGCGCTTTTCGGCGCCGCTGAGTTCCGGCGCGGTCCAGCCCGGCAGCGCGAATTGCGCGCCGATTGCCTGCGCAAGCGCGCCGAGCCGCGAGGCATCGCTGGGCAAGCGGGTCGAGGCGACCGTTCCGGCAAGCCCGGGAATTGCCTCCGCGACATGCAGACGGGCGCGGCCTTGCGCGGGCGCAAGCTCGCCGCGCTTTTGTGCCCAGCCGCCGGCGTACGAGACCTGATGCGCTCCGGGGCCAAGGAAGTCGCAGTCGAGGCTGACGATCACATCGCAGCGGTCGAGACGATAATGCGGCGACACGGCGCGCCCGAATGCGGCCGTCATCGCTTCGTCCTGCGAGGCGTGGCCGACCGGCTCGAAGCGATGCCAGCGCATCGCGGGATATTCCCGCGCCAGCGCCGCCATCTGCCGGATCAGGGTCGGCGATGTCGTCGCGCCGGTGAGGACGCGCAAGCCTTCGCCCTTGCGCTCGCGCCAGCGCGCGCGCAGCGCCGCGAACGCGCCTTCGACGGCAGCCCACGAGGCCGAGGTGCCTTGCCGCGTGGGCGTCTTGGAACGTTCGGGATCGTAGAGCCCGAAGATCGCCGATTGCATGAAGGCGTCGCTCTTGCCGCGCGTGACCGGATGGTCGGGATTTCCGTCGAGCTTCGTCGGCCGGCCGTCGTAAGTCGTGGCGAGGACCGGCTGGGCATAACCTTCGAATGTCACGGCGGTCGCGTAGTAGCGCGGCACGCCAGGCACGAGCGCTTCCGGCTGATTGACGTAAGGCAGCGCGTGATCCGCGTTCGTTTGCTGGCCGCAGCCGCCTAACCCTGCGAGCAATAACGATGCGCCCATCAGCTTGAGAAACTGCCGGCGTCCTGGGTCGTCGAACATCGAGGAGGCGGCGGGAAACTCCGCGGCGAGCCAGGCGCGGAAGCCATCCTCGTCGATCAATTCTTCCAGGCTCGACCAGAACCGCTTGCTGCCGCTCGTCACGTCGCGGACGCGCGCAAGATCGAAACGGGGCGTGTTATCGCGCGCTGTCATCGGTGGCACGTGTAGCAATGGGTGATCTGATCGGGACGAATGCCGTATTGCTTCATCAGCGCGTGGCCGAGCGCCTCGCGGTCGCCCGTCGGCTGCCAGGTCATGCTGGTGATCTGGTTTTTCGGCCGCAGATGCGGCGCCGGATTGCGATGGCAATCCAGGCAGAATTCCATCGTCAGCGCCTTGGCGCGATAAGTCAGCGGCATCTTGTCGACACGCCCGTGACATTCGACGCAGCCGACGCCTTTCGCGATGTGGATGTCGTGACGGAAGAACACGTATTCGGGAAGGACGGCGACCCGATTCCAGTCGAGCGATTTATTGTCGGCGAGGCTGGCGCGCACGGGCGCAAGCATCGGCGCGCCGGTCCAGATCTGCGAATGGCAGGTCATGCAGGTGTGCGTCGGCGGCAGGCCGGCGCGTGGGCCTTCGGCAACCGAGGTGTGGCAATAGCGGCAATCGATGCCGAGTTGCCCGGCGTGGTGTTTGTGGCTGAACGGCACCGGCTGGGCGAGCGGATGAAGACGCGCGCCGGTGACCCAGTCCGAATGCGCAAAGCGTACGGCGAAGACGACGCTGCCCGCGGCGAGCGAAGCGAGCCCGACGAGAAACAGACGCAGCCAGGTGTCGCCGGCCGGTGAAAAAATTTGGCCCATCAGCGGGTACCAGGTGTCGGGACCCGAAAGCCCGAATAGCCCCGTTTTTCAAACGGCACGTGACGCCATGAGTTCCCCCGCCCGGACAAATTAGCCTTCGCGCGCGAAGACGATGGAACTCAGGTTCCCTTGGCCGGTTGAGGATGCGGGGGCGTCATCTTGCGTGCCGGGCTGGCCGATGAGCGGCGTCTCGCATCCGAACGATTACGAGAGGTCGGACGCCGACCCGCGCCTTGTTGGCGCGATCGCGGCGGGGCTTGCGGTATTCCTGGTCTGCGTGCCGTTCCTTCTGCTCGCGCTCTATCCGGGCGCCGAGCGGCGCGGCCGTATCGAGGCGTCGCTGCCAGTGCCGCCGCAGCCGCGATTGCAGGTCGACCCGAAGGCAGATCTCGCACAATTACGCGCGCGGGAGGACGCGCGCCTGTCCACCTACGGCTGGACCGACCGCGACCGGAAGATCGCGCACATTCCGATCGACCGCGCGATGGCGCTCATCGTCCAGCGCGGACTGCCGGGATGGCCGCAGGGTGCGCCGGCCAATCCGCCGCAACAGTAACGGGCAGGCGGACAGCCGATGTCGACTTGGATTCCGCTCTGGCTCCCCGGCGAGACCGACCATGCCCGTGCCGTCGATCTGCTGTTCGCGGGACTGCTGGTGTCGGCCTTTCTCGTGCTCGCGCTGCTGTTTTTCCTGCTGCTGCGCTTTGCCATTCACTACCGCGCCGGCAACGCCAACGCCGACCGCGATCACCGGGTCAAGAAGAGCTGGACGATCGAAACGGCGTGGACGGTAGCGACGTTCGTCGCGTTCCTCGCGCTCTTTTTCTGGGGCGCGAAACTCTACCTCGATCTTTACGCGCCGCCGAAAGGCGCGGCGGTCGTCTATATCGTCGCCAAGCAATGGATGTGGAAGGCGCAGCATCTCGGCGGGCAACGCGAGATCAACGAATTGCATGTGCCGGTGGGGCGCGCGGTGCGGCTGATCATGTCGTCGCAGGACGTCATCCATTCGTTCTTCATCCCGGCGTTCCGCATCAAGCACGACGTATTGCCCGGCACCTCGGAAGAGCTGTGGTTCCGCCCGCGCAAGGCCGGCGTATTCCAGCTGTTCTGCGCGGAATATTGCGGCACCGACCATTCGCGCATGACCGGGCGCATCGTGGTGATGCAGGAGCCCGCCTTCGAGCGGTGGCTGTCGCGGCAGGACGTGACCGGCACGCTCGCCGCGCAAGGCGGGAAGCTGTTCCGCCAGTTCGGCTGTAGCGGCTGTCACGGCAACAGCGCGGCGGTGCGCGCGCCGCCGCTCGAGGGGCTTTACGGCAAGCCGGTGCCGCTGTCGGACGGGCGCATCGAAATCGCGGACGAGCGCTACATCCGCGATTCCATTTTGCAGCCGCGCAAGGACGTCGCGGCGGGCTATCAGCCGCTGATGCCGTCGTTCGAGGGCAAGATTTCCGAGGACGAACTGGTCGCGCTCGTCGCCTACATAAAGTCGCTGGCCGTGGCGGAGAACAAGCCGTGAGCGGAAAGAACTATCTCACCGTCAAGTACAGCCTGCGCTCGTGGTTCTTCACCACCGACCACAAGCGCGTGGCGATTTTGTATTTTGCCGGCATCACGCTGTTCTTCTTCATCGGCGGCGCGGCCGCGACCATGATCCGGCTCGAGCTGGCGACGCCGCAGGGCGATCTCGTGTCCTCCGACGTCTACAACCGGCTGTTCACCATGCACGGCGTGATCATGGTGTGGTTCTTCCTGATCCCGTCGATCCCGGCGACGCTCGGCAATTTTATCGTGCCGCTGATGATCGGCGCGCGCGATCTGGCGTTCCCGCGCCTCAATATCACGAGCTGGTACCTGTTCATGGCGGGCGGGCTGACCACGCTCTACGCGGTGTTCGTCGGCGGCATCGATACCGGCTGGACGTTCTACACGCCGTTCTCGACCATGTATTCCAACAGTCACGTGGTGCTGGCGGTGACCGGCGTGTTCATCGCGGGATTTTCCTCGATCCTCACCGGTCTCAATTTCATCGTCACCATCCATCGCCTGCGCGCGCCGGGACTGACCTGGTACCGCTTACCGCTGTTCCTGTGGTCGCTTTATGCGACCTCGGTGATCCTCGTGCTGGCGACGCCGGTATTGGCGATGACGCTGCTGCTGGTCGCGCTCGACCGCTTCGCCGGGATCGGCATCTTCGATCCGGCGCGCGGCGGCGATCCGCTCCTGTTCCAGCACCTGTTCTGGTTCTACTCGCACCCGGCCGTTTACATCATGATCCTGCCCGGCATGGGCGTGGTGAGCGAACTGGTCGCGGTTTATTCGCGCAAGGCCGTGTTCGGTTACAAATTCGTCGCCTGGTCGGCGATCGCGATCGCGGTCGTCGGCTTCTTCGTGTGGGGCCACCACATGTTCGTGAGCGGGCAATCCGTATTCGCCGGTCTCATGTTCTCGTTCATGAGCTTCGTGGTCGCGGTGCCGTCCGCGATCAAGGTGTTCAACTGGACTGCGACGCTGCACAAGGGCTGGGTGAGCTTCGACGCACCGATGCTCTACGCGCTGGCGTTCATCGGGCTGTTCACCATCGGCGGGCTGACGGGACTATTTCTCGCCTGTCTCGCCTACGATGTGTACGTGACCGACACGTATTTCGTCGTCGCGCATTTCCACTACATCATGGTCGGCGGCATGGTGACCGCCTATTTCGGCGGCATGCATTACTGGTGGCCGAAGATCACCGGCCGCATGTACCCGGAATATTGGGCGCGCGCCGCCGCGATCCTGATCTTCTTCGGCTTCAACATGACATTTTTCCCGCAGTTCATCCTCGGCATTCTCGGCATGCCGCGGCGCTATCACACCTATCCGCCGGAGTTTCAGGTCTGGCACGTGATGTCGTCGGTCGGCGCCTCGGTCCTCGCCGTCGCTTACCTGTTGCCGCTGTTCTATCTCGGCTGGTCGCTGTTCTTCGGCCGCCGCGCGCCGGCCAATCCGTGGCGCGCGACCGGCCTCGAATGGCAGACGCCGTCGCCGCCGCCGGAGCACAATTTCGAGGAGCCGCCGGTCGTGACGCGCGAGCCGTATCACTACACGATCACAGGCGAGGCGGTGCCGCAAAATGCCTGAAGCGCATCCCGCATTTCAGTTCGTCGACTTGCGCCAGCAGCATGACGTGGCGCAGCTTGGCATGTGGGTGTTTCTCGCCACTGAAGTCCTGTTCTTCGGCGGCCTGATCCTCGCGTATTCGGCCTACCGCATCGGCTATCCGGAAGGGTTTGCGGAAGCCGCGCGCCACACCAAGATCGTTATCGGCGCCAGCAATACGGCCATATTGCTCACAAGCAGCTTTCTGGTGGCCTGGGCCGTGCTGATCGTGCGCCTGCGCGAGGGGCGCATCGCGGCGCTGTTGCTTTGGGGTGCCGCGGCCCTGGGCGTGATCTTCCTGGTGCTCAAGGGCGTCGAATACAGCGAGGAATATCGCGAGCACCTTATTCCCGGTCTGAATTTCGCGTTGGACGGGCCGAATGCGGGAGCAATCAAGCTGTTCTTCGCGTTCTATTTCGTTGCCACCGGTCTGCACGCCGTGCACGTCGCGGTCGGCATCGTCGTGCTGGTCGTCATCGGTATCCGGGCGAGGCAGGACGCTTATTCGGACCGCTACCATTCGCCGATCACGGTTGCGGGCCTTTACTGGCACTTTGTCGACATCGTCTGGATCTTTCTGTTCGCGCTGATCTACCTGCCGGGGAGGGCGCCGTGACACGCTGGCATCCGCCACGCATCCTTCTATTCTCATGGGCGGGGTTGCTTGCCCTCCTCGCTCTCACGGTGTTCGGCGCCTACCAGCCGCTCGGGTGGTTCAACACCGGTCTCGCGCTCACCATCGCGCTCGGCAAGGCGCTCATCGTGCTCGCCATCTTCATGGAATTGCGCGAGCGCAACGCGCTCACCATCGCCTTTGCGGGCGCGGGCTTCTTCTGGCTGGCGATCATGCTGTGGCTCGCGCTGGCGGATTTCGTGACGCGGCCTAATTTTCCACCCGGCCCGCCGATGATGCATTCCGACAGCACACCGCCGCCGAGGAGCTGATCTTCGCGCGCTTGCCAATCGCTTTGCGTGCAACGTAGCTTCGGCAGCGTCGCGCAGGCGGGGAGGCAGCATGAGCCGGAGGATGCTGATCGGATTGATCGGCGCCAACATCATGGGTTCTTTGTCGCCGGCGCTTTTTGCGGACGCGTTCGCGGCCGCGGGCATCGACGGCTACTATCATTTGATCGATGTCGATCGGCTGCCGGGGCGAACGCTGCCGCAATTGCTCGAAGCGCTTAAGGCGGCGGGCTTTGCCGGCGCCAATGTCACCTTTCCGTTCAAGCAGGACGTCATCCCGTTGCTCGACGCGGTCGATCCGGAAGCAGCGCAGACCGGCGCGGTTAATACGGTGGCGATCGCGCCGGAGGGGCGTACCACTGGCTACAATTTTGACCGGTGCGGCTGGCGTAATGCCTTCGCGGAAAAATTCGGCCCGAGCGGCGCGCGAGACACGACTGTCGTGCTGGTCGGCGCAGGCGGGGCAGGGCACGCCGTCGCCTTTGCCTTGATGGATTTGGGCGTTCGATGCCTCATCGTCCACGATCGCGACGCAGTGCGCGCACGTGGACTCAATGCCGATCTGGCAAGGCATTATGGGCCGGCGCGCTGTCGCGTGACGAACGATCTCGAGCGGGACATTGCGGCGGCCGACGGTGTCGTCAATGCGACGCAGGTCGGCATGCAGGGATTCCCCGGCAATCCGATCCCGATTTCCGCGCTTACTTCCGCGCACTGGGCTGCGGACGTTATCTACACGCCGATTGAAACGGAATTTCTGGGAGCAGCCGCCGCGAAAGGCGCACGCGTCATGAACGGCGGGGGAATGTGCGTACACCAGGCTGCAGAAGCGTTCCGGTTGTTCACCGGCGTCGAACCAGATCTTGCGCGCCTTCACCGCGCCTTTGCGGCAGCTTTGGCGGCGCGTGACGCCGCGCTTACAAAGCAAACCGATCTTCGGCGGTCCGGCCCTAAGTCTTGACACGAAAAAAACAACGGACGCGGAGCTTGCTGCTCCGCGTCCGCCGTTAATCCCCGGAGGGTCAGGTGTTCGGTGCGCTTAGATCGCTTCTTTCAATTCCTTGGAAGCGCGGAAGGCGACTTTCTTGCTCGCCTTGATCTGGATCGCTTCGCCGGTCGCCGGATTGCGGCCCATGCGCGCGGCCCGCTTGCGTACCTGAAGGATGCCGAGGCCGCCGATGCGGATGCGCTCGCCTTTCTTGAGGTGCTTGACGATATTGCCGACGAGATCGCCGAGCACGGTTTCGGCTTGCTTCTTCGACATCTCATGCTGCTCGGCGAGCGCCGCGGCGAGATGCTTCAAAGTGACCGTCGTCGGCGTCGATTTTCCAGGAGCCGTTGCCATCAGAGGACCCTCCTCGTTGAAACTAATCGCCTGGCAAAACGCCAAGCATGGGTGCCCGCATAGACGATTCGGGGGCGGGCTGACCATCGATTCTTCTCGGTAAATAGGGCTTTTTCGCAGTTTTCAGATGGCAACCAAGCTGTCCTTGACTTGGGGAAATAGCGCATTTAACTGCGCCCTTACGCCCGCGGGGGCGTAGCTCAGTTGGTTAGAGCGCTGCCCTGTCACGGCAGAGGTCGCGGGTTCGAGTCCCGTCGCTCCCGCCATTTTATCAATGACTTAGCCGCATTTTCCGGGCACAAATCGTGCGCCTTTCCGCGCGCGAATGAGGCCCTGTTTCATGCCTGTAGAAGCCCTGTTCTTCGACGTGTTCGGCACCCTGGTCGACTGGCGAACCTCCATTGCTCGCGAGGCGGAACTTATCCTCGCGCCCTTGGGGAAAACCGCCGACTGGATCGCCTTTGCCGACGCCTGGCGCGGGCAATACCAGCCCGGCATGGAGGAAGTCAGGTCGGGACGCCAACCCTTCGCGCGGCTCGACGTCCTGCACCGGCGCAACCTCGAACGCATTCTGCCGAAGTTCGGCTTGCAGGGTCTGTCCGAGGACACGCTGCGCGAGCTGAACCTCGCCTGGCACCGGCTCGATCCCTGGCAGGACGTTCCGGCGGGCCTTGCGCGGCTGAAGAAGAAGTTCTGGCTGGCACCAGTGTCGAACGGCAACATCTCGCTGATGGTCGATCTCGCGCGCCGCAACAATTTTCCGTGGGACGCCATCCTTGGCGCCGAGATTGCGCACGACTTCAAGCCGAAGCCGGCGGTCTACCTCGCCGCTTGCGAAGCGTTCGATCGCAAGCCGGCGCAATGCATGATGGTGGCCGCGCACAGCAAGGACCTCGAGGCGGCGGCGCAATGCGGCTTGCGCACCGCGCATGTCGCGCGGCCGAATGAGCATGGCCCGAACTCCGGCGAGAACGGACCGACCGTGAAGGTCGACTACGCGGCGAAGGATTTGCTCGAGCTGGCAACACAGCTCGGCGTCTGACCCGTCATCCCCGATAAACCGGCGCGGGCTGCGTGAAGAAGCTCCACAGTATGTGGTACACGAGCGCGTAGTTTTTCTGCTGGAAGCTCGCGTGTGAGATCCCCGGCATCACCGCGAAATGCTTGTCCGGGTTCGGCAGCTTCTCGAAAAACTTGATCAGGTCGTCCATCGAGGCGATGCCGTCCCATTGGCCGCGCATGATCAGCGTCGGCACGTTGATCTTTTCCGGATCGACCACCGGCAGACGCGAACACATGTCGACATAGGTGCCGGTCGGCACAGACGTGTCGAGCGCGACCACCGCGTCGGCGAAAGCGTCGATCACGCGTTCCTCGGCGGTGCCGGGATGATCGCGGTCGAAGATCGAGTGGATGAATGCCTTGTCGATCGGCCGGCGGTTCTTGGCCTGAAACTCGGACAGCTTCTTGCGCCGCTGCTCGAGCGTCGGCGAGCCTTCGCCGGTCCACACCATGGCGTCGAGCGCCAGCCGCGCGACCAGCTCCGGGTGCCGCTCGGCGAACATGGCGGCGCGCAACGCGCCGGATGAAATTCCGTAAACGAGAAACGGACGCTTGCCGCGCAGCTTCTGGATGTATTGCGCGGCCGCGAAGCAATCGTCGGCGCCCTGCGAGATCGGTGCGTTGTTGTCGCGGTCCTTGGTGGAGCGGCCATAACCTTCCATGTCGACGCACCAGCAGTCGAAGCCGCGGCGCGCGAACCAGTCCATCGCGGAAGAATCCGGGCGCCCCGGAACCTGCAGGTCGAAGGTGGGCTGGGAGGCCATCGACGAGCCATGCACGAACAGGATCGTGCCGGAAGTCTTGGCCGAATCGCCGGCGCACTTCTCAAAGAGGAAAAGCTTCGCGCCGCCGTCCTTGCCGGTCCAGTGTTCCTCGCCCTTGATGGCGACCTTGGCCATTTCGTTCATCGTTCCGCCGCTCCGGTTGCACCCCGCGATCTTATCCGAAAAAATTCCGGCTAGCGTCCATGCAAAATCCGACGAGCCCCGCCGCTTGTCGGCGGCGGCATTGTCTGCAAGGCTAGCCGGGCTCGTTGGGGAGCAGGGTGCACACATGTTTGCTTTTCTGAACAAGATGCGCGCCGCCTATTGCGCCGCGCTGACTGCCGTTTCACTGGCGGCGGCTCTGCCTGCAAGTGCGGAAAATTGGCCGACGCGCGCCATTCGCGTGATCAGCCCTTATCCGGCGGGCAGTGCGTCCGATACCGTCAGCCGTGTCGTGCTCGACCAGGTTTCGCAACTCCTCGGTCAGCCGATCGTGATCGAAGTTCGGCCGGGCGCGGGCGGGAGCGTCGGGTTCGGCGCGGTCGCGAAAGCCGCGCCGGACGGCTACACGCTGGTGACGAGCTCCTCGTCGATGGCGACCGAAAGCGTGCTGCACCGCAAGCTGCCCTACGATCCGACACGCGACTTCGTGCACGTCGCAATGATCGGAATATCGCCCAATGTGCTCGTTGCTTCGCGCGCGCGGGGATTCAAGACCGTCGCCGATCTCGTTGCCGCGGCCAAGGCGAAGCCCGGAACGCTGACCTACGCATCGGCGGGCATCGGCTCGTCGTCGCACATGGCGGCGGCGCGGTTCAGTCTCGCGGCGGGAATCGAGACGCGGCACGTGCCGTTCCGCGAGGGCGGGCTGACGGAAGTGATGGCGGGGCGCATCGACTTCTATTTCATTCCGCTCGCGGCGGCGGTGAGCGCGCTGCATAACGACAAGCTGACGATCCTCGCGGTGAGCTCGCCGCAGCGCTCGCCGCTCATTCCGAACGTGCCGTCGGTGGTCGAGGCAGGCTATCCGAAAGCGGTATTCCGCTTCTGGAACGGCATATCGGCACCGGCAAAGACGCCCCCAGAGGTCGTCGCCAAGCTGCACGACGTCACCCAGCAGGCGCTGAAGCTTCCGGCCTTGCAGGAGCGGCTGGCAAAACTCGGCGTCGAGCCGATGCCGATGAGCGTCGAAGAATTCGGCAAGTTCTTCAAGGAAGACATGGCCGCGACGAGAGAGCTCGCCAAGCAGGCGAACATTCAGCCGGCCGATTGAGCCGGTTCGTCCATGATCATCCACATCAGGATGTAACACCGTGACTATCGCCCCGCCGCGCATCGGCCCCCAGCCGTGGGACGTCGTGCGCACCAAGCTCGACCAGTCGCTGCCCTTCGCCAACATGCGCGACACGCCCTATTACCGAGACGCGGTGTGGGAGCAGTTCTCGAAAGGCGAATACGAGCGCCGCTACCGCGCGCTGCGCGAGAAGATGCGCGAACACAAGCTCGATGCCGTGATCGTGCCGGGCGGGCCGAGCCACTGGAGCTTCGGCGGCGGCATGTTGTGGCTGACCGGGCACTGGGAATGGCACGCGCTCGCGAGCTACGTGCTGGTCCCGCGCGAGGGTGAGCCGACCATGATCTATTCGATGGGCGGCACGCACGCGGAAGCCGTGCGCCGGCAGGTCGAGATCGCGGTGAAAGATGTGCGCCACAGCCGCAGCGGGCGCTACGCCGATATCATGGTCGAGCGCATTCGCGAATTGAAGCTCGAGCGCGGGCGCATCGGCCTGATGGAGATCGACCCGCGCCATGCGGACTACATGCCGGTCAACCAGTACAACGTGCTGCGCGAGAACCTTCCGGACGCCGACCTCGTCTTCACCAAGGGCTTCCTGCACGAATTGCTGTCGATCCACAGCACCGAGGAATTGGACTGCATCCGCAAGGCGGGCGTGCTGTGCAAGAACGCGATGGATGCGATGGTCGCGCGCGCCAAGCCGGGCGTGAAGGAATACGAGCTGCGCGCGGCGGCGGGCGCGGCGATCCTCGAAGGCGGCGGCGACATCGATTTCCTCATCATCGGATCGACGCCGATGGAAAACCCGGCGATGGTGTTCGGCAATCCGCGCCCGTCCGCGCGCGTGCTGAAGAAGGGCGACATCATCAACATGGAGCTTGCCGCCGGCTATCGTGGCTATACCGCGCAGATCGGCTCGCCCATTTGCGTCGGCGAGCCGACCGAGATGGTGAAGAAGTTCTGGAACGAGATCACGCTGCCGGGCTACCGGCGCATCGTCGCCGAGATTGCGCCCGGCAAGCCGGTCGAGGCGATGCGCATCGCGAGCAAATTCTTCCGCGACAACGGCTACCAGTCGCGGCCGACGCAATGCCACGGCATCGATCTCGTCACCGACAAGCCGCACGTCGTCGCCGAACACGTCGCGGCGGAAAAGTTCGAGGAGATATTGAAGCCCGGCATGGTCATCATGGCCGAGCCCAATCCGATCACAGCGGACGGAATGTTCGGCATCTTCCTCGGCCACACCTTCATCGTCACCGACAAGGGTCACGAGGTCGTCGACGATTTCCCGCTGGAGATCGCCGTCGCGAGAGGATGAAGGCCGTCAGTTGATCGGCTTGATGCCGTTCGCCTTGATCACGCCCGCCCATTTCACGATTTCCGACTGGACGAAGGCCGTGAACTGATCCGGCGTCATCGACATCGGGATCGCGCCCTGCATTTCCCAGGACTCGCGGATGTCGGGGCGCGCGAGGACCTTGTTGATCTCCGTGCTGAGCAATTTGACGATCGGCTCCGGCGTCCTTGCCGGCGCAACGAAGCCGGTCCATAGCGAGGCCTCGTAACCGCGCACACCCGATTCATCGAGCGTCGGCACGTCCGGCATCACCTGTGAGCGCTTCAATCCGCTCGTCGCGAGCGCGCGCACGAGCTTTCCCTTGATCATCGGCGCCATCGACGGCACGGAATCGAACATCATCTGCACCTGGCCACTGAGAATGTCGGTGCGCGCGCCGGTCGAGCCTTTGTAGGGAACGTGCACGATGTTGGTGCCGGTCAGGTGCTTAAACAGCTCGCCGGCCATGTGGTAGTTCGAGCCAATGCCGGACGAGGCGTAATTGAGCGTGCCGGGCTTTGCCTTGGCGAGCGCGATCAGTTCCTGCACGGTTTTCGCCGGCACGGAAGGGTGCACGACCAGCACCAGGTCGGATTTGATCAGCGGCGCGATCATGACGAAGTCGCGCATCAGGTGATAAGTTTTATTGATGATGAGCGTCTCGTTGACCGTTTGCGTCGCCGAGATCATCAGGAGCGTGTAGCCGTCAGGCGCCGATTTCGCGACCACATCGGTGCCGATTACCGACCCCGCGCCCGGCCTGTTCTCCATCACGAAGGATTGGTGCAGGTTCTTGCGCAGCTCCTCGGCCATCGCGCGGGTATAGAGATCGGTCGGCCCGCCGGCGCCGAACGGGACGATGATCTTGACCGGGCGGGACGGGTAGTCGTCGGCAAAAGCGCGTCCACGCGGGACGGCGACGGCGGCCGATGCGCCCAAAACAATCATCCGCCGAGAAATGGTCATGAACGGTCTCGCGGGAGAGGTATTTCCGGCTTTTCCGGCGCGCCCCGCGCGACTATCGAGGCCCGCGCGCGCGGCTGTCAATTCGTGTGTTTGTGCAAGGCCTTTTCGCATCGTGGATGCCTTCCAATGTCGGCTTGCCACGCTTTATCCCCTGCGCTAAGCCTCACCGCGCTCCCGTCCTTGAGCCGAATCCACCGATGACAAGGGCGATTTTTTGCGGGGCTGCTGCGCCATTCTCGGCCGTCAGGCAGTCCAGGGCGGGCGTCAATCCGGGTCGGGGCGGGGGAGGCGCTGAGGTCGCCGATGAGCGAACTGTTGATGGATTATCTCCCCCTGGTCGTGTTCATCGGCGTCGCGCTGGCGCTTGGCCTTGCGCTGCTGATCGCGCCGTTCATCGTCGCCTACAAGCAGCCGGATCCGGAAAAACTGTCGGCGTATGAATGCGGCTTCAACGCCTTCGACGACGCGCGCATGAAATTCGACGTGCGCTTCTATCTCGTCGCCATTCTCTTCATCATCTTCGATCTCGAGGTGAGTTTCCTGTTCCCCTGGGCGGTCGCGTTCAAGGAAGTCGGCATTTTCGGCTTCTGGGCCATGATGATCTTTCTTGGCGTTCTGACCGTCGGCTTCATATATGAGTGGAAGAAGGGGGCGCTCGAATGGGACTGACGGACCCAAGGAGCGTCGTATGAGCGTCGTCGCACCGGCATCGACGGGAATTCTCGATCCGCGCACCGGCAAGCCGGTGGGCGCGGATGACACATTCTTTGTCGGCATGAACAACGAATTGGCGGACAAAGGCTTCCTGATCACCGCCGCCGACGACTTGATCACCTGGGCGCGCACCGGTTCGCTGATGTGGATGACATTCGGGCTCGCCTGCTGCGCGGTCGAGATGATGCAGATGTCGATGCCGCGCTACGACGCGGAGCGCTTCGGCTTTGCGCCGCGCGCTTCGCCGCGCCAGTCCGACGTGATGATCGTCGCCGGCACGCTCACCAACAAGATGGCGCCTGCGCTGCGCAAGGTCTACGACCAGATGCCGGAGCCGCGCTACGTGATCTCGATGGGTTCGTGCGCGAACGGCGGCGGCTACTATCATTATTCATATTCGGTGGTGCGCGGCTGCGATCGTATCGTGCCGATCGACATTTACGTGCCCGGCTGTCCGCCGACCGCGGAAGCGCTGCTTTACGGCGTGATGCTGCTGCAAAAGAAGATCCGTCGCACCGGAACGATCGAGCGCTAGACGGGGCCGGGAATGGACGAGACGCTCGAAAGGCTTGGGCAGACGATCAGAAGCGCGCTGGGCGCGTCCGTCACCGGCGTGTCCGTCGTGCGCGGCGAGCTGACCGTCACCGCCAACGCGGCCGACATCGTCAAGGTCGCGACCTTCCTGCGCGACGATCCCGAGTGCCTGTTTTCCTGCATCATCGACGTGACCGCCGTCGACTGGCCGAAGCGCGAGAAGCGCTTCGATGTCGTCTATCATTTCCTCTCGCCGATGATGAACCGGCGCGTACGGGTGAAAATCGAGACCGACGAGCGCACGCCGGTCCCGTCCATCATCGCGGTGTTCCGTGGCGCCGACTGGTTCGAGCGCGAGACCTACGATCTCTACGGCGTGCTGTTCACCGGCCATCCGGACATGCGGCGCATCCTCACCGATTACGGCTTCGAGGGACATCCGCTGCGCAAGGACTTCCCGCTCACCGGCTTCGTCGAGGTGCGTTACGACGACGAGCAGAAGCGCGTCGTCTACGAGCCCGTGCGGCTCGCGCAGGAATTCCGCACTTTCGATTTTCTCTCGCCGTGGGAAGGCACCGACTACGTGCTGCCGGGCGACGAGAAAGCGCCGCCGGGCGCTGCCAACAAACTGACCGGCGAGCCGGAAAAGAAGGTGTCGTCATGAAGCCGACACTGAAAGCCGGGCTCAAGCACACGTTCTCCTACAAGGTGCCGGAAAACAAAACGGTGCCGTTCACCTATCCGGAATCGCCCGAGATCGCATCGATGCCGAAGGTGTTCGCGACCGGATTCATGATCGTGTTGATGGAGTGGGCCTGCGTGCAGTTGCTAGGTCCGCATCTCGATGCGGGCGAAGGCAGCGTAGGCACGCATGTCGACGTGAGCCACACCGCCGCGACACTGCCGGGCCAGACCGTCACGGTCGACGTCGAACTGGTAGCAGTCGACGGGCGCAAGGCGGTGTTCACGGTGAAGGCGCATGACGGGCTCGACGTGATCGGCGAGGGCCGTCACGAGCGCTTCATCGTCGGCTGGGATCGGTTCAACGCCAAGCTCGCCGAGAAGGCGAAAGCGGCGGGGGCGCTGGTCTGATGGCTGAAACGTCGCTGCGCAATTTCACGCTGAATTTCGGTCCGCAGCATCCGGCCGCGCACGGGGTGCTGCGCCTGGTCCTCGAACTCGACGGCGAGATCGTCGAGCGCGTCGATCCGCATATCGGCCTCCTGCATCGCGGGACCGAGAAGCTGATCGAGCACAAGACCTATTTGCAGGCGGTGCCGTATTTCGACCGGCTCGATTACGTCGCGCCGATGAATCAGGAACACGCGTTCTGCCTCGCGGTCGAGAAGCTGCTCGGCATCCAGGTGCCGCGGCGCGCGCAATTGATCCGCGTGCTCTATTCCGAGATCGGACGTCTGCTGTCGCATCTGCTTAACGTGACGACGCAGGCGATGGACGTCGGCGCGCTCACGCCGCCGCTCTGGGGCTTCGAGGAGCGCGAGAAGCTGATGGTGTTCTACGAGCGGGCATCGGGCAGCCGCATGCATGCGGCCTACTTCCGGCCCGGCGGCGTGCATCAGGATATCACCCCGAAGCTCGTCGACGACATTTATGCGTTCTGCGATCCGTTCCTCAAGGTGTGCGACGACCTCGAGGGCTTGCTTACCGACAACCGCATCTTCAAGCAGCGCAACGTCGACATCGGCGTGGTGACGCTGGAGGATTGCTGGAACTGGGGCTTCTCAGGCGTGATGGTGCGCGGTTCGGGTGCGGCGTGGGATCTGCGGCGCGCGCAGCCCTACGAGTGCTATTCCGAGCTCGATTTCCAGATTCCGGTCGGTAAGAACGGCGACTGCTATGACCGCTACTGCATCCGCATGGAAGAGATGCGCCAGTCGACCAAGATCATGAAGCAATGCCTAGAGCGCCTGCGCCGGCCGGACGGACAGGGGCCGGTGACGGTCGACGACAACAAGATCGTGCCGCCGCGCCGCGGCGAGATGAAGCGCTCGATGGAAGCGCTGATCCATCACTTCAAGCTCTACACCGAGGGCTACCACGTGCCGGAAGGCGAGGTGTACGCGGCCGTCGAGGCGCCCAAGGGCGAGTTCGGCGTCTATCTCGTCTCCGACGGCACCAACAAGCCGTACAAGTGCAAGATCCGCGCGCCGGGCTTCGCGCATTTGAGCGCGATGGACTTCCTGACCAAGGGCCACATGCTGGCCGACGTCTCCGCCATTCTCGGTTCGATCGACATCGTGTTCGGGGAGGTGGACCGATGAGCGTTCGCCGCCTCGCGCCGATCGAGCAGCAGCCGAAGAGCTTTGCGTTCAGCAAAGAAAACGCCGCTTGGGCGAAAGAGCAGGTCGCCAAATATCCGGAGGGCCGCCAGCAATCGGCGATCATTCCGCTGTTGTGGAAGGCGCAAGAGCAATCGGACGGCTGGCTACCGGAAGCCGCGATCCGCCACGTCGCGGATTTTCTCGGCATGGCGCACATCCGCGCGCTCGAGGTCGCGACCTTCTACACGATGTTCAATCTGGAGCCTGTCGGCAAATTCCACGTGCAGCTTTGCGGCACGACGCCGTGCCGCTTACGCGGCGCCGACGATCTGGAAAAGGTATGCCGTCAGCGCATCGGCGAACAGGGCCACGTTACGAAAGACGGCAAGTTCTCCTGGGTCGAAGTCGAGTGTCTCGGCGCCTGCGTGAATGCGCCGATGGCGCAGATCAACTACGACTACTACGAGGACCTGACGGCGGAGAGCTTCAACAAGCTGCTCGACAATCTCGCCGCCGGTAAGAAAGTGAAGCCCGGGCCGCAGATCGACCGCCAGCTTTCCGCGCCGATCGGAGGACCGCTGACACTTACCGATGCCTCGATCTACGGAAAGCAGAGCAAATCCGAACCGGCGCACGCCAGCGCCGAACACGGCGAACACGCCAAAAAGCCGGGCGCGGCTGCAAATTTCCGCGAGGCCGGCACGCCGCAGCCGCCGGCCGCTGACAAGACCAAACCGAAACCGAACTGAGCCGAAGACCTTAAATGCTCGCCGACAAGGACCGCATCTACAAGAATCTCTACGGGCTCCATGACTGGGGTCTCAAGGGCGCGCGGTCGCGCGGGTCGTGGGACAACACCAAGGCGATCCTGGCCAAGAGCCGCGACGAGATCGTCAACGAAGTGAAGGCGTCGGGGCTGCGCGGGCGCGGCGGCGCCGGATTTCCGACCGGCCTGAAATGGTCGTTCATGCCCAAGCAGTCGGACGGCCGGCCGCATTACCTCGTGGTCAATGCGGACGAGTCCGAGCCCGGCACCTGCAAGGACCGCGAGATCATGAGGCACGATCCGCATCTCCTGGTCGAAGGTTGCCTCATCGCCGGGCGCGCAATGGATTGCCGCGCCGGCTACATCTACGTGCGTGGCGAGTTCGTGCGCGAGCGCGAGCGGCTGCAGGCGGCGATCGACGAAGCCTACGAGGCCAAGCTGATCGGCAAGAATGCCTGCGGTTCGGGCTACGACTTCGATCTTTACGTCCATCACGGCGCCGGCGCCTACATCTGCGGCGAGGAAACCGCGCTGCTCGAAAGCCTAGAAGGCAAGAAGGGCCAGCCGCGGCTCAAGCCGCCGTTCCCGGCGAACGTCGGGCTCTACGGCTGCCCGACCACGGTGAACAATGTGGAGTCGATCGCCGACGTGCCCGACATCATGCGGCGCGGCGCGGCGTGGTTCGCCGGCATCGGCCGGCCGAACAATACCGGCACCAAGCTGTTCTGCATTTCCGGCCATGTCGAGAAGCCGTGCAACGTCGAAGAGACGATGGGCATTCCGCTGCGAGAATTGCTCGAGAAGCATGCCGGCGGCGTGCGTGGCGGCTGGGACAACCTGCTCGCGGTCATTCCGGGCGGCTCGTCGATGCCGCTCATTCCGGCCGGCGCAACCGGCTGCGACGACCTGCTGATGGATTTCGACGGCTGCGCCAAGCACAAATCCGCGCTCGGCACCGCGGCGGTGATCGTGATGGACAAGTCCACCGACATCGTGCGCGCAATGACGCGCATCTCGTATTTCTACAAGCACGAGAGCTGCGGCCAGTGCACGCCGTGCCGCGAGGGCATGGGCTGGATGTGGCGCGTGCTCACGCGCATGTCGGAAGGCCGCGCGCAGAAAAAAGAAATCGACATGCTGTTCGAGGTGACCAAGCAGATCGAGGGTCACACGATCTGCGCCTTCGGCGACGGCGCGGCCTGGCCGGTGCAGGGCCTGCTGCGGCACTTCCGGCCGGAGATCGAGCGCCGCATCGACGAATATTCGCGCAATGCGGACGATGAAAGCGTGCGCGATCCCGTGCCGCAGGCGGCGGAGTGAACGATGACGAAACTCGTCGTTGACGGCAAAGAGATCGACGTTCCGCCGGAGTACACGCTGCTCCAGGCGTGCGAGGCCGCGGGCGCGGAAATCCCGCGCTTCTGC
>DASZVZ010000040.1:0-15285 GCA_035546875.1 Pseudolabrys sp.
GTTCATAGCTCAGCATAATATGACCTTTATGCTTGACTGTCAAGCAAAAGGGTCAGTCTGCCTCTACAACGCACATGCGTGGGTGAGGGTCAGAATCCTCATCGGCGCGACGAATATGCGAAAATTCGCCGCCAGGAACCCATTCATCCTTGGGAGCCTTAATCTGCGGTATTGCAGGCTTAGAGAATGGCGCGATGGCCTCTTCCATCCGACGCAGCCGCTCCTGAGCGGCTGCAATCTTTTTCGGCGCTGTGCGGGATCGCTTCCCTTTTGTTCCAGACACGGCTTGTTCTCCTGTCCTAGGATCGCGGCTGCGGAGGAGGAACAGTGAAAACTTCGTCCGAACTCTCAACGCATTTGCACGCATATCGGCCAATCACAAAATCCTGAGTTCTGGCATAAAGCTCATAAATGGCCTTCCAGAGCGCTGAATGAACATCCAGCTTCTCGACAGTCAGCTTACATTGCTCCGCTTCGATTCGGTTGATTGACCGTGCATGGCTGATCGTACCCATTTTGGGGTCTAAGAATAGTTGGATATTTTTCCTGATTTGCGCCTTGGTCTGCTTTCTCATCATTCCGGACTTTAGAATTTTAACAGCAATGTCTTCTGAAAGCGAAATTAAATCCCGATAATGGTTGATATCGCGCACATCAAATGCCTGTAATTGCTGAAGAAATGGTTCCAAATTACCCTTGGTTTTAACCGCCTCTGAAAATAACTTATCGTAGGAAGAAACAAGATTGTAGGCGGAAAATTGCCGCCAGCCATTTTGTTCCCGACGAATGATTTGGGGGTCTACTGGGCCAAGTTGAGACGTGTCGGCCATCAGAATTTTGCTTGCCCCCATGCATATGATGGAGGCTGCCGATTTTGCACTCCCCGGCACAATGGCCCAATAGTCGCCAGTCCCGCTGTAGGCGCGGCAAGTGTTGACAATAAGCTCAGCGGCTAAGCCGTCGCCGCCAGGGCTGTCAATCATCAACGCCACGCCCTTCGACGTATCGATATGCTGAAGAACGCTTTGGAGCATGTCGCAATCATCGCCGCTAATTTCGACGACGTGATGGAATGACGTAAAAAACGTGACGAGAGTTCGTCCCTCAAGAAACTTTTCGACGGCCTTGATTGCCTTCGTTCTCGTCGATGGAAATTGCGCTCGCTCCGCGAAAATTTGCTTCTGAATATTATTTGCCATTGCGCCAACGCGCGAGTGCCGCAAGCTTGGCAATCTCCTTCCGCCGCTTAGGAGATAGCTTCGCGGCTCGCGCCTTTCCCCCTTTGAGGCCGCCCACGCGACCCAGCGCCGACGCGGCAGGGTCTTTGCCCTGCTTACCGGCGTGTAGGGGGGTATCCTCTCGCGCGCCAGTTGCGAGGTCAACGACGAATTTCGCGAGCTGGTTGGGGTCACGGGGGCGTTTTGCCATAGGGGATATATGGCCCTTTCTACCCCGATTCCGCTAGCGAATCGTGTCGCCATAATGAAAGTGACCCACTACCCAAGCCCTAGCGACGACTCGGCCTCTATGTACAACCTAGAATGATGCCGCAAAGAATGGCCTGTGCGGTCAACCATCTGACACATTTAAGGTTTTTTATTTAAAAAGTTCGCGCTTAGGTAGCACGAACTTTCCATGACGAGGAGTGCTTTGGATGACGTTGCTGGAGGGGTTCAAGCACGTGGGGAATTTCCTAGCGCCGCTGCCCGTCAAGAAAACCGAATTACCGGACGGGACCTGTATTTTATACGGACGGGCGCAAAGGCAGAAGGCAGGAGATCTCAGAGTCGATTTCGGGCACAAATTTTCAGACCCGAGCAGTGTTGTCGTGCTGGCTACCGGCAATTTCGACCGGCAGGTCGGATTCATCGAGACCGTCACCCGCATCGAATCGGACCATTTCATCGTCACCAGCAACAATGCCCATGGGTCCAACTTGTTTGTGAGCTGGATTGCCGTCGGCCACCAGGTGAGTTGGACGGCCTTTGGCCGCTAAGGTGCCAGCTTCAGCATCAACAATCGCATCGCTGGCCTGATCGGTGGCACACAACGAGAAACGCGCTGCGGCTCGTTAGAGCAGACAGCGCGCTTCTACAATCGTGCTGAGTCTATCAGAAGTGATAGTTCAGGCCGACGCGGACGATGTTGTCGGTGACCTTGTTGGTCAGCGAGATGCCGCCGCCGTAGTTGTTCGTGAAGCTGCCCGTGTTCAGGTAGAGGTATTCGATCTTCCACGACCAGCGCTGCCAGATGGCGCCTTCGATACCGCCGCCGACGACCCACGCCGAGTGCGTGTTCGACGTGCTGAACGTGCCCGCCGGGACGGTCACGGAATTTTTCAATTCCCCGTAGCCCCAGCCGCCGGTGACGTAGGGCATGAATTCGCCCATCGCGTAGCCGAGGCGGCCGCGCACGGTCGCGAAATAAGTGATCTTGTCTTTCTCCGTCAGCGTCACGCCGCCGATCGACACCGTACGGCTGTGCGATTGTCCGGTCGCCTGGATGTCGCCTTCGATGCCGAGCACGAGGTTCGACGGCAGTTGCCAGTTGTAACCGACCTGGGCGCCGCCAAGGATACCGTTGAGGTCTTCGCCCCCGCTCGCGCTCGCGCCGCCAACCGTCGCCGTTGCGGACCAGTGGGCCCAGCCGTAGCCGACGTTGCCGCCGACATAGAACCCGGTCCAGCTGTACGGTGCGGGCGCATAGGGCACCGGCGCATAGGGCGCCTTCACCGGCATATCGGCCGCAGTCGCGGTTGCGTTCAAAGCCAGGATCGACGCAAACGCCACCAGAACTCCAGGCACGAATTTGCGCATGGACAACCCCTTCTGAATGTCAACTGATTTCGGTGCAGCACTGACCTGTGTTCCACAGGCCAGATTCGCGCGGTCAAGGCAACGATTTATGCCACTTCGACGACGACACCGTCCTGGATTGTCACCCGCCGGTCCATGCGCGCGGCAAGGTCCATGTTGTGGGTGGCGACGATGGTCGCGAGCCCGGAAGCGCGTACGAGCTGAGTCAGCGCATTGAACACGTGGTCGGCCGTGTGCACGTCGAGGTTTCCCGTCGGCTCGTCGGCGAGCAGGATGCGGGGCGCATTGGCGACCGCGCGCGCAATCGCCACGCGCTGTTGCTCGCCGCCGGAAAGCTCGGCGGGCTGATGCGTCAGCCGCTCGCCGAGCCCCAGGTAGCCGAGCAGTTCGGCCGCGCGCTTGCGCGCCTCGCCGCGTGACAGGCCGCGGATCATCTGCGGCAGCATGACATTCTCGAGCGCGGAAAATTCCGGCAGCAAGCGGTGGAATTGATAGACGAAGCCGATCTCGTTGCGGCGCAGCCGCGTGCGCTCGGCATCGTTCAGGTTCGCCGTCGCGCGCCCGTCGATATAGACGTCGCCGTGGTCGGGATGCTCGAGCAGGCCGGCGATGTGCAGCAGCGTCGACTTGCCCGCGCCGGACGGCGCCACCAGCGCAACCGACTGTCCGGGCCAGACCGCGAGCTCGGCCCCCTTGAGAATATCGAGCGTCGCATCGCCCTGCCGATAATGCCGCTCGACGGCATGCAGGAAGATGACGGGGATCTCCTGGTCCGCCTCCGCCGTGCCGGCCATCTCCAGCGCGCTCTCATTCATAGCGCAGCGCCTCCACCGGATCGAGGCGCGCCGCGCGCCACGACGGATAAAGCGTGGCCAGCAGCGAAAGCGCGAGCGCCATCACCACGACGGCGGTGGTTTCGCCGGAATCCATGTCCGCCGGCAGATGCGACAGGAAATAAAGCTCCGGCGAAAACAATTCCGTGCTGGTGAGCCACGACAGAAATTGCCGGATGCTTTCGATATTAAGACACACGATGACGCCAAGCAGGAATCCGACCAGCGTCCCGACCACGCCGATCGAGGCGCCCGTGATGAGAAAGACACGCATCACCGACCCTTGGGTCGCACCCATGGTGCGCAGGATGGCGATGTCCGGTCCTTTATCCTTCACCAGCATGATCAGGCCGGACACGATGTTGAGCGCGGCGACCAGCACGATCAGCGTCAGGATCAGGAACATCACGTTACGCTCGACTTGCAGCGCATTGAAAAACGTCGCGTTGCGCTGCCGCCAATCGATCATGTAGATCGGCCGGCCGGCCGCGTCGCTCACCGCCTTGCGGTAACTGTCGACGCGGTCGGGATTGTCGGTGTAGACCTCGATCGCGGTCACATCGCCGGCGCGGTTGAAATAGGCCTGCGCTTCTTTCAGCGGCATGAACACGAAGGCTGAATCGTATTCCGACATGCCGATCTCGAACACGGCGGCGACCTTGTAGACCTTGATGCGCGGGGTCGTGCCCATCGGCGTCACCGCGCCGCGCGGCGCGACGAGCGTAATGTTGTCGCCGGAGCGCAACGAAAGCTGATCGGCGAGGCGGCGGCCGATCGCAACGCCCTGTCCTTCGTCGAAACCTTGCAGACTGCCCTGCTTGATGTTCTTGGCGACCGAAGGAAGCTTTTCCAGATCCATCAGTCTGATGCCGCGGATCAGCACGCCGCCGGCATTGAACGGTGACGACGCCAGCGCCTGCCCTTCGACGATCGGCGCGGCGAGCCGGATGCCCTGCACCTTCGAGATGCGCGCGGCAACCTCTTCCCAGTCCGTCAGCGGTTTTTCCAGCGGCTGGATCAGGAGGTGGCCGTTGAGGCCGAGAATCTTGTCTAGCAGTTCCTTGCGGAAGCCGTTCATCACCGCCATGACGATGATGAGCGTCGCAACGCCAAGCATGATGCCGAGGAAGGAAAATCCGGCGATGACCGAGATGAATCCTTCCTTGCGCCGCGCCCGCAAGTAGCGCAGCGACAGCATCCATTCAAACGGAGAGAAGGGCCGCGTCCCGGTGGGCTCGCTCATCGCGTCTCTGTTCCAGCGCCCCGATTTTCACACGATTCTGGCGGATTCAAGCCGGGCGAGTCTCGCCTCGCGCGGGAGTCACGCACAGGTTCATTGACTTAATTTGTCGAGCGCCGCCGCCGGGCCCACCATTTCGCGACTGCCGTCCGCCCTCTTTTTGACCTCAACCTTACCTTCGGCGAGGCCCTTGGGCCCGATCAGCACCTGCCAGGGAACGCCGATCAGATCGGCGGTGGCGAATTTTGCCCCCGCACGCTCGTCGCGATCATCGTAAAGAACGTCGATGCCCTTGGCGGCAAGATCACGGTAGAGCTGCTCGCACGCGCCGTCGGTTGCCGCATCGCCCTGCTTCAGGTTGAGGACCGCGACCTTGAACGGCGCCACCGGTTCCGGCCAGACGATGCCCGCATCATCGTGCGAGGCCTCGATGATGGCGGCGACAAGCCGCGACGGACCGATGCCGTACGAGCCCATGTGCACCGGCACCTCGGTGCCTTCCTTGGTCGCGACCACCGCCTTCATCGGCGCTGAATATTTCGTGCCGAAATAGAAGATGTGGCCGACCTCGATGCCGCGTGCCGACACCTGCTTGTCGGCGGGAATCTTTGCAAACGCGGCGGCGTCATGCATCTCGGACGTCGCCGCATAATGCGACGTCCACTTGTCGACGATCGCCTGCAAGCTCGCGACGTCATCGAAGTTCACGTCCGCGCCGGGCACCTTGAAATCCAGGTAGTCCTTGTGACAGAAAACCTCGCTTTCGCCGGTCGAGGCGAGGATGATGAATTCGTGGCTCAAGTCGCCGCCGATCGGACCGGTGTCGGCGCGCATCGGTATCGATTTCAGGCCCAGCCGCTCGAACGTGCGCAAATACGCGACAAACATCTTGTTGTAGGAGTGCCGCGCGCCGGCCTGGTCGAGGTCGAACGAGTAGGCATCCTTCATCAGAAATTCGCGGCCGCGCATCAACCCGAAACGCGGGCGCACCTCGTCGCGGAATTTCCACTGGATGTGATAGAGATTGAGCGGCAATTCCTTGTACGAGCGAACGTAGGCGCGGAAGATTTCCGTCACCATCTCTTCATTGGTCGGCCCGTACAGCATCTCGCGTTCGTGCCGATCCTCGATGCGCAGCATCTCCTTGCCATAGGCGTCGTAACGCCCGCTCTCGCGCCACAGATCGGCCGACTGTATCGTCGGCATGAGCATTTCGATCGCGCCGGAACGGTTCTGCTCCTCGCGCACGATCTGCTCGATCTTTTTGAGCACGCGAAGGCCGAGCGGCAAAAACGCGTAGATGCCCGCGGCCTCCTGCCGCATCATCCCGGCGCGCAGCATCAGCCGGTGCGAAACGATCTCGGCCTCGCGCGGGGCTTCTTTCAGAATGGGCAGGAAGTAACGAGACAAGCGCATGGCGTTTTGTTCTGGAATCGAGGGCGGAAAGCCGCGCCGGAGTGAAAGCGGATCGAGTGGAAAAAGACAAGGGGCATGCCGATTTTCGGGAATTTATCGTCGCCACCCGCATCTATATGTGTGTAGGGTCACAGCGGGTTTGTGAGGATGGCTATTGTGCGGCTGGGCGGCAGGCGGCTTTTGACCTGGATAGCGATCTACGCGGTCGCGCTGCACGCTATTCTTGTCGGCCTGGCGACGCCGGCACTGGCCGGTCAGCGTGCAGCGTTCGACCCGCTCTCCGCCATCTGCCACAGCACCGCGGACGGCCAGGACGATCAGACTACCGGCCGGCCTGCGCCCGGCCATGCCTGCGAGCACTGCAATCTCTGCAGCATCGCAGGGCCGCCCGCAGCGCCCGACGCTGCGCTTGCCGGCATTCTCAAACCGGGCCGGATCGCGCACGTTCTGCGGCCCGCATCCGGCGCACCGATCGCCGGCCTTGTCCAAAGTCCGAAACTCGCTCGAGGCCCGCCCTCCGCAGCGTGACACCTACGGCCGCCGCGATGCGGCCAACCCACCTTTGTCACGACCCTAGCGGAGCTTTCCAATGTCCACCCGTATTCTGCGTGCGGCCCTTTGCGCCGCTGCGCTCGCGCCGTTCAGCGCGCGGGCCCATGAAATCGTCGGCAACCGGATGTTCCCGGCAACATTGGCGATCGACGATCCAGGCGTTGCCGACGAGCTCTCATTCCCGACCATCTCGGCCTACCGCACCGGTGACAATCCGTCCGCGCGGCAGCTCGATGTTTCGGCGGAGTTCTCCAAACGCCTCACCGAGGATTTCGCGGTCTCGTTCGAGCCGACCTGGAGCCGCATAAAGGCACCCGGCACGCCGGCGGCAAGCGGATTCCAGAATCTCGAAACGACATTCAAGTACCGTGCCTTCAAGAACGTCGAACATGAGTTCGTCGCTTCCGTCGGCATCAATATTGAATGGGGCGGCAGCGGCGCGCAGAGCATCGGCGCCGAACGCGCCAGCGCCTATACGCCGACGTTCTATTTCGGCAAAGGCTTCGGCGATTTGCCCGACACGATGCAATGGGCGCGCCCATTCGCGATAACCGGCCAGGTCGGCTACGCCTTCCCTAGCTCGCGCTCGGCGGCAGGTGACGACGGCGAGATCGAAATCAATCCGGACGTTCTCGTGTGGGGCGCTTCGTTGCAGTACAGCATGCCGTATCTGAAATCGGCGGTCGCCGATCTTGGTCTTCCCGATTTTATCAATCGCCTTATCCCGCTCGTGGAATTTTCCATGGCGACGCCGGTAGGGCACTCGTTCAGCTCGGGAACCGTCACCACCGGTACGATCAATCCCGGCGTGCTCTATATCGGCGACACGTACCAGCTCGGTATCGAGGCGGTGATTCCGGTCAATCGCCAGAGCGGCCAGGGCGTCGGCGTCATTGGTCAGTTGCACTTTTTTCTCGACGACATATTTCCCAACTCGATCGGACGGCCAATACTCGCGAGCTCCCCCACATTAGCGAGGTTCGGCAAATGACCCTGCACCGCATCATTACTGCGTTGACGCTTTTCAGCGCGCTCTTTCTCGCGAGCGTCGACGCACAGGCGCACGCGCACCTCGACCGCGCCGACCCGCGTGTCGGCAGCCAAGTGCCGAAGGCGCCGAGCGTGGTCACGCTGTGGTTCACCGAACGGCTCGAGCCGGCTTTCAGCGGCGTCGAGGTGCACGACGCGTCCGGCGGACGCGTCGATACCGGCACAGCGACGGTCGACCGCAACGATCCAACCAGGATGCAAATCGGGGTGAAGGCGCTGAAACCGGGAACCTATAAGGTGTACTGGCATGTCATGTCGGTCGATACTCACAAGACAACCGGCAGCTTCACCTTCCGCGTCGGGCCTTAACGCGATCCGGCGCACAATGCATCGGCGGAGACGATCTTGACCGAATTGCTTGCCGCTGTTCGGGCGATTCACTTCGCCGCGACGGTCCTTGCCGCGGGCACGGTCTTCTTCCGCGTGCTGGTGGCGGAGCCGGCATTTCGCTCCGTCCAGGCCCCGCCGGTCATCGCCATCGGCATGTTGCGCCGGCGCTGGTCGTGGACGGTGTGGATCGCGCTTGTCATGCTGGCGCTGTCGCTTGCCGCCTGGCTGATGCTGCTCACCGCCAACATTCTCGGCGAGCCGTTGCTCGATGTCTGCACCCGCGGCGACTTCTGGACCGTGCTTGGCAGCACGCGCTTCGGCTTTGTCTGCTGCGTCCGGCTCTCGCTGGCGGTGCTGCTGGCGCTCGCACTTATTCCGCCCACGAGCGCTACACGCAGTCCGTGGAACGCCATCCTCTTGCTTCTGGCCGGCGCGCTGCTGGTCGCGCCTGCCTGGATCGGCCACGCCGGCGCGACGCCGGGCACCGCCGGCGATATTCACCTTGCTTCCGATATCCTGCATCTCCTCGCCGCCGGCGCCTGGCTTGGCGCGCTGCCGCCGCTCGCGATGCTGATCGCGCACGCACGGCGCGCGCATAACCGGACGTGGGAGAAGATCACGTCCGTTGCCGTGCACCGCTTCTCGCTCATCGGCGTGGCGAGTGTCGCGACGCTGCTCGCAAGCGGCATCGTCAACAGCTGGAACCTGATCGGCAGCGTCAACAATTTGATTGCCACCGACTACGGCCGCATCGTGTTGCTGAAGATCGGACTGTTCGCGGCGATGGTCGGCATCGCCACGGTCAACCGCTTCTATCTCACGCCGCGCCTTGCCGATGCCGATGCCGCCCGCCAGCTCCAGTACAACAGCGTCGCCGAAACCGGCCTCGGCTTGGCCGCCTTGCTGTTCGTCGGCGTGCTCGGAACCATGCAGCCGGTCGCACATTCTCACGCGCATGCGGCCTACGCGCCTGTCGCGGCCGATGCAGCTTTCGTTCACATTCATTCCGAGGACGGCATGGCCGACGTCACGCTCACACCCGGTCGTGTTGGAACCGCGCGTGTGACAATTCGCCTTTGGAAGGAGGACCTGACGGAACTTTCCGCCCAGGCAGTCGGAATAACGCTCGCCGCACCCAGCGGCGGCGCGCCGATCGTGCGCAATGCTTTGCAGCGCGCGGACGGAAGTTGGGAAATTGGCGGAATCCCGCTGGCTGAAGCAGGAAATTGGGAGATCGTCGTCGACGTCACATTCGCCGCCGGGCGTCGGCTGGCGCTCGATGCCCCCATCGTCATCGAGCCTTAACCACCGCGGATTCCCGGTGACAGGCTCTACCCGATCGGTTACGGTACCGCCGCCGCGTGAATGAAACCGGCGCTCAAGAACCGGGTCCTGAAACTGCGGTCCAAGTCTTGGGAGAGAAGCAAGTCCCGGCGCGATCCATCGCCGCCGCCTCGAGCAAACCGACGTAATAATTCGAGGATCGGGGACAAGTTGCGTGCGACAAGCAGCAGGGCTTTACGCCCTGCTCTTTTTTTGCGGCTCAGGTGTGCGGTGGGCTGGCGAACTGGATGATTTTCTCCAGCGATATGATGTTCGCGGCCTGCAATCCGTAGAACACGCCGAAGATCACCGCCGAAATGAGCGTGGTAAAGATCAGCTTGCGCAGCATGCGCGCGCTCGCCGGCGCGCCCGGATCGGTGCCGGCGGAAATCTCGCCGCTCTCTTCCTGGCTGCGCACGCCCCACGGCAGTACGGCGAACAGCACCACCCACCAGATGATGAAATAGATCGCAATGAGCGTGGTGCGCGACATTCGACTTACGCCTGCTCCAATTCGACCAGCGTGCCGTTGAAATCCTTCGGGTGCAGGAACAGCACCGGCTTGCCGTGCGCGCCGATCTTCGGCTCGCCGTCGCCGAGAACGCGCGCGCCTTTTTGCTTGAGCGCATCGCGCGCATCGCGGATGTCCTTGACCTCGTAGCAGATGTGATGAATGCCGCCGTCGGGATTGCGTTCGAGGAATTTTGCGATCGGCGAATTATCGCCGAGCGGCTCGAGCAATTCGATCTTGGTGTTGGGCAGCGTGATGAACACTGTGTTCACGCCGTGGTCCGGCTGCGGCACAACCGCCGAAACCTCGGCACCCAATGTGTCGCGGTAGACCTGCGCCGCTTTGGCGATGTCGCGCACGGCGATGGCGACGTGATTGAGGCGGCCGATCATTTCTCCCAACTCTCCGCTTTCGCCAGACTATACCGTCAACACGTGCACATGGCACATCGGCTTCTTGCCCCACCGCTCGGCAACCGCGGCGCGCGCCGCGCGGCGGATTGCCTCTGCGACTGAATCGGCATCGCGCCGGCGCCCACGCGGCAGCGACTCGAACGTCGATATCACCGCGTCATAAACCGCCTCTTCCATCGGATCGCCGCCGTTGTCGCGCTCCGGAATGCCGATGAGGTCGAGCATCGGATCGGCCACCATCTCGCCTTTGTCGGTAATCGCGAGCGCGATCGACACCGCGCCCGCAAAGCTCAGCCGCCGCCGGTCGGCGACGGTGCGCGCCTCGGCATCGACCAGCAGCCGTCCGTCCTTGTATATGCGCCCTGCCGGCACCTCGTCGATTACGCCCGGCGAGCGGGAGAGGCGTACGAGGTCGCCGTTGCGGCAAACGATGACGGTGGGAACGCCGCAGCGCCGCGCGAGTGCCGCGTGCTCGTTCAGATGCAGTGCCTCGCCGTGCGCGGGAACGAGGATCTTCGGCTTCACCCACGAGATCAGCTCGACCAGCTCGGCCTGCCGCGGGTGGCCGGAGACGTGCACGAGGTGCGTGCGGTCGGTGATGACTTCGATGCCCTGGTCGATCAATCCGTTGAGCACGCGGCCGATCGCCTTCTCGTTGCCGGGAATGCTGCGCGCCGAGAAGATCACGCGGTCGCCGCGCGACAGCGTCACATCGGGGTGCTGATCCTCCGCGATGCGCGCGAGCGCGGCGCGCGGCTCGCCCTGGCTGCCGGTCAGAAGCGCCACCACCTTGTTCGGCGGCAGGTAGCCGTAGGCATCGGTCCCGCGCACCTGCTGCACGCCGTCGAAATAGCCGGTCTCGCGCGCGACCTGCACGATGCGGTCCATCGCACGGCCGACCACAACCAGCTCGCGGTCGGCGGCACGCGCCGCGTCGGCGACGGCGCGTAAGCGCGCCACGTTGGAGGCGAACGTCGTCACCGCGACACGGCCGCGCGCGGTTCGCACCAGCTCCGCGATGGCTTTCGCGACGTCGGCTTCCGAAGGCGAGCGGCCGTCGCGCACCGCGTTCGTGGAGTCGCCGATGAGCGCGAGGCAACCTTCCTCGCCAAGCACGCGCAATTTCTTCTCGTCGGTCGGCTCGCCCAGGATCGGCGTCGGATCGATCTTCCAGTCTCCTGTGTGCAGCACGGTGCCGGCCGATGTGCGGATGATGAGCGCGTTCGATTCCGGGATCGAATGCGCCATCGACACCAGCTCGATGTCGAAGGGACCAACATTGAAGCGGCCGCCGAGCGGCACGATGGTGACCGGGATTTCCGGCGCGCCCGGCTCGCTCGCGCGCTTGGCGGCGAGCAGCGCGGCGGTAAACGGCGTGGCATAGACCGGCACCTTCAGGCGCGGCCACAGATCGAGCAGCGCGCCAAAATGGTCCTCGTGCGCGTGCGTGAGCACCAGCCCGGCAAGATTTTTCCTCTCCTCGGCGAGATAGCGCACGTCCGGCAGGATCAGGTCGACGCCGGGCAGATGCTCCTCCGCGGCAAACGACACGCCGAGATCGACGGCAAGCCATGTCTTGCGGCGCTCGTCGCCGATCCCGTAGATCGACAGATTCATGCCGATCTCGCCGACGCCGCCGAGCGGCGCGAATACGAGCTCCTGCTGCGGGCCCGCCATGCTCAGGCTCCGCCCCGGTCGAAGGCGAACACTTCGCCCGCCGTTATCGCCTCGACCCGCTTGCCGGTCTGTCGCACCAGCAGGCGCCCGGCCTCGTCGAGCCCGTCGAATTTCCCCGCCAGCTCGCGTTCCGGCAGCCGCACGCGGATTTCCTCGCCCAGGCCGGCCGCGCGCTTGAGCCAGTCGGCGCGGATCGCGGCGAAGCCCGCCCCGCGTTGCCATTGCGCCAGCCGCTGGTTCATGGCGGCGGCGAGCCTTGCCAGCAGCGCGCCTGGCGCAACGACAGCGCCCTTGGCGGCAAGATCGGTCGCCGGGTAACGCGTATCCGAGGGATGGCTCGTGCAATTGACGCCGATACCGACTGCGACAGCCAGGCGCGGCCGGTTCTCGCTCTCGATGAGAATGCCGGCCGCCTTGGCGCCCCCGATCAAGAGATCGTTCGGCCATTTCACCTTGAGCGCGGGCGCCAAGGCCTGCGCGCATTCGGCGACCGCATCATGGGTGGCAAGCGCCGCGACGAACGACAGCTGCGGCGCGCAATCTGCAGCGGACGGCTCGACCAATAGCAGCGTCGCGTACAAATTCCCCGGCGGCGACACCCAGGTGCTGGCGCGCCGCCCGCGACCCGCGCTCTGGCTCACCGCGCTCAGCCACAACGGGCCGCGCTCGCCGGCGCGCGCAAGCGCCAGCGCCTCGGCATTGGTCGAGCCGAGCGTCTCGAAACTTACGTGTCGGACCCCCGCCAGGTCCGTGGCGTCGCGGTTCATTCAGAAAAGAGAATTCGCTGCCGCCGTGGCCGCATTCAGCAGCGGCGCCGGATATGCGAAGAACAGGATGTTTGCGAGACCGGCGAGCGCGAGCACGAACCGTAGCGTCGCCGGCATGCGCTGAAAGCCGCCGGCGGCTTCGTCGAAATACATGATCTTGACGATCGCAAGATAGTAATAGGCGCCCACGACGCTGGTCAGCACGCCGATCACCGCGAGCGTATAGAGCCCGGCATTGATGGCGGCGAGAAACACGTAGAATTTCGCAAAGAAACCGGCGAGCGGCGGAATCCCGGCAAGCGAGAACAACAGCATCGCCAGGAAGAACGCCATCGTCGGGTGCGTGCGAGAGAGCCCCGCGAGATCGTCGATGTTCTCGACCAGCTTGCCGTCGCGCCGCATCGACAGGACGACCGCGAAGGTGCCGAGCGTCATCGCCACATAGATCGCCATGTAGACAAGCACGCCCTGCACGCCCTGCGCCGTGCCGGCGGCGAGCCCGACCAGCGCGAAGCCCATGTGGCCGATCGAGGAGTACGCCAGCAGGCGCTTGAAGTTGCGCTGGCCGATCGCCGCGAACGAGCCGAGCGCCATCGAGGCGATGGCGACGAACACGATGATCTGCTGCCACTGATGCGTGATGCCCGGGAATGCCACGACGGCCGCCCGCACGAACATCGCCATGCCGGCAACCTTGGGCGCGGCGGCAAAGAAAGCCGTCACCGGCGTCGGCGCGCCTTCATAGACGTCCGGCGTCCACATGTGGAAAGGCACCGCCGAGATCTTGAAGCAGAAGCCGACGAACAGGAATACGAGCCCGAAGATCAGGCCGATGCCGGCGCCTTGCGAGGTCGCCTTGGCGATGCCCGCGAAGCTCACGGTCCCCGTGAAGCCGTAGGTAAGCGAGGCGCCATAGAGCAACATGCCCGACGACAGCGCGCCGAGAACGAAATATTTCAGGCCCGCCTCGGTCGAGCGCACCTCGTCGCGGTTCGAGGCCGCAACCACGTAGAGCGAGAGGCTCATGAGCTCGAGCCCGAGATAGAGCGCGATCAAATCGTTGGCGGAGATCAGCATCAGCATGCCGAGCGTCGCCAGCAAGAACAGCGCGCCGTATTCGAACTTCTGCTGCTTCTCCGCCCGCAGATAATTGAACGACAGGATCAGCGCGCCGCCGGACCCGGTCAGCGTCAAAAGCTTGAGGAAACGGGCGAAATCGTCGACCACGAAACTGCCGTTGAACAGCACGTGGCGGCCTGGCGGCACGCGCAGGATGAGGACCGCGATCACCGCGAGGACGAGTACCGAGATGCCGTTGACCAGCGGTGCGCTTTTCTCGCCGGCAAAGACGCCGGCCATCAGCATCAGCATGGCGCCGATCGCGAGCGCGATCTCCGGCAGGACCGGCATCAAGGCAGGCATTTGCATTAGCTCGTTCATCCCCGCCTCAATGGATCATCAGCGCGGCGGTCTTGGCCGCCGTGACCGCGTGGCCGTAATTGTCGAGAAGCTGCGCGACCGACGCCGCCGACATGTCGAGCACCGGCTTGGGCGCCACGCCGAGCAGGATCGTCAGCACAACCAGCGGCGCGAAGATGATCATTTCACGCCAGCCGAGATCCTTGATGCCGGCGAGCAGCGGCTTGTCGAGCGTGCCGTAGATCATCCGCCGGTAGAGCCAGAGCGCATAAGCGGCCGAAAGAATGGTGCCCAGCGTCGCGAGCGTCGCGACCGTAATGTTGATCTTGAAGGTACCGATCAGCGTCAGGAATTCGCCGATGAAGCCGGACGTGCCGGGCAGCGCGACGTTCGCCAGCGTGAACACCATGAAGACGGCGGCATAAAGCGGCATGCGGTTGACCAAACCGCCATAGGCGGCGATCTCGCGCGTATGCACGCGGTCGTAGACGACACCGACGCAGAGGAATAGCGCGCCGGAAACGATGCCGTGCGAGATCATCTGGAAGATGCCGCCGGCGACGCCCTGCGCGGTCGCCGCGAAGATGCCCATGGTGACGAAACCCATGTGCGCCACCGACGAATAGGCGATCAGCTTCTTGATGTCCTCCTGCATCAGCGCGACCAGCGAGGTATAGACGATGGCGACGACCGACAGCGTGAAGATGATCGGCGCAAAGTCATGCGAAGCCGCCGGGAACATCGGCAGCGAGAAGCGCAGGAAGCCGTAGCCGCCCATCTTCAAAAGGATCGCCGCGAGGATCACCGAGCCCGCGGTCGGCGCCTCGACATGCGCATCCGGCAGCCAGGTATGCACCGGCCACATCGGCATCTTCACCGCGAACGAGGCGAAGAATGCGACCCACGCCCATTTCTGCAATTCGATCGGGAATCCGTGG
>DASZVZ010000041.1:0-24139 GCA_035546875.1 Pseudolabrys sp.
ACCGGCATCGCAAGCGGCGAGGTCAATCCGAACAACCCGCAGAACGCGGTTATCACAGACATCAACCTTGCTCCGCGCAACGCGCGCGGCAACGTCGAGTACCAGCACAACTTCTACATCTTGAAGCCGATCGACCTGAGCAAGGGTAATCACAAGATGATGTACGAGCCGCCGAATCGCGGCGGCAAAACCTTCGGCACGGTCAACAACACGCCGACAGCAGGCAATGATCCCGGTTCGCTCACAGACGCGACGGCGCTTGCCGGCTCGTTCTTCTGGCCGCAGGGCTACACGACGGTCTGGAGCGGCTGGGAAAACAACCTCGGCCCGCTGACCGGCTTTACCGCGACGGCGAGCTTCCCGGTGCTGCACGGTCCTGGCAACTCGACCATCACCGGCCCCGGCTATGAATACATCGTGACCGGAGCGAGCACGTATACGTTGGCCTATCCCGCAGCGTCGGCCAGCAAGCTCGCGCCGAACGCGGTACTGACCCATCGTGTGCACCTCGACGACACACCGGTCGTGGTCGATCCGAGCGGATGGGATTACACCGACGCGACCAACACGGCGATCAAGCTGACGACAGGGAATTTCGTCGCCAACGACATTTACGAGTTCTCGTACATCGCCAAGGATCCGACGCCGAACGGCTTGGGCCTCGCAGCGATACGCGATTTCGTGTCGTTCCTGCGCAACGCCAAAATGGATGACGTCGGCACGCCAAATCCGATCGCCGGGGACGTCAAGCGCGTCTACACCTACACGCTGTCTCAGCCGGCGCGTCTGCTCAACGACTTCACTCATCTCGGCTTCAATGAAGACGAGCAGCACCGCCAGGTCGTCGATGGCATGATGCAGTGGGTCGGCGCCGGCGACGGACTCAACATGAACTATCGCTGGTCGCAGACCAAACGGACCGAGCGAAACCGGCAGGAGCAGCTCTATCTCGAGGGTCTCTACCCCTTTGCGAATGTGCCGACCTTCGATCCGATCTCACGAACGGTCGACTGGCGCTACCGAAAGTGCGAACAGACGCGTACCTGCCCGCTGGCCCTGGAGTTCTATTCAGCCAACGAATACTGGGTGAAGCCTGCTTCGCTGATGAGCACGGATCCGACCGGTCGGGTCGACTTGCCGGATCATCCGCTCACGCGTCTCTACCTGCTGTCGAGCGCCCAGCACGCCAGTGCCGGCAACCCGGCATCGAAGGGCTCTTGCCAGCAATTCCTCAATCCGCTGCCTCCGCAGCAGGTCGAGCGCGCGCTTTGGCAGGACCTCGATCAGTGGTCGACCAGGGGAATTTTGCCTCCCTCGTCACAGGTCCCGAAGCTGCGCGATCACACGCTCGTACCGCCGCTGCCGCAGTCCGTGGTCGGCTTCCCCAACATCCCCGGCGTGACCTACACGGGACTGAAGACGACGCGATATCGGTTCAACTATGGACCGAACTTCTATCAGACCGGCATCCCGACGATTAATCCGCCGGTCATTCATCCGCCCTACGAAGACAACCCGGCGAACGGCCCGATCTACCCGAGCTACGTGCCTAAGACGGACAAGGACGGCAACGACATCGCCGGCATCCGGTTGCCGGACGTGACCGTGCCGCTTGCGACCTACACCGGCTGGGCGCTGCGCGCGGGCGCGTGGGCGAACGACGGATGTGAGGGCTCCGGCCAGTACATTCCGTTCGCGCGCACGAAGGCCGACCGGCTCGCCTCCGGCGACCCGCGTCTGTCGGTCGAGGAGCGGTATGCGACGTACGACCAGTATCACGCGCTGGTCATAAACGCGGTCGACCAGCTCGTCAGGAAGCGCTTCATGCTGTGCAGCGACGCCGACGCCTATGTCGCGACACGCCTCGCAGCCGGTGTCGCCGCGGGCGTGCCGGCAGCGACGCACACGCTTGTCGACACCGTGCCGTCCTGCGTGCCTCACACCGGACACGGTCATGACCACGGTCATGGCCACGGCCACGGTCATTAACCGCGAAGCGTCGATCCGTAACGGATGATGAAGGGTGGCGGGCTTGAGGCCCGCCACTTTTTTTGCCCCTGGCCGTTGGACGGGTATCCGGAGGCGTTGCCACTGGCCCGTAACAGCGACGGGTGCCGGGCCTTGACGCCCGGTTTTGAAGTCCCGCCCGGAAATGCCTATATGTCCGTGGAACGGAGCCTCCCTTTCATGTCCGACAAGATCCCCGTCACGGTGCTCACCGGCTATCTCGGCGCCGGCAAGACCACGCTGCTCAACCGCATTTTGTCCGAACCGCACGGCAAGAAGTTCGCGGTCATCGTCAACGAGTTCGGCGAAATCGGCATCGACAACGAGCTGGTCGTGAATGCCGACGAAGAAGTGTTCGAGATGAACAATGGCTGCATCTGCTGCACCGTGCGCGGCGATCTCGTGCGCATCATCGACGGGTTGATGCGGCGCAAGGGCAAGTTCGACGCCATTATCGTGGAGACCACGGGGCTCGCCGATCCGGCGCCGGTGGCGCAGACGTTCTTCGTCGACGAGCAGGTCGGCGCCAGGACCAAGCTCGACGCCGTCGTGACGGTCGCCGACGCCAAATGGCTGAAGGACCGCTTGAAGGACGCGCCGGAAGCGAAGAACCAGATCGCCTTTGCCGACGTGATCATCATCAACAAGACCGACCTCGTTACGCCGGACGAGCTCACCGAAGTCGAGGCGCGTATCCGCGCCATCAACCCTTATGCGAAGCTTCACCGCACCGAGCGCGCAAAGGTGAAGATCGACGAGGTGCTGGGCCGCAATGCGTTCGACCTCGAGCGTATTCTCGACATCGAACCGGAATTCCTGGAGGGTGACGACCATGAGCATCATCACCACGATCACGATCATCATCACGATCATGGCGATGGGCACCATCACCATCATCATGGCGGCGGTCTCAAGCACTACCACGACGAAGACATGCAGTCGGTCTCGCTGCGAACCGACAAGGCGCTGAACCCCGACAAGTTCTTTCCCTGGGTGCAGGATCTCGTTGCCAAGGAAGGGCCGAACATCCTGCGCTGCAAGGGCATCCTCGCGTTCAAGGACGATCCGGAACGGTTCGTCTTCCAGGGCGTGCACATGATTCTTGACGGCGATCATCAGCGGCCGTGGAAAGAAGGCGAGGCGCGCGACAGCCGCATCGTCTTCATCGGCCGCAATCTGCCGGAAGAAAAAATCCGTCAAGGCTTCGAAGCTTGCGTCGCGTGACGTGACCGACGAGCGCGCAACGATCCCGTCGCTGACCGATCGCGTGCGCCCGGTGGAACCAGGCGCGCCGGTTGTCGGCGTGCATTTTCTCGGCAGCACGCCCGTGTTCGTGCTCGGCGAAGCGGCGCTTCTGTTCGCGCCCTCGGAGAACGAGAAACGCGTCGCCGTTCATGCCGGTGCGATCCTGGCGAGCACGAGTGACGGCGCGCAGATTGTCACGGGCGGCGACGACGGCAAGATCGTCGCCACGACAGCAGGCGGCGCCAGCACGGTTATCGGCACCGATGGGAAGAAACGGTGGATCGATCATGTCGCGCTCGGGCCCGATAGCGCGATCGCCTGGTCGGCAGGCAAGACCGCATTCGTGCACACCGGCAAAGGCGAGGAACGATCGTTCGACGCACCCTCGACGGTGGCCGGGCTTGCGTTCCTGCCTAAAGGCTTCCGCCTCGCCATCGCGCACTACAACGGCGTGACGCTGTGGTTTCCCAACGCCGCCGGCGCGACGCCCGAGAAGCTTGAGTGGAAGGGTTCGCACCTGGGCGTGACGGTCAGCCCGGACGGCAAATTCATCGTCACGACGATGCAGGAGCCGATGTTGCACGGCTGGCGGCTGGTCGACGGCAAACACATGCGCATGTCCGGTTATTCGGCGCGCGTGCGCTCTCTCGACTGGACCTCCGACGGCAAATTCCTCGCGACGTCTGGCTCGGAGCAACTCATCCTGTGGCCGTTTGAAGGCAAGGACGGGCCCATGGGCAAGCAGCCGAAGATTCTCGCGCCGACGCAGGCGCGCGTTGCCGTCGTGGCGTGCCATCCGCGCCAGCCAGTGGTCGCCGCCGGCTTTGCCGACGGCATGATTTTGCTCGTGCGCATTGATGACGGCGCGGAAATCCTGGCGCGGCGGCCGGGCAATTCGCCGGTCACCGCGCTCGGTTGGGATGCCGACGGCATGACGCTCGGCTTCGGCACGGAAGACGGCGAGGCGGGCGTACTGCCGCTCTGAATTGTGGCGGCATTCAGCAGAATAGTTTGGCCGCCGTTCAGATTAGCTTCCGTACGATTCAAATAATAAGCAGGGAACTCTTTGTATTGCTGACCGTTGCTTATGCGGCTTAGAGGGGACTTCCAGATGATCAAACGCACTTCTTTTCGCAGCCTCGGCTTGGGGCTGCTGGGCGGCCTCGCCATCCTGGCTGCCGCGATAACCGCGCCAATCGTTCTCGGCGCTTTCACGCCCGCACAGGCGCAGGTTCAGGTTTCCGTCGAATTCCGCGAAGCGCTGACACCGCATGGCGAATGGCGCAGGCACGGCCGCTGGGGCGAAGTTTGGGTGCCGAGCCGCCGGCCGAGCGGGTGGCGTCCTTATGAGTACGGGCACTGGGTCTACACGGACGAGTGGGGCTGGTTCTGGGTTTCCGACGACACCGAGCAGGACTGGGGCTGGGTGACGTACCACTACGGCCGCTGGATGCATGACGACAGCGGCTGGTTCTGGATTCCCGGTGACGAATGGGCGCCTGCCTGGGTAGACTGGCGCTACACCGACGACTATGTCGGCTGGGCGCCGCTGCCGCCGGCCGATGTCGTCATCGAAGCCGAGCCCGCGTATTGGGTCTTCGTGCCGCCGCGCTACATCACCGCGCCGCGCCTGCGCACGTACATCGCGCCGCGCGAGCGCGTCGTGATCGTGCTGCGCAACAGCCGCCTGGTTAACCGCACTGTCATCGTCAGCGGCGGGGCGCGCATCGCGGTCAATCCCGGCATCTCGCCGGTGTTCATCGCGTCGGTAACGCGTACTCCAATCGCGACCTATCGCGTCAACCCGCGCGTCGTTGCGAGCACTCGCGGCGTCAGCGGCGCGGTTGTCGTGCGCGAAGAGGACCTGCGCCGCGGTCGGCAGGGCGGCCGCACCACGACGCGAACCGTTACACGCACGACGGTCGTGCAAAAGACCACGACGGTCATCAAGCCCGAGGCGAAACGGCCGGAAGCGCCGCAGGCGCTCGGCAAGGACGAGAAGGGCCGCCTCGGCAATCGTCCGCCAAAGGCTGCGCAGACCGCCGCGCCTGTCAATCAGCAGCAGCTGGGCGGTCAACAGCAGGAGCGTCGCGAGCAAAAACCGGCCGAGACGAAACCGTCAGAGACCAAGCCTGCGGAAACGAAACCGGCTACCGGCAATCAGCAGCAGGAACGCCGTGGGCAACAGCCTGCCCAGACGAAGCCTGCGCCGGCTCCGGCCAAGCCCGCGCAGACTGCGCCGGCAAAACCGGCTCCTGCGAAGCCTGCTCCGGCGGCGCAAGGCAAACCGGCGACACCAGCGCCGCAGCGTAGCGAGCAGCCGCGTCAGGGAGCCGCGCCAGCGCGGACGAATGAGCCGGCGCAAGTGCGGCCGGCCCGTCCCACGGCGCCGCAAACTCCGCCGCCTGCTGCGCGCCAGAACGCAGCGCCGAAGCCGCCGGCAGAGCCGAAGGCATCACCGGCTGCACGGCCTGTGCAACCGACGCCGCCCGCTGCCACGCGACCGGCGCAGCCGCAGCAACAGCGTCCCGCGCAGCCGCAGCGACCTGCTCCTGCGCAGAAGCCGGCCGAGAAGCCCGAGGAAAAGAGATAGTCTGGCGTATCGGAAAGTGACTGAAACGAAACGGGCGGCCGCCAGGGCCGCCCGTTTGCTTTTGTGCGCGCTGCTTTAAGCCGCGAGCGGCGTCACGTCGAGCACGATGGACTTCAGCGGCGGATAGCCGTTGAAGCCGACCGAGGAGTAGGTCGACGTGTAGGCGCCGGTCGCCTCGATCAGCACCTTGTCGCCGATCGCGAGCGACACCGGCAACGGATAGAGCGTCTTCTCGTAGAGGACGTCCACCGAGTCGCAGGTCGGCCCGGCCACGATGCACGGGCCGGTCTCGTCGCGATCCCGCCGCGTGCGGATCGGATAGCGGATCGACTCGCCGATCGTCTCGGCAAGTCCGTGGAACTTGCCGATATCGAGATAGACCCAGCGGGTATCGTCCTCCGGGCTGCGCTTGGCGATCAGCACCACCTCGGCCTCGATCACGCCGGCGTTGCCGACAAGGCCGCGGCCGGGCTCCACGATCGTCTCCGGCAAGCGGTTGCCGAAATGGCGGCGGAGCGAGCGGAAGATCGCCTTGCCGTAGGATTCGAGCTTCGGCGTCTTGCGCAGGTATTTGGCCGGGAAGCCGCCGCCGAGGTTGACCATCGACAGCGTGATCCCGCGCTCGGCGCAGGCACGGAAGATCGCTGCGGTCGAGGCGAGCGCACGGTCCCACGCTTCCACGTTGTGCTGCTGCGAGCCGACGTGGAACGAGATGCCGTAGGCGATCAGGCCCGACTTCTGCGCATGCTCAAGGATGTCGGTCGCGAACTCGGGCTCGCAGCCGAACTTGCGCGACAACGGCCATTCGGCGCCGGTGCCGTCGCAATGGATGCGGCAGATCACGCGGCTGCCGGGCGCCGCGCGCGCGATCTTGTCGACCTCAGCCTCGCAGTCGACCGCGAACAGCGTGACGCCGAGCTTGTAGGCGGCGGCGATCTCGCGCTCTTTCTTGATGGTGTTGCCGTAAGAGATGCGGTCCGCCGTGCAGCCGGCCGCCAGCACCGCCTCGGTCTCGCTGATCGAGGCGACATCGAACGACGAGCCGAGCTTCGTGAGCAGCGCGAGGATCTCCGGCTGCGGGTTCGCCTTCACGGCGTAGTACACGCGCGTGTCGGGCAGACACTTGGCGAAGGCGTTGTAGTTGTCACGGACGACGTCGAGGTCGAGCACCAGGCAGGGCCCCTCGTCTTTGCGGCTCTTAAGGAACTCGCGGATGCGGTCCGTCATCTCTCATCAATCCCCTCAATCATCGGCGGCCTCGCCGCCGTCCTAGCGCCATGGATGCGGTCGATCGGGAACGGCAGGTACGCGCCGTTTCCGGGTCACATCCGATTGCTGCTTCGGTTTGGATTGGGGAGTGCCCCGCACCGCGCCTCGGCAAGAAGGACAAGCCTCTTCGGACATCCGGCATTCGCGCCGGCCTTCCAAAAAAGCCCGATCCGTCGTTGCTTTAAGCCGCGTCCCCCGTTGAGCGCGGGGTGTGCTGGTTTCGCCTCCAGCTGCCGATCGCATCGGCGTCCCCCTGGACACCTAGCAAGGAAGATTTCTCTTCCGTAGGCGGCTGCTCGGCCTCTTGTCCGAACCCCACCGATCGACACACGGCCACAGGCACGTGCGAAATTGGGCGATTTTCGAAATAATCCATTTGCGCCAGAATGCAAGCGATTTAGTTCGCCGCGCGCACAAGTTTCGTTAACTTTTTTGCGAACGGCCGGAACGCGTCGCGCGCGCTACTCGGTGAACGGCTCGATCCGGTGCGCGTTGCGGATGAACTGCACCATGATCGCCGCGCCGCAGAGCATCAGGATGATGTCGAGCACGCGCGCCCCAATCCCGCCAAGATCGAACAGCGTCGCGATCGCCCATGAACCGGCGAAGGCCGCGCCGAACACCTCGGCGCCGATCAGGATGGCGGCGCTGATCACGGTGACGACGTTGAGCCAGACGATGCGGCGGGTGGGCCGGGCCATGGCGTGCTCCCTTTGAACAGGCCGCAATGTTCACGAATTCGGTTGCCGGATCAAGTCAATAGCGTGGCGAAGCCGGCCCGTGCCGGTTCTTGATCTGCCGCATGGCGGCAGGGGCTGGAATCGAAAAAGTTACGCGGCATGGATACGGCGAACATTCCGCGATGGGCGCATCCGGTCATTGGCGGTCTCGCCGTGGCAGGGCTGGCGGCGGGCTTGCTCTTCCGTCTGGCCGGTTTCGAAGCCCTGGCACAAGGCGTGTGGGCCGCCGTCACGGTGCCGGTGTTGCTCGTTCTCATTGTCGAGATCGTGAACAGTCTGCGCCAGGGGATGTTCGGGCTCGATATCGTCGCGGCCCTGTCGATGATCGCAGCGCTGGTGTTCGGGGAGATCCTCGCGGCCGCCATTGTCGCGCTGATGTATGCCGGCGGCCAATACCTTGAGAGCTATGCCGGACGACGGGCCCGTCGCGAGATGACCTCGCTGCTGTCACGCGTGCCGCGCACCGCGATGCGGCATCACAACAGCGAGCTTGAGGAGATTGCGCTTGACCTCGTGGCGCCAGGGGACCGCCTGCTGATCCGCCAGGGTGATGTCGTGCCTGTGGACGGCACGGTGATCAAAGGCTTTGCAGTCCTCGATCAGTCGGCGCTTACCGGCGAGTCCTTGCCGGTGCAGCGCGCGCCGGGTCAGCCGGTGCTCAGCGGCACCGCCAATGTCGGCGGCGCCTTCGACCTGTTGGCAACGCGGCGGGCCGCGGAAAGCACTTACGCCGGCATTGTTCGCCTGGTGGAATCCGCCCAACACTCGCGCGCGCCGATGTCGCGGCTGGCGGACCGTTACGCGGTCCTGTTCATGGTCGTCACAGTCGTGCTTGCGGGCTTTGCGTGGTGGCTTGCCGGGGACCCGATTCGGGCCGTGGCGGTACTCGTGGTTGCAACGCCTTGCCCTCTCATCCTCGCGGTGCCGGTCGCGATCGTCTCCGGCCTGTCGCGTGCCGCCAAGTTGGGCATCCTCATCAAGAGCGGGAAGGCCATCGAGACGTTGGCGCGTGTGCGCGCGCTGGTGATCGACAAGACCGGGACGTTGACCATCGGGCAGGCCAAGATTGCGGCAATTACGCCCGCCGCAAACATGACGGCCGATGAGTTGCTGCGGATTTCAGCTTCGCTCGATCAGGCCTCGAAACACATCATCGCGCAGACGATCGTCGCCGAGGCGCGGAACAAGGGCCTGCGGCTCGCGATCCCTTCGGACGTCATGGAAACGCCGGGCGAAGGCGTGACGGGAAATGTTGAAGGCCGCGCCGTCGTGATCGGCGGCCCGCGCTATGTTGCCGGCAAGGTCGGGAGAGCCGAATGGCCGAACGCCGGTCGTGAGTTGAAGCCGGGCGCGATGACTGTGATGGTGGCGGTCGACGGCAAGCCCGCAGGCACACTAACGTTGGCCGATGAGGTGCGCGCCGGCACCGAGGCAGTTCTGCGGGAGCTGCGGGCGTTCGGCATTGAACGCATCGTGCTGGCGACCGGCGATCACCCCGACGTTGCGGAATCCATCAGCCGTGGCCTTTCCATCGATCAGGTTCGATCCGAATTGACGCCCGATCAGAAAATCCTCGTGACACTGTCGGAGCGCAAGAACGGCCCGGTGATGATGATCGGCGACGGCGTCAACGACGCACCCGCGCTCGCCGCCGCGGACGTTGGAGTGGCGATGGGCGCAAAAGGGGCCGCTGCCTCCGCCGAGGTTGCCGACGTCGTGTTGCTGGTCGACCAGCTCGACCGCATCGTACCCGCGGTCAAGATCGCGCGGCGCGCGCGCAACATCGCGCTTGAAAGCGTTATCGTCGGCATGGGCCTTTCAATCGTCGCGATGATCGTCGCTGCGTTCGGCCTGATCGCGCCTGTTCAAGGCGCGCTGTTCCAGGAAGCGATCGACCTGGTCGTTATTTTTAACGCGCTGCGCGTCCTGCGCGGCTGAGATTGGCTTCGTTCCGGGCGGAGAAAAGGGCCCTCGCCAAACGGCCTCGCCGTGTCTAGATGGTCGCTATGGCCACTCCGCAGTCTGCCCCCACCCAACACAATCCGCTTCTCGCCGATTGGTCCGGCCATTTCGCTCTGCCGCCGTTCGGCGCAATCGCGCCGGACCAGTTCCGTCCGGCCTTCGATGCGGCGTTCGCCGCTCACCGGGCCGAGATCGATGCCATCGCCGCAGATCCGGCCGAGCCGACTTTTGCCAGCACCATCGAAGCGCTGGAGCGGAGCGGTCGCGCGCTCGAGCGCGTCTCCAATGTGTTCTTCGTGCTGGCCGGTGCGGACACTGGTGACGAGATCGAGGCGATCGAGCGTGAGGTCACGCCGCTGCTCGCCCGCCACAGCAACGCGCTCTATCTCAATGCCGGACTGTTCCGCCGCATCGACGACCTTCACAACCGTCGCGATGTGCTTGGGCTTTCCGCCGAACAGCGCCGGGTGCTCGAGCGCTATCACACCCGCTTCGTGCGCGCCGGTGCCGCGCTCGGAAAGGATGCACAGGGTCGGCTCGCGACAATCAACGAGCGGCTCGCAAGCCTCGGCACCCAGTTCGGGCAGAACGTGCTCGCGGATGAGAAATCCTATGCGCTGGTGCTCGAGGATGGCGATCTAGCCGGCCTGCCGGAATTCGCGCTGGCTGCGGCGCGCGCCGCGGCGGAAGAGCGCGGCCACAAGGGCAAGCACGTCATCACGCTGGCGCGTTCCTCGGTGGAGACCTTCCTGCAATTCTCCGCGCGCCGCGACCTGCGGGAGAGAGCATTCAACGCCTGGATCATGCGCGGGGAGGGCGGCGGCAAGACCGACAACCGCGCGATCGTCGCGGAAATCGTGCAGCTGCGCGCCGAGCGCGCGCGGCTCATCGGCTACGACACGTTCGCCGACTACCGGCTCGACGACCAGATGGCAAAGACGCCGGCCGCGGCGCGCGGATTGCTCGATGAGGTCTGGCGCCGCGCATTGACGAAAGCGAAAGCCGAGCGCGAGGCCCTGCAGGAGATGATCGCGCAAGAGGGCGGCAACTTCGCGCTGGCGCCCTGGGACTGGCGTTACTACGCGGAGAAGCTGCGTAAAGCGCGTTACGACCTGGATGAGGCGGAGATCAAGCCGTACCTCCAGCTCGACCGCATGATCGAAGCGGCGTTCGATACCGCCGACCGATTGTTTGGCCTCTCGTTCAAGCCGGCCGACGTGCCGCTTTATCATCCCGACGCGCGCGCGTGGGAAGTGACGGACAAAAGCGGCCGTCACGTCGGCCTGTTCATCGGCGATTATTTCGCGCGCTCATCAAAGCACAGCGGCGCCTGGATGACGTCGCTGCGCGACCAGGAGAAGCTCACCGCAAATGTCACGCCGGTCATTCTCAACGTCTGCAATTTTTCCAAGCCGGCGGCGGGCGAGCCTGCGCTGCTGTCATTCGACGACGCGCGCACGCTGTTTCACGAATTCGGCCACGCGCTGCACGGCTTGCTGTCGAACGTAAGGTATCCGCTGCTCGCAGGTACCGCGGTTCCAAGCGATTTCGTCGAATTGCCATCGCAGCTCTACGAGCATTGGCTTGAGGTACCGGAAATCTTGCAGAAGTACGCGCGCCATGCGGGCACCGGCGAGCCGATGCCGCGGACGCTCATCGACCGGCTGCTTGCGACGCGCACCTTCAATCAGGGCTTCGCCACCGTCGAATACACCGCCTGCGCGCTGGTCGACCTCGATCTGCACGGGCTCAAGGATCCGGGCGCGCTCGACGTTGTCGAATTCGAGCGCAAGAGCCTTGACCGCATCCACATGCCCGCCGAGATCGCCATGCGCCACCGCACGCCGCATTTTCAGCATCTGTTCTCGGGCGGGGGCTATGCGGCCGGGTACTATTCCTACATGTGGTCGGAGGTGCTCGACGCCGATGCTTTCGAGGCGTTCAAGGAGGCGGGCGACGCGTTCGATCCGGCGACCGCACAACGCCTGCGCGAGTTCGTCTATTCCGCCGGCAATTTGCGCGATCCGGCAGAGGCCTATAAAGCTTTCCGCGGGCGCTTGCCGACGGTCGACGCGCTGCTGAGGAAACGGGGACTCGCCGAGCCGGCGAACGCGTAAATGCTCTATTCCGGGGGACACCGCCGCGGCGTGGTCTGTGCGCCGCATGCCGCGACCGTTGAGGACGGCCGCAATATCCTCGCCGAAGGCGGCAATGCTATCGAGGCGATGATCGCGATGGCGGCCTCGATCGCGACAACCTATCCGCACATGAACCATGTCGGCGGCGACGGCTTCTGGCTGATCCGCGAAGCGAACGGCCGCGTGCGCGCGCTGATGGGCGCGGGACGCGCCGGCTCGAAGGCGACCGTGCGCCTCTACCGCGACGCCGGCCACGACACGATTCCGGCGCGCGGGCCGTTCGCCGCGCTCACCGTGCCGGCTGCCGTGGCCGCCTGGACGCTCGCCGCCGAAGCGGCCAGGGCAAACGGGGGCAAGCTGCCGATCGGCGTGTTGCTCGCGCCGGCGATCAAGCACGCCCGTGATGGCTACACGGTGACGCGCAGCCAGGCGCGGCTGACCGCGGAGAAGCTTCCGGAGATGAAGGAGGCGACGGGCTTCGCGAATGCGTTCCTGATCGACGGCAAGGTGCCGGAAGTCGGCGCGCGCATCAAACAAACCGCGCTCGCCAGTACGCTCGAACAACTCGTCAGCGCTGGGCTCGACGATTTCTATCGCGGCGACGTCGGCCGCGAGATTGCCGCCGATCTGGAGCGCATCGGCAGCCCGGTGACGCGCGGCGATCTCGAGAATTTCCGCGCTTGGGTAGCCGAGCCGCTGAGCGTGAAGACCGGCACCGGCACGATCTACAATGCGCCGCCGCCGACGCAAGGCTTGGCGTCGCTCATCATCCTCGCACTGTTCGACCGTCTGCGTGTTGCCGAAGCCGAAGGCTTCGAGCATGTGCACGGTATCATCGAATCGACAAAGCGCGCCTTCCGCGTGCGCGATCGTGTCGTCACCGATCCGGACAAGATCACGGTCGATCTCAGTCAGTATCTTTCACCCGCGTTTCTCGACACAGAGGCGAGCAAAATTGATTCGAAGAAAGCTGCGAAGTGGCCGCAGCCTTACGGCGAGGGTGACACCATCTGGATGGGCGCGGCCGATGCGAGCGGCCTCGTCGTCTCCTACATCCAGTCGCTCTATTGGGAATTCGGCTCAGGCTGCGTCCTGCCGAAAACCGGCGTGCTGATGCAGAACCGCGGCGCGAGCTTCTCGCTCGATCCGAAATCGGTGAATCTGCTCGAGCCGGGCCGCCGCCCGTTCCATACGCTCAATCCGGCACTCGCCGAACTCGGCGACGGCCGCGTCATGGCTTACGGCACCATGGGCGGCGACGGTCAGCCGCAGTCGCAGGCGGCCGTATTCACGCGCCACGTTCTTTTCCGCCAGCCGCTCGACAAGGCGCTCGACGCGCCGCGCTGGCTGCTCGGCCGCACCTGGGGCTCGACCATCACCAACCTGCGCATGGAGTCACGCTTCGACGGCAGGCTGATCGATCGGCTGATGTCGGCCGGCCACGACGTCGACGTGTTGAGCGATCCATATTCCGACACGATGGGCCACGCTGGCGCGGTGGTGCTGCACCCGAACGGCATGCTGGAAGGCGGCCACGATCCGCGCGCCGACGGCGGCGCGGCCGGAATTTAACGCGACTTATTCTAGTATTCGCTCTGCACGGGGTTATGTTTGGGTGATGGCGCACGCGCACCACCATACGCACACCCACATTCCCGACCGTCGCAACTTCGGCCGGAACTTTGCCATCGCGACCGTGCTTAACGCCGCGTTGGTTGTTGCTCAGGTCGTCTACGGCTTTCTCGCCAATTCGCTCGCGCTGCTCGCCGACGCCGGCCACAACTTCGGCGACGTCATCGGCCTCGTGCTGGCGTGGCTCGCATTTGTGTTTGCGAGCTGGAGGCCGAGCGATCGCTACACCTACCGAATGCAGGGCGCGTCGATCCTGGCGGCCCTCGCCAATGCCGTCCTGCTGCTGGTGGCGACCGGTGCGATCGGCTGGGAAGCGCTGCGGCGGTTCGCAGAGCCGGTCGAAGTCGCGACGACGCCGGTGATGATCATGGCTGCGATCGGGGTCGCCGTGAATGGCGTGTCGGCACTGTTTCTGCGGCACGGCCGCAAGTCCGACCTCAACGTAAACGGTGCGTTCGTACATATGATGGCCGATGCCGGCGTTTCGGTTGCCGTGTTGGCTGCGGCGTTTGGCATTTACCTGACCGGTTGGCAGTGGCTCGACCCTGTCGCCGGCCTGTTGATCGCGGCCGTCATACTCGGCGGCACATGGTCGCTGCTGCGCGAGTCGCTGCGCTTGTCGCTCAACGCCGCCCCGAGCACAGTCGATCCCGCCGCCGTGCAGGACTGGCTCGAGACCCGGCCGGAGGTGCGCGGCGTCCACGACCTGCACATCTGGGCAATGAGCACCACGGCGACCGCGATGAGTTGTCATCTCGTCATGGCTAGTCATCCGGGCAATGCGTTCCTGCACGAACTTGCTGACGAGCTCGAGCACCGGTTCAACATTGGGCATCCCACCATCCAGATCGAGTTGGCGGGTGTCGGCAAGTGCCCCGTCGAGCATGACCACGCGGCCTGACGCCTCTTGGCGTTGTGTCCGGTATTTGCCGTCGCAAACTTCATCGGCGGGAACGCCATAACGTTGTCATTAACGCCCATTCATGCGGCTGCCGCCAATCCGCCGCACTCCGTGGTATGTTGCCGACTCGATGGCGATCTTCCTGCGCATCCTTTTTGCCGCTCTGCTCGCGCTTGTTGTAGTGACGCGCGCGGACGCGCATCCGCACGTCTGGGTGACCATGAAGACCGAGCTTGTCTACGCGCCAGACGGCACGATCACCGGCGTGCAGCACTCCTGGGCGTTCGACGACATGTTCTCGGTGTTCGCGACGCAGGGGCTCGAATCGAAGACCAAGGGCGTGTTCACGCGCGAGGAGCTGGCGCCGCTCGCCAAGGTCAACGTCGATTCGCTGAAAGAGTACGGCTACTTCACCTACGTGACCGCAGACGGCAAGAAGGCCGAACTCACCGATCCGCAGGACGGGAAATACTGGCTCGACTACAACGACTCAATTCTCACCCTGCATTTCACGCTGCCGTTCAAGCAGCCGTTGAAGGCGAAGGATCTGCTGATCGACATCTACGATCCGACCATCTTCGTCGATTTTGAATTCGCCAAGGATAGGCCGGTGTCGGCGGCGAACCTGCCGGCGCAATGCAAGATGACGTTCGAGCGGCCGCGCGAAATGACCTTCGCGGAAGGAAAGGCGCTCAGCAATATTCCGGCCGATCAGCCGAATTTGACGATGCAGTGGGGCGCGCAATTCGCCAACAAGATCAAGGTCAAGTGCGGATAGACAAGACCGGTTGATGCGCGGGGCGGCGCTGCGATGCGAGGGCTGGCATGACGCCATCCGTGCGATTTCGTTCGATGGGTTGCGTGGGCCTCGCATTGGCCGCCGTCGGCGCGCTGCTGGCGGCGGGTTGCTTCGATCACGCGCTGGCGCAGCCGTTCGGCCTGTCGCGCAACGCGCCGCCGGAAGTCGGCGGCTTGGCCGGCTACATCCTCGCCAAGCAGGCCGAATTCTATCGCATGCTCTCCGGCACGATCCGCGCGGCGAAAGCCGACGGCAGCGCGGCCTATACGCTGCTCGGCATTTCTTTTCTTTACGGCATTTTCCACGCCGCCGGCCCCGGCCACGGCAAGGCAGTGATCTCGTCTTATCTTGTGGCCAACGACGAAACCTGGAAGCGCGGCGTCGCGCTCTCGTTCGCGTCGGCGGTATTGCAGGCGCTGGTCGCCGTGCTGATCGTCGCCGTCGCGGCGGTGTTGCTCGGCGCCACCGCCAAGGTGATGGGCGACACCGTGCGCTTCATCGAGACGGCGAGCTATCTTTTCATCATCGCGATCGGCGCGCGGCTGTTGTGGGTGAAAGGCCGTGCCTTCCTGCATTTGCTGGGCCCGCAGCATCGGCAGGCGCACCACCACCACGGGCACGATCATGCGCACAAACATCCAGCGCACGATCATCATCATGATCACACCCATCATCACCACGATCATGGACACGATCATCACCGCCACGGCCATGCGCACGACCACAGCCATGACCACGGCGAAGAGGCTTCCGCCTGGGGTCACGCGCACGCGCCGGAGCCGAAAGAGCTTGCCGGCCCTGGCGGCTGGCGCCGCGGCCTATCGGCGGTGGTCGCGGTCGGACTGCGGCCGTGCTCGGGCGCGATCATCGTGCTGGTATTCGCGCTTGCACAGGGTTTGTTCTGGATTGGCGTTGCGTCCACTTTCGTGATGGGCCTCGGCACGGCGATCACGGTCGCCACGATCGCGACGCTTGCCGTCGCCGCGCGAGGTTTTGCCGGCCGGCTCGCGCGGGCCAAGCCGGGCGCGGGCATGATCCTGCTGCGCGGGGTGGAAACCGGCGCGGCCGTGCTGATCCTGCTGTTCGGCGTGTTGCTGCTCACCGGCTACATGGTGAGCGAGCGGATGATCGGCGTGTAAGCCTCGCGGGAATTTAAGTCTTCAGTTCGCCACATAAGAATTGTGCTTCCGGCCGGCCGCGCTAGCTTCAAGAGGAGGAGCGGACCATGCCGGAACATTTCCTGCGCGAATTCGGCGTCGAACATCCGATCATCCTTGCGCCGATGGCCGGCGGCGCCGGATCACCCGAGCTTGTCGCCGCCGTGTCGAATGCGGGCGGGCTCGGCTCCTGGGGCGCGGCTTACTCGACGCCGCAGCAGATTCTCGACACCGCGAAGAAAATTCGCACGCTGACCGCCAAGCCGTTTGCGCTAAATCTCTTTGCCGGCGGCTACGAACCTGAGCGCGCCATCGAGCCGGGACCGATGCTCGCAATCGTGTCGCGCGTGCACGAAAAGCTCGGCCTGCCGCCGCCGGTGCTGCCGCCAAATCCGCAAAGCCCCTTCGCCGATCAGCTTGCGGCGGTGATTGAGGCGCGTCCGGCGGTGTTCTCCTTCACCTTCGGCGTGCCGACCGCGGACCAGCTCGCGAGCCTACGCCGCGCCGGCATCCGCACGTCCGGGACGGCGACGACGGTCGAGGAAGGAAAGGCGCTGGCGGCGGTTGGCGTCGAAAGCATCGTCGCGCAAGGCGAGGAGGCCGGCGCGCATCGCGGCACGTTCCTCAAGGCCTTCGAAGAGTCGATGGTGCCTTTGCGCGACCTGGTGCTTGGGCTCGCCAAGGAAATTTCTGCACCGATCATCGCCTCCGGGGGTCTCATGTGCGGCCGGGATATCGCGCAGGCCTTCGGTTGGGGCGCGCAAGCGGTCCAGCTCGGCACGGCCTTCCTGCTTTGTCCCGAGTGCGGCGCGCCCGCGGCCCACAAGCAGGCGCTCAAAGAGGCGCACAGCGATACGACGGTTATCACCCGCGCTTATTCGGGACGGCCTGCGCGCGGGCTGCGCAACGCGTTTATAGACATGACGCGCGACGTGCCCATCCTGCCGTTCCGGCAGCAGAACGATCTGACGCGGCCGATGCGCAACGAATCGGGCAAGCAGGGAGTGCCAGATTATATCTCGCTGTGGGCGGGACGCGGCGTCACGCGCGCGCGGGCTATGCCGGCGGCGGAGCTGGTGAACACGCTAGTCGCGGAAATCGGCGGCCGTTAGCTCGATCGGCTTGCCGTGCGGCGTGCGATCGCAGGCATGGTCCCACGCGTCGCGATAGCGGTGCAGCGTCTCCGTCGTGGTGACGCCCTTGGCGGCGACGATCCGCTCCAGCGCATTGAGCCAGTGCGAATAATAGGTCTCGCCGGTATCGGGATCGCCGGCCGCCTGCGCGCGCTTGATTTCCGCGCCAAGCGTTTCCGCCCATTCCGGCCATGTGAATACGCCGCGTTCGTGCAGCGCGAGCGCCATCGCGAAAGCCTGCGCCTCCCACGGCCCGCCGAATACGGGGCCGTCCTCATCGCGCGGGACGCCGGGCACTGCTTTCGTCGCGGATACGGCCGCGTCGCGATCCATCACGCGCGCTCCAGATAAGGCTGGAACGCCTCGATCGACACCTTCAGCGCCGGATCGGTGTCGTCGCCCCAGAGCTCGCGGCCCGAGAATAAGACCGTGTAGAGCCATTGCGGATTATCGCCTTTTCCGAGCGCGGCGCTGTCGGGAAACACATGGCAGCCATTGATGCGCTCGACGACGCCGGTGTGTCCGCGCGCGTAACGCGGTAGCCGCGTGTGTGTCACCGGATTGATGTTCTTGGCGCGCACGCGGTCGCCGATCGCGAACGCCGGCCTGCCCTGCGGATCACGGCGGAAACTGCCGCGCGTCATCACGCGCTCGACGTCGACAAGCGAAAACTTGCCGCGTTTGAGCGGCGCGTTCTGGTGTAGCGAATGGCCGCGTTCGAGCTCGTCGTTCGCAAGCATGCCGCGTTCGATCATCGATTGCTCGAGCGCGAGGAACCACTTCTTGTAATAGGAGGAGGTCAGATAGACCTCGGGCGGGAGTGACTCGCGCGAGAAGCGCTGCATATCGATGTTGATACCGCCGTTCGCACCGATCGCTCGCACCATCGCCATCACGCGGCCTTCCCAGTCGTGATGAAATGTCGGCTCGTTCGGCTCCGGCTCTACTTTGCCGAAGCCATCCATGCCGCCCATGTCGTGCACGCCGTTCATTTCACCTTCACCGCGGGGTCGGGCAACCCGGTACCGATCATCGAGTCGCGCGTGACGATTTCGGCGAGACGCTCCTCGCTCCAGTCTTCCGTGCCGGCCGGCCGCATCGGCAGCACGAGGAAGCGAGTCTCGGCGGTGGAGTCCCACACACGGATTTCTGTCTCCTTCGGCAGCGTCACGCCGAAATCGGCGAGCACGCCGCGCGGATCCTTCACCGCGCGCGAGCGATAGGGCGCGGCCTTGTACCAGACCGGCGGCAGGCCGAGCATTTCCCACGGATAGCAGGAGCACAGCGTGCAGACGATCATGTTGTGCGTCTTCGGCGTGTTCTCGACCGCGATCAGGTGGTCGCCGACGCGGCTGACATGGCCGAGCGTGCCGATCGCCTTGGAGGCGTCTTCAAGCAACGCCTTCTTGAAGGCCGGGTCGGTCCACGCCTTGGCGACGACCTTGGCGCCATTGCGCGGGCCGATCTTCGTCTCGTAGGCCTCGACGATGGCGTCGAGCGCCTTGGGATCGACGTAGCCCTTTTCGGTCAGGATCGTTTCCAGCGCGCGCACGCGCAACTGGGTTTCCGACAGTTCGGAATGGTCATGGTCGTGATGGTGGCCATGCTCGTGGCTGTGATCGTGGTCGTGTCCGGACATAGGGGCAGTATAAAGCAAAACCTGTGCGGTTGTGCCATCATCAGCGGCAAGAGTTTCGGCATATGAGTTTTGCGAATATGACGCGGGTCGCCGACGCCATTGACCGCCTCACCACGGCCATTGGGCGGGCGGTGGCGTGGCTCATCCTATTCGTCGTGCTTGTGCAGTTCGCGCTGGTTGTGGCGCGCTATGCCTTCGACGTCGGCTCGATCCGGTGGACCGAGAGCGTGATCTACGCCGACGCAGCGCTGTTCCTGCTTGCCGCAGCGTGGACATTGCGCACCGGCGGCCACGTGCGCGTGGATGTGTTCTACGCAGAGGCGTCGCCGCGCGCCAAAGCCTGGATCGACCTTTTCGGCGCAGCTCTTCTCTTGCTCCCGTTCGCGCTCGCCGTGCTGTGGTTGTCGGTTCCCTTCGCGCAAAGGTCGTGGGCGATCCTCGAGCGCTCGCAGGAGACGAGCGGATTACCGCTGGTGTTCGTCCTCAAGACGCTGATCCCGCTGTTCGCCGCGATGCTGGTCTTGCAAGGCATCGCGCAGATCATCCGCGCCGCGAACGCGCTTTCCGGACCGCGCTGATGACGTTCGCCGAACTCTTCGCCGTGCTGATGGTCGCCGCCGTCTGCGGCGTGCTGATGGTCGGCTATCCGGTGGCGCTGACGCTCGGGGGCGTATCGCTCGCGTTCGCGATGCTTGGCCATCTTGCCGGCCTGATGAACATCGCGATCCTCGGTGCGCTACCCGAGCGCATCTTCGGAATCATGACCAACGAGGTGCTGCTGGCCATCCCGATGTTCATCTTCATGGGCGTAATGCTGGAGCGCTCGCGCGTCGCGGAGGAATTGCTCGAAACCATGGGCCGCCTGTTCGGCACGTTGCGCGGCGGGCTCGGCATCTCGGTGGTGATCGTCGGCACGATGCTCGCGGCGGCGAAGGGCGTCGTCGGCGCAACCACCGTGACGATGGGCCTAATCGTGCTGCCGGCGATGCTGCGCTTCGGCTACGACAAGCGGCTTGCGGCCGGCACGGTCGCCGCGACCGCGACGCTGGCGCAGATTTTTCCGCCGGCGACGGTGCTGGTGCTGCTCGGCGATCAGCTCGGCAATGCCTATCAAGCGGCGCAACTCTCGCAAGGCATCTTCGCGCCGCGCTCGGTCAACGTCAGTGATCTGTTCGCCGGCGCGCTCGTGCCCGGATTCGCGCTGGTCGCGCTCTATCTCATTTACCTGATCGGGGTTGCGATCTTCCGCCCGGAAAAAGTGCCGGCAATTCCGCCGGATCCGAAAGCGCCGCTCGGCCTGGCGCTTGCGCGCCGGCTCATCGAGGTTCTGGTCGCCCCGGTGCTGCTCATTCTTGTCGTGCTCGGCTCGATCCTCGGCGGCATTGCCACGCCGACCGAAGCGGCTTCGATCGGCGCGGTCGGCGCTTTGCTGCTTGCGATCCGCAGGGCAGGCTTGCGCGGATTGCTCGTGCCGGTGATGGAAAAGACGACGCAGATCACCAGCATGATCTTCGTCATTCTGGTCGGTGCTACCATGTTCAGCCTCGTCTTCCGCGCGCTCGGCGGCGACGACATGGTGCAGCGCGCTCTCTCAAATTTGCCGGGCGGCGCGGCGGGCGCGGTGCTCGCGGTGATGCTCGGCATGTTCCTGCTCGGCTTCGTGATGGACGCCTTCGAGATCATTTTCGTGGTGGTGCCGATCGTGGCGCCGGCACTGTTGAAGATGCCGGGCATCGATCCGGTCTGGCTCGGCATCATGATGGCGATGAACCTGCAGACCTCCTACATGCACCCGCCGCTTGGGCCGACGCTGTTCTACCTGCGCGGGGTGGCTCCGCCTGAGATCACTACGAAGCACATCTACGTCGGCATCATTCCCTTTGTTCTCATTCAGATCGTGGCGCTGATCGTGCTCTGGTTCGTGCCGGGGCTTGCGACGGCCCTGCCGCATGCGCTTTATGGGCATTGAGAGGGACCGATGAAAGCCGCCGACATGTTCAGCTTGAAAGGCCGCGTGGCGCTGGTGACCGGCGCCTCAAGCGGTCTTGGCCAGCAGTTTGCCCGCGCGCTGGCCGACAATGGCGCCTCCGTTGTGCTGGTCGCGCGGCGCACGGATCGCATCAAGGCCTTTGCGGCGGAACTGGAGAAATCGGGCGCCGAGGCGATTGCGGTCGAAGCGGACGTCACCGACCGTACGGCGATGACGAAAGCTTTCGACGCCGCCGAAAAGGCTTTCGGTACCGTCACCATTCTGGTCAACAACGCGGGCATCGCGCACGGCGCCCGTGCCACCGACATGTCGCCGGAAGACTGGCGGCGCATGCTTGCGACCAATCTCGACGCCGTGTTTTTCTGGGCCCAGGAGGCGGCGCGCCGGATGCTCGCGGCCAACAAGAAGGGCTCGATCGTGAACATCGCGTCGGTGCTCGGCCTGATGGTGGCGAAAGGCGCGGTGTCCTATGCGACGGCGAAGGCCGGCGTGATTCAGTTGACGAAATCGCTTGCGGTCGAACTCGCCTTCAAGGGCGTGCGCGTGAACGCGATCGCGCCGGGCTGGTTCGTGACCGAGATGAACCACGATTATCTGATGAGCGAGAAGGGCACAGCGATCAAGCGCGAGATCCCCATGGGCCGCTTCGGCAACGAAGGCGATCTCGACGGCGCGCTGCTACTGCTGGCTTCGGACGCCGGCGCCTATATCACTGGCGCGACCATCGTCGCCGATGGCGGCCAGGTCATCCAGATCAAGGGCTAGCGCGCGTCAGCCGTCCGCGCCGGTCGCCAGCGCGGCATCCTCCACCTCGCCTACGGACGGTGCGCGGCGGCGCCATATATCCTGTGCGATCATGCCGGCCGCCATCGACGCCACGAAAAGCGCAATGGCCGGCGACAACGATGCCAGGTTGACGAGCGCCGGACCCGGGCAAAGGCCGACCAGGCCCCAGCCGATCCCGAACAGCGCCGCACCGATCACCAATTGCGCGTCGATGTCCTTTCGCGTCGGCCACAAATGCGCGGGCGCCAGCAGCGGACGACCGCGCCGGCGCGCCAATGCATAGCCGATCGAGGAAACCGCGAGCGCGCCAGCCATCACGAAGGCGAGCGTCGCGTCCCAGGCGCCGAACACGTCGAGGAAGCCGAGGACTTTCGCCGGCTGAGTCATGCCGGAGATGACGAGGCCGATGCCGAAGATCAGGCCGCAGCCGAAACCGGCGATTGCGAACGGCATGTCAGCCTCCGATTCCGTGGCGCATGATCGCGACGGTCGCGATCGCCACCGCCATAAAGATCGCGGTCGCCGCGATCGACCGCGCCGAGAGCCGCGCGATGCCGCAGACGCCGTGCCCCGACGTGCAACCGCCGCCGACGCGCGTGCCGACACCGACCAGCAACCCGGCGGCGACAATCAGCAGCCAACTTGCCGGCATCTGCGGGGCCGGCAGGGGATAGCCGGCAAGGCCGGTGAGCAGAGGCGCAACGATCAGCCCGGCGATGAAGGCGAGCCGCCAGCCTTTGTCCCCCGCGCTCGCCGGCGGCAGCAGTCCGCCGAAAATCCCGCTGATTCCTGCGATCCGCCCGGTCAGTGCCATTAGCAGCGCGGAGGCGAGCCCGATCAGGGCGCCGCCGATCAAGCCGGAAATGGGGGTGAGGTTGCTCATGGTACGCCTGGATATATAGGGTGGCGCGAGCCGCACCACTCGGCCGGAAAAATACAATGGATTTCACGCTTTCTCCAGAAATCGAATCCCTGCGCCTGCGCGTGCGCGCCTTCGTTGAGACGGAGGTTTTGCCGCTCGAGAAAGACCCGGCGAATTTCGCCGAGCACGAGAACATCCCGGAAGACCGCCTTGCCAAGGTGCGCGAGAAGGCCCGGAAGGCCGGCCTGTGGGCTCCGCAATCGCCGAAGGAATACGGCGGCATGGACCTGCCGATCGTTGCCTGGGCGGCGATCTACGAGGAAGCCGCGCGCAGCCTGTTCGGCCCGCTCGCGATCAACTGCATGGCGCCCGATGACGGCAACATGAATCTGCTCAAGCTCGTCGGCACGCACGAGCAGAAGGAAAAATGGCTCAAACCGATCGTCGAAGGAAAAGTGCGCTCATCCTTCGCGATGACCGAGCCCGCGCCCGGCGGCGGCTCCGACCCCTCTATGATCCGCACCAAGGCGGAGAAGAAGGGCAACAAATATGTCATCACCGGCCGAAAGTGGTTCATCACCGGCGCGGATGGTGCCGCCCATTTCATGCTCATCGCGCGCACGTCGGATGACAAGCGTCGCGGCCTGACCTGCTTCCTCTTCCACAAGGACCAACCCGGCTGGCGCATCGTGCGCCGCATTCCGATCCTCGGCCCGGAAGAGCACGGCGGCCACTGCGAGCTCGAGTTCACCGGCCTCGAAGTGCCGGAAGAAAGCGTGCTGATGGGCGAGGGCGACGGCCTCAAGATCACGCAGATCCGCCTTGGTCCCGCGCGCCTCACGCATTGCATGCGATGGCTTGGCTGGTCGAAGCGTTGCCTCGAGATCGCGCAAGAGTACGTCGCCAACCGCGAAGGCTTCGGTGTCAAGCTGGCCGACCGCGAGAGCGTGCAGATCAAGCTCGGCGAAGTCGCGCAGCAGATCGAGATCGGGAGGCTGCTGACGATGCACGCGGCCTGGATGCTCGATCAGGGCGGCCGCGCGCGCAAGGAAGTCTCGATGGCGAAAGTGCAGGTCGCCGACACGCTGCACAAGGCGGCCGACGTCGCGATCCAGTTGCAGGGCGCGCGCGGCTTCTCCAAGGACACGGTGGTCGAATGGATCTACCGCGCGGCCCGCGCGGCACGTCTCGTCGACGGCGCAAGCGAAGTGCACATGATGGTGCTCGCGCGCTTCCTGCGCGAAGAAGGCCGTGACTTCTGGCAATGGGGCCCGGGTGAGGGGCGG
>DASZVZ010000042.1:0-5949 GCA_035546875.1 Pseudolabrys sp.
ATGCGCAAGCTCGGCTTCAAGGGCAATTTCTACGGCACGCCGGCGCTGCTCAACCGCGACTTCGTGCGCATCGGCGGCAAGGCTGCCGAGGGCGTGCAGGTTTCGGCCGGCCCCGTGATCGTCACGTCGCAGCTGCCGGATTCGCACTTCTCAAAGAAGATCGGCACCCAATTTCACGAGGTGTTCAAGAAGGTGAATGGCTCGGAGGCGGATGACGGCTTCTCCGGCTATTCATTCGACGGCTGGCTGATCTTCCTGAACGCGGCCAAGGTCGCGCTGAAGACCGCGAAGCCCGGCACGCCGGAATTCCACGAGGCGTTGATGCAGGCGATCTATTCGAACAAGGATATCGCCGGCGTGCATGCCATCTACAACTTCACGCCGAAGTCCTACTACGGGGTCGATGAGCGCAGCCTCGTCGTTGTCAAGCTCGTCAACGGGAAGTGGGTGTATCAGCCCTGAATTGAATCCTTCGGCCGACGCGGCGATCTGAACACGAGACCATGAATTCACAGATCGCCGCGATACTCACCATGGATGGCGTCGCCACCGGCGCCATCTACGTTCTGATCGCGCTCGGCTTTGTCCTCATCTTCGCCGTCACGCGCATTATCTTCGTTCCCTTCGGCGACATCACCGCCTTCACCGCGTTGACGCTCGCCGATCTCGAAAGCAAGCACCTCCCCGGCACGGTATCGATGATCGCCGTGCTCGCCGTTGTTGCGGCGCTCATGGAAACGGTAGCGCTGCTACGCGCGCGCGCCGGCAGGCTGGTTCCGCGCGCACTAACTTATTATCTGGTTTTGCCGCTTATCCCGGTCGTTCTCGTCTGGCTCACCGCCGGCATGGCGCTGCCGGCCCCGTTGCGAATCGTCTTCACCGTCGCACTCATTCTACCGCTCGCGCCCCTGCTCGACCGTATCGTGTTCCGACCCATCGCCGACGGATCGGTTCTGCTGCTGCTGATCGTCTCCGTCGCGCTTCACTTCGCATTGGTCGGCATGGGCCTTCTGTTCTTCGGCCCGGAAGGCGTGCGCACCCAGAGCCTCGTCGACTTCAGCACCGACATCGCCGGCACGCCGGTCTCCGGCGAAACTCTGCTGATCGTCGGGTCCGCCGCCTTCTTCAGCTTCCTGCTGTTCCTGTTCTTCAACTTCACGCTCTACGGCAAGGCGCTGCACGCGACGGCGATGAATCGCACCGGCGCTCGGCTGATGGGCATCCGGCCGCATCAGTCGGGCACGATCGCCTTTCTGCTCGGCTCGCTGCTGGCGGCGATCTCGGGAATCCTGATCGCGCCGGTCAACACGATCTTTTACGATTCCGGCTTCCTCATCGGCCTCAAGGCTTTCGTCGGCGCCATCATTGGCGGGCTGGTCAGCTTCCCCGTTACGGCAATCGGCTCTGTCTTTGTCGGCATTCTCGAGAGCTTTGCAGCTTTTCAAAGCAGCCCGTTCAAGGAAGTGATCGTCTTCTCGATCCTCATTCCGGTGCTGCTATGGCGCTCGTACTCGTTCGTTCACTCCGACGAAGAGGCGGAGGAATGAGCGCGCGCGCCAACAAAGCGATTGCGGCCGTCGCCCTGATCGCACTTCTGGCGGCGCCCTTCTATCTCGCGCCGTTCACGATCACGCTGCTGAACTATATCGGCGTCTATTCACTCATCGCGCTCGGCCTCGTCTTGCTGACGGGCGTCGGCGGCATGGTGTCCTTCGGACAGGCCTCGTTCATGGGCATCGCCGCCTATGCCACCGCCTGGACCACCGCGCTGATGGGCTACTCGCCCTGGCTCGGTCTGCTCCTTGCGCTGGCGGTAACCGGCGCGGTCGCCGCCATCCTCGGCGCGGTGACGCTGCGGTTGCAGGGCCACTTCCTGTCGCTCAGCACCATCGCATGGGGACTCGCTCTCTACTTCACGTTCGGCAACATCGCCGGGCTCGGCGCCTACAACGGCATTTCCTCGATTCCGCCGGTGACGGTCGGCACGTTGCCGCTCGTCGGCAGCGGCCAGATATTCTATCTGATCTGGGCCGCGCTCCTGCTGAGCATGCTGGCCGCGCACAATCTGCTCGGATCGCGCGTCGGTCGCGCGATGCGGGCGCTGCGCGGGGGCAATGCGCTTGTCGAATCGCTTGGCGTGAACGCGCTGCGCGTCCGGCTCGCCACCTTCGTGATCGCTGCGCTGCTGGCCGCGCTCTCCGGCTGGCTGTTTGCGCACATGAGCCGCTTCGTGAGCCCGACCCCGTTCGATGTCACCATGAGCATCGTTTTCCTCATGATGGCGATGGTCGGCGGATCGGGTTATCTGCTTGGCGCCGTGGTCGGTGCCGCGTTGATCACGCTGCTCAAGAATTGGATCCAGGACATCCTGCCGATTATCGCGCCGAGCACATCCGGGCAACTCGAGATCGTCGTCTTCTCCGCGCTGTTCATCGTCTTCCTGCAGCGGGCGCGCGACGGGATAGTGCCTTACATCGCGCAATGGCTGCCGGAAGCAAAACGTGAGCGGCCGCCGGATGCGCAACCTTTGCCTCGGCGCGCGCAACCCGAAAACGGCCGCGTCTTGATGACGGTCAGCGCGGCGACCCGCAGGTTCGGCGGCCTCGTCGCGGTCAACGACGTCTCCTTCGACGTGCGCGCCGGCGAGATCCTGGCACTGATCGGCCCGAACGGCGCCGGCAAGACCACCATGTTCAACCTCATTACCGGTGCATTGCGCCCAAGCGGCGGCCGGATCGTATTCGCCGATGAGGATATCACCGAGGCTGCCGCCCACAGGATCGCGCTCGCCGGCATCGCCCGCACGTTCCAGCACGTCAAATTGCGGCCGCGGATGTCGCTCCTCGACAATGTGCTGCTCGGCGCCTATGGCCGCACGCGCGCCGGCTTCCTCGCGGGCGCGCTGCGTCTCGACGGCGCGGAAGAGCGCCGCGCGCGCAGCGAGGCGATGCGGCAGCTCGATCGCGTGGGGCTTGGCGGCCGTCCCTACGATCTTGCCGGCAATCTGCCCCTCGGAAACCAGCGCCTGCTTGAGATTGCCCGCGCGCTTGCCGCCGATCCGATACTGCTGGTGCTCGACGAGCCGGCCGCCGGGCTTCGCCGGCAGGAGAAATTGGCGCTTGCCGACCTGCTGCGCAACCTGCGCGCGAAGGGCCTGACGATCCTTCTGGTCGAGCACGACATGGACTTCGTCATGAGTCTCGTAGACCGCATCGTCGTGATGGATTTCGGCTGCAAGCTCTGCGAGGGACCGCCGCAGGCGATCCGTGCCGATGCACGCGTTCAGGAAGCCTACCTCGGAGGCGTCACCTGATGGCCCTGCTCGCAATCGAAAACGTCAGCGTGTCCTACGGCAAGGCCGAAGCGGTCCGCAACGTCTCGCTCACGGTCGAGCGCGGCCAGATCGTCACGGTCATCGGGCCGAACGGCGCCGGCAAGACCAGCCTGCTGACGACCGCGATCGGCCTGCTCAAGTCGAGCGGCCGTATTCTGTTCGACGGCGAGGATGTCTCCGGCGTGGAGACCGAGCGGCGCATCGAGATGGGCTTCTGCCTCGTGCCCGAACGGCGCGAACTATTTGCCGGCATGTCCGTTGACGACAATCTCCGGCTCGGCGCCTACTGTCGCCGCAGCGATACGGCAGCGGTAAAGCGCGCGATGGATGAAGTGTTCGACCGCTTTCCGCGCCTGAAGGAGCGGCGCGCGCAGAAGGCCGGCACCTTGTCCGGCGGCGAGCGGCAAATGCTTGCGCTCGGCCGCGCGCTGATGGCGAAGCCGCAGCTCCTCATGCTCGACGAACCAAGCCTCGGCCTTGCCCCGCTCATCACGCGTGAGATTTTCCGTATCATCGCCTCGCTGCGCGGGCTGGGCGTGTCGATCCTTTTGATCGAGCAGAACGCACGCGCGGCGCTCGAAACCGCCGATTTCGGCTACGTGATGGAAACCGGCGAGATGGTCCACTCCGGCCGCGCGGCTGATCTGATCAACGACCCGCGCCTGATCGCGACTTACCTCGGCCGCCACGAGGGGGGCTGATCTTAATTGCCCGTCACAGGCGGGCGCGCGAGGCCTGCCTCATTCAAGGCACGGAGAAATGCGGCGAGCCGCTCGCGGCGGTAGGCGCGAACATCCATTCCCGCGTAGTCATAAAAGCCCTTGCCGTCGCGCAAGCCGTTGCGGCCCGCGGTCATGTTGTCGTGCACGATCTTCGGCGCCTCGAAGCGCCTGTCCTGCATCGCCTCCGACATATAGCGGCTCGCGTAATAGAGAATGTCGCCGCCGCCCCAGTCGATGAACTCGAGCAGGCCGAGAATCGCGAAACGGAAGCCGAAGCCATATTTCACCGCCTTGTCTACGTCCTCCGCGGTCGCCACTCCCTCTTCCACCAGCCGCGCCGCCTCGTTCATCGCCAGCGCCTGGATGCGCGGCACGATGTAGCCTGGTGACGCTTTGCATTCGACCGGCACCTTGCCGATCGACGTCAGCAGCGCCTTGAATTCCTCGACCACGGCCCTGTCCGTTTCCCCGGTCGGGCTCAATTCGATCAACGGCACGATGAAAGCGGGATTGAGCCAGTGCGCGTTGAGAAAGCGCCGCGAACGGCCGCTCAGCGCCGACAATTGCGTCGAAAGGAACGTCGACGTGGTCGAGGCGAGGATCGCCTCAGCGTCCGCCTCGCGGTCGATCGCCGCAAGCGCAGCGCGCTTGGCCTCCTCGGTCTCCGGTACAGCCTCGAAGACATAACGCACGCCCTTGAGAGCGCGACCCATCTCGTCATAAGGATGCAACGACACGCGCGCCACGATGCCGTCGATGGCCTTGGCATCGAAGCCGCCGAGCTCCGCGATCGACTCGAGCGTGCCGCGAATCTCCTCGCGCGCTTCCCTAAACAGGCGTTGCCGCATCTCGTCATCGCGCTTCTTGCCGTCGATCAATCTGACTTCATGTCCGGCATAGGCGAAGGCGTGCGCGATGCCGCGCCCCATGCGGCCCGCGCCGACACAGGCAACGGCGGGAAAGCGGCTGGCCGGCATCACAAGCCCTCGCGCAGCAGATCCGCAAGCGCGGCGCGGCTTTTGCCGGCAAGACCGAGGTTCTCCATCGTGCGTCCTGTCTTGCGGAAGTCGTTGCCGCTCGCGGCGCCGGCAACGGCCAGCAGGCCGGCTGCAACCGGGCACGCGACACCCGCCCATTCAGCGAACGACACGATGAGTGCCAGTCCGAGTCCGACGTCCTCACGCAAATAACGGTGCGTCTTCAGATCGAGGTGCTCGTGCCAGTCGCCAGAGTCGACCAGCTTGTCGTGCGCGAGTTTGCCGTACATCCAGTTCGACGTGTTGTAGTGATCGGCGAGCGGAAAATGCGGCGCGCGGTAGCCGAGCGCTTCGCGCAAGGCGATGCGCTCGCCATCGAGCGCATCGTGCACGCGGCGGATCGAGGCCTGCGTGCCCTCTTTATGGATGTCCCAGCGGTCGAAATGCTCGATCGGGCCCGCATTCATGACGATCAGCGGCGGATGGATGATCGGCCCGGCGTTCATCAAGGCCGCCGACAGCGCATCCTCGACCGGCTCGATGGCGTCCGGAAATGCTGCTGCAATTGTCTTGAGCGCCGCCTCGCTCGATCGTGCCGGGAATACGCCGGTCGGCAGGCGCGACGCCCGCGTGGTGATCGCGACTTCATTCGGTCCCCGCTTGCGCGTCAGCCACGGCAGCGTGCCGGTTTCTCCGATTGCCACATCGGCCCGGCAACCGTTCGCGCGCAGCACTTTGGTCATCAGGTAAGAACCGAAAGTCCCAGGCGGCAGATAGATCACCTGCCCGTCCGTGAGGTGCGGCGCCAGCGCGACGGCGAGATCTTCCTGGGCGAAAGCCGGCACCGGCGCGACAATGAGGTCCGCGCCGCGCACCGCCTCGCCGATGTCCGTGGTCGGCCGCGCAATGCGCACGT
>DASZVZ010000043.1:0-4763 GCA_035546875.1 Pseudolabrys sp.
ACGTCCGGATAGCCGGGATCGGCCCACGAGATGCGGAAATTCCAGATGCAGCCTTTGTCGCCGTTGTTGAACTTCACGTATTGGCTGGCGCCGTTCGCCATCACGCCGCCGATTTCATTGTCCGACCAGTCGTTGTCGCCGGGATTGTTGAATCCCAGAAACTTGATGCCATAACCCGTGCCGTTGACCACGGTCACGTTGCGCATGTCCTGCGCATACGCTTGCGACCCGGCGATCGTCGCGATGGCGACGGCCAACCCGAGAAACAATCCTTTCATGGTATTCGCCCCTGTAAGCCTTGCGGACGGTATGCCACCGCAAGAGCGAGGCGAGCCTAGCGCGCGCGAAAATGTGGCGACGCAAATTCGCGGCCTTTCGCCATAAACGCTGCGTAAAGCCTACGGGATAAGCTGCGGCAAAAAGCCGTCGCGCTGCGACAATAGGAAGCGGAATTCAGAGTTTCCGATGCATCACGTACGCGTCGACGAAACCGCGCGTCGGATGCTCGAACGCGCCCGGCAACGTGCCGACGATCACAAAGCCGCACGACTGCCAGAGCTTCACCGCGCGTTCGTTCGACGCGATCACGAAGTTGAATTGCATCGCGCGAAAGCCGCGCTCGCGCGCGACGCGAAGCGAATGCTCGCACATCGCGCGCGCGACGCCACGCCCGTAAGCATCGGGCGCGACCATGTAGCCGCAGTTGCACACATGCGCGCCGCCGCCGCGGTTGTTGGCGCGCAGGTAATAGGTGCCGAAGATCCTGCCGCCGTCTTCCGCGACGAACACCGCATGGCCCGGCGTGCGCCAGTAGGCGAGCGCCGCGTCCCGGCTTATGTCGCGCGGGATAGGGTAAGTCTCGCCGGCCCGGAAGGTCGGCTCCAGGATGCGCCAGATGGCGTCGTCGTCTCCGTCCGTCGCGGCCCGCACGGTCAATGGCATGGCGGATGTGTTATCATTTTTCGATGCGTTGGCTGAAGACATCGATCGCGGTCTTTCTCGCCGTGCAGGCCTCGTCCGCGCTTGCGCAGGACGCCGCCTGTCCCGCGCCGCTCAAGCCCATGCTGCGCGTCGAGATGTTTTTCGGCCGTAACATCGTCGGCAAGCTCCGCGTCAGCGAGCGGCAGTGGACGCAATTCGTGCAAACCGAGCTTGCCGCGCGCTTTCCCGGCGGGCTCACGGTGTTGGACGGCCGCGGCCGGTGGCGCGATCCCGCGCACGGCACAACCGTCAGCGAGCCGAGCAAGGTCGTGATCGCGGTCGCGCCCGACAACGCCTCAATGCGCGAGGCAATTGCTGCGGCCGCCGAGGCCTACAAGCAGCGCTTCAAGCAAAAATCGGTCGGCATCGTCACTGGCACGGTCTGCGCCGCGTTCTGACGCGATCCGCAATTTGCAACCAAGGCCGCGACGGTGCGTTGAACCCCGTCGGCGGGGCCATTGATTTGAACGATTGGAGCAAGTCACATGCCGGAGATTGGACGTCGAATTTGGGCGGTCGCCGAAGGTTATATTCCGAAGGAATCGACCGGCACCACGCGCGAACTCGTCAGCCACGAGACCATCTGCATCCTCAACGCCGGCGAAAAGGATGCGCATATCGAGATCACGGTTTATTTCGCCGACCGCGACCCGGTCGGGCCGTACAAATTCACCTGCGGCGCGAAACGCACGCTGCATCTGCGCTTCAACGACTTCAAGGATCCACGGCCGGTGCCCATGGGCACCGATTTCTCCAGCGTCATTTCCTCCGACGTGCCCATTGTCGTGCAGCACACGCGGCTCGATACCCGGCAGGCGGAGCTTGCGCTTCTGAGCACGATGGCGTTTCCGGTCGATTGATCCGGCGAGCGTCACGCCGCGTGCTATGACGGCGGCATGACCGCGTTGAAATGGCTCGTCGTCGTGCTCGCCGCCGGCTATGCCGGCGTGCTCGTGCTGATGTTCGTGTTCCAGCGCGCGCTGATGTATTTCCCCGACGCGACGCGCACGCCGCCCGCACGCGCCGGCCTGCCGCAGGCGGAAGAGGTCGTCCTCAAGAGCGCGGATGGCGAGACGCTGGTCGCGTGGCATGTCGCGCCGCGCGGCGGCAAGCCGGTGGTGATCTACTTTCAGGGCAATGCCGGCGCGCTCGACCTGCGCGCCGAGCGCTTCCGCTCGCTCGTCGGCGACGGCACCGGGCTCATCGCGCTTTGCTACCGCGGTTACGGCGGCTCGAGCGGCAAGCCGAGCGAGGCCGGACTCATTCTCGATGCCAATGCAGCTTACGAATTTGCCGTCGCTCGTTATCCGGCACAGCGCATCGTGCTGTGGGGTGAGTCCCTCGGCACCGGCGTTGCGTTGGCGCTTGCGAGCGAGCATCCGGTCGGCGGCGTCATCCTCGACGCACCGTTCACCTCGGCTGTCGATGTTGGCGCCGCGGCCTATCCGTTCGTGCCGGTGCGCTGGTTCATGAAGGACCCGTTTCGGTCCGACCGGCGCATCGCAAAGGTGAACGCGCCGCTCCTGGTGCTGCACGGCGAGCGCGACACCATCGTACCGATCCATTTCGGGGAGAGGCTGTTTGCGCTGGCGCGCGAACCCAAGCGCATGGTGCGCTATCCGCTCGGCGGCCACGTCGACCTCGACCAATACGGCGCGCTCGATGCCGTGCGCGCGTTCCTGGCGGAGCGCGGCGGCTAGAAAGTCTGATACGCCTGTCCGAACCGGCCGCCGACGCGATCGAAGCCGGTGCGGGCCGGGGCGTAATTCTGGTCGATGTTCATGGCGCGCGCGTAGGAGCCGGCCGCCTTCTGCTTGTCGCCGAGGCGCTCGTAGGCAAGCCCGCGGCTGGTCCAGGCCTGCACGCTCTGCGGCTCGATGGTGGTCGCCTGGTCGAGATCCTCGGCCGCATCCTTGTAGCGATTGACCGCCATGTAGCTTAGGCCGCGCGCGATATAGGGCTCGGCTTGCTGCTGGGTGAGGCCGATCGCGGTCGAGAAATCGTCGATGGCGAAGCCGTGTTGCCGCTGGCTCTGGTAGAGCAGGCCGCGGTTGTAATAGGCCTGCGCGTTGTCTGGCCGCAGCGTGATCGCCTTGTTGAAGTCCTGCAACGCGGCGAGCAGCTTCTTCTGCTGGCGATACACCATGCCGCGCCCGAGATAGGCGGGGCCGTAGCCGGGATCGATCGACAGCGCCTTGTTGTAATCGGCGAGCGCGAGATCGAGCTTGCCGGTCTGCCGGTAGACGAGCCCGCGGTTGGCATAGGCCTGCGCGTAATTCGGATCGATGCTGATTGCCTTGTTGAAGTCCGCGAGCGCTTCCGGATAGCGCCCGGCCTGTCCGAGCACCGAGCCGCGCATGTTGTAGGCCTGCGGATCCTGCGGATTGCGCCGCACCACGTCGGTGAGCGAGGCGATGTTGGCGGGCGAGCCGGCGTAGAGCGCGTCCTCGCTCTCGGGCGCGCCGGTCGTCGCGCTGCTGTTGATGCTCGAGCAGCCGCCGAGCGCGGCAAGGGTCAGAAGGAGCGCGAGCGCGGCTGCGCGGCCGCTACGGCGTTTTAGGATTATGCTGCTTCGACGCATCGGGGACGCTTGCAAATGCTACGGACGAATGCGGCACACGTTCGACAAGCAGGTCTCAAAAACAATAGCGCGGGCACTCGAAGAGCCCGCGCCACCGATCACCTTCGAATCCGTCGCGGCCCGAAGGCCGCCGGATCAGCCGAAACGCCGGGGACCGCCGCGGCCGCCTTGGCCGCCGCCGGGACCGCCTGCGCCCGGAGCGGGCCGCGGCTTCATCGGCAGCAGGCCCTCGCGCTGCATCTTCTTGCGCGCGAGCTTGCGGGCGCGGCGGATCGCTTCCGCGCGTTCCCGGGCCTTCTTTTCCGACGGTTTTTCGTAATGGCCGCGAAGCTTCATCTCGCGGAAGATACCCTCGCGCTGCATCTTCTTCTTGAGCGCCTTGAGGGCCTGATCGACGTTGTTGTCGCGAACGAGAACTTGCACGCTTGCTCCTCTATTGTTGCTCGGTCGGGTTAAGGGTCGAAAAGCCAATAAAATCGGGCTTCTGAGTCGCGCGGCTCTAGCAGATAAGGGGTTAAGAGTCCACCATCGGCCGGTTTGACGGCCCAGGTCCCGTGGCCGGCTTGCCGGTTAAACGCGAGGAGTCACCGATGGTTGCACGCCGCCAAAGGGCGCCGGTCATGGGACGGCGGCGCGTGCTGCGCAAGGCTCTGAACGTGGCGGGCGGCCTTGCGGCGCTGGCATTTGCACCGCGCGCCGGAGCGCAGACCTTCACCGCGACCACGATCAGCCAGGCCGCGCAGGACGCGCGCCGCGATGTCGGCCGGCTCAGCCGCCGCGCCGAGGATCTCCTGCGCCGCACGGTCGCCGCCGGCAACGAGCGCGACGGCGGCGCCGTGCGCCGCTTCCGCGCCGAGCAGGTCTCGCTCGCGCGCGAGCTTGCCGCCATCTTCAACAGCCGCGTCAGCGAGGACGACTGGCTGCTCATCGTGCCGACGTCCGAGCTCGACCTCGTGCTTACCATGCGGCCGCTGGTCATCCGCATCGCGCCGACCGAGAAGGAAGTGGAAGCCGCGCTCAACCAGCCGCTGCCGCGGGTCGTGCCGCTCGCCGGCGACACCGCCGAGGACGAGCTGCACGCCATCGTGCTGAAGCTGCTCGGTCTCGAGCGGCAGGTCGCGCTGTTCGAGGTGCTACGCAACGATCCCTCGCTCAATACCGCGCTCAAGGATGCTGCCGCCGCGGTGAAGCAAAAGCAGTA
>DASZVZ010000044.1:0-27007 GCA_035546875.1 Pseudolabrys sp.
CGAAGCGCAAGCGGAACACGAAACGATCCCACCAGGTCGGATTGCGCACGATCTCGGCCCGATAGAACGACGGGCACAGCACCGCGGCATGCGCGACCTCGCCGCACAGCCCGCAGCCGACGCAACTCTCGATCACGGTCGCCACCGGGTCGGTGCGCAGCGGGTCGGGCGAGGGCTTCACCGTCAGCGACGGGCAGCCGGACAGCCGGATGCAGGAATGATCGCCGGTGCAGATCTCGTCGTCGACGCCGTAGCGCGCGCGGGTGACGCGCTCGCCGCGCTTGAGCTTTTCGGCGTCTTCGGCGCGCACGCGGCGCTGGCGCGCGAGCTGGCATTCTCCGTCGGCGATGATGACTTTCAGCCCGCGCTCGGCGGTGCGCATCGCTTCTTTCAACGCCGCCACCATGTTGGCGACGCCATAGGTGCGCACCTTGCGCAGCCATTTCACGCCCATCGCGCGCAGCGTGCTCTCGATGTCCATGCCGGGCGCGGGGCCTTCCTTGCTTGCCGCGCTCGACGGAATGTATTGCTGGCCGGTCGCCGAGGCGTAGCCGTTCTGCATCACGATCAGCACGCCGTCGCCTTTGTTGAACAGGTTCGAGGCGACGCCGGTGATGAGGCCGTTGTGCCAGAAGCCGCCGTCGCCCATCACCGCGATCGGGCGCTTCTCCATGTTCGGCGTCACCGCGGCCGCGCTCGCAAGCGACATGCCGTAGCCGAGGATGGAATTGCCGAGCGAGAACGGCGCGAAAGTCGCGAACGAATGGCAGCCGATGTCGGCGCTGATGTGCGTCGGGCCGAGCTCGCGCTGCATCAGCTTGATCGCCGAGAACACAGGGCGCTCCGGGCAGCCGGTGCAGAATGCGGGCGGGCGCGGCGGCAAGGGTCCGAGCGCGGCGGCGGCTTTGGCTTTGTGCGCGACGAGACTCTGCGCTTTCGCGGCGATGGCGTCGGCGTCGAGCCCGTGCGGGCGTGCGTCGGTGAGGAAAGCCGCAAGCCCGTTGAGCAGAACGTCGGAGGCGTATTCGCCGGCCTTCGGCAGCGCGCCCTTGCCGATGACGCGCGTCTGGATATCCGCGCGGCGCAGTTCGACGTTGACCGCCTGCTCGATGTAATCGGGATAGCCTTCCTCGACCACGAGCACGGCGCGCTTTGACGCGCAGAACTCGCGGATCTCCTCAGGCACCAGCGGATAGACCACGTTGAGCACCAGCATCGGCACGCGCGATGCGCCGAACACGTCGGCGAGTCCGAGCCGCTCGAGCGCGCGCAGCACGCTGTTGGTCAGCCCGCCCATGACGATGATGCCGACGTCGTTCAAGTCGCCGTCGATCGTTTCGTTGAGCTTGTGCTCGCGGATGAAGGCGCGCGCGGCGGGCAAACGCTCCTCGACCTTCAGTTTCTCCTGCGTGAAGATCACCGGCGGATGCGCGAGCCGCCCGTATTCGAAGCGCGGCGGGCCGGCGAGCTTGTCGATGCCGGAGACCACGCCCTTGCGGTTGGTCTTGGCGGCGAAGGCGCCGGTCGCGTGACAGGCGCGGATGCGCAATTCGAGCATCACCGGCGCGTGGCTCGCTTCCGACAGCTCGAAGCCTTTCTCGACCGTGCGCACGATCGACGGCAGATCGGGGCGCGGATCGAGCAGCCACATCGAGGATTTCAGCGCGTAGGCATAGGATCGTTCCTGGATCACACTCGCGCCCTCGCCGTAGTCTTCGCCGAGGATGATCATCGCGCCGCCGGTGACACCGGGCGAGGCGAGGTTGGAGAGTGCGTCGGCGGCGACGTTGGTGCCGACGATCGACTTCCAGGTCACCGCGCCGCGCAGCGGATAGTTGATCGAGGCGCCGAGCATCGCGGCGGCGGACGCCTCGTTCGAGCACGTTTCAAGATGCACGCCGAGCTCGGACATGATGTCCTCGGCGTCGACCAGCACGTCGAGCAGATGCGAGACCGGGGCGCCCTGATAGCCGCCGACGTAGGAGACGCCGGATTGCAGCAAGGCCTTGGTGACCGCGAGAATGCCTTCGCCGTGGAAGGTCTCGCCGTCGCCGAGCCTGAGCGCCTGCACTTCTTTCTTGAACGAACGTTCCATCGCGCGCCGCCGCCAGATAGTTGGATATCAAACTATTATAGCACCGCCGCCCTACATGTGCGAGGGCAGCCAGAGCGCCAAAATCGGGAATGCGATCAGGATGATAAGCCGGATGATGTCGGTGAGAATGAAGGGGATGACGCCCTTGAAGATAGTGGCGAAACTCACGTCCTTCACCACGCTTTTTATCACGAACACGTTCATCCCGACCGGCGGATGGATGAGGCCGAGCTCGACCGTCATCACGATGATCACGCCGAACCAGATCGGGTCGAAGCCGAGGTGGGTGATGACCGGGAAGATGATCGGGATGGTGAGGATGATCATCGCCATCGCGTCCATCAGGCAGCCGAGCAGCAGATACATCAGCATGATCAGCGCCAGCACGCCGTAGCGGCCGAGCCCGAGCGCGGTGAGGAATTCGGTCACCTTCTGCGGCGTCTGCGTGATGGTGAGGAAATAGCCGAACAGCAGCGCGCCGATGAGCACGGTGAACACGGCCGCCGCGGTGCGCGTCGCCTGCAACAGCGACGTGAGGATGCCTTTCCTGTCGAGCCGCCGGCTGATGATGCCGATGATGAAGGCGCCCGATGCGCCGACACCACCCGCTTCCGTCGGCGTGAAACGCGGCAGGAACGGCAGTCCGTAGAGGCCGCCGATCACGAAGATGAACAGCAGCAGCGGCGCCCAAATATCCTTGAGGCCGGCGATTCGCTCTTTCCACGGCACGCGTATGCCGGTCGGCAGAAACTTCGGGCGGAGCCAGCCGATGATCGCGATGGTGGTCACGTACATGCAGATCGCCAGCAGGCCGGGAATGATGCCCGCCATGAACAGCTTGCCGATGTCCTGTTCGGTGATGATGCCGTAGACCGCGAGCACGGTTGACGGCGGCAGCATGGCGCCGAGCGTGCCGCCGGCGGCGATCACGCCGGTCGCGAAGCTCTGCGGGTAGCCGTAGCGGCGCATTTCCGGATAGGCGACCGTCGAGAAGGTCGCGGCGGTGGCGACCGACGAGCCGCAGATCGCGGCAAAGCCGCCGCAGGCGGCGACCGTGGCGATGCCGAGCCCGCCGCGCAGATGACCTACGAACTTGTTGGCGGCGGTGAACAGCTCGCGGCTCATGCCCGACGTGCTGACGAAAGCGCCCATCAGCAGGAACATCGGAATGACGCCGAAGGTGTAGTCGGTCACCGTGCGCATCGACGTCGTGCCGACGAGCTTGAGCGCCGGCGTGCCGCCGTTGAGGTAGGCAAAACCGGAAACCCCGACGAGGCCCATCGCCATGCCGACCGGCACGCGCAACAGCATCATCACGAACAGCGCGACGAAACCGAGAATGGCGACGGCGTCGGTGCTCATCTCATTCGACCGGCTTGATTTCTTTTTGGACGGGCGCGCCTTCGATCAACTCCGGCCGGAAGATCAGCCGCCAGGTACGGATCGCGATCAGCAGCACGGCGGAAACGTCGCCCGCCCAGGCGATCGCGAAGAACGGCCACGTCGGCAGGCGCAAATCGAAAGTGAGCACGTTGTCGTAATAAGTGCCGCGCACCTTGTCGAACAGCGTGTAAGTCTGCACCGTGACGACGAACAGCAGCACGAGCGTGGCGAACACATCGATGAATCGCTGATAACGCGGCGACGCGTTGGCCCACACCAGATCGACGGTGATGTGCGTGCCGCGGTACGACGTCGCGGCGATGCCCCAGAAGATCAGGATGCCGAGCATCAGCCGGCCGAAGTCGTAGGAATCGGGTATCGAGTAGGTAAAGAGGTTGCGCAGCAGAACCGCGACGAAAATGTTGAGGGCGACGATGCCGACGAAGAAAGCCGCCACCCATTCGATCGAATCGATGAAACGATCCATGTAGACGCGTTTCATGCGCGCTCCGCCACGTCCGTGCCTTACAAAAAACGGCGGCGAGAACTTCCCGCCGCCGTCATTCTTCTACCGGTGACGCCGACTAAATCAATCGGCGAACCCGCTGCCCCCCGGCCTTGAACTCAAACGATCAGTAAGCCGCCTTGTACTTCACGAGGTCGGCCTTGAGCTCCTTCATCACCACGGCCGGATCGACGCCGGCTTTCTTGGCGTTCTCGGCCCACTTGGCTTCGAGCGGCTGCGCCGCCTTTTTCCATTCCGCGACCTGCGCGGCGCTCGGCTCGTCGACTTCCTGGCCGGGCTCGGCTTTGATCTTGGCGATGCCGGCGTGCTCGAAGTCGGCCCACGGCGCCGCAATTCTCAGCGCCCACTCGTTGGTGCAGTGATTGTCGATCACCTTCTTCTGCTTCGCGGACATCTGGTTGTACTTGTCCTTGTTGAAGACGAAGGCAAACGTCGTGACGTAGAGCGGCATGTCGAGGTGATATTTGGTCACCTTGTCGATGCCGAACAGCGGCACCGAGCCCCACGGGAAGGTGACTGCGTCGGCCACGCCTTTTTCGAGAACGTCGCGCACTTCCGGCGCCGCGGCCTGCACGTTGGTGCCGCCGAGCATGGTGACGAAGGTCGCCATCGTCGCGTGCGCCGGGCGGATCTTCATGCCCTTGATGTCCGAAGGCACCATGATCTTCTTCTTGGTCGAGTGGAACGCGCCCGGATCGTGCACGAAGGCGAGGCAGAATTTGACGTCCTTCATCTCCTTCGCCGCGTACTTGCGGTACCAGGCGTCGATCGCCTGCGAGCCGCCTTTCGCGTTGGTCATCAGGAAAGGCAATTCGCCGGCGCCGATGATCGGAAAGCGGCCCGGCTGGTAACCGGGATTGATGTAGGTCAGGTCGGCGATGCCGTCGCGCGCCATGTCGTAATGGTCGAAGGCCTTGCCGAGCTGCTGCGCCGGATAGACCTTGTACTTGATGGTGCCGCCGGAATCCTTTTCGACCGAGGCGCCCCAATCCTCCAGCGCCTTCTGCAGCGGATGAGACGGCGGCACCCAGTGCGACAACTTGAGTTCGAAGGTCTTCTCTTGCGCCGATGCGGCGCTCACGGCGCCGGCCAATGCCGCAGCGCAAACAGCGGCGCACAGGCCTGCTTTAAGGCGGAATGTCATGGATTCTCCTCCCTCGATGTGCGTTGGTTTTGATCCCAACTTTTGCGGTATTCAGGCCCACTTTAACGGCGTTGTAAAGTGGATCGTTGGATATCAAACTATATCCCGGCCGCTGGTATACCGGCGGCGGGCCGGCATTGGCAGGGAAGAACGATGGCGCGGGGCAGGGCGGCCGCTCGCAGGAGCGCGCGGAAAGACGCTGGCGAACCGATCAAATTCGGTCCACTCGACCAATGGGTCGGGTTTAACTTGCGCATGGCGCAGGAGTCTTCGTTCGAGGCGTTCTCCCATTTATCGAAGGAAATCGGCGAGAACCCGGGACGCTTTGCCACGCTGACGCTGATCGGGCGCAACCCCGGCATCACCCAGACCGCGCTCTCGCGGGCGAGTGGCCGCGACAAATCGAGCATGACGCCGGTGCTGGAAGATCTGGTGCGGCGCGGATTGGTGGCCCGCCGCCGCACCGACGCCGACAAGCGCGCCTATCGGCTGAGTCTCACCGCGGAAGGCGAGCGCACGCTCGCATCGCTCAACAAATGCGCGCAGCGCCACGAGCGCAATCTCGATCGCATCATCGGCAAGGACCGCACGCGCCTCATGGCTGTGCTCAAGCGCATTGCGGCCGAGATCGGGTAATTCCGTTGTCGTCCCCGAGAAGGCGGGGACCCGGTAATCCCTGCTGCCGGGACGACAGATCAGATCTGAAATTTCGCGATCACTTCCGCCGGGATCGCCTGCGACTTCAGCGCGCCGTTTGCATCGCGCACCACCCAGACGCGCTTCTCCTCGCCGTCGACCGCGACTTCGCCATTAAGGCTGAGCACGTGCTTGACCTCGAAGCTCGATTTGCCGAACGAGATTTCGCTGACGATGGTCACGTCGTCGCCGAAGCGCGTCGGCTTCATGAAACGCGCGTGCGTGTGCACCAGCGGATAGCCGACGAAATTGAAAGCTTTGAGCGCTTTGAGCTTGGTCATCCCGAGCGCCCGCTCGAACAGCGCCGACGTCGAGGCGTCGAAGATCTCGAAATAGCAGGGATAGAAGATGATGCCGGCGGGGTCGCAGTCGCCCCATTCGATGCGCACGGTGCGGGTATTGGAGTAGGCCATGGCGAGTTCTTACCGGCCTTCGCGGCGTTGCGCCAGCCGGACCGGGTGCCCACCGAAATCAGAAGAAGCCTCGTTCACCGCGGCGCCATACGCAGCGCGCCGTCGAGGCGGATGACTTCGCCGTTGAGGTAGCCGTTGCGGATGCAGTGCATGGCCAGCGCGGCGAACTCGCGCGGTTCGCCGAGCCGCTTCGGGAACGGCACCGAGGCGCCGAGCGAGTCCTGCGCCTCCTGCGGCAACGCGCGCAGCATCGGCGTGCCGAAGATGCCCGGCGCGATCGCCAGCACGCGGATGCCGAACTGCGCGAACTCGCGCGCGGCCGGCAGCGTGAGCGCGGCGACGCCGCCCTTCGACGATGAATAGGCGGCCTGTCCGATCTGGCCCTCGAAAGCGGCGACCGACGCGGTCGAAACGATCACGCCGCGCTCGCCGTCGGCAAACGGCTCCAGCGGCTGCATCGCAGCGGCGGCGAGCCGCAGCATATTGAAGGTGCCGATCAGGTTGATGCGGATGACCTTCTCGTAGTCGGCGAGCGGCATCGGACCGTCGCGGCCGACGATGCGTTTGGCCGGGCCGATGCCGGCGCAGTTGACCAGGATGCGCGCGGGCCCTTGCGCGGCGCTCGCTTTCTTGATCGCGGCTTCGGCGCTGGAAGAATCCGCGACGTCGCACGCGACGGCGACGCCGTGAATGTCGGCTGCGACTTCCCCCGCGCCCTTCTCGTTGAGATCGAGCACGGCGACTTTCGCGCCGGCGGCGGCGAGTGCGCGCGCCGTTGCCGCGCCGAGGCCGGATGCCCCGCCCGTGACGACCGCCGATTGTCCCTTGATTTCCACGCTCAGCGCTCCTCCGCCGCCATCATACCGCGGTTTCGATGGCGATGACGGCGGACGATAGCGGGACCGCATAAAGCTCGTCTACCAGCGCGGCACGGTTGTTAAGCACCGCGCGCTGATTGATCGAGCCCTTGTCCGTCATTTCGCCGACGTCCATCGACGGCGCCGCCGCCATCAGCAACGCGCGGGCCACGCGCGTCGAGCTGCCGGCGCTCGCGGCGGCAAGCGCGTTGAGCAGCGCGGAAAACCTGCCGCGCACGGTTGCGTGCGCGACGATCTGCGCCGGCGTCGCGTCGGCCGCAAGTCCGGCAAGCTTGCGGCAGGCCTCGAAGTCGGGAAACACCAGCGCGGCGATATCGTCTCGGTCGGCGCCGGCGAAAACGACGTCGCGGATGTAAGGCGCGAAGTGGTCGATGAAGCGGGCGCGCAGCGGCCCGACGCTGACCCAGGTGCCGGTCGAGAGCTTGAAATCCTCGGCGATGCGGCCGTCGAACAAAAGGCCCTTCGCCGGGTCGTCGGGATCGACGAATTTCAGGGCATCGCCGAGCTTGTAGAAACCTTCCTCGTCGAACGCGGCGGTGGTGAGATCGTCCTGCCGCCAGTAGCCGGGCGTGATGAGGGAGCCGCGCAGGCGCGCTTCAAGCTTGCCTTCGTTCGGCACCAGCTTGAGTTCGACGCCGGGCGCGGGCAGGCCGATGTTGCCGGGCCGGTCGAAGTCCCATGAGCAAGCGAGTGCAAGCGGCGCGGTTTCGGTCGAGCCGAGCGACGACAGGAAAATGATGCGCTCGCCGGTGGTTTGGATCGCGAGCTCCGTCAGATCGTCCCATGTCGTCTGGCTCAATCCGGCGCCGGCATAGAACAGCACCTTGAGCTTGCTGAAGAAGTTCTCGCGCAGCGCGGGATCGGCGCGCAAATATGGGACCAGCGCCTCGTAGCCTTTCGGCACGTTGAAATAGATGGTCGGCGCGATCTCGCGCAGGTTGCGCGCGGTCTTCGGCGCGCCGGGCGGCGTCGGATTGCCGTCGTCGATGTAGAGCGAGCCGCCGTTCACCAGCACCATATTGAAATTGTGATTGCCGCCGAAGGTGTGGCTCCACGGCAGCCAGTCGACCACGACCGGCGGTGCGTCGGCGACGAAGCAGAAACCGGCGGCGATCATCGCCTGGTTCGAGCAGAGCATGCGGTGGGTGTTGATCACCGCCTTCGGCTGGCCGGTCGAGCCGGACGTGAACAGGAATTTGGCGATGGTGTCGGGCGTCACTTTGTTGTGGGCCGCGGCGACATCGCTGCCTGCCTCGGATGCCATCAGGTCGCTGAACAACGTCGCCTTGTGACTGCCGGGCGGATTGCGCGTGACGACGACCTCGGTTTCCTCCGGTACGGTCGCCGCAATCGCGCGGCCGAAGCTCGCGCCGTCGCTCGCGAATACCAGGCCGGGCGTGAGCAGCTTGACGATCGAGCGCAGCTTGCCGAAGTCGCTGGACATCAGCGAATAAGCCGCCGAGATCGGCGCATACGGGATGCCGACATACATCGCCGCGAGCGCGAGCAGCGCGTGCTCGATGTCGTTGCCGGAGACGATCGCAATCGGCCGCTCGGGGGAAAGTCCGCGCTTGAGCAGTGCGGCGGCGATGCGCCGCACCAGCGCCAGCACTTCTGCGTAGGTGAGCTTGCGCCAGGCGCCGTTCGCGTCGCGCTGCGCGAGGAAGACGCGATCGGGCGCGGCCTTCGCCCAATGGACAAGCGGCGCGGTCAATTGATCGGGATATTGGCCGAGCTTTGCGCTGGCGCGGATGTAGATCGTGCCGTCGCGCTTGCGCTCGACCACGGCGTCGGGCGGACCGAGCCGCACCGGGCGCAGCGGCGCGGCCTTCGCTTTGCTCGCATCGCGGACAGGTTCGTGCATCGGACGCCCGGCTACCGGATTGTTGTCATAGACAACGTTATTACGGTCAGGCCGCGCCGCCTGCGTCAAGAGCGCGTGACTTTCGGTCCGCGCTTTTCGAGGAACGCCTTCAGCCGCGCCTTCGCCTCGTCGTCGGCCTGCGCGATCGAGCACATCAGCGCCTCGACCGCGTAGCCTGCCTGCGGGTCCATGTCGGCGATGCGCGGCAGCGCGTGCATCACGGCGAAATTCGTGAGCGGCGCATTGCTCGCGATCTGCTTGGCAAGCTCCATGCCCTTGGCGAAGCCTTTGCCGTTGTCGACGAGATAGGTCGAAATGCCCATCGCCTGGCCTTCCTCCGCCGAGTAGGTGCGGCCCGTGAGCATCATGTCCATCATGCGCGCGGTGCCGATCAGGCGCGGGATGCGCACCGAGCCGCCGCCGCCGACATAGATGCCGCGGCTGCCTTCCGGCAGCGCGTAGTAGGTCGAGCGCTCCGCGACGCGCACGTGCGCGGCCGCCGCGATTTCGAGCCCGCCGCCGACCACCGCGCCGTGCAGCACGGCGACCACGGGCACCTTGCCGAATTCGATGTGCTGGAACGCGCGATGCCACAATTTCGAATGCGCGATGCCTTCCTGGATGTTGCGCTCTTCCAGCTCGTTGAGATCGAGGCCGGCGGAAAAATGATCGCCTTCGCCGGCGAGCAGCACCGCGCCGATTCCCTCCGGAATCGAACTGAAGAATTTCTCGATGCCGATCACGCTCTCGTCGTCGAGCGCGTTGCGCTTTTGCGGCCGCGCGAGCCAGAGGATCGCGACCTTGTCGCGCTGCTCGGCGCGCAGCGACGAAGGCAGGTCGATCAGCAGGCGGGCATCGGCCATCATTCCACCTCGTAAACGTCGAGCCGCACGGCACGCGCCTCGCGCTTGCCGCGCGCGAGCGCCAGGATGCGGTTGAGCCAGTCGAGCGAAGGATCGGCCGTCTCGAAACGCATCACGGTACGGAAATAATAAAGCGCCGGATCGACATTTTCACCGCGCGCAATCTTCTCCAGCACCTCGGCAGGCCCGTGCCGCAGGCCCTCGCTCGATACCACGACGCGCCCGCCGCCGTCGCTCTCGATCATATAGCGCGCCTCGATGTCGGCCGCGCCGTCCGAGCGTATCACTTGCCAGTCGGCGCCGCCCGGCAGGACACGGCCCTTGAACTTCGGTCCTTCGACCCGGCCGCCGAGAATGCCGATCACGCGGCGCTCGCCTACCGGTGTGCGGCCAAGTCGTACCATGTCTGCAAGCTCGGCATGGATGGTGAAAATGGGCGCGGGCGATAGCATCTTTATCTCTCTGGCCGGCGGGGTCCGCAGGTTTGGGCCCATTTGACCCTGCCTGTGGCCAGCCGTAAATACGTTGCGAAACCGGGAAGAAACTAGCAATGGCGCGTATCACGTCTCTCGCCGAAGCCGTCAAAGCCGCCGTCAAGGACGGCGACACGGTGGCGATGGAAGGCTTCACTCATCTTATTCCGCACGCCGCCTGCCACGAGGTGATCCGGCAGGGCCGCAAGCATCTGACGCTGATCCGCATGACGCCGGATCTCGTCTACGACCAGCTCATCGGCATGGGCTGCGCGGACCGGGTCGTCTTTTCCTGGGGCGGCAATCCGGGCGTCGGCTCGTTGCATCGCCTGCGTGATGCGATCGAGAACGGTTGGCCGCACAAGCTCGAGATCGAGGAACATTCGCACGCCGCGATGGCGAACGCGTATGAGGCCGGCGCGGCGGGTCTGCCTTGCGCGATTTTCCGCGGTTACATCGGCAGCGATCTGCCGAAGGTCAATCCGCGCATCAAGCGCGTGAAATGCCCGTTCACCGGCGAGGAACTCGCCGCCGTACCCGCGCACCGGCCAGACGTCGCGATCATCCACGCGCAGCGCGCCGACAAGGCCGGCAATGTGATGATCGAAGGTGTTCTCGGCGTGCAGAAGGAAGCGGTGCTCGCCTCGAAGCGCTCGGTGGTGACGGTGGAAGAAGTCGTGGACGACTTCGGCGAGCGCAGCCTCAATGCGACGATCCTGCCGTCCTGGACGGTGGGTTACGTGGTCGAAGTGCCTGGCGGTGCGTTCCCGTCCTACGCCCAGGGCTACTACCCGCGAAACAACAATTTTTACAAGGAATGGGATGCGATTTCCCGCGAACGGGACTCGTTTCTGGCGTGGATGAAAGCCAACGTACTGGAAAAAGGCCCCGAGGCATTCGCGCAATACGGCCGCAAGATGCGCGCGGCGGCGGAGTGAGGGAACCGATGGCCGATTACAAGCCCAATGAAATGATGACCATTGCCGCGGCGCGCGCGCTCAAGAACGACGACGTGTGCTTCGTCGGCATCGGCCAGCCTTCGGCGGCGGCGAACCTTGCGCGTCTGTCGCACGCGCCGAACGTCACGCTCATCTACGAATCCGGCACGCTCGGCACCAAGCCGACGATCCTGCCGCTCTCGATCGGCGACGGCGAATTGTGCGAGACCGCGCTCACGACCGTGTCGGTGCCGGAAATGTTCCGTTACTGGCTGCAGGGCGGACGCATCTCGGTCGGCTTCCTCGGCGGCGCGCAGATCGACAAGTTCGCCAACCTCAACACGACCGTCGTCGGTTCTTACGAGAAGCCGAAGGTGCGGTTGCCCGGCGGCGGCGGCGCGCCGGAGATCGCCGTATCGTGCGGCGAGATCTTCATCATCATGAAGCAGAGCCCGCGCAGCTTCGTGGACAAGATCGACTTCTTCACCTCGATCGGCCACGGCACCGGCGGCGACAGCCGCGCCAAGCTCGGCGTCAAGACCAAGGGCCCGACGCGCCTGATCACGGATCTTGCGATCTTCGAACCCGACGCCGAAACGAAGGAGATGACGGTTACGTCGATGCATCCCGGCGTGACGCGCGAGCAGGTGCAGGAAAATACCGGCTGGAAAGTGCGTTACGCCAACGACGTCGCGGAGACCAAGGCGCCGACCAGGCAGGAGCTCGAAATCCTGCGCGAGCTCAACGCGCGCACGGCGCGCGCGCACGGCGAGGCCGCGTGATGGCGACAAACGGCATCCGCGACGTTTTCCTTTGCGACGCGGTGCGCACGCCGATCGGTCGCTACGGCGGCTCGCTCGCCAAGGTGCGCACCGACGATCTTGCCGCGATCCCGATCAAGGCGCTGATGGCGCGCAACAAGAAGGTCGATTGGGAGAAGGTCGAGGACGTCTACTACGGCTGCGCCAACCAGGCCGGCGAGGACAATCGCAACGTCGCCCGCATGGCGCTGTTGCTCGCGGGCTTGCCGCAAAGCGTGCCCGGCGTGACGCTCAACCGGCTTTGCGCCTCCGGCCTCGAAGCGGTCGGCACGGCGGCGCGCGCGATCCGCGCGGGCGAAATGGACCTTGCGATTGCCGGCGGCGTCGAATCGATGACGCGCGCGCCATTCGTGCAGGGCAAGGCGCAGGAAGCCTTTTCGCGCGCGGCGGAAATCTTCGACACGACGATCGGCTGGCGCTTCATCAACCCGCTGATGAAGCAGCAATACGGCGTCGATTCCATGCCGGAAACCGGCGAAAACGTTGCCGAGGAATTCCAGGTCACCCGCGCCGACCAGGACGCCTTTGCGCTGCGGTCGCAGCAGCGCGCGGCAAAGGCGATCGCATCGGGCTATTTCAAGGACGAGATCGTGCCGGTCGAAGTGCCCGGCGGAAAAGCCGGGCCCCTCGTCGTCGATCGCGACGAGCATCCGCGCGAGACCTCGATGGAGCAGCTCGCCAAATTGCGCACGCCATTCCGCAATAACGGCACGGTGACCGCGGGCAATGCCTCCGGTGTCAACGACGGTGCCGCGGCAATGATCGTCGCGTCCGAGCGGGCGGTAAAGGAACACGGACTGACGCCCCGCGCGCGCATTCTCGGCATGGCTTCGGCGGCGGTGCCGCCGCGCATCATGGGAATCGGCCCGGTACCGTCGACGCGCAAGCTCATGGCGCGGCTCGGGCACAAGATCGGCGATTACGATTTGATCGAGATCAATGAGGCTTTTGCATCGCAGTCGTTGGCTTGTCTGCGGCAGCTCGGGCTTCCCGACGATGCGCAGCAGGTCAATCCGCACGGCGGCGCCATCGCACTCGGCCATCCGCTGGGTATGTCGGGCGCGCGGCTTGCAATGACGGCGGCGCACGGCTTGCAGGAAAACGGCGGCAAGCTCGGCCTGGCCACGATGTGCGTCGGCGTAGGCCAAGGCGTGTCGCTCGCGCTCGAGCGCGTCTGAAATTCGAGGGACGGGAAATTATGTCGCTGATCTATCCGAAAGAAAGCCTCGACGTTTATCCGAAGCACCTGACCCCGGCGTATCGCTCGACGGTCAAGCGCTCACCGTCGAAGCCCCTTATTGTCGTGCCGCACACACTGTCGGAATTGACCGGCCCGGTTTACGGCCACGAATCCATACAGGAAGGCGACAACGATCTGACCAGGCAACACAAGGGCGAGCCGCTCGGCGAGCGCATCATCGTGCACGGCCACGTGCTCGATGAGGACAAGCGCCCCGTGCCCGATGTGCTGGTCGAGATCTGGCAGGCCAACGCCTGCGGCCGCTACGTGCACATCGTCGATCAGCATCCGGCGCCGCTCGATCCGAATTTCACCGGCGCCGGCCGCACGATGACCGACAAGAACGGCTACTACAAATTCATCACCGTGAAGCCCGGTGCCTATCCGTGGGGCAACCATCACAATGCCTGGCGGCCGAACCACATCCACTTTTCGGTGTTCGGCCACTCGTTTTTGTCGCGCCTCGTTACGCAGATGTATTTCCCCGGCGACTACCTTTTCCCGTTCGATCCGATCTTCAATTCGGTGCCGGACGAGAAGGCGCGCTTGCGCATGGTCTCGACCTTCGATCTCGAAAACACGGTGCCGGAATGGGCACTGTGCTTCCGCTGGGATATCGTGTTGCGCGGCCGCGAAGCCACGCCTTTGGATACGGACAAGCACTAGGATGATTGCAGCGGATAACTCTCCGTTCGTTCCCGCGAAAGCGGGGACCCAGGAGCGCGCGTCGCAAGCTGTGCGATTGCCGCCTCTGGATTCCCGCTTGCGCGGGAATGAGCGGGTGTGGCCGCGTGCGATCGCGCAATAAGCAGGTCTTCAATGTCGGAAATCACGCCCTCACAGACCGTCGGCCCCTTCTTCGCCTACGGACTTACGCCCAAAGGCCGCTGCCAGTGGGATCCGAACGGTGAGTACAGCTGGAAGGAAACGGTCGGCGACAATCTGGTGACGGCGGACGCCACCGGCGAGCGTATCCATATCGAAGGCCGGATCCTCGACGGCGACGGCCAGCCGATCAACGACGCCATGATCGAAATCTGGCAGGCCGACGCGCAGGGCCGCTACGCCAACCCGCGCGACAACCGCGCTCGGCCGAATACGGCGTTCAAGGGTTTCGGCCGATCGGCGACCGACAAGAATGGCGTCTACGGCTTTGACACCATCAAGCCGGGCTCGGTTCCCGGGCCTAACGGCAAGCCGCAGGCGCCGCACATCGTGGTGTGCATCTTTTCGCGCGGCATGCTGCGGCAGATCTACACGCGCCTCTATTTTTCCGACGAAGCCGGCAATACAAGCGACCCTGTTCTCGCGCTGGTGCCGGCCGACCGCCGCAAGACCCTGATCGCGACGAAGGAAGAGAAAGGCAAGACGCCGTTCTACCGTTTCGACATCCGCGTGCAGGGCGAGAACGAGACGGTGTTTTTCGAGATTTGACGCGGGCAGCCTCCGGGCTACATCCGAATTCGCGGCCTCTGCACCAAGCTAAACGTCGGCCCAATCTGCCCACAAACTCGTCAATATTTGTGGGATAAAGCCCACAAATTGCCTAACCTCTGTACCGCGATCCGGGCATAAGTCCTTTATTTTGCACATTTTGTCGGCGTTTCTGTTGCCCACTATCAATTCCCAACTTTCTTCGATTCGCTTTTGTGGTTGACGAAAAACGCCCTTCTTGGTTCGCTTCCACCCGAACGGCCAATAGAGCCGACGGGGAAGCGCGCCATGAACGAACAGATCCTTCAGGAAATCAGCGATTTTTGCCGCCAGCGCGGCCTGGCGGAATCAACCTTCGGCCGCCGTGCCGTCAATGACGGAAAGCTGGCGAGCCGCCTGCGCAACGGCGGGCGCATCACCACGGAGACGCTCGACCGCATCCGCTCCTTCATGGCGCGCAGCGCCGATAGTGCGCCGGCGCGCCGGCGTCTACTGTTCGAAGGCGCGCCGGCCCCGCTGCCGATGGTGACGCCGCAGTCGCTGGCGCCCGCCGCTACCCAGCCCGGCGATCCGCAGCGCAACTTCCGCTTCTTCGACAACCGCCAGAAATACCTGCTGTTCGTGAATACGTGCAGCGAGAAGTGGGAGATCGCGAGCCGCGTCGGGCTCGAGCTTGCCAATATCCATCCGCGTCCGCCGGCGGTGCGCGTGTTCGATGCCGGCGTCGGCGACGGCACGGTGCTCGCGCGCGTGATGCGTTCGATGCACGACCGTTTCCCGACCATGCCGTTCTACGTCGTCGGCAAGGAGATCAGCCTCGAGGACATCCGCCTCACGTTGCAGAAGTTGCCCGACCGGTTCGTTGAGCATCCATCGAGCGTCGTGGTGCTGACCAATCTGGCCTACGCGGAGGCGCCCTGGCTCGCGGTGAAATCACTGAGCGCGGCGACGAGCCTCGTCTGGAAAGAAGTGGCGATGGACGGGACATCTGCGCACAGCTTCGAGAAGCAGATTACCGATCTCGAGCCGTTCCTGGCCGAGAACTGGAAGGCGCGGGTGTCGGCGAAGAGCGGCAACCCGGTCTACGAGCGTCCGGTCATTCTGGTGCTCTACCGCGCCGATCACCGCTTCCTGCTCGACCAGATCGTGCCGAAACCGGGCGGCACCGTCGCCGACTACGATCTCGTCATCGCGTCGCAACCTTATCGCGCGCGCGCTTCGATCGAGTTCAAGGCCCAGCGCGTACTGGCGCCGCTCGCCCGCGCGCTCGGCCCCGGCGGCCGCATGATTGCGATCCATTCGTACGGGCACGATCCGGGGATGGAGATCATCCAGAAGGTGTGGCCGAACGACAATCCGTTCGTCCATAACCGGCACGATCTCCTGAAGGCGGTGAAGCACGAGCTTGGGCCGGCCGGACGGGACCTCAATTTCAACGCCTATTCCGATCAGCGCTCGCTGTTCCGCTACGATATGCACACGCTGCCGTCGGAAATCTCTTCGTCGATCGGCACCTCGACGCTGCTCGCCGCCTGGAACGCGGCGATCTACGTGGCGCAGATCGAGGACGACCGGCTCTCCGACGTGAACAGCGACAGGCGTTACATCGAGGCCACGCGCGAAGTGCTCCAGAAGCACGGCGGGCTGTGGTTCTACGACGAGTCCTTCGTCATCTCGCACCGCCGCGAGTGAGCGTTTCAGGGGCGCCAATGTCCGCAGGCCGTGACGACAGGGGCGCGGGAAGCTTCGCGCGCGAGTTTTCGCTCGAAGCGACGCGCCCAAGCGCGGCCGACATCACCGCGCTTGCCGGAATCCTCGCGCGTGGCACGCAACTTTATCTGAGCGCGGTACCGACCCAGTCGTTCGCGCGGCACGTCGAGGTGGCGGCTGCCACGCGCCGCGCCGGCCTCGAGCCGGTCGCGCATCTTCCGGCTCGCCGCTTCGCAAGCGCCGGCGAGCTTGCCGACGTCTTGGCGCGCATGCGCGGCGACGCCGATCTGCGGTGCGTGCTGACCGTTGCCGGCGACGCCGCGGCCGCGGGGCCGTTCCCCGACGCGCTGGCGCTGATCCAGGGCGGCAAGCTGCGCGAGGCCGGCATCGAGGAAGTCGGCATCGCCGGCTATCCGGAAGGCCATCCGTCGATCACCGCGGACAAGCTCGAGGCGGCGCTGGACCAGAAGATCGCGGCGGCGCGCGCCGCGGGCCTTAACGTGCACATCGTCAGCCAGTTTTCCTTCGACCCGGACGCAATCGTTGCCTGGCTCGCGCGCCTGCGCAAATGCGGGATAACCGTGCCGGTGAAGGTCGGCATGGCGGGGCCGACCAGTATTCCGTCGCTGCTGCGCTATGCGAAACGCTGCGGCGTCGGCGCCTCATTGAAAGGGCTGGTGTCGGGCGCGGCGACGAGCCTGCTCGGGCATGTCGGTCCCGACCGCATCATCGACGCGCTCGCGGCGGCCAAAGGCGAAATCGGCGCCGCGCACCCGCACTATTTTTCCTTCGGCGGCGTGGTCGCGACCGCGCGCTATGCGCACGAGACAAGCCAAAAGGCCGCCGCCGCGCATGCGGTGACGGCCTCTTAGCGGCTTCGGTTGCGCGTTACGCGTTCGCGGCGCTGCGCCATCCGGCGTGATAGGTCTCGCGCACCGTCGCCGCGTAGGGCGTCGGGCCGACCACCACGCGCAGTTCGGTCTGCTTGTGGCGCTCGACGGTGGTTTTCTTGGTGCCGCCGTTTTCCTCACCCCACACCAGCGTCAATTGCGTGCCGGGTTTGGCGTACTGCTCCTCGACGAAGCCGAGCGACAGCATCTTGCGCTCGTTGAAGCTGTAGCCGGAGAACATCGAAGCGCCGACCACCTTGCCGCCGTTCATCACCGCGTCGAACGAGCTCGATGCGTAGTTCGACAGCGGCAGGTCGATGAACTTGTAGTTCTCGCCCGCGGGCGCGAACATCGATTGCAGCACGCGCCCGACGTCCTTGTCGTCCCAGGCGAACGTCACCTTCTTGCGGTGGTTCTTGCCTTCCATCTTCTGCAACGCTTCCTTGCCGATGAAGTCGTGGTCGTACTTGGTGAAGCCCGCGTAACCGAGTTCGTGCGGCGTGGTGTAATAGTCCTCGATATTGTTGGAGACGAAGCTGCCGCCGAGCGAGGCGTTTGCCTCGTAGCTCGTGCCGGGCAGCCACTGGCGGTAGGCCTTCATCTTCTCGCCGGTGTAGACGGCCGGAACGGGCGAGGGGATCCAGCCCGACTCGAGCGTGTTGGTGGCGTAAGCGCGCGCGCCGACCTGCACCATCTGTGCATCCTTGCCGGCCTCGATGACGGCCGCGCGGATTTCCTCGCCTTCCGCGTAAGGGCCCCACACTTCGAGACCTGGCGCGCCGGCCATGCCGTGGCGCAGCGCGCGAACCTTGCGGCCGGCGATCGTCATGTAGCCCATGTTGAAGAACTTGATGTCCGGCATCGCGCCGCCGTTGAGCTTCTTGATCACCTGCTCGGCGTTCGGGCCCTGGATCTGGTAGCGGTAGAATTTGCGGAACACGGGCTTGCCCATCGGGCGCGACGGCGAGCGGTCGTCGTAGTCGGTCTTCACGTCGTAGCCGCCTGTCTGCGCGTGGAATTGAATCCAGTTGGCGGTCGGGTTGCGGCCGACGAACACGAAGCTGTTTTCGGCAAGATAGAAAAGAATGCCGTCGCCGATGACGTAGCCGTCGTAGTTGCACGGCGCAAACTGCTTGGCCTTGTTGACGGCGAAATTGGCGAACGAGTTGGTGGCGAGGTGCGACAAGAGCTTGAGCGCGTCTTTGCCCTCGACGAACAGGTTCACCATGTGATGGGTCTGGTCGAACAGGACGCAGGTGTCGCGCCACGCGCGCTGCTCGTCGCGCCAGTTCGAGAACTCGGGCGCGACCACCGGATAGACGTATGCGCCGATTTGCGAATTGCGCAGCATCTTGACTATATTGCCGGAAGCCTGGATCGCCTCTTCCAGATTTTTGTACGCCATGACTCGTGACCTCTTCTGAACGAATTCGTACTGGGTGATGGCGCGCAAACTAGCCCGACAGTCCGTCCATAGAAAGAGGACAATCGGTTTCACGGCCGAACGGGCGCAGAATGACGCGGTCTTCCCACCGGGTGGGCGAAGGTTGGGAAGCGCGAAGTAGAAATCCGGACGCCGGTTGCCCCCGCACGGCAGGGCGTTCGCAGTAACGGAGTAACGACAGTCATGTTGCGATCGAAACCGCCCTTCCGCGCCGACCATGTGGGCAGCTTCCTGCGCCCGAAGCCTTTGGCGGAAGCGCGCGCCAAATTCGCCAAAAAGGAAATAAGCGCCGGCCAATTGAGCGAGGTCGAAGACCGCGAGATCGAGAAGGTCATCCGGAAGCAGGAAGAGGTGGGGCTGAAACTCGCGACCGACGGCGAATTCCGCCGCTCATGGTGGCACTTCGATTTCTTCGGCATGCTCGACGGCGTCCGCGTCGAGGAAGGCGATCACGGCATCCAGTTTCAGGGAGTCGTCACCAAGGCCCACGTCTTGAAGGTGCACGGCAAGATCGGCTTCTCCAACCATCCGATGGTCGAGCACTTCAAGTTCCTGAAAGCGCACACGAGGGTCATGCCGAAGATGACCATTCCGGCGCCGAGCGTGATGCACTTCCGCCTCGACCCGGACTCGGTGAGCAAGAGCGCCTATCCGAGCCGCGACGCCATCTTCGACGATCTCGCGGCGGCCTATCAGAAGGCGGTCAAGGCGTTCTACGACGCCGGCTGCCGTTATCTGCAATTCGACGACACCGCCTGGGCCTATCTCTGCTCGCAGGAGGAACTGAAGAAGGCGAAGGAGCGCGGACTCGACGTCGACCATCTGCAGGAGACCTACACGCGCTGCATCAACAAGGCGCTGGAGGCAAAGCCCGCCGACATGACGATCACGACGCATGTCTGCCGCGGCAATTTCCGCTCGACCTGGATTTCATCCGGCGGCTACGAGCCGGTCGCGGAGAATCTTTTGGCGCGCTGCAACTACGACGGCTATTTTCTCGAATACGACAGCGAGCGCGCCGGCGGCTTCGAGCCGCTGCGCTTCCTGCCGAAGGGCAACAAGATCGTCGTGCTCGGCGTCGTCACGTCGAAGACCGGACGGCTCGAGCCGCGCGAGGACGTCAAGAAACGCATCGAGGAGGCGACCAAATACGTCGCGCTCGACCAGCTCTGTCTCTCAACGCAGTGCGGCTTCGCCTCGACCGAGGAAGGCAACAAGCTTGCCGAGGACGAGCAATGGGCCAAGCTGCGCATGATTGTCGAGGTTGCGCAGGAGGTTTGGGGGAAGTGAGATCAACCAAGGTGTCATCACCGAGCCGGCGCGCAGCGCCGTGACCCGTCGATCTCGCTCAGGAAGGCACTGCGTTCCTAGGCGGGATGGCCGGGACAAGCCCGGCCATGACAAAACATAATCGGGGAGCGAAACAGCAATGCCTCAACGCACCACACCGCCGTTCCGTGCCGATCATGTCGGCAGCCTGCTGCGCACCGCGCCGCTGAAGGAAGCACGTCTCAAGCACGCCAAGGGCGAGATTCCGGCAAGCGCGCTGCGCGAGGTCGAGGACCGCGAGATCGAGAAGATCATCAAGAAGCAGGAGGAGGTCGGCCTGAAGCTCGCGACCGACGGGGAATTCCGCCGCTCGTGGTGGCATTTCGATTTCTTCCGCGGGCTGACCGGCGTCGAGCCGTTCACCACCGACACCGGCATCAAGTTTCACGGCGTAGAGACCAAGCACGAAGGCATCAAGATCAACGGCAAGGTCGATTTCGTCGGCCATCCGATGGTCGAGCATTTCAAGTTCCTCAAGGCGCACACGATGATGACGCCGAAGATGACGATTCCGGCGCCGAGCACGTTCCATTTCCGCCAGGGCCGCGCGCTGGTCAGCAAGACCGTCTATCCGGATTACGATGCGTTCTTCGCCGACGTTGGCAACGCGTGGAAGAAGGCGATCCGTGCGTTCTACGACGCCGGCTGCCGCTACCTGCAACTCGACGACACCGCCTGGGCGATGATGTGCGACGAGCGTGAGCGCGACCAGTCACGCTCGCGCGGCGACGATCCCGACAAGCTGCCGGCGATTTACGCCAGGCTCACCAACGCCGCGCTGGCCGACAAGCCGGCCGACATGACCATCACGATGCACTCGTGCCGCGGCAATTTCCGCTCGACCTTCATCGCCACCGGCCCGTACGACTTCGTCGCCGACCAGTTGCTCGGCAACACGAATTTCGACGGCTATTTCCTCGAATATGACACCGAACGCTCCGGCGGCTTTGAGCCGCTGCGTCATTTCCCGAAGGGCAAGAAGCAACTTGTGCTCGGCCTCGTCACGTCGAAATCGGGGCGGCTGGAGAAAAAGGACGATATCAAGCGCCGCATCGAGGAAGCGACAAAATATGTGCCGCTCGAGCAGCTCTGTCTGTCGCCGCAATGCGGTTTTGCTTCGACCGAGGAAGGCAACGTGCTGGCGGAAGAAGAGCAGTGGGCGAAGCTCAGGATGATCGTCGAGATCGCGGAAGAGGTGTGGGGGAAGTAATACCTTGGTGCTCTCCGCCCGCAGGACGTCATCGCCTGGCTTGACCCGGCGATCCAGCTCAGGAAGGCATTACGTCCCCAGGCGAGATGGCCGGGACACGCCCGGCCATGACGCTGAAAATTTGTCATGACCAATCGCGTCTCACCCCCCTTCCGCGCCGATCATGTCGGCAGTCTGCTGCGCACCGCGCAGCTCAAGGAAGCGCGCGTGAAACGCGAGCGCGGTGAAATCGACGCGGCCGCGCTGAAGGCGGTCGAGGACCGCGAGATCGAGAAGATCATCAAGCGGCAGGAAGAGATCGGACTTCAGGCCGTCACCGACGGCGAATTCCGCCGCGCTTTCTGGAATTACGATTTTCTCGGCGCGCTTGACGGCGTCGAAGCCTATCTCGGCGAGCGCAAGATCAAGTTCCAGGGCGTCAATCCGAAGCCGATGATGCTGCGCGTCATCGGCAAGCTCGGCACGTTTTCGACTCACCCGATGCTCGATCATTTCAGATTCGTGAAAGCGCACACGCGCGTGACGCCGAAGATGACGATCCCGTCGCCGTCCTCGCTGCATTTCCGCTACGGCCGCGATGCGGTGCCGCCGTCGATCTATCCGGACATGGGCGATTTCTACCGCGATCTCGGGCAAACCTACCGCAAGGCCGTGCGCGCCTTCGCCGATGCCGGTTGCCGCTATCTGCAACTCGACGAGGTTAATTTCACCTATCTCTGCGACCCGAAGCTGCGCGCGCAGGTCGCCGACCGCGGCGACGACCCGGAAAAGCTTCCCGGAATCTACGCGCAGATGATCAACGCGGCGATCTCCGACATCCCGGCGGACATGGCGATTACCATGCATCTGTGCCGCGGCAATTTCCGCTCCACCTTCGTGGCGTCCGGCGGCTACGAGCCGGTGGCCGAGATCCTGTTCAATTCGATCAACGTGCACGGCTACTTCATGGAATACGACAGCGACCGTGCCGGCGGCTTCGAGCCGCTGCGGCTGGTGCCGAAGGGCAAGACCGTCGTGCTCGGCCTTGTCACGTCGAAATCCGGTCGGCTGGAATCGAAAGATGAGCTCAAGCGCCGCATCGAGCAGGCCGCGAAATTCGTGCCGCTCGACCAGCTATGCCTGTCGCCGCAATGTGGCTTCGCCTCGACCGAGGAGGGCAATGTCTTGGCCGAGGACGAGCAATGGGCGAAGCTCAGGATGATCGTCGAAGTGGCGGAGGAGGTTTGGGGCTGAGAACTGTCGTCCCCGCGAAGGCGAGGACCCAGTACCCCCGGCGTCTCGATTCAAATTCAGGCCTGTGTTTACTGGATGCCCGCTTTGGCGGGCATGACAGCCGCGAGGGAACGAAGCAACATGACTCAAACCGCCAAACCGCCCTTCCGCGCCGATCATGTCGGCAGCCTGCTGCGGCCCGCCGCGCTGAAAGAGGCGCGCGCGCAATTCGCCAAGGGCGCGATCGACAAGGCTGCGCTGAAAGCGGTCGAGGACCGCGAGATCGAGCGCGTCATCAAGAAGCAGGAAGACGCCGGCCTGCAATCGGTCACCGACGGCGAATTCCGCCGCTCGTGGTGGCATCTCGATTTTCTCTGGGGCCTCGACGGTATCGAGAAGCACGTGATGGACACCGGCGTCGCCTTTACCGGCGTCACCACGCGCAACGAAGGCCTTAAAGTTACCGGCAAGATCGGCTTTTCCGGCCATCCGATGCTGGAGCATTTCAAGTTCGTCGCGGCGCATACCAAGCGCACGCCGAAGATAACGATTCCGTCGCCGTCCGCGGCCTACGGCCGGCCGATGCCGACGCCGATCGACCGCAAGGTCTATCCCGACAACGAAAAGCTGTTCGACGATCTCGGCCAGGCCTACAAAAAAGCCGTGCGCGCCTTCGCCGATGCCGGCTGCCGCTACCTGCAACTCGACGAAGTGTTCATCGCCATGCTGTGCGACGCGAAATACCGCCAGCAGATGAAGGACCGCGGCGACGATCCGGAAAGGCTCGGACAGCTCTACGGCGATCTCATCAACACGGCGATGTCGGACATTCCATCCGACATGACGATCACGATGCATCTGTGCCGCGGCAACTATAAATCGACCTTCATGGGCACCGGCGGCTACGAGGCGGAGCAGGAAATCCTGTTCAACCGGATCAAGGCGCACGGCTATTTCATGGAATACGACACCGAGCGCGCCGGCGGCTTCGAGCCGCTGAAGCTGGTGCCGAAGGACCGCAAGGTGGTGCTCGGCCTCGTCACCACAAAGACCGGGCGGCTCGAAAGCAAGGACGCGATCAAACGCCGTATCGACGAGGCCACGAAATATATTTCGCTCGACCAGCTTTGCCTGTCGCCGCAATGCGGCTTCGCCTCGACCGAGGAAGGCAACACCTTGGCGGAAGAGGAGCAGTGGGCCAAACTGCGGATGATCGTCGAGGTCGCCGAGGACGTGTGGGGGAAATGATTTGTCGTCCCCGCGAACGCGGGGACCCAGTAGCCCCGGCGCGCCCGAAATAGCGCGGGCGGTGTTTACTGGATGCCCGCCTTCGCGGGCATGACAGCCAAAATTGCGGCGGGGAATTATTCAATGCCAGGTATCGTCGAAAGCAAAGTCGCCATCGTCACCGGAGCGGGGCGCGGGATTGGGCGCGGCATCGCCATGCTGATGGCGGCGGAAGGCGCGAGCGTTCTGGTCAACGACGTCGGCGCGAGTCTCGACGGCTCGGGCGTCGATACCGGGCCGGCGCAGCAGGTCGTCGACGAGATCAAGAAGAAGGGCGGCAAGGCGATCGCCTCGACGCTCTCGATCGCCGAGCCGCAGAACGCCGACCAGATCGTCAAAGCGGCGCTCGACGCGTTCGGCCGCGTCGACATCCTCGTCAACAATGCGGGCATCCTGCGCGACCGCATCTTCCACAAGATGAGCTGGTCGGACTGGTCGGATGTCATCGCGGTGCATCTCAACGGCTCTTTCAATATGAGCCGCGCGGTCGCCGGCCATTTCCGCGAGCAGAATTCCGGCGCCTTCGTGCACATGACGTCGACGTCCGGGCTTATCGGCAATTTCGGCCAAGCCAACTACATGGCGGCGAAGCTCGGTATCGTCGGGCTGTCGCGCGGCATTGCGCTCGACATGGCGCGCTTCAACGTGCGCTCGAACTGCATCGCGCCGTTTGCCTGGAGCCGCATGATCGGCTCGATCCCGGCGGAAACGGACAAGGAGAAGGAGCGCGTGGCGCGGCTCCAGCAGATGACGCCGGAGAAGATCGCTCCGCTCGTCGTCTATCTCGCCTCCGACCGCGCGCAGGGAATTTCCGGCCAGATCTTCTCGGTGCGCAACAACGAGTTGTTCCTGTTCAACCAGACACGGCCGATCAAGACGCTGCACGATCCAAACGGCTGGACGCCGGAGAAAATCGATGCGCAGCTCAAGGACGCCTTTGGCGACGCGCTGACGCCGCTCGACCGCTCCGGCGATGTGTTCAATTGGGATCCAAGGTGAGATTCTCTATCCGTCACCTTCGAGGCTCGCTTCGCTCGCGCCTCAGGATGACTGGGCGGCTTTTGGCCTCACGGTGATTTAATGGCGATCGTCTACGAGAAGCTGCTCGCGCTCAAGGTTCCGGAGGTCCAGCACGACTACGGCCCGAAGGACTGCATTCTCTACGCGCTCGGCCTCGGGCTCGGATACGACCCGATGAACGAGGACGAGCTCGCCTTCGTCTACGAGAAAAACTTGAAGGCGCTGCCGACCTTCGCGCTGGTGCAGGGCTACACGCCCTACTGGCTGCGCAATCCGGACAGCGGCGTGAACTGGACGAAGGTGGTGCACGGCGAGCAGGGCTTCGTGCTGCACAAGCCGGTCGCGACGCAGGGCAGCGTCATCGGCCGCACGCGCGTGGTCGAGGTCGTCGACAAAGGCGAGGGCAAGGGCGCGCTGGTTTTCTCCGAGCGGCAGGTGATCGACAAGGCGAGCGGCGAACTGCTCGCGACACTGAAGCAGACGACGTTCTGCCGCGCCGACGGCGGCTTCGGCGGCCCGAAGCGCGACACGCCGGCGCCGCATCCGCTGCCCGAGCGCGCGCCGGACATGGTCTGCGACCTGCCGACGCGGCCGGAAATGGCGCTGATCTACCGCCTTTCCGGCGACATCAATCCGCTGCACGCGGAGCCGGAATTCGCCAGGGCGGCCGGGTTCCCGCGGCCGATTTTGCACGGGCTCGCCACCTTCGGCGTCGCGGGCCACGCGCTGCTCAAGTCGATCTGCGGCTACGATCCGGCGCGGCTGACCGCGATGGCCGGGCGTTTCTCGGCGCCGGTCTATCCGGGCGAGACCATCCGCACCGAGATTTGGCGCGACGGAAGCGTGGTAAGCTTCCGCGCGCGGGTCATCGAGCGCGACGTGGTCGCGATCAACAACGGCCGCGCGGAAGTAAGCGCTTAAGGCGCCAGCGTCATGAGCAAGCGTGCGTCCGAATCTGCCGACGACTTCGCCGACATTCGCGACGGCGTGCGCACGCTGTGCGCGAAATTCCCCGGCGAGTACTGGCGCGCCCTCGACCGCGAGCGCGCCTATCCGACCGAATTCGTCGCCGCGCTCACCAAGGCCGGCTATCTCGCCGCGCTTATCCCCGAGGAATACGGCGGCAGCGGCCTCGGCATCCGCGCCGCAGCGGCGATCCTCGAGGAGGTGCACGCGTCCGGCTGCAACGGCGCCGCCTGCCACGCGCAGATGTACACCATGGGCACGATCCTGCGGCACGGCAGCGCCGAGCAGAAAGCCGAGTATCTTCCCGGCATCGCCGCCGGCGAGCTGCGGCTGCAAGCCTTCGGCGTGACCGAGCCGACGTCCGGCACCGACACGCTGTCGCTGCGCACGACGGCGCGGCGCGAGGGTAACGATCACTACATCATCAACGGCCAGAAGATCTGGACCTCGCGCGCCGAGCATTCCGACCTGATGCTGCTGCTCGCGCGCACGACGCCGAAAGAGCAGGTGAAGAAGCGCACCGACGGCCTTTCGGTGTTCCTCGTCGACATGCGGCTCGCGCAGGGCACCAGCATCAGCATCAATCCGATCCGCACGATGATGAACCACGCGACCACGCAGGTGTTCTTCGACGACCTGCGCGTGCCGGCGGAGAATCTCATCGGCGAGGAGGGGCAGGGTTTCCGCTACATCCTCTCCGGCATGAATGCCGAACGCATCCTCATCGGTGCGGAATGCATCGGCGACGCCAAGTGGTTCATCGCCAAGGCGTCGGCTTACGCGAAAGAGCGCGAATTGTTCGGCCGGCCGATCGGGCAGAACCAGGGCGTGCAGTTTCCCATCGCCCGCGCCTACGCGCAGATGCGCGCGGCGGAACTGATGGTGCACGAAGCGGCGCGTTTGTACGAAGCCGGCAAGGACATCGGCGCCGAAGCCAACATGGCGAAGCTGCTCGCCGCCGATGCGTCGTGGTTTGCCGCCGACACGTGCGTGCAGACGCACGGCGGCTTCGGCTTCGCGGAGGAATACGACATCGAGCGCAAATTCCGCGAGACGCGGCTTTATCAGGTGGCGCCGATCTCGACCAACATGATTCTGTCTTACCTCGCCGAGCACGTCCTCGGCCTGCCGAGGTCGTATTAGAGCGACGACACCTCTCCCCGCGTGCGGG
>DASZVZ010000045.1:0-13336 GCA_035546875.1 Pseudolabrys sp.
CGATCGGTCTCGGTGCGAAAGCAGTTTTCACAAGTGATACTTGAGTCCGTTCTTCTTCTCGGACTCTTTTCGCTTGGCAACACCAGGATCGATGTCCGGAAAATCGTGCAGCGATGATTCGAGCTGCACGATGTTTTGGTATACTTTTTCAAGCTGCACCCGCAACGCATTCAGTTGGTGAGCTTTTATACCCTTCGTGGCCGCATCGTTGTATTCGCGGATGTAGGGTTGCAGCGTTTGAGCAAATTTCCGTCCTCGTTCGGTCAGGCCGATATGAACGAGGCGGTTGTCCTTGGGGTCGCGATTGCGCGTCACCCATCCTTCTTGCGACAGCCGGCGCAGCAGATGGGAGAGGGCGGACGGTTCGATACTCGTCATCTCCGCAAGGCGGCCGACGCTCAGATGCCCGTGGTTGAGAATGCGCATGAGGACGCGAATTTCCCCGATACGCAATCCGTACTTGCGCGCCTTTGCGTTGATTGAATCCTCGAGGCGCACCGCGATGCGGTGAATAAGGTAAGCAATGCTCGGCTGCGCTGACTTTGCTTCGGCCATACCGTCTTGTTCCATATTTCGATTGATTCCGCGATGCCGTGTGCAGCGCGGAATCGGCTTTCGTTGACAGTATTACAAAATTCAATTACTGATTAAAATATGAAATTTCATATATTGTGCAGTGGAGGACGTTGAAATGAACGTACACAGCAAGCCCATGAAGCAGGGTGACAACTGGCAAAAGGAGATGGACGCGCTGCGCAAGCGCGACGCCGAGCTGTCCCTCTACGAGTACTGGTCGACCGACTATTCCGTCGCGCACGACGCAACGACGAAGTTGCAGCGGCGCGCGCAGGCGGTGCCGCATCACTGGAAGTGGAAAGATCTGCTGCCGGTGGTGGAGAAGTCGGGCGAGCTCGTATCGATGAACGACTCCGAACGCCGGACGCTGATCCTGATGAATCCGGCGCTCGCGCCGACGATTGCCACTGTGACGACGATGTATGCCGGTTACCGCATCAATTTGCCGAACGAAACCGCGCCCGCCCACCGCCACTCCCCGAACGCCGTGCGTCTCGGCCTCACAGGGGTTACCAACTTCACCGCAGTCGAAGGCGAGCACATTGGCTTCGGGCCCGGTGATCTCGTGCTGACACCGCACGACTGCTGGCACAGCCACGGCAACGAGGGCAACGAGCCGGCCATCAACATCAGTTATCTCGATCACCCGCTCTGCAACACGCTCAACGCCACGTACTTCGATTCCGACTTGTGGGTGGAGGAGAATGGCAAGAAGGTGAAGAAGGATGTGCAGGACGAGATGTTCCCGCGCAACTACTCCGTCAACACGTATCGCCGCGGCGGTCTGATGTCGCGCAGCGTGTCGCACCTGCGCGGCACCGGCAACGCATCGCCGATGTACATTTACCGCTGGGATTACACGCGCGAGTTCCTCGAGGAAATGAAATCGCAGGACGGCAGTCCGTACGATGGTATCATGCTCGAATATACTGACCCCACCACGGGCGGCCCGGTCTATCCGACGATGACGTTTCTGGCCCAGCTACTTCGGCCGGGAGAGAAGACCTTGCCGATCCGCCAGACGGGAAACCTTATCTGCAGCATCCTGGAAGGATCCGGCCGTTCCGTCGTCGGCGACAAGACGTTCGACTGGGACAAGTTCGATACCTTCTGCGTGCCCGGTGGCGAGTGGTACGAGCACCACAACAACACCGATAAGGATTCGGTGATCTTCATTACGACTGACGAGCCGGCGCTCAAGGCGCTCAAACTGTTTGTCCGCCACACGCGCGACAAGCACGGCGAGGTGGTTCGTATCGAGGAAAATCGCTGAACTGCCGAACCTCGGAAACATGACAAAGTAGGGGTTATGGCAGGAACGACGACGCAAATCTCCATGGCCGGCGGCGGACGTTGCGACGCTTTTATCGCGCGCCCGCCGCGCGGCTCGGCGCCGGCTGTCGTGCTGATTCCGCCGATTTATGGCGCAACGCCGGCGATGGAGAGCATGGCGCAGGATTTGGCCGGCGAAAGATATGTCGTGGTCATGCCGGACCTGTTTTGGCGCACGTTGCCGGGGCCCCTCGGTTACGACGGCAGCGATCGCGAAAAAGCGCAGGAACGCTACAAGAAATTCGATGTAGCGGCGGGTGTTTCCGATCTGGCCGAGGTCATCCGGTGGTGTGCGCGCGAGGAGTCATCCAACGGCAAGGTTGCCGTCATGGGGCTTTGTTTCGGCGGTCGCTACGCGGTGCTGGCAGCCGCCGAACTCGGCGCCCACGCTGCAGTGTCCTTTCACGGAACCTACATCGGCGCTCACCTCGACGCTCTCCGGCGCATTGCGTGTCCGACCAGCCTTCACTTCGGCGAATCCGATCCCCATGCTCCGATGACGGAGGTCAAGCAGATCGCGGATGCCAGTACCGGCAATCCCGACATTGCCATCTTCACCTACCCCGATGCGCCGCACGGCTTCATGCAACAAGATCGTCCGTCGTACCGGCCTGATGCCGCGCGCCCCGCCTGGGCGCGTGCGCTCGATACATTAAGAAAAGGCCTTGCTTGAAAAACAACAGGCACAATCCGTGGAGGAAACGATCATGCGGAAATTTTTCGCACTGGTAGCGCTTTGCTGGCTGGTTAACCCCGCTTTCGCCGACGAGCAGCTCAAGGAAGTAAAGTGGGGCCATATTGCTTCAACGGCTTTCTATTGGGACGTCTATGCGGCCCGCGAATTGGGCTTCATGAAGGAGCAGAAGCTCGACGTGCAGGCGATCCGGATCGACTCGGCGTCGCAATCGATTCCGCAGGTGCTTGCAGGCGGTGTCGACATCCTCAGCAGCAATCCGGAGCTTGCGATCAGCGCGATCAAAAAGGGTGGCGATCTCGTCATCATCGGCGACGAGACCGCGCTGGTTGCGTGGACGCTCATGAGCCGCCCCGAGATCAAATCGATCAAGGATTTGAAAGGAAAAGTTGTCGGCGTGACGCAACTCAAGGAGGCTTCGACCAGCATGGCGCGACTACTCCTCAGCCGTGCGGGCCTTCAACCCAGCGATTATCAGGTCATCCAACTTGGCGGCACGCCCAACCGTTACGCAGCCCTCGACCGCGGCGCTGTGTCGGCGACGCTGCTTGCGCAGCCCGCAGACTTCAAGGCTGAAGAGCAGGGCATGAACCGGCTGGGTTCCACCGACGAAGTCTTCCAGGGACCGGCGATCGTATTCGTGGCACGACGCAGCTGGCTCAAGGAGAACGGCGACGTAGCGCGCCGCTTCCTCAAAGGCGCCGTCGCCGGCATGCGCTGGTTCAACGACACCCGGAACCGGCAGCAAGCGATCGACATCCTCGCCAAGACCATCAAGGTTACGCCAGGCCTTGCCGGCAAGACCTATGACCTGTTTCACAAAAAAGGCGTCATATCGAAGGACGGAAAGCTGCCGCTTCAGCATGTGGAAAATTATCTGAAGCTGTCGCAGGATGGCCAGGCGTCAATGGATCCGGCGAAGTTCGTAGACTTCAGCTACCTTGAAGCTGCGACAAAGTAATTCCTCCGTCACTCACCAAACGGGACCATCGCTATGGCCATGGTGGCAACCGACCGCATCGCCGCAGCGAGAAGACCGCCGACCGCGCGTCAACGCGCCTTCCGCCGCGCCTTCATCTCGATCCTGCTTGGGATCGTTGCATGGGAGCTGATCGGGCGCTTCGTACTTACCAGCAACATTCTGTTCGCGCCCTTTTCGGAGGTGATGATCGCGCTGTGGCGATCGGTGGAAACGGGCGAGTTGTGGCTCAATCTGTGGGTAAGCTCGGTGGAATTTCTCATCGGGTTCGGCGCGGCGATTGTCGTCGGCGTTGCCGTCGGTGTCCTGATGGGGCGCTTCAAGGTTGTCTTCGATTATCTCGATCCTTGGGTCTCGATTCTCTACAGCAGTCCGCTCGTCGCGCTCATGCCGTTCTACCTTTTGCTGTTTGGCGTCGGGCTGTTGTCCAAGGTTGCGATCGTTTACACCGTCTCGATCTTCCCCATTCTGCTTAATACATGTGCCGGCATCCGCTCGACGGACCGCAATCTGCTCGAAGTCGCCCGCTCGTTCAGTTGCAGCGAGATGCAGACATTCACGAAAATCCAGATTCCGTCGGCTCTTCCGTTCATCATAACCGGTGTTCGGCTCGGCCTCGGCCGCGCGCTGACCGGCGTGGTGGTCGGCGAGCTGTTCGCGTCGCAGGCCGGTGTTGGATATCTGATTGCAACAGCCGGCCAGAGCTTCGACGCCGCGAACGTTCTGATGGGTGTCCTGATCTTTACGCTGGCAGGCCTCGCGCTAATGACCCTGCTCAATTGGGCCGGCGGCTACTTCGCGCCGTGGCGTGCGTCCATGGATAACGACCGCTAGGGAACGCCGATGCAAAACGAAACGGCGAAGCTGGAAGTTCAGGGATTGTTCAAGCAGTTCGGCTCGGCTGAAGGCGGCAGCAGGCCGATTCTGCACGATGTCAACGTGAAGATAGCGGCGGGAGAGTTCGTCTGCATCGTCGGCGCAAGCGGCTGCGGGAAAACCACGCTCATTCGCATTCTCGACGGGTTGATTCCGCCGAGCGCGGGTTGTGTGCGGATCAACGGCGCGGCGGTATCGACACCGGGCCCCGATCGCGGTTTCGTTTTTCAGCAGGACTCGCTGCTGCCGTGGCGCTCCGTCCTGGACAACGTCGTTTTCGGCCTTGAGGTGCTCAAAAGGCCGCGAGACGAGCAGGTCAGCGTCGCGCTCGATCTGATCAGACTCGTCGGGCTTGCCGGGCACGAGAAGGCCTATCCGCACCAGCTCTCGGGCGGCATGCGCCAGCGCGTGAACCTCGCCCGTGCCCTCGCTATCGACCCCGATGTGTTGCTGATGGATGAGCCGTTTGCGGCGCTGGACGCGCAGACCCGGGAAATCATGCAGCGCGAATTGCAAAATATCTGGGAGCGCAAGCGCAAGACCGTGATCTTCATCACGCACCAAATCGACGAAGCGATCTACCTCGCCGACCGCGTCCTCGTGCTTGGCGGTCAGCCCGGCACCGTGCGCGACGATATCCGTATTCCGCTGGAGCGGCCGCGCGATTTGGACATCAAGCGGCGGGCTGATTTCACCGCTTTGACCGAACGCATTTGGCGCCTGATCCAGCACTAGCGCCGAACGATCCGCCGAACGCGCCGCGGCGGCGGCCTTAACCCGTTCAATACCTCTCCCCATGCAAACCTATATCCACCGCTTCATTGAAGGGTCCGACGCGCAACGCGCGCCGCTTCTTCTGCTTCATCGTACCGGCGGCAGTGAAAACGATCTGATCGAGTATGCCGCGCAAATGTCGCCCGGCGCGCCGCGGTTGGCGCTGCGCGGCAATGTTCTCGAGGATGGAAAGCCGAGGTTTTTCCGCCGCGTCGGAAAGGGCAATTTCGACCTGGAGGATCTGGCGCTGCGAACCGACGAACTTGCGTCGTTTATCGATCGGGCTTGCGGTCATTACAACCTGGCGCATCCGGTCGCCGTCGGATTTTCCAATGGTGCGAACATTGTTATGTCGCTTGTCCTCAAGCGCCCGCAGGTTCTGCGCGCCGCCATTCTGCTGCGGCCGATGTGGGCCTACGAGCCGCAACTTCCGCCCCCGCTCGATGGCTTTCCGGTTCTCGTCATCGGCGGGCGCGACGATACGACCGTTCGCCCGGAACTTGCGCAAAAGGTACCCGTCTTTCTCGAGCGCGCGGGCGCGAGGACAACGTTCGAGTGGGCGCGCGGCGCGCATGAAATGACTGCGGACGACGTGAGAATTTCCGCAGAATGGCTAAAGACTATTTGATCGGTGCCGCTTGTGCCGATGATACGGCAGGTACACAGCGCGCCTGCCATGCAACTTTCACCTTTGGCCCTCGCGGACAATCCTGTGTAATCATGCCCGCAATCGCAGCGGGGATGGGTTACACGCCATGTTGGAAACGGACAAGCTGTTCGCCGGGTCGGTTCCGGAAAACTACGACCGCCATATGGTGCCGTTGATTTTCGAGCCGTACGCAGCGGACATGGCCCGACGCGCGGCATCCCTGTCGCCAGGCGTCATCTTGGAAATTGCCGCGGGCACCGGCGTCGTCACCCGCGCCCTTGCGCCGAAGCTTTCCCGGGACGCAAGCTATATCGTAACCGACCTCAACCAGCCGATGCTCGACTACGCCGCATCGCGCCAACCTTCCGACACTCGCATCAAGTGGCGCCAAGCGGATGCTCTGGCGCTGCCTTTTGAAAATGCGGCGTTCGATGTTGTTTGCTGCCAGTTCGGCGCGATGTTCTTCCCCGACCGCACGTCCGGCTACCGCGAAGCAAGGCGCGTTTTGAAGCCCGGAGGACATTATCTATTCAGCGTGTGGGATCGCATCGAGGAAAACGTCTTTGCGGATGATGTTACGAATGCTCTCGCGGAGATTTTTCCGAACGATCCGCCGCGCTTTCTGGCGCGCACGCCGCACGGTTATCACGATACGGACATCATCCGCCGCGAGGTCGAGGCGGCGGGCTTTTCGCGCGTAACGATCGAGACGATAGCCGAACAGAGCCGCGCATCCTCGCCGCGCATTCCCGCCGTTGCCTATTGTCAGGGAACCCTTCTTCGCAATGAAATCGAGGCCCGCGAAGCGGGAAAACTGCAAGCTGCAACCGATTACGCCGAATCTGTAATCGCGCGCAAACACGGCCGCGGCGACGTCGCTGCCAAAATCCAGGCGCACGTGATCGTGGCGGCCGTCTAGAGGTCGGCGGGCGCCGAATTCAGCCGCGCGTTTTCATAAGCGGCGTGCGGAACAGGCTCAGAAAGATTGAGCGAATCCACTTGTTCCCGGGCTCGCGGTGAAAGCGGCTGTGCCAATACTGGAAGATCTCTATCTTCGGCAACTTGATCGGCGGCCGTATGATCTCGAGATTGAGATCCTCGGCGAGCACGGTGGCGATCGAAAGCGGCAGCGTTGCGATGGCGTCGGTGTGCTTGGCGATTACCGCCGCGGCGATGAAGATCGGGACGCGGCAGATGATGTGCTCGGGCGGAATCGCCGCCTCGACAGCGCGCTCCGCGAGCTTGTGCGCGTGTCCGGTGCCGAGCGTCGAGACCAGCACATGGTTTTCGGAAGTGAAGGCGCGCAGCGACAAATTGCTCGACAGTCGCGGGTGCCCGCGATTGACGACGCTGACATATTCCTCCGTCCAGAGAAATTGGCGGCGGATTCCCTTCACCAGGGTGGGGAACGACCCCATCGCGAAGTCGATCGTTCCCGACTCGAGCCACGATTCGAGATGCTCGCCTTCGAGTTGCACGACGCGCAGGCGAACGCGCGGCGCCTCTTTCATGATGCGGTTGACCAGCGGCGGCAGCAGCTTGATCACGCCGGCGTCCACCACGCAGAACTGGAACGTGCGGGTCGAGGTGCGCGGATCGAACACGACGTGCTCGCCTCGCAGCGCGCGCATCTGGTCGAGGATTTCGCCGACCGGCTGGGCGAGCGCCAGCGCTTTCGGCGTCGGCTCCATGCGGTGCGACACGCGCACGAACAGCGGGTCGTCGAAATAGCGGCGCAGCCGCGCCAGCGTCTTGCTCAGCGCCGGCTGGGTCACGTCGAGCACCTTGGCCGCGCGCGTCAGGCTGTGCTCGCGCAACAGCACGTCGAGCACCCGCAAATGGTGCAGGTCGAGCTCGGACGCATAACTGTGGGGAATGTAATTTATATCCATCGACTGATAGTATAGAGGCTCTCTCCCCCGTAGCCTAGCGGCAACAACAGAGCCGGCGGCAAAGCCGGCCTACACGCGTGGGAACGCCGCAGGGAGAACGCCATGCTCCGCACGGGCGAGCATTATCTGAAATCGCTGAATGACGGCCGCAGCGTCTGGGTCGGCAATACCAAGATCGATAACGTCGCGACGCATCCGCTGACGCGCGGCTACGCGCAGCGCACCGCCGAATTCTTCGACTTGCACCGGCGCCCCGATCTGCAGGATCAGTTGACTTTCGTGGACGAGAAGGGCGAGCGCCGCTCGATGATGTGGTTTTTGCACCGCACCAAGGAACAGCTGGTGCGCAAGCGGAACTACCACGAATTCATCATGAAGCAATTCGTGGCGGCCTCGATGCCGCGCACGCCGGATTCGCAGAACTATATGCTCGTTACCTACATCGACGATCCCGAGCCGTGGGAGAAAGCGTCGATCGGCGCGGAAGGCCGCGGCCTTGCCGACAACATCCGCAATTTCTGGCAGTACGCGATGGACAACGATCTTGTCGTCGCGCCGCATTTCGTCGACCCGCAGGCCGACCGCTCCGATCCTAACGCGCATGCCAATTCGCCGGCGCTGCGCATTCTCAAGACCACCGATGAAGGCATTCTCGTCAACGGCGTGAAGGCGATCGGCACCGCGTCGGCCTTCGGCGATTTCCTGCATCTCGGCGTTTTCTTCCGCCCCGGCGCCAAGGGCGACCAGATCATCTACGGCGTCTGCCCGGCGAACTTGAAAGGCATCACCATCGTCTGCCGCGAGAGCGTGGTTGCGAGCGACCCGGTTGAGCATCCGCTCGCCTCGCAGGGCGACGAGCTCGATGCGACCGTGATGTTCGACAACGTGCTGATCCCGTGGAAATACGTGTTCCACATTGGCAATCCCGATCACGCCAAGCTCTATCCGCAGCGCGTGTTCGATTGGGGCCATTATTACGCACTGGTGCGGCAGGCAGTGCGCGCAGAATTGCTCGCCGGCCTCGCGATCCTGATGTGCGAGCACCTCGGCACCAGTAAGATCGAAGCCGTCGGCGCGCGCCTTGCGCGGATTATCGGCTTCCAGCAATCGACTTACGCGCACGTTCTTGCGGCCGAGGACCAGGGCTTCTACACGCCCGGCGGGCTCTACAAGCCTGACATCCAGCTGTTCAACTGGGGCCGCGTGTACTTCCTGCAGAATCTCGGACAGGCGGTGGACGAATTGATCGATCTCTGCGGCCGCAGCGCCATCATGTTCCCGACCCAGAAGCAGTGGGAAAATCCGGCGATGCGCCCGTGGTTCGAGAAGCTCAACAAGGGCGCGGTCGGCGAACCGTTCGACCGCGTGAAGATCGCGCGCGTCATCCGCGATCTTTACCTCACCGATTGGGGCAGCAGGCTGTTCATGTTCGAGAACTTCAACGGCACGCCATTGCAGACGCTGTTGTCGCTGACCATGAAACGCGCCGAATTCACCGGTTCGGGACCGTTCGCCGAGTTTGCCCGCAAGGTCGTCGGGCTTAGCGTCAACAAGGACGAGGTCACCGAGTACAAGACCGTCGCGGACTACGCCAAGGCGCAGGATTCCGCGCGCAAACCCGCGGCAGCCTGTCCAATGCCGATCCAGGCCGCCGAATAGAAACACGAAAGATTGCCAAAGGAGACATCATGGCTAAGCAACGCATCAGCTACGTACCGCTCGAGAAAATGGACGCCAAGATGCGCGCCGAGATGGAGCGCTGCGCGCGCGAAGGCACGCCGCGGCCGGAGTCCTCCGCCGTGCGCGCGCATGTTCCGGCGGCATTCTGGTTCTTCGCCGATTCGTGGAACAACCTGTTCCGCAACGGCGTGCTCGACCACGCGATCAAGGAGCTGTGCCGGCTCTATGTCTCGCGCTCGGTGCAGTGCGAGTTCTGCGGCAACCAGCGCTCGGTGAAATCGACGAGCAGCGGCGCGCTGATCGAGGAGCATGTGCTCGATCTCTTGAACTTTGAGAAATCGACTCGCTATACCGAACGTCAGAAGGCCGCGCTCGCTTACGCCGAAGCGATCACGTGGCATTTGAACACGGACGACGCCTTCTGGGATCGCCTGCACAAGAACTTCACCGAGCCGGAACTGGTTGAGCTGGGTTGCATGATCGGCCTGACGCTCGGTCAGCAAAGCTGGCTGCGACTCCTCAACATCGACCATCACCAGGTGATGGCGGGAACGTCGGCGTCGATGGCGCCGGGCTACGAGGACATGGAGAAACTCAAGGCGACGAAAGCCGCGAGCGACTACTGGGCGAAGACGCAAGCCCAGCCCAACAAAGTCGCCTGAGCGCAGAACGGAGGCCGGGCCCGTTCCACGGGCCTGGCTTGTCGGCCGAATGGAAACGATTTGGGAGTGAACACGTAAAGGCACAGCGAATAACAGGAACAAGTTGTGCCGTCTTCAGGGGAGGGGCGCCATGGCCACCGCAAGTGGAAAGCAAGTCGACGTCGTCAGCGTCGTCGATAATTCGTCGGTCGGTAAAGTCATTATTCTCGTCGTCGCATTGTGCGCCGGCGTCTCGTTCCTCGACGGCTTCGATATTCTGGCGATTTCCTACGTCGCGCCGGTGATCGGCGCTGAATGGAAATTGCCGCGCGAGGCGTTCGGGCCGATCTTCGCCGCGCACTATATCGGCGCCTCGCTGGGATCGGTGTTCTTCGGCTGGTACGCCGACCGGTACGGACGGCGCATGGGCGTCATCATTCCCACGGCGATTTTCGGCATATGCGCATTGGCCACCGTCTATGCGTTCGACTTCAAGTCGCTGTTTATCTTCCGGACGTTGATCGGCATCGGCCTTGGCGGCGCCTTGTCGAATGCGATCGCAATGGTCGCGGAATATTCACCGCACCGCACGCGTGCGACGCTCGTTAGCCTGATGTACGCGGCGTTTCCGCTCGGCGGCGTGATCGGCGGACCGATTTCGGCGCTGCTGATTGCGAAATACGGATGGCACGCCGTGTTCATTCTCGGCGGCGTGCTGCCGCTGCTGCTCACGATCGTGCTCGTCCTGTGGCTCAATGAATCGATCCGGTTCATGGTCTTGAGCAAGGCGCCGGCCGAGAAGATCGGCGACATCTTGCGCCGGATCTCGCCGTCGTTCGCGCCGTCGCCGGCGGACACCTATGTGCTGCCGCAGAGCCGCGGCGTATCGTCGAAGCCGACGCGCGAAATCTTCGGACGTGAGTTCGTGCGCGCGACCGTGCTGCTATGCCTCGCCGCCTTCGTCGCGCAGCTTGTCATCGTCTATGTGGTGACATGGATGCCGCTGGTGCTGGCCTCTATCGGGATGCCCGTAACAAGCGCGATCCTCGCGTCGGTGGCGTTCTCGGTGGGCGGCATCTTCGGCGCGATCGGCCTTGCCCGCATCATCGACAAGGACAAGTCTTATCGCGGGCTGGTCATTACATTTTTCCTGTCGGCGGTCTCGATTGCCGGCATCGGCTTCCTCGCCGCCAACTGGTACGGCCTGCTGGCGATCACGTTCGTCACCGGCCTGCTGACGGTCGGCGCCAATATCGTGCTGTCGGCCTATTCCGCGACGGTCTATCCGACCGCGATCCGTTCGACCGGAGTCGGCTGGGTGGTGGGCTGGGGCCGCGTCGGCGCCATCGCCGGCGCGCTGTTCGGCACAGCGCTGGTCGCGGCCGGCGTAAGCATCGAGACGGCCTATATGATCGCCGCGATTCCGGCGATTATTGGCGGCGTCGCGATCGCGATGGTCCGCGCGCAGCACCAGTCGACGGTCGTCTACGCATAAGGGAAACGACAATGCACGGGCTCTATCCGAACGACGCTTCGATCTACGACACGGCCGGGCGACTGCTGATCGTCGCCTTCTTCCTGATCGTAGGCATCCGCAACCTTTCGGCGCATCACGTCGAGGATCACGTCAAGCGGCTCGGGATCTTCAAATGTCCGATGCCGCGCCAGGCCTTCTGGGCGGGGTTGCTCCTCGAATTCGTCGGCTGCGCGCTCATCCTCGCCAATTGGCATCCGGCGATCGGCGTGCTCTGCCTCATTGTCTTCACGGTGTTGGCGACGTTGCTGCTCCTCCGCTTCTGGGAGATGGAAGATCCGATGAAACGCATGGGTATGCAGAACGGCTTCCTCGCCAATATCGCCGTGGTCGGCGGATTGCTGCTGCTGCTGCAGAACGTGATGTGACGCCGCCGGCGTTGAGGATATGGACCAGAAAGTGAAGTCGCCGCGGCTCGATCCGCTTCCGCCGGAAACGACGCCGGACATGAAGGAGGAGTTCGATTCCTTCTTCAAGACGCTCGGTTTCGTGCCGAACAGCGTGCTCACCATGCAACGCAAGCCCAAGCTTGCGAAAGCTTTCGTGCAGATGCAGCGAGCGCTCTGGGACCCGGAAAGCAAAGTCGACCGCGGCCTCAAGCGGCTGGTCGCGCACGTGGCGAGCCGCGCCGCCGCCGATCCCTACAGCATGGCGCACACCGCAAGCGGCGCGCTGCACTTCGGCATTGCCGAAGAGAAACTGCTCGCGGCAAAAGACTTCCGGACCAGCATTCTTTTCACGCCGGCCGAGAAAAGTGCGCTCGAACTCGCGGTGGCGGCCGCCGCCGGCGGGCACGCGGTTACCGACTCGATATTTGTTGAATTGCGCCGGCATTGGAGCGAGGAACAGATCGCCGAACTAGTCGGCGTGATCGCGATGGCGGGGTTCCTGTCGCGCTGGAACGGCATCATGGCGACGCCCATCGAGGACGAGCCGAACGAGGTCGGCGAGAAGCACCTCGCGGCGCAGGGCTGGCGGGCCGGGCCGCATCGCCGCTGAAAGCCGCGTCAGCTTCCCTTGAATTTCGGCTTCCGCTTGGCGTGGAAGGCCTCGACGCCTTCGCGGAAATCGTCGGATTGGCGCAGCCGGCTGTAGCAATGGCCCTCAAGTTCGATCGCGGTCGAAAGCATTGAATCTTCAGTGTCGTTGAGCAGCTTCTTCGCCGTGCGTTGCGCGAGCGGCGAGAACGCGCGCAGCTCTTCCGCAAGTTCGTCGGTCGCGACTTCCAGCATGCTGTCGTGCACGCATTCGGTCGCGATTCCCCAGTCGAGCGCCTGCTTGCCGGGAATGCGCCGCGAGCGCATCACGATGTCCTTGGTGCGGGTGATGCCGACGATCTTCTGAAGGCGCGCCGAGCCGCCCGAGCCGGGGATTTGGCCGAGCTTCTGCTCCGGCAGCGCGTAGTAGCAGGTATCGGACACGATGCGGAAATCGCAGGCGAGCGAAAGCTCGAACCCGACTCCGAAGCAATAGCCGCGGTTGGCGGCGATCACCGGCTTCGAGCAGCGCGCCGGGGCCGCGATGTTCCAGGCAAGCTTCGAGACGTGCTCGGGCGAAGCTTCCATGAAGCCCTTGATGTTGCCGCCGCTCGAAAAGTGCTCGCCGATCGCGCGCAGCACGATGACGCGCACGCGTTCGTCCTCGTCCAGCGTTTCGAATACAAGCCGCAACTGGTCGCGCTGCGGCATCTCGATCACGTTGAGCGGCGG
>DASZVZ010000046.1:0-34225 GCA_035546875.1 Pseudolabrys sp.
CAACAGCAGGCGCCGCAGCAGCAGGCCCAGCAGCAAGCGCCGCAACAGCAACAGCCGCCGCAGCAGTCCGACCAGCAGCCGCCCGCCCCCGAGGGGCAGCAGCAGGCCGATTCACAGCAGGCCACGCCGCTGACGCAACAGCAGATCCAGCAGTTGGTCGCGCCGATCGCGCTTTATCCCGACGATCTGCTCGCGCAGGTTCTGACCGCATCGACCTATCCGCTCGAGGTGACGCTTGCTGCGCGTTGGGCCGAGAAGAATCCGAACGTGAAGGGCGACGCCCTGCAGGCCGCCATGGAGAAGGAGTCGTGGGACCCGAGCGTCAAGGGACTGGCGGCGGTGCCGCAGGTGCTCGCGATGATGAACGAGAAGCTGGAGTGGACCACCGAACTCGGCGAAGCCTTCCTCGCCCAGCCCGACGACGTGCAGACCGCCATTCAAGCGTTACGCGCGAAGGCGGACGAGGCGGGCAATCTGAAATCCAGCAAGGAGCAGAAAGTCAGGAAGGTGCGGGCAACTCCCGGCCCCGACTATTTCGGTCCTCCGGAATACATCGTGATCGAGCCGGTCGAGCCCGACTATATCTACGTCCCGATCTACGATCCGGTCGTGGTGTATGGCCCCGGATTTTGGGCGCCTGCCTATGCACCCTTCTTCTGGTACCCGCGGACGTGGGTGGTGGGCCCCGTATTTGGATTCGGCGTTGCCGTCTTCGTCGGCCCGGCTCTTTGGTGTCACTACGATTGGGGACATCGCGGCTTCGCGGCCATCCGCGTGAACACAACGCGCTACGTCGCGTTCAACAAACGGGCTTACCCGGGCGGCAGAAACTGGCGTTTCAATCCGGCCCATCGCAACGCCGCGTTCAAGAACAAGACGCTTCAGCGGCAATTCGGAAGAGCCACGACGACGAGAGGAACGCAGCTCAATAGAGCGACGCGCACGAACAAGAGCATCCAAGCCGCGCCTGCCAAGAAAGGCGTCAAGGGCGCCCAGCCCGGAGCCGGCGCGAGACATGTCGAACCGCGCAAGCCCGCGCCCAAGCGCGCCGAGCCTCGCCCGCACGTTCAACGGACACCGAACGTTCAGCGCAAGCCGAATGTGCAGCGCAAGCCGAATGTGCAGCGAGCGCCCAACGTGCAGCGCGCGCCTCACGCGCAGCCCAGGAGCCAAGGCGGCAAGAACGCCAATCCTCCGAAAAGGGGCAAACAATAGCCGGCCCAGGAAGCGCCGGTCGCGCCGCGGCTTGCCGTTTGCGCCGGACGAACAAGTCCGCGTGAGGGGAAGAAACTTCCGCAGGCATGCAAGCGTTTCTCTCGCGAACCGAATGCGAGAGAAAGAAAATGCCGCTGTTGTTCTATTTCCCGCTGATCATATGGGCGGGCGTCTTCAGCGTCGCCGCTGACGCGATGCGCCCGCAGGCCACGGCCGATGCGAGGAAACCGCGCGCGTGCGCCGAACGGCCGTAATCGCGCCAGGTTACATGTATTTGCGCAGGTCGTCCGCTGCCGCTTCAGGCTTGCGCTTGAGATTGAACGGGGCGACGAAATGGCCCTGTTTGTCCATCAGATAGACGACGGCCGAGTGATCCATGGAATATTCGCCGTTCTTCTCCGGGACCTTTTTTGCAAAGACACGGTAGCCGCGTTCTGCCGCGCCGATGGCCGCAGGCGTGCCGGTAACGCCGCGCAAATGCGGATCGAAACTCGACAAATAGTCCTTCATCACGGCCGGCGTGTCGCGCTCCGGATCAACGGTGATGAACAGCGCCGCGGTGCGGTTGGCATCCGGGCCTAGCGCACGCATGACCTCGGAGACTTCGAACAGCGTGGTCGGGCAAACGTCCGGGCAATGCGTGTAGCCGAAGAAAACAAGGAACGGCTTGCCCTTCATGTCCGCATCGGTGATCGGTTTGCCATTCTGGTCGATGAGCGTGAAAGGTCCGCCGATCGAAGAAACATTCGCCACGCTCGGGCCGCGCCCCGCGACGAACATCACGATGCCGAGGAAAACGACGAGTCCGCCGAGAAAAGCGGAGACAACCAAAAGAATACGCGACGTCCGGTCGTTCATCGGCATTGCTCAACTCTCAGAAACAGGCCGCCCAACCGGCGCGCACCACTTCGAAGAAAACCGCGGTGCCGTAATAGGCCCAGAGAGCTGCGGTGCCGGCAAACAGAAGCGCAACGGCGATGAGGGCCGCCATCGTCGGCCGCGACATCCGCGCCAATGAGCTTGTGGTTGCAGGCATGTCGTTTTCCCGCGTCAAAAAGTGCCCCAAAAGGACCCCATCGTCAGATAGGCCCGTTTGGCCGCGGCCACAATAAGGCAACCTATCGCACGGTTCCGGTATGTCCGCGGCGGTACCGATTAACCATTTTCGCCGGGAGTATGGTTGAAAAGCGGGCGATTTCGGACCTTGCGTTGACTCGGATCGTTAAAGGCTTTTTGAATGATCCCAAAGCCCTGGGAACAAACAGACCCGTTCGGGGCTATCGACCCATCAAAGGGCTGGAGGCTACATGCGTACCCATACTGCGTTCCTGCTCGCTACCGTGCTGTCGACCGTTGCCGGCATTGCCTGGGCGCAAAATGCCCAGACGACCGCCGCGGCTCCGGCGCCGGCCGCTGTCGCTCCGACACCTGCCGCCGCGACCGCGGACAAGGCGAAGTGCGATAATCCGAATGCGCTCGGTGTCGAGCGCGTCGTGCAGATCGACACCACCGGCGGGCCGGGCTTCGGTTTCGAGCACTTCAAGGCCTACGATTTCCTGCGTGACCATGAAGTCGTTCTGACGTTCGACGACGGCCCGTGGCCGGGCAATACCGAGCGCGTGCTCAAGGCGCTCGCCGACCAGTGCACCAAGGCGATGTTCTTCAACATCGGCAAGCACGCCGGCTATCACCCGGAAATCGTGAAAATGGTGGCCGCGGCCGGTCACACGATCGGCTCGCACACCTGGTCGCACAAGGACCTCTCCAAGATGTCGGAAGAGGACGCCAAGGCCGAAATCGAAAAGGGCATCGCGGCTCTCAGCATCGCGCTCGGCAACAAGCCGGTGGCGCCGTTCTTCCGTTTCCCGGCGCTGCGCCATCCGCCCGAACTCTTGAAGTACGTCGGCTCGCGCAATATTGCCGTGTTCTCCACCGACATGGACTCGTTCGACTTCAAGATGCGCAAGCCCGAACAGGTCATCAAATCGGTCGAAGCCAAGCTCACCAAGCACGGCAAGGGCATCGTCCTGATGCACGACTTCCAGCATCCGACGTCGGAAGCGGTTGCGACCATCCTGAAGTGGATGAAGGACAACAACTTCAAGGTCGTGCAGGTCGTCGGCAAGACGCCGGTCGAGCCGCTGCCGGAGTACAAGCAGATCGTGCTCAAGGAGATGGGCGGCGGTCTTGACGAAGCGCGCCCGATGTCGAGCGTGATCAAGACCATCAGCGGCAACTAACGAACCGTCAAATAAAAGACCGGCTGCGCGAGACCCGCGCAGCCGGTTTTTCTTTGCAGTTCTATCGCCGCGATGCGCGCGCGGCGAATTGCTCGGACCCGCAATATTCCCCGGCGTAGCGCTCGGCGATTTGCTGGATCTGCGCGCCATAGGCGCTGTGATTGCTGCCGGTCCAGATCTGCGCAAGATCGTCGAAGGTGACCGGGTGATGCAGCCTACGCAGCGAACGTTGCACATCTGCCTGCACTTGGCGCGTACGTTGCGCGACCGGATTGGGGATCGGTGTCAGCGAATACATCAAGACATGTTGAAGGTGCGCCAGCACGCCGGTCTGCACGTCCTTGAATTTTTCGCCCGGCCGCCCCGAAACGGCGGCGCCCACGCCCGCGAAATTGTTGTCCTGCGGCGTCACCGATGCGTGTGTTCCGTTAGGCCGAAGGAACGTCAGGTAGTTGGTTTCCAGCAGCATCTGGAAAAAAGCGTAGTCCCAACGGACGGCCACGCATTTGTTCGGCGCGCGCGACACGCAGTTCCCGACCTGCTGATAAATGCTGGCGATGTGATCGAAGCGCGGATCGATCTTGCGCGCGGGACGAAAGTGGGCGTTACGCGCCTCCACGAACTTCATCAGCGAAGCCGGAACGACGCATTTCGGAACGGGATTGTCCGCGCTGGCCAGAATTCGCGGCAGTTCGCCAGCCCGGCTCGCGCACGGCAAAAGCAAGAGCGCGAGCAAAATCACGCGGTACAGCATTCAAACGCCCACCCGAACTTTGCCGGTGAGTAAAGCCGACAGGAGTTAATTTTTCAGCCTATTTCGGAGGCGCCAAAACCCGCCTGCCATCAGGATTTTCGTGGCCTAGGCGGGCGGCGAATAACGGACCGGCCCTGGCCCAAACGCGGGCGTCTCGAAGCCGCTCAGATAGCGTTCCAGGAGCGATAGCGAACGCGCCGCTTTCGCGGCGCGGCGAGACGTTATCGCGAGACCATGCTCGGTTTTTTCCCAGCGGTAGGGCTCGACGACGATCTGATAGAGCGCGCGCCAGGCGGCGAGCGACAGCAACAGCCAGTGCACGGGCGTGAGCAAAAGCACCCAGGTCGTCGACAGAAGACCGCGCCGCGCGAGCCCAAGGCAGCCGAGGACGATCGACGTCAGATAGCCGATAACGGCCGTGCCGCCGTAAAGCCAGGCGAGCACTGTGGCCTCGGCACTTTCCCCCTTCCACATCGGTGCGCCGCGCAGGACCGCATAGATCAATCCGGCCAGGAACAGGGGATGGACGAGCGCCGCCAGCACGTTGCCGCCGACCACGAGCTGAAACGAGACGAAATTCACCGGACCAAGATCGCTCAAGAGGCGGCGCGGCGCGCGCATGTGCACCATCCACGTCTGCACCCACCCCTTGAACCAGCGCGTTCGTTGCTTGAGCCATGGCACGAAGCGCGTCGGGGCTTCTTCGAACGTGGTCGAGTCGATCATCGCGGCGCGATACCCGAAGCGCGCCAGACGCATGCCGAGATCGGCGTCCTCGGTGACGTTGTATGAATCCCAGCCGCCGACGGCGCGCAGCGTCGCGGTGCGAAAATGATTGGACGAACCGCCGAGCGGCACAGGTAGCTGCAAGGCGGCGATGCCGGGAAGAAACACGTCGAACTGGCCGGCATATTCCGCGGTATAAAATGCGGCGAGCCATCCGTCGGCCGTGTTGTCGATGGAAAGGCGGGCCTGCACGCAGGCGAGATCGTCGCCTGCTGTCCAGAACGCATGCAGCGCGCGGCGCAACTGGTTCGGTTCCGGACGGTCCTCGGCGTCGAACACCACCGTGAAGGTACCGCGCGCGAACGGTAGCGCCACATTCAACGCTTTCGGTTTGGTGCGCGGTCCTATACCCGGCGCGACAATCACCTCGACCGAAAGCCCGCCGTGATAGGCGGCGATGGCGGCGCGGGTTTCTTCGTCATCGCGTTCGATCACCAGTTTCACATCTATTTTCTCGATCGGGTAATCGAGCCGCTCGAGCGAGGCGAGCAATCCCGCCACCGATGTGGCCTCGTGATAGAGCGCCGAGATGATGGTGTAGACCGGCAATTCGTCGTCGCGCAGGAAGCGGCGGGCCTGCGACGTCGGCCGGCTGATGAACGCGCCGGCGAGCCGCAGCACAATCCACGCGATAAATAATATCGCAAGCGTGAGCTCGAATATCCGTGCGGCCGTGACAGGAATAATAAGGGTCGCCGCCAAAACAAAAATCCCCGCGAGCGCCAACGGCGCAAAATTGGCGCGCAGACGCGGCGGCGCCGCCGACAACGCCGGCCAGGTCGCATTGAACTCGTGTGCGGCGCGCTGCCCAATCGTTTTTTCACCGTGGCCGAACACGAACCGGCGCAGCCGTTCGGCGGTGGTGAAGCGAAAGCGTCGTGCCAGGGTGGGATTCGCGCGCACCATGCCGACGATACGCCGGGCTGCGGTGCCGCGCGGGGCAACTACGAGAAAAAGCTCTCCGTCCAAGCGCAACGGCAACAAACCGACCGCGACCGCCTCGATCAGGCGGTCGTCGCCCACCGGACAGACGGCGCGGTCGCGCGCGACAAGCGGTTCGAACGTCATCGCAAGGCTGGCAGCGAGCGCGCGCAGATAGGTCTCCTCGCTCAGCGCGCCGGAGGCGATCAGCACGCGATCCGCGCCGGTTCCGACCGCGGCTGCGCGTTTTTCCGCCGCGTCGATCACCGCACCGGGGAGCAAACCCCGCAGGCAGTCGATTTCAGCAAATGTCGGATCCGGCGCGCCGGCCTTTTCCTCGTCGAGCGCCAACGGCGCGATCGACGGGATGCCGGAACTCCCCCCAGTCGTTCTGTGCGGGCGGTTGAGGTCCGCCCCTTGCATCAACGCCACGCTGTCCCCCACCAAGGACACACGGCAAAGTTTAGGAGAGATACAACCGGAAGGCGAGCGTCAAATCTGCCGGCGGGGGTGGCGTTTCGCGCAGGGCTCGCCGGGTGGTCTGGCTAGAGCGCGGGTGTTAGAAGGCGGCGATGTCCGATTTCATGTCGCATGGCGCCGTTCCGGTCGCGATCGTCGCGGTCGCCGTTGTTCTGGCGCTTGGCCTCATCAACATGATGCGCGGCGGCTCCGGCAATACGTCGCAGAAGCTCATGCGCCTGCGCGTGCTGCTCCAGTTCGTCGCGATCGTCGTGATCATGCTGACGATCTGGCTCATGGGCCGCTAGCGCGCCGGCGACGGCGCGCGCGACACGGCAATCTTCGGTTCTGTTGAGCGCTACTTCTGCGGCGGCGCCGCCGACTTCATGTATTCGTCTTTATCTTTCGGCTTCTTCTTGGCCTTTTTCTTCTTGTTCTTCTTGCTTTTCGCGGCCAGATCGTCGGCGGCAGGTTGCTGCGCGGCGGCCTGCGGCATGACGGCTTCAGCCGGCGTCGCCTGGGCGACGGCCTGCGTCGCGGTCACGTCGGCATCGATCCATTCGCACGCGCCGGCCGGTCCAATGACGGGCAGCAACGCAAATGCGGCGACGGCTAAGGCTGTAAAACGCATGGTAAGTCACCCCTCGTTGACCGTGACGGCTATCGGCTAGACTAGCCCGAATCCGATTCCCTGCAAAAGGCCCTGAGGAGCCGCCCATGGTGGTGCTCAATCGCATCTACACCCGCACCGGCGACGACGGCACCACCTCGCTTGGCAGCGGCGCGCGGCGCAAGAAATACGACCTGCGCGTGTCCGCTTACGGCACGCTCGACGAGGTCAATGCGGTGATCGGGTTGGTGCGGCTGCATACGGCGGGCGATGCCGCGCTCGATGCGAGCCTCGCGCGCATCCAGAACGACCTGTTCGACGTCGAGGCCGATTTGTGCCTGTCGGAAAAGGGCCCGGGCGGCGCGCGGCTGACGGTGACCGACGCGCAGGTGACCTGGCTCGAGGGCGAGATCGACCGGCTCAACGCCGAGCTTGCGCCGCTGAAGTCCTTCATTCTGCCCGGCGGCAGTCCGGCGTCCGCGTACATGCACCTTGCGCGGACCGTTTGCCGGCGCGCCGAGCGCATCATGGTCGAGCTCAAGGACAAAGCGGGCGAGGAGGTTTCCGCGCCGTCGCTGAAATACGTCAACCGCCTGTCGGACTATCTCTTCGTCGCCGGGCGCTACGCCAACGACAAGGGCGCGCGCGACCTTCTCTGGGCGCCGGGGAAAAACCGTTAGCAGGGCTTCGTCATGCGGTGCCACGCGACAGCCAACATAGCGTCGGTTCTGTTTCTTCTGACCGCATCGCCTTCGATGGCCGCAACTCCGCTCGACGACCTGATCAAGCCTGCGCCCGGCAACCGCGCCTGCTTTACGCGCGTTTATGACGCCGCCCATTTGCGCAAGAATCCGCGGCAGAAGGTTACGTCGGCGACGGTCTGGCTGATGTACGGAATGCCGAACATGCCGGGCGCGCCGCTCAGCGGAGTTGACTTCGGTCTTGCCATAACCCGGCGCGGCGACCCGGTGCCTGTGTTCGCGAGCGGCGGCTGCGCATGGGACGCGCAAGCCAATCGCGACACGTCGAACCGGCGCATGTTCACGCAGCACAAGGGAGACGCCGGCGTCATTTGCACGATGCTGGCGCAACCTGACGTGTTCGAGGTGTCGAGCGCGGAGGAGGGTGCTCCCGTGCTGTTCGATCGCGGCAAGGACGCAAATACACTGATGCTCTATTTTACGGACGGCCTCTCGATGGTGCGGCGTGCGGACCGCGCCAAGCATCTCGATATCGAGCTCGGGACCGCCGACCGGGTCTTCCAGCTCCATCGCACGGCCACCAAGGATTGCGCGGCTGTCGAAAATGCGTTGACCGAGCGCGAGCCCGCGCCATCACCAGCCCGGCGTTGACCGCGTGGGAGCCGGCTATTAGGGTGCACCGCACCAATTTCCCGCCGTGAATCGGGATCCAATCGCCCGAGGAGCTCGCTCAGAACATGAAAATCCTGGTGCCCGTCAAACGGGTCGTGGACTTCAACGTCAAGATTCGAGTGAAGCCGGACGGTTCCGGGGTCGAGCTCGCCAACATCAAGATGTCGATGAACCCCTTCGACGAGATCGCCGTCGAGGAAGCGATCCGTCTCAAAGAAGCGGGCAAGGCGACCGAGATCGTGGCAGTTTCGATCGGTCCCGCGCAGGCCTCCGAGACGATCCGCACGGCGCTTGCGATGGGCGCGGACCGCGGCATCCTGGTCAAGACCGACGCCACGGTCGAGCCGCTCGCCGTCGCGAAAATTCTCAAGGCGATCGTCGAGGCCGAGAAGCCCGGCCTCGTCATCATGGGCAAGCAGGCGATTGATGACGACTGCAATCAGACGGGGCAGATGCTGTCCGCGCTGCTCGGATGGTCGCAGGGAACCTTCGCCTCGAAGCTCGCGCTCGACGGCGACAGCGTGACGGTGACGCGCGAAGTGGACGGCGGCTTGCAAACGGTGAAGCTCAAGGCGCCGGCGATCATCACCACCGATCTGCGTCTGAACGAGCCGCGCTACGCGAGCTTGCCGAACATCATGAAGGCGAAGAAGAAGCCGATCGACGAAAAGACGCCGGATGCCTACGGCGTCGACATCAAGCCGCGTCTCGAGGTGGTGAAGACCAGCGAGCCGCCCGGACGCAAGGCCGGCGTGAAGGTCGCTTCGGTCGCCGAACTGGTCGGCAAGCTCAAAGACACCGGGGTGATCTGATGACGGCGCTCCTGATTGCCGAGCACGACAACAAGACGCTCAAGGATGCGACCAACAAGGCGCTCACCGCAGCGAAGGCGCTTGGCGGCGACGTGCATGTTCTGGTCGCGGGCAAGGGTTGCAAGGCCGTCGCCGACGCCGCGGCCAAGCTCGACGGCGTGAAGAAAGTTCTGCTGGCTGACGCGCCGGCCTACGAGCACATGCTGGCCGAGCCGACGGCGGCGCTGGTCGTGTCGCTCGCGGGCAATTACGACGCGATCGTTTCGCCGGCGACGACCGCCGGCAAGAACGTCATGCCGCGCGTCGCGGCGCTTCTCGACGTCATGCAGATTTCGGACGTCACCAAGGTGGTCGCGCCCGACACGTTCGAACGTCCGATCTACGCCGGCAACGCAATCCAGACGGTAAAGTCGAAAGACACCAAGAAGGTCATCACCGTACGCACGGCGGCTTTCCAGGCGACCGGCGAGGGCGGTTCGGCAAGCGTCGAAAATGCGGCGGCGGCCAGCGATCCCGCGCTGTCGTCATTCGTCGGCGAGGAATTGTCGAAGTCCGACCGGCCGGAACTTACCGCGGCCAAGATCATCATCTCCGGCGGGCGCGCGATGCAGTCGCGCGAAAATTTCACCAAATACATCGAGCCGGTGGCCGACAAGCTTGGCGCCGCAATGGGCGCATCGCGCGCCGCGGTCGATGCGGGCTATGCGCCGAACGACTGGCAGGTCGGCCAGACCGGCAAGATCGTGGCGCCCGAGCTATACATCGCCGTCGGCATTTCCGGCGCAATTCAGCATCTCGCCGGGATGAAAGATTCCAAGGTGATTGTTGCTATCAACAAGGATGAAGAGGCGCCGATCTTCCAGGTGGCCGATTACGGGCTCGTCGCCGATCTCTATCAGGCGCTGCCCGAACTCGCTGCGGAACTCGGCAAAATCGGCCGTTGACCATCGGGCAAGAAAGTTCCGGTTGTCGTGGTATCAGTATGGGGTTCGTCGTAAAAATGGCGGCAACGACCGGGGCGCATTGAAGCCGAGGCCGGAAATCGGGGCGCGGCGTCGATCGGATAGGATCATGGCGGTCAATATTCAAAATGTCGGGGTAATTGGCGCGGGACAGATGGGCAATGGCATCGCCCACGTCTGCGCGCTCGCGGGCTACAATGTGTTGCTGAACGACGTGTCGGCCGATCGCATCAAGGCCGGCATGGCGACCATCAACGGCAATATGGCCCGGCAGGTCGGCAAGAAGACGATCACCGAGGACGAACGCAAGAACGCGCTCACGCGCATCAAGCCCGCCGAGAAATACGACGTGCTGGGCGGCTGCGATATCGTCATCGAAACCGCGACCGAGAAGGAAGACGTCAAGCGAAAGATCTATTCAGAACTCTGCGCGTCGCTGAAGCCGGAAGCGATCCTCGCCACCAACACCTCGTCGATCTCGATCACGCGTCTTGCAGCGTCGACTGACCGGCCCGAACGCTTCATCGGCATCCACTTCATGAATCCGGTGCCGCTGATGGAGCTGGTCGAGCTCATCCGCGGCATCGCAACCGACGATGCGACGTTCGAGACCAGCAAGGCCTTCGTCGCTACGCTGCACAAGACCATCGCGGTGTCGGAAGATTTCCCTGCCTTCATCGTCAACCGTGTGCTGCTGCCGATGATCAACGAGGCGATCTATACGCTCTATGAGGGCGTCGGGAACGTCGAGGCGATCGACACCGCGATGCGCCTCGGCGCGCATCACCCGATGGGACCGCTCGAGCTCGCCGACTTCATCGGGCTCGATACCTGTCTCTCGGTCATGCAGGTGCTGCACGAGGGACTGGCGGATTCGAAATACCGGCCGTGCCCGCTGCTGGTGAAATACGTCGAGGCCGGCTGGCTCGGCCGCAAGACGCAGCGCGGCTTCTACGACTACCGCGGCGACAAGCCGGTCCCGACGCGCTAATTCGCGCTACGCCACAGCCGGCATTGCGCGCGGTTGAAGCGCCGCGCGCCTCCAATACGGAATACACGGGGCTTGATCTCCGCCTGGGTCCGGAGCGGTCAGCCGCAGCATGAGTGACCGGCGACTACCGGTGCGGGCTCATATTCGTCGTGCCGGCGCACCCAGGCCATGGTCCACGGCAGCGCCTCCTCGTCGCGGCCTTTCGGCGCGTGGTCGAGGAAGTTGTACGCGCCGACCAGAATATCGAGGCCGCGCGCATAGACAGAATAAGTATGGAAGATTTCGGCGGCTTCGTTCTTGTAGAACACGCTCATGCCGGGCGCTTCCTCGCTCGGGAATCCGCCGGCAGTGTAATTGTAGTAGGCGTTCTCGTTCGCCATTTCGTCTTTCGTGAACGACACATGAAAATCGAAATTGAAGTCGGTGCCGTACGATGACGCCCACGGAAACCGCCAACCCATGCGTTTCTTGTAGGCCTGAATTTCAGCAAGCGGAGCCCGCGACACGACGGCCAACGTCACGTCGCGTTGCGCGAGATGGATGGCGGCGCCGTCGAAGTGATCGGCGAGATACGAGCAGCTCGGGCAACCTTGCACCCAACCCGGCCCGAGCATGAAATGATAGACGATGAGCTGGCTCTTGCCAGCGAACAGGTCCGACAGCGTCTTGCGACCTTGCGGTGTGTCGAACACGTAGCTCTTTTCGACTTTCACCCAGGGCAAGTCTCGCCGCTGCCGGCTGATCTCGTCGCGCTGTCTTGTGAATTCCTTCTCTTTGGCAAGCAGCGTCTTGCGCGCCGCAAGCCATTCGCTCTGCGAAACGACTTTGTGTTGCATGGCAGGGAACTCCTTCACTGTTGAGACTATGCTTTGGGCGGCGTCATCCAGCCGATGCCGGCACCGCCGGGCTCAGTCAGGATCGCGATGCGGCCGACGCCCGGCACGTCGAAGATCGGCCGCATGAGCTGTGCGCCTCCGGCCTGCGCCTTCTTCACGCGCGCGTCGACGTCGTCGACCGCGAGGTAGGACATCCAGCCTTCCGGCACGCCCGCGAATTTTGGATCGGTGAGCGGAAAAAGCCCGCCGACGTATTGCTCGCCCATCTTGGCGACCCAATACGTGCCGTCCGGCATGGGCATCGCTTCGAAGGTCCAGCCAATGACGTCGCCGTAGAATTTCTTCGCTTTATCGACGTCGCGAGTCAGCAATTCGTTCCAATAGAATTCGCCGTGCGACCATGGATGCGGCATGGACTCCTCCCGTCAGGCGGAAACGAACTTGTCGAGTTTTTCCAACGCACTGGTCCAGCCAGCGTTGTGGCGGTCGCGGGCGTCCTCGTCGAAGAATTGCTCGTGATGGAGCGTGAACAGCGTGCCCTCGCCGTCGCGCTTGAATGTCAGCGTCACCAGCGACTCGCGTTCCGGCATCGTCTTCCATGCCCAAGTGAAAACCAGCTTCTCGTTGGGAATGAACTCGCGATAGACGCCGCTCACGTCGTGCTCCTCGCCATCCGGGGATTTCATGACCCAGCGATAGCGGCCGCCTTTGCGCGCATCGCCTTCCGCATGCACGGCTTCGACGTCGCGCGGCCCCATCCAGCGCATTACTTTTTGGGGGTCCGTCCACGCGCTGAAGACTTTTTCCGGCGGCGCGTTGAAGCGGCGCTTGATGGTGAGGCTTGGCTTGGTTGCTGTGGCCATGAATCTTCCTCCAGAAATGCGGCGAGGCGGTCGAGCTTTTCGGTCCAGAAGCGCTGATAACGGTTGAGCCATTCGGTCGCTTCCTCCATCGGTGCCGCGCGCAATTGGCAGGCGACGATGCGCCCGGTCTTGTTGCGGGTGACGAGACCGGCATCCGACAACACGTCGAGATGCTTCATCACGGCCGGCAGCGACATCGCGAAAGGTCCGGCGAGATCGCTCACCGAAACGCTGTCCTTTTCGCTCAGGCGCGCGAGGATCGCCCGCCTTGTCGGGTCCGCCAGCGCGGCAAACGTCCGGTCGAGTGTGCTGCTGCGATAGTAAACCATTTGGTTAAGTATAGAGATGCCGCCGGCCAAGTCAAGCGAGGGCCGGCGCGTTTATCTTTCGTTGACGCGAGAGCCTTAAAAGAAGGGGTCATGGACCCCGCATCCGTCGCAGCAGCTATGGTCGCCGCTCAGATGAGCCGGATGCAGATGGCTGTCGCCGCGAAAATGATGCGGATGAACGCCGATAACGCGGCCTCGATCGCTCAGCTGGTCGATGCGGCTGCGAAAAACGCCTCGAGCCTCGCCAATGTGGGCCCGGGTGTCGGTCAGAGCGTCAATATCAGCGTTTGACGCCCGCCTGAACGCGTTACTTTGCCAGAACAGCCTGAATGAGCTTGATCGCGTCGTCGCTTGCCCATTCGGCAGGGCCGGCAATGGTGCCGATCTCGCAGCCTGCCGGATCGACAATCATCGTGGTCGGCATGCCGAAGGCGCGCCCGATCTCCTTGAGGCTCTGAAAAGCCTTGGCGCTCGGATCGGCGTAGTAGGCGAGCTTCTGCACGCCGACTTCCTTCAGCCAGGCCTGCGGCTTGTCGAGATTGCGGGTGTCGATATTGACCGCGACCACCTCGAAGTTCGGCCCGCCGAGGCGCTGCTCGAGCGCGTCGAGCGCCGGCATTTCCCGGCGACAGGGCACGCACCAGGTGGCCCAGAGATTGAGCAGCACGGTGCGCCCGCGCCATTGATCGAGCGTGCGCGGCTTTCCGGAAGCGTCATGGAAGGCGAGGTCCGGCACCGCCAAAGGCGCTTTGGCGACGTTGACAGCGGCCACCTCGCCACGTGCCAGCGGTGCGACCTTTTGCGCAAGATTAACCGCAGGACGACAGGCCTGGCTGGCTGCATTGCTTTGCAACCCGCCGATCCCGTATACCCCCGCGAGCCCGGCCACCGCTCCGGCGGCGATAGCCGCTCCGATCAGCACAAACAGGCGGCGTGACGGGCGTTTTGTCGTTTCCGCGGGTCGTTCGTTCATGGCCGGTCGGATATCGGTGGATGTGTCATGGGCAACAAGATGTGGGGCGGGCGGTTTACGTCTAGTCCTAGCGCGATCATGGAGGACATCAATGCCTCCATCGAGTTCGACCGGCATCTGTACCGGCAGGACATCGCCGCGTCCAAGGCGCACGCCGAAATGCTCGCCAAGCAGGGCATCATTGCGGCGGACGATGCGAAAAAGATCGCTCACGGTCTAGACACGATCCTGTCAGAGATCGAAGCGGGCAAATTCGAGTTCAAGCGGGCGCTGGAAGACATCCATATGAATGTCGAGAGCCGGCTTGCCGAGGTGATCGGCGCGCCGGCCGGCCGGCTACATACCGCGCGCTCGCGCAATGACCAGGTTGCGACCGATTTCCGGCTCTGGATGCGCGACAGCATCGACGCGCTCGATGCCGCGCTTGCCGACTACCAGCGCGCGCTGGCCGAGAAGGCGTTCGCGCACGCCGCCACGGTGATGCCCGGCTTCACGCATTTGCAGACCGCGCAGCCTGTCACTTTCGGCCACCATCTGCTCGCCTATGTCGAGATGGCCGAACGCGACCGCGGCCGGTTCGCCGACGCGCGCAAGCGGCTCAATGAATCGCCGCTCGGCTCGGGGGCGCTCGCCGGCACCTCGTTCGATCTCGACCGCGACATGACCGCAAAGGCGCTCGGCTTCGACCGGCCTTCGGCGAATTCGCTCGACGCCGTTTCCGACCGCGATTTCGTCATGGAGACACTCGCCGCAGCGTCGATCGCTTCGGTGCACCTGTCGCGGCTCGCCGAGGAGATCGTGATCTGGACGTCGCCGCTGGTCGGCCTCGTCAAATTGTCCGACGCCTTCACCACCGGCTCGTCGATGATGCCGCAGAAGCGCAATCCCGACGCCGCCGAGCTGGTGCGCGCAAAAACGGGGCGAGTCTTCGGAGCGCTGACCGCGCTGCTGGTGGTGATGAAGGGCCTGCCGCTCGCCTATGCCAAGGACATGCAGGAGGACAAGGAAGGCGCGATGGACGCGATCTCCGCGCTCAGCCTGTCGATTGCCGCGATGGCCGGGATGGTGCGCGACCTCGAGCCCGACGTTTCGCGCATGAAGAAGGCGGCAGGCGAAGGCTACGCGACCGCGACTGATCTCGCCGATTGGCTGGTGCGGGCGCTGAAGATGCCCTTCCGCGACGCGCATCACGTCACCGGCCGGATCGTCGCCAGGGCGGCGGAGGAGGGTGTCGCGTTGCACCGGCTTCCGCTCGAGGCTATGCGCGCGATCGAGCCGAAGATCACCGAGGACGTGTTCAAGGTGCTATCGGTCGACAATTCGGTCAAAAGCCGCGTGAGCTACGGCGGTACGGCGCCCAAGAACGTGCGCGCGCAGGCGCGGAAATGGCTGAGAAAGCTGGAAAAAGAGAAATCCTGACTTCGCCTCGATTGCCCGTTTTGCTATTGTGCCGTCCATGCAAGGAGCGCGCGTCGTGACCCATTTCAGCGGCCGTCCATTCGTCCGGCTGGCCCTCATCGGCGCGCTTGCCGCCGCGTTGGGCCTTGCCGGCTGCGGCCGCAAAGGTCCGCTCGATCCGCCGCCGAGCGCTTCGGCGGCCGGCGAGGCGGCGGAAGCTCCGAGCGGCCTGCTCTCGCCGCTCGGGCCGCACACGGTCCAGTCCAACTCCGGCGTCAGCCCCGGCGTGACCACGTCCGGTCAGCCGATCGCGCCGAAGGGGCCGAAGAAACATATTCCTCTCGACGTCCTGCTCGACTGAGCGTGCGATGCATCACTTCGACTATCGTGATGGCGTCCTGCACGCCGAGGCGGTGAATCTCGACACGCTCGCGCGCGAGGTCAAGACGCCCTTCTATTGCTATTCGACCGCCACGCTGGAGCGCCACTACAAGGTGTTCGCCGGCGCGTTCGCCGATGTGAACGCGCTCGTCTGCTACGCCATGAAGGCGAATTCCAATCAGGCGGTGATCAGGACGCTGGCGAAGCTCGGCGCGGGCGCCGACGTCGTCTCCGGCGGCGAGCTCAAGCGCGCGCGCGCCGCCGGCATTGCGCCGGAGAAGATCATGTTCTCCGGCATCGGCAAGACCGCGGACGAGCTCGCGCTCGCGCTCGACGAGGGCATTCTATGCGTCAACGTGGAATCCGAGCCGGAGCTGCGCCTGCTGTCGTCGATCGCGTCGTCGAAGGGACGCACCGCGCCGATCTCCGTGCGCGTCAATCCCGACATCGATCCCAAGACGCACCACAAGATCGCGACCGGCAAGGCGGAAAACAAGTTCGGCATCCCGATCAGCCGCGCGCGCGAAGTGTATGCCGAGGCGGCGAAGCTGCCGGGCATCAAGGTCACCGGCGTCGACATGCACATCGGCAGCCAGATCACCGACCTCGATCCGTTCGGCGACGCATTCAAGCTGCTCGCCGAGTTCGTGCGCACGCTGCGCGGCGACGGCCATGCCATCAGCCATGTCGATCTCGGCGGAGGGCTCGGCATTCCCTATCGCGATGACAACGAGCCGCCGCCGCATCCGGACGAATACGCCAAGGTGGTCAAGCGCGCGACGCGCGACCTCGATTGCCGCCTGATCTTCGAGCCGGGGCGATTGATCGTCGGCAATGCCGGTATTCTCGTCACCCGCGTTCTGTTCGTGAAGCACGGCGAAGCCAAGACATTCGTTGTGGTCGATGCGGCCATGAACGATCTCATCCGCCCGACGCTCTACGACGCGCATCACGAAATTTGGCCCGTGGCGGCGATATCGAACACCGCGCGCCGCATCCGCGCGGATGTGGTGGGGCCGGTATGCGAATCCGGGGATTTCCTTGCCCTCGGCAGGGATATGGTCGAGCCGCAACCCGGGGCGCTCTTGGCCGTTATGTCTGCGGGAGCCTACGGCGCGGTCGAGGCGGGCACCTACAATACCCGCCCGCTGGTGCCGGAAGTACTGGTCAAAGGCGGGGAATGGGCGCTTGTGCGGCCCCGCCTTGAAGTTGACCAATTGATTGCGCTCGATCGCATGGCGCCTTGGCTTTAAGCGCATGGGAAGCCACGTGGTTCGGGATTAGGCCGCGTGTTAGCGTGTTAGTTGGGTAGATTCGGCCGCGGCGCGACGGAGCGGTTTTTGGACACCTTGGACCAACGCCCGAACGAGCAATCGATCAGACGCAAGCTTGCGCGCGCGCTGCAGCGTGCGCGCGGCAGCATCTTCTGGGAGCGCTTGTGGCCCGCGATAGCGTTTCTCGCAGTCGCGATCGGCTTGTTCCTCGCTTTTTCGTGGGCCGGCCTGTGGCTCGCGTTGCCGCCGCTCGGCCGCGCCATCGGCCTGTTCGTTTTCCTCGTCGTCACCATCGCCGCCGCGATCCCGCTCGCGCTGCTGCGCATCCCGTCCGTCGACGACGGCCTGCGGCGGCTCGATCGCCATAGCGGCGAGCAGCACCGTCCGGCGACCGCAATCGCCGACGAGATTGCGAGCAACAGCGACGATCCGGTTACGCAGGCGCTCTGGCGCGCGCATGTCGAACGCGCGCTGCTGTCGGCCCGCAAGCTCAAGGCCGGCTGGCCGATGCCGCGATTGGCCGTGCGCGATCCGATCGCGTTGCGCGCGCTGGTGGTCATTCTGGTGGTCGCGACTTTTTTTGCCGCCAACGGAGAGCGCATCAAGCGCATCACGGCCGCCTTCGATTGGCACGGTGTGGTCGCCCCGGCGAATTTCCGCATCGATGCTTGGGTCAATCCGCCGATCTACACCGCGCGCGCCCCCGTCATGCTTCCCGGCCTTCGTCCGGGCGAAACCACGCCGCGCGACGCCACCGCGGTTTCGGTCCCCGCGGGCAGCCAGCTCGTCATTCGCGCTACCGGCAAAGTGCGTTTCGACGTCGCCCACAACGGCGGGCTCGAGGAAGCTTCCGCCGACACGCACAAGCCGTTGCCGCCCGGTGCCGAAGAACGCCGCTTCCTGATCAAGGGTGACGGCAGCGCGACCTTGCGCGGCGTCGGCGCCGACGTCGTCTGGAATTTCACCGCGGTTCCCGATCGCGCACCCGTCATCGACCTGATCCGCGATCCCGAGCGGCAGGCGCGCGGCTCGCTGCGCCTCGATTACCGCGTCGAAGATGACTACGGCGTGGTGCAGGCGCAGGCGACTTTCGCCCGCAAGGAGAGCGAACGGCAGACCGGCGAGCCGCCGCATCCGCTGTTCAAGGCGCCCGACTTCAACCTGACTCTGCCGCAGCAGCGCGCGCGCTCCGGCACGGCGCAGACAACCCATGATCTCACCGAGCACCCGTGGGCCGGCGCAGAAGTCGCGCTGACGCTCGTCGCGCGCGATGAAGCCGGCAATGAAGGCCGCAGCGAGCCGTTCGAGTTCACATTGCCGGAGCGAATCTTCACCAAGCCGGTCGCGCGCGCGCTGATCGAGCAGCGCCGTAATCTCGCGCTCGACGCCAATCAGAAGCCGATCGTGCTCACCGCGCTGGAAGCGCTGACAATTGCGCCCGAGCGATTTACGCCGGAAGTGAGCATCTATCTTGGACTGCGCTCGATCTATTTCGACCTGATGCACGCCCGCAGCGACGACGCGTTGCGGGAAGTCGTGGCGCGAATGTGGGACATGGCCGTGCAGATCGAGGATGGCAACATGTCGCAAGCCGAACTGGCGCTGCGCCAGGCGCAGGAAGCGCTGCGGCAGGCGCTCGAACGCGGGGCGAGCGACGAAGAAATCAAGAAGTTGACCGATCAACTGCGCGCGGCGCTCGACAAATTCCTGCAGGCGCTCGCCGAGCAGATGCGCAAGAATCCGCAGCAGCTCTCGCGCCCGCTCGACCGCAACACGCGCATGCTTAGTCAGCAGGACCTCAAGAGCCTGATCGACCGCATGGAAAACATGGCGCGCTCCGGCAACAAGGAAGCCGCGCAGCGACTGCTCGAGCAACTTCAGTCGATGCTCGAAAACCTGCAAATGGCGCAGCCCAACCCCGGTTACGACAACGGCGACGACGACATGATGTCGGCGCTCGACGAGCTCGGCGACGTGATCCGCAAGCAGCAACAATTGCGCGATCGCACCTACAAGCAGGGACAGGACTCGCGGCGCAATCAGCAGCCCGGCCAGCGCCAGCAATACGGCGATTTACGGCAGGACCAGCAGGCGTTGCGCGAGCGGCTCAAGAAGCTGCTTGAGCAATTGCGCCAGCATGGACTCGGTAACCAGCAGGGACAAAAGGGCGAGGGCAAGGACGGCCAGGGCCAGAATGAAATGGGTCAGCTCGGCGACGCCGGCGAGGCCATGGGCCAGGCCGAGGGCCAGCTTGGCGAGGGCGATGCCGACAGCGCCGTCGACAGTCAGGGCCGCGCGCTCGACGCCATGCGCAAGGGCGCGCAAAGCCTGGCGCAGCAGATGCAGCAGGATGGTGTGGGACCCGGACCCGGCCAGCCCGGGCGCAACGGCCGCATGCGCGCGCAGCAGGATACCGATCCGCTCGGCCGCCCGATGCGCGGCCGTCAGTACGGGGACGACGTCACGGTGAAGGTGCCCGGCGAGATCGACGCGCAACGGGCGCGCCGCATTCTCGAGGAGCTGCGCAAGCGCTTCGCCGATCCGTCACGGCCGCAGATCGAACTCGACTATATCGAGCGGCTGCTGCAAGGCTTCTAATCTTGAAATTCAGTTACGGAGAGCGGCGCCGGCCCTGCCGGCTAGAACTTCGGCGCGAACCGATTGCGGCGCTCGGGCGCGAATAGCTCCGGATCTTTTTGCGTGGGCGCGTTCGCGTTTTTGTTCGGATTGGCCGAACTCTGGTTTTTCTTGGAAGCATCGCCATCATTGGCGGGCCCCAGCAAATCGATCTTGCCTGGTCCGATTGCATCGCGGCTCGTGAAGAAGCGCACCAGTACATCGGTCGCATTCTTGGGCGGCGAAGCGAGACGGCTGTGGAAGTCGAGCGACTCGCCGGGACCGAGGACGCTCCGATCGGCCAGCGCAGTCCAGGTATAAAGTTCCTGGCCCTTGTCGTTGCGCGCCGCAAATCGCAGGCGCGGCACTTCGACCGGCTTATCGGATTTGCTGACGATCTTGCCCTCGATCAGCAGCACGGTGACACCGTCTTCGGTTTCGCGCGAAACCTTGACGTTTTCGAACACGAGGTGGCGCAGATTTACCGGCAGGCCGATCTTCGCAAACAGCGAAGCGGTCTGCGGCACGTAACGCACCACTTCGTCACGCGCGCCGACGATCGCGACATTGAAAGCGATGAGCACAAGAATGATCGCCGTCCAGCGCGAGCGGCTCTGTCGTTGCTTGCGCTTGGCCTGCAAGCGTTCGCGGCGGGCCGCAAAACTCTCGATGTCTTCCGATTCCGCCTCCGCGACGGAGGGTGAGGGCAACGGCGCCGTTTCAATCGGTGGCACCAGCGAGGGTGCATCGGCGATGACCACCGGCTGTTCCGCCGGCGCGGGGGCGCCGGGTTCGGCGGGTGGCGTTTCGGCAGGAGGAGCTTCCGCCGCAGTGGTGGGCTCGGTGGCGGCATCTGCGGCCGGCGTTGGCTCCGCTGGCGCTGCGCCCTCGGCGGCAGGCTCCGACTCTTGAGCGGCCGGCGTGTCAGGCGTGACCATGTTCGCCGGGATGGTCGCGGGAATATCGCCGGAACTGCCGCCCGGTTGTGCGTCGGCCTCCGCGATCACCTTGTCGACGAAGGCGCTGACGTCGCGCTGCGGCTTGCCGAGACCGGCGAACCAGGTCGCCTTGCAACGCGCACAGCGTACCTTTCGGCCGGACGGCCCGAGCGAGGCCGGCTCGATCATGTAGGACGTGGCGCAGCTTGGACAGACGATCAGCATGGCACGCGCGGAACCGTACCAGCCGTCCGTTAACGGACAGGAAACCATGGTAGGGACGGGCCGGGCGCCTTTCGGCAGGCGGCAGAGGGCGCGATGCCGTGATATTGCTGTAAAAACGCGATTCTTGCGGGGGGCGGGCATGGCCCTCACGCCGGATGCCGAGGGGACGGAGACGAGGCTTGGTCCGATTCGAGAATGTGGGCTTGCGCTATGGGCTCGGGCCGGAGGTCCTGCGCGACCTGACATTCCGGATCGACCCCCATTCGTTCCAGTTTCTCACCGGGCCTTCAGGCGCCGGCAAGACCTCGCTGCTGCGCCTGATGTTTCTTTCGCTCAAGCCGACGCGCGGACTGATCACGCAGTTCGGCCACGATGTGGCGACGCTTTCGCGCGACGCGCTTTCCACACTGCGGCGCCGGATCGGCATCGTGTTTCAGGATTTCCGCCTGCTCGACCACATGACGACCTACGAGAACGTGGCCTTGCCGCTGCGCGTGATCGGCCGCACCGAGGACAGTTATCGCGACGAGGTCGTGGAATTGCTCAATTGGGTCGGACTCGGCGAGCGCATGTGGGCGCTGCCGCCGGTGCTGTCGGGCGGCGAGAAGCAGCGCGCGGCAATCGCACGCGCCGTCATCGCCCGTCCGCAACTGTTGCTGGCGGACGAGCCCACGGGCAACGTCGATCCGAGTCTCGCGCAGCGGCTGTTGCGGCTGTTCGTCGAGCTCAACAAGTCCGGCACGTCGGTCGTCATCGCGACCCACGACATCGCGCTGATGGATCAGTACGATGCCCGCCGTCTTGTGCTGCATGACGGCCGGCTGCACGTCTACGATTGAGGCATGATGAGCGAAGCTTCTCTGAACAGCGAAATGACGGCGCCGCCGCGCGGACCGGGCGGCAGCTTGCCGCGCTTCGACACGCCGATCGTTCCGCGCAATTCGATTTCCGGCCGCGCGCTGATCGCGGTCGTCGCGATAATGACTTTTCTGGCGTCGCTCACCAGCGGCGCGGTGGTGTTGGTCCGTCAGGCAGCCGGCGAATGGCAATCGGACGTCTCGCGCGAGATCACCGTCCAGGTTTTTCCCGCGCCCGGCCGCGATCTCGACGCCGCGGTCGAGAAGGCGGCGGCGGTCGTGCGCGCTGCGCCGGGTGTCGCGGACGTGCGTCCATACTCCAAAGAGGAGTCCATCCAGCTGCTTGAGCCATGGCTCGGTACCGGGCTGTCGCTCGACGAATTGCCGGTACCGCGGCTGATCGTGGTGAAGATCGCCTCCAACGTCGCGCCGGACATCCCGAAATTGCGCCGGACGCTGGCGGAGCAGGTCCCGGGCGCGAGCCTCGACGATCACCGCGGCTGGATCGACCGCATGCGAACGATGGCCGGCACCGCAATCGCCGGCGGCGTCATCGTCCTGGCGCTGATGATCGTCGCCACCATGCTGTCGGTGACGTTCGCGACGCGCGGAGCCATGGCCACCAACCGGCCGGTGATCGAGGTGCTGCATTTCATCGGTGCCCGCAACCGCTTTATCGCCGGGCACTTCCAGCGCCACTTCCTCGTGCTGGGCCTGCAAGGCGGCGCGATCGGCGGCGGCGCGGCGATCGTGCTGTTTGCAATCGCGGGATTGCTCAGCCATTGGTTTGCAGGGACGGCGGGCGGCGAACAGACCGAGGCGCTGTTCGGCTCGTTTTCGATCGGCCTCTACGGTTATCTCGCGGTGCTGGGGCAGGTCGTCCTGATTGCCGCAGTCACCGCCTTGACGTCGCGGCAGACCGTCAATCGCACCTTGCAGGCGATCGACTAGCATGTTCACCCGTCTCGCGCGCTGGATCGGCTATTTCACCATGACCATGACGGTCGTCGGCGCTCTCGCCTTGTTCGGCGGCTATTGCTGGTTCGCCTCGCGCGTTTCGTCGGAGGAAGTCAAGCTCGACCGCAATGCCGACGGCATCGTGGTGCTGACCGGGGCCGCCTCGCGCATTCCCGACGCCATCGAACTGCTCGGCGCGGGCCGCGGCCAGCGCCTGCTGATCACCGGCGTGCATCGCGGCACCAGCGCGCACGAGATCGCGCGCCTCACTCCACTTTACGCCCGCATGTTCGCCTGCTGCGTCGATCTCGACCGGTCCGCGCTCAATACATTCGGTAATGCCATCGAGGCCAAACGGTGGGCGAAGGAGCACCATTTCAACTCGCTGATCGTGGTGACTTCGAACTGGCACATGCCGCGCGCCATGATCGAGCTCGAGCATCAAAGTCCGGAGCTGACGCTCATTCCCTATCCAGTCGTTTCGGAAAACATTAAAACCAATCCCTGGTGGTCGAATGCAGGCACCGCGCGGTTGATGGTGTCCGAATATCTGAAATTTCTCTTCGCTTTGGTTCGCATGCACATCGATCCGGATTCCGCCGCGTAATCGTGTGACAAAAGTGCTGGTCCGATCCGTCCTTTTCAATATCGCATTCTACCTGAACACGGTCGTATTCCTGGCGATCGCGCTGCCGACCTTCTTTTTGCCCTATCGGACGGTGATCGCCGTGGCGAAGTCGTGGGGACGCGTCAACCTCGTGCTGTTGCGGGTCATCGCCGGCGTCAAGGTCGACTTCCGCGGGCTCGAAAAGATCCCGAAAGGACCGCTGATCGTCGCGGCCAAGCACCAGTCGGCGTGGGAGACGTTCGCGCTGTTGCCCTTGTTCGACGATCCGCTTTTCATTCTCAAGCGCGAGCTGCTGTGGATCCCGATCTTCGGCTGGCTGCTGTGGAAGTCGCGCATGGTCTCGATCGATCGCGGCGCAGGTTCGCAGGCGCTCGCAAAAATGACGGCGCGCGCCAAACATGAACTGGGCGAGGGGCGTCAGCTCATCATCTTTCCGGAAGGCACCCGCCGGCCCGCGGGCGCCGAGCCGAAATACAAATTCGGCGTCGCGCATCTTTATGCCGCGTGCGGGGTGCCCTGCCTGCCGGTGGCGCTCAATTCGGGGCTGTTCTGGCCGCGCCGTTCGTTGCGCCGAATTCCGGGGACGGTGCTGGTGGAAATTCTCGATCCGATCCCGCCCGGCATGGACAAGCAGTCGTTCTTCGACTGCCTCGAGCACGACATCGAGGATGCAACCGCGCTGCTGATCGAGGAAAGCAAGAGCGAGATCGGCGCGGCGTCAGCCTGACGATCGCAGGTGAGTCTCGTGCGGGCCCTTGAGCCGCTCCGCCAGCAGACGCAGTTCGTCGTTGCGATAGCCGAGCGTCTCGAGCTCTTTCACCGCCGCGAGCACGTAGTCGCGGTTCGGTCCGGAGCGGCCGTGTCCCTGCCGCACATAATGGACCTGCTCGGCAAGGGTGAGGCGGCCGGCATATTGGCGGTGACCGCGATCGACCACGTAGCAGAGCGCCTGCACGCGGCGGCGCGGATCGTCCTGCAGCCAAACCGGGCGCCAGACCTCGCGATAAACCAGCGTGACCTGCTCGCGCGCGCGCAGATAGGCGATGGTGTCGGCGCGTTTTTTCGCCGCCACCCGGTAGGCGATGCCGCGGCAATTGCCGCCGCGGTCGAGCCCGAGCACCAGCCCCGGTTTCTCCGGCGTGCCGCGATGCACGAACGAATAGACGCACAGCGAGCGGTGCGCCCCGATCAGCCGCGCGTTGAGGCGCTCGAGATAGTCGAAGCCCGGCCGCCACATCAGCGAGCCGTAGCCGAAGACCCACAAGTCTTCGTCATCCTTCGCGAAACTTGTGCTCATGGGGATCGGAGCAATGCCTGCGGCGTTGACAGTGGCCGGCGACTCCGCTTCGCGTAACAGCCCGCAGGCCCGGGTGCAACCCGCCGGGCGGTAACGTGCGTCCGGCGCATAAACGCCGCATTCGGCAGGTCTGTGAAACCCGATGGCCGCTGATCCGAACAGTCTGCAAGGCCGCCGCCGCACCGGGCGGCGCTACGTCATTCTGGTGTTCGTCGTGCTGGCGCTCGCGGCCGGCTGGGCCGGGCTGTGGAAATTCGCCGCCGGCAAGGCGCAAGAAACGCTCGACGGCTGGCGCGCCCGCGAGGCGAGGGTCGGCCGCGTCTACACCTGCGGCACGCAGACGATTGCGGGCTTTCCGTTCCGCATTGAATTGATGTGCGACCGCGCGAGCGCGGTGCTGCAGCAAAACCACCCGCCGCTCGAATTGAAGCTCGCGAACATCATGGTCGCCGCGCAGGTCTATCAGCCGACCGTGTTGACCAGCGAATACATGAGCCCGCTCACGGCGGCCGAGCCCGGACATCAGCCGACATTCATCGCCAACTGGAAGCTCGCGCGCTCGAGCGTGAGCGGCACGCCGAATTCACCGGAGAGCGTTGCCATCATGCTCGAAAGCGCGACGCTCGACCGCATGAACGGCTCGGCCAGGGAGAATATGGTCCGCGCCAAGCGCATCGAGATTCACGGGCGCATGCTCGAAGGTTCGGCGCGCAGCAATCCGGTGATCGAGGTATTGCTGAATCTGAAAAAGACGTCGGCGCCGGCAATTCATCCGGCGGCCACCGCGCCGGTCGACGTCGATCTCGACGTCGTGCTGCGGGGCCTGAAGGATTTCGCGCCGAAGCCGTGGCCCGATCGCTTCCGCGAGATTCAGGCCGCGAACGGCCGCATCGAAGTGAACAAGGCGCGCGTGCAGCAGGGCGAGACTATCGCGGTCGGCAGCGGCACGCTCGGCCTCAACGCGCAAGGCAAGCTGCAAGGCCAGTTGAATATCACGGTCGCCGGGCTGGAACCGTTCCTCAAGAACATCGGCGCGGATCGCATGGTACAGTCTTCGCCGACCGTCGACCGCTTGGCCGGCACGCTCGACCGTCTGATGCCGGGGCTCGGCGGCATCGCGCGTCAGCAGGCGGGCGCCAATCTTTCCGCCGGCATCAGCCTGCTCGGCCAGCCGGCAACGCTTGAGGGCAAGCGGGCGGTGAGCCTGCCGCTGCGCTTCGATGAGGGCGCGATATTCCTCGGGCCCATCCCGATCGGTAAATCGCCGACGCTGTTCTAGTCCTCGTCCGCCGCATAAGGACGCGGCAGCGGGTGAGACGGCAGGCCGGGATGCGGGCGGCCGAAATCGGGCGAGGCTGAATCCTGGCCGATGTCGACGATGCCTTTGCGGATCGCGCGCGTGCGCGTGAAGTGATCGAACAGCGTTTCGCCATCGCCCTTGCGGATCGCTTTGGTGAGCGCCGAGACGTCCTCGTTGAAGCGCCCAAGCATCTCCAAGACGGCATCCTTGTTGGCCAGAAACACGTCGCGCCACATCGTCGGGTCGGAAGCGGCGATGCGCGTGAAGTCGCGGAAGCCGCCGGCGGAGAATTGCAGCACCTCCGATTTCGTCACCTCGCTCAGTTCATCGGCAGTGCCGACGATGGTGTAGGCGATGAGATGCGGCAGGTGGCTCGTGATCGCGAGCACGAGGTCATGGTGATCGGCGGCCATGACTTCCACGTTGGCCCCGAGCAACCGCCAGAATTCCGCAAGTTTTTCGGTCGCCTTCTGGTCCGTGGCTTTCGGCGGAGTGAGGATGCACCAGCGGTTGACGAACAGTTCGGCAAAGCCGGCGTCAGGTCCGGAATATTCGGTGCCGGCGACGGGATGGGCGGGCACGAAATGCACGTTCTTCGGCAGATGCGGGCCCATTTCGCGAATGACCGAGCCTTTGACCGAGCCGACGTCGGAGACGATCGCGCCTGCCCTCAGATGCGGCGCGATCTCTTTTGCCACCGCGCCGCAGGCGCCGACAGGAATGCAGAGAATGACGAGGTCGGCGCCTTCGACCGCCGCGGCATTGTTTTCGACGACCTGATCGGCGATACCGAGCTCGGCCACGCGCCGCCGTGTCGCCGCCGAGCGCGCGGTGGCGACGATCGATCCCGCAGCGTTTTGCATGCGCGCCGCGCGTGCGATCGAAGAGCCGATCAGCCCGACGCCGATCAGCGCAACCCTGTTGAACAAAGGCGCTTTGGCGCTCACGCCGCTTTCCCCAGGAACTCGCCGAGCGCCTTCACGACAAGGCGATTGGCTTCCTCGCTGCCGACCGTCATGCGCAACGCATTAGGCAGCTTGTAGGCGCCGACCTGACGGAGAATCAGCCCGCGCTTGGTGAGAAACGCGTCCGCTTCTTTGGCCGTGCGTCCCTTTGTTTCGGGGAAATGGATCAGCACGAAATTCGCCACGCTCGGCGTCACGGCGAGGCCGAGCTTGCCGATTTCTTCCGTCAGCCAGGCAAGCCAGCGCGTATTGTGCTCCCGCGCGCGCTCGACATGCGCGGTGTCCTTAATCGCGGCGGTACCGGCCGCGATCGCGGGGGCGTTGACGTTGAACGGGCCGCGAATGCGGTTGATGGCATCGATCACGTGCGCGGGGCCGTACATCCAGCCAAGCCGCAGCGCGGCAAGGCCGTAGATCTTCGAGAACGTGCGCGTCATCACCGTGTTGTCGGTGGTTGCCACCAGCTCGATGCCGGATTCGTAGTCGTTGCGGCGGACGTATTCGGCGTAGGCCGCGTCGAGAACCAGCAGCACGTTCGACGGAAGCGAGCGTTGCAGCCGCTTTACCTCATCGAACGGCACGTAGGTGCCGGTCGGATTGTTCGGATTGGCGAGGAATACGATTTTCGTCTTGCTCGTAACCGCCTTAAGAATCGTGTCGACGTCGGCGGTGAAATTCTTTTCCGCGGCGACGATAGGTTTCGCACCTGTGCCGAGCGTCGCGATCGGGTAGACGAGGAAGCCGTGCGTGGTGTGGATCGCTTCGTCGCCGTCGGAAAGGTAGGCACGTGCGATCAGGTTGAGCAGATCGTCGGAACCGGCGCCGCACACGATGCGATCAGGATCGAGACCGAACGCGCCGCCGATCGCTTCGCGCAAATCGGAGGCCGAGCCGTCCGGATAGTCCTGTAATTCCTCTGCCACCGCGCGATAGGCCGCGATGGCGCTCGCGCTCGGCCCCAACGGCGTCTCGTTGGAGGAAAGCTTGAACACCTTGGCGACGCCTGGCGCGCTGCTCTTGCCCGGCACATAAGCGTCAATCGCGAGCACGCCGGGGCGCGGTTGCGGACGGTTCGTGGTCATTCCAGAGCCTCAAATCATCAAGGTTTGTCGTGCTCCGCGCTGGCGGAGCATCCAGTAATCGCAAGCGCTCTTGACTACCGGATCGCCTGCCTTCGGGGCGAAGTCTATTTGCTCGTCTCGGCGGCAATCGTATAGCGGGTCGCGTGGCTCCCGACGAGGGCCGAGGAGCTCAACGTTGCGCCAGCCTTAACCAGGGCGTCGGCGATCGCTTTCAGGGTGACGCCGTGCGGCAGAGTCACCAGCAGAGCCGCACCATCGAAGGCACGATCGGGTACGGCGATGAACTCGGCCATGGTCGAGAGCGTCTGTGCCGCCTTGGCGCCCCAACCAGCCACGCGGATGCTCCAGACCTCGGCTCCGGTCGCCATGGCATCTTGCGCGACCCGCGAGATCACGAACACCGGCAGGCCGGCCGGATGGTCCGCACGTTCCACGAAGGGCAATCGTGCGATGATCTTGGGCGCAGCATCGAATTCCAGCGCGCTCCACCATGCGCCGGCGCCGGCAACCGCGATTGCCGGCACCAGGCCGAGATCGCCCTTGGAGTCGGAGACGGCAGCCACCACACCGGCGGCACCCATATGCGGCACGAACGGCACGGTGAAGCCGAAATGGAAACGGGCGGAATCGCGCATCAGCGCGTCGCCGGCGGACAGATCCGCGTGGACTGAAAACGGCGCCTGGACGTAAGTGAAAGTCGAGATGATGACGCGCCAGATGCTTTCGGCGGTGTCCAGCGGGAGCGCGCCTTTGTGGCGCTTCACCAGCCGCCGCATCATGTCGGCCTCGCGCGCGGGACGAAAAGCCGTGCCCGTCTCCTGCACCTGGCCGCGCTTGGCGGCAATGAGGCGGTCGATAATCTCGCCACGCTCCATCAGCAGGTTGTGCATCGCCTCGTCGATACGGTCGATCTCCTTGCGCAGATCGGCCAGCGAGGGTGCGTCGGTCGCCTTCGGCATGGCGCCATTGATAGGTGGGACGGGCGTCGGAATCAAACCTGAGGCGGCTTGCCCATCGCGGCGCTTATGGCGGCTGTGCGCATTAATGGCGCGCTTCTTGACGCAACTGCGCCCCCGGACTAAGTGTCTTCCACATTCGTGGTCATTTGAGCCGGCCGGCTTGCAGCCACGTTAAACAACTCGCTAAACAGGCCGGGGAGCTTTGGATCCCGGCCGAACCGATGTTCAGGCCGGATTTTTTATGGCCTGTCGTCGAATGGTCCGGGAGACCAGTGGTGACGGCTCAGCAGTTGCACGGCGACAAGGGACGCGAGGCGGCGGTGCAGCACCGCGAGGCCGATCATCCGCGCGACTCGCTCATTGCCTGTTTCGGATCCGACAAGCCGCTCAAGCTCGACGCCGGCGCGTCGCTGTCGCCATTCCAGATCGCGTATAAGACCTACGGCACGCTCAACGCCGATCGCACGAATGCCGTGCTGGTATGCCACGCGCTCACCGGCGACCAGCACGTCGCCAGCGTGCACCCCGTCACCGGCAAATCGGGCTGGTGGGAAACGTTGGTCGGTCCCGGCAAGCCGATCGATACCGAGCGCTACTTCGTCATCTGTCCGAATGTGATTGGCGCCTGCATGGGCACGACGGGCCCGGCCTCGACCAATCCGAAAACCGGCAAGCCGTGGGGACTCGATTTCCCCGTCGTGACCATTCGCGACATGGTGCGCGCGCAGGCCATGCTGCTCGACCATCTCGGCATCGACAGTCTGTTCGCCGTAGCGGGCGGTTCGATGGGCGGAATGCAGGTGCTGCAATGGGCGGCGAGCTTTCCCGACCGCGTGTTTGCCGCGCTGCCGATCGCGTGCTCGACTCGCCATTCCGCGCAAAACATCGCCTTCCATGAAGTCGGTCGCCAGGCGGTGATGGCCGACCCGGAGTGGCGGCAGGGGCGTTATCTGCTCGAGGGCGCCAATCCGCGCCGCGGATTGGCGGTCGCGCGCATGGGCGCGCACATCACCTATCTCTCGGACGCCGCCCTGCATCGCAAGTTCGGGCGCAAGTTTCAGGACCGCGAAAATCCGACGTTCTCGTTCGACGCGGATTTCGAAGTCGAGTCCTATCTGCGTCACCAGGGCATCTCGTTCGTCGAGCGGTTCGATGCCAACTCGTACCTCTATCTGACGCGGGCAATGGACTATTTCGACCTCGCCGCCGACTACGACGGCGTGCTGGCGCGCGGCTTCAAAGGTACGCAGACTCGATTTTGCGTCATTTCATTCACGTCCGACTGGCTGTTTCCGACCTCGGATTCGCGCGCCATCGTGCACGCGCTCAATGCCGCGAGCGCGCGGGTCTCGTTCGCGGAGATCGTCACCGACAAGGGGCATGACGCCTTCCTGCTCGACGAGCCGGAAATGTTCGCGATCGTGCGCGGCTTTCTCGACGGCGCCGGCAAGGCGCGCGGCCTTATCCGGAGCGGGGTGGGGTAATGCTCACACGTGAAAAGCCGGCTTTGACCTTATCGGGCTCTGCGCCTGCCCCGGGCAGCGCACGCGTCGATCTTTTGCTGGTGGCCGATATGGTTGCGCGCGGGGCCAAGGTGCTCGACGTCGGCTGCGGGGACGGGGAGTTGCTCAAGCTTCTGACCGAAACCCGCGATGTGGACGGCCGCGGCATCGAACTGTCGCGCGAGGGGGTCAACGAATGCGTGGCCAAGGGCCTCGCCGTGATCCAGGGTGACGCCGATACGGATCTGGCGGACTACCCGGACGACGCCTTCGATTACGTGATCCTCTCGCAGACCCTCCAGGCCACCCGAAATCCCCGCGTGGTGCTGGAACACATGCTGCGGATCGGCCATCACGCCATCGTCTCGTTCCCGAATTTCGGTCACTGGGAGGTCCGGCTGCAACTCCTGTTCGCCGGCCACATGCCGCAGACGGACATTCTGCCGTATCGGTGGTACGACACGCCGAATATCCATCACTGCACCATCAAGGACTTCCGCAAGCTGTGCGCCGAGGTCGGCGCCCGCATGCAGAAAGCCGTGGCGCTCAACGCCTGGGGCAGCCCCCTGCGACTCAATGCCCCTTGGTGGTTCTGGAACTTATTCGGCGAACAAGCCGTCTTCCTATTGAGTCGTAAGGCTTAATTGCTCTGGCGCTCGATTTCGGCGGCCAAAAATTTTTGGTTCCCTTCCCGGAACATGGTTAAGCGCTATTGCTCGGCGGCTAATCTTGGCCGCTGCGGACGAAAACTTGAATAACCCCTTTATAATCAATGCTTTTCTGTATAGTTAAATATTAAAATGAACCTCCTAAAGTGTAGAGCGTATATTTTCATCCCCCCAGCGATTAATGTATATGGCCCCCTGTGCAGTCTGAGAAATGCCGCATGGCGGCACCACGAAATTGCCATCCTTAGTCGGCGTCTAGGCTGCGCGTCCGGGACTGATTCTATCGGTTCCGGACGTAATGCTTTGATTGCAAGGGGACTGACTTATGCGTCTTACACAAAAGCCTGTAACGGTTCTGTTGTGCTCGGTGGCATTACTCGCCTTCACCGGCACAGCCTTCGCCAAGAAGCATCGGCACGTCCGGCAAGCCGCATCCGCGATCGAAACGTCGACCGGGCCGGCCATGCACGACGACCGCTATCCCTATCTCGACCAGCCGCATGTCGCTGTCCGCGCCTCGAAAAAGGGCCGGAAGCACGTTGCGGCCGCCGAAGCCGTGGCCAATTCGATGGCCTCCTCGGATCCGCTCATCAGCGAGGCCCGGCGCTACCTGGGAACCAATCCGACCGGCCGCAAAAGCCTCTGGTGCGGCGCCTTCCTCGACATGGTGCTCAAGCACACCGGCCATAAGGGCGGCGGCAACCTCGCCCGCGCCTATGCGCATTACGGCACCCGGGTGGCCGGTCCGCAGGTCGGCGCCATCGCCGTCCTCGCCCGCAGCGGCGGCGGCCACGTCGGCATCGTCACCGGTGTCGACGCGCACGGAAACCCGATCATCATTTCCGGCAATCACAACCACGAAGTCGCCGAGGCGGTTTATCCGCGCGGCCGCATCATCGCCTACGTGATGCCGAACTGACCTGCCGGCATAGCAGTCTCCGAAAACGCGCCTCGCTGAGCGAGCGGGGCGCGTTTTGTTTTGTCCGGCGCAATACCGATCGCCGGTATGTTTAAGGATTAGGGTTAGGAGCGCCGCCTGCGCTCTCGACGGCGAGCCCGCCAATTCGTTGTCGCCAAATAAATAATTCGCCGCGGCGGGCGAAACGCGCCGCCGAATGTTCCGGCGTAAACCACTTCATAGTTAATCAATCGCGTTCGAACTCCGGAAAATTGTTGTGTTACCTCGACTTCGTCGCTGGCCGCAGAGCCGGTGCGCGTCAAGAACACTGGGAATAACAGGGGTTCAACAATGCAGTTCAAGACTCAAGCAATGCTCGCCGTTGGTTGCGTCAGCCTGGTCGCATTCAGCGCACCGGCTCTCGCCGCGCCGGCGCCGCAAGCGACGAAGAAGGAACAGCACGCGCAGGTGAAGAATGCGCGCACGGGACAGAAGCATCGCGTCGCGATCCGCCGCGACGAGACACGTCTCGTCACGCAGCCGGTGCAGATGTCGGCGAACACGCGCAAGCCGACGACCGGCTGGCCGAAGCTCATTGTCGAGGCCCGCAAATATCTCGGCACCAATCCGACCGGCCGCGATCGCCTCTGGTGCGCCCGCTTCATGAATTTCATCCTGGCCAAGATCGGCTACACCGGCACCGGGTCGGACGCGGCCAGGTCTTTCGCGCAATACGGCCACCGCATTTCCGGGCCGGAGATCGGCGCCATCGCGGTGCTCTCGCGCGGCAAGAACGGCGGCCATGTCGGCATCGTCACCGGGCTCGATCCGCACGGCAATCCCATCATCATTTCCGGCAATCACGGCCATCGTGTCGGAGAGGGCGTCTATCCGCGCTCGCGCGTGATCGCTTACGTGATGCCGACCGGCATGCGCGCGACGCCCGCGCCGGCGTTGCAAGGCACGCAGATAGCGCAATCGCGTTCACCGGATCGCGAGATCGACTCGCCGATCACCGAGCTGCTTGCTGCGATCCAGGCGGAATCGCCGCACGCCGAGACGCCGCAGGCCCGCGTTGCGCAGCAAGCGCGCGTCGTGCCGCAGCGGGTCGTCCAGCAGATGCCGCAGGAAACCGTGGCGCCGGCCCAGCCGCCCGCGCGCCGCGACATTCCGCTCGATCCGGCGCTCGCGCGTTTTCTCGGCGTCAAGGACAGCGACCTGCCGCGTCCGCCGCAGCGCGGTCAACGCACCGCCGGCCGCGGCGTCTGATCGCTACGCAGCCGCGTTTCGAAGCACGGCCGGTTACAGCAGCCGGCCGTTTTCGTTGAGCGTGTCGCCGATTGCGATGTCCCCGCCGGCGATGACCTCGGCGTAGATACCGCAATCCATGTTGCCGAAAGCCCGCATCAGCGTCGCGGGGATCTCCAGGTCGCGGATGCCGGTGTCGGGATCGACATTGGTGGCGGCGCAACGGACGATACGCTTGACCACCTTGAGACGCGCCGCCGCGCCGATCGAAATCTCACGGTCCATCAGTTCGAATTCGTGCCAGGCCGGCCAGCCCTGGACGTAGAGGTTGGCGCGAAAGCGCAGCGGGTTTATCGGCGCGCCGATGGCGTTCTCGACCGCCGCCACCGAAGCCAGGTTGATGATGGAAACGACCTTTTTGGCCACGTCGGAAAAGCTGTGGCCGTCGCCGAACAGCACCTTGGGCGGGCCGCGCAGTTCGCCCGGTATGAAACGGCGGAAAAAGGCCTCGACCGCAAGCCGCCCCTCCCGCGTGCGCAGGTCGGCGCGCACGGCGTTACGGCCTTCACTCTCGATGGTCAGGGTATGTGTCGTCTCGTCGAAATCGGTGCGCAGCGCCGCCAGCCGCTCGTTCTTCATCAGCATCAGGAAGCGCTGCTTGGGGAAGTAGGCGGGGGCGGACGGATCGAAGCCGGTCGGGCCGTTCTCGATGGCGTAGAGGCGGTCGGCTGGCAGGGTGCCGCCCCGGGCGAGCCGGGTGCGCGTCAACGGCTGCGGTGAGAGGCCCTTTACCGGATAGCGGTAGATGGCCTGGATGGTGGCGGTCATGAGCTGCCGCCATTTACCACGCCCCCGGGGCGGCGACGACCGGCCTCTTCAAACCGGGGAAAATACCCCCACATAATGTC
>DASZVZ010000047.1:0-1578 GCA_035546875.1 Pseudolabrys sp.
AAAGGCGTCGAATTCCTGCTCAAGAAAAACAAGGTCGACTCGTTCCACGGCATCGGCCGCATCATCGCGCCCGGCAAGGTCGAAGTAAAAGGGGACGACGGCAAGACGCAGACACTCGAAACGAAATCAATTGTCATCGCCGCCGGCTCTGACGTTGCGCGGCTACGGGGCATCGAGATCGACGAGAAGCGCATCGTGTCGTCGACCGGCGCGCTGGCGTTGCCGCACGTGCCGCAGCGCCTGCTGGTGATCGGCGCAGGTGTCATCGGGTTGGAACTGGGTTCGGTGTGGCGGCGGCTCGGCGCGGAAGTGATCGTTGTCGAATTCCTCGACGGCGTTTTGCCGGGTATGGACGGCGAAGTGCGCCGGCAGGCGCAACGCCTGTTCGAAAGGCAGGGCATGACGTTCAAGTTGTCGTCGAAGGTGACGGCGGTCGATGCATCGGGCGCACGGCTGAAGGCGACCGTCGAACCGGCGAAAGGCGGCACGGCGGAAACGATCGAGGCCGATGTCGTGCTGGTTGCGATCGGCAGGCTGCCGTACACCGAAGGGCTCGGCCTGAAGGAGGTCGGCGTGAAGATGGACGAACGCGGGCGTGTCGCGGTCGACAAGCGCTATGCGACGAACGTGCCGGGCATCTACGCCATCGGCGACGTAATCGCCGGGCCAATGCTGGCGCACAAGGCGGAAGACGAGGGCGTTGCGGTCGCGGAAATTCTCGCCGGGCAGGCGGGACACGTGAACTACGACGCAATCCCGAACGTCGTTTACACCTATCCGGAAATCGCCACCGTCGGCAAAAGCGAGGAAGAGCTGAAGGCTGCGAACGTCGCCTACAACGTGGGAAAATTTCCGTTCACCGCCAACGGACGCGCGAAGGTCAATCTCACCACCGAAGGATTTGTGAAGATTCTCGCCGATGCCAAGACCGACCGCGTGCTCGGCGTGCAGCTCGTCTGCGCCGACGCCGGCAACATGATCGCGGAAGTGGTGCTGGCGATGGAATTCGGCGCTTCGGCGGAAGACATCGCGCGCACCTGCCACGCACATCCGACGTTGTCCGAGGCGGTGAAGGAGGCGGCGATGGCCGTCGCCAAGCGCGCGATTCATATGTAGCGCTCACGCGCGGTCACCAGCGTCATTGCCGGGCTTGACCCGGCAACCCATGATGACGCGCGTCTAGGGCGCGCGGTAAGGTCAGTGCACGTAGCGGCGTTTCATGGACCCCCGGGTCAAGCCCGGTGGTGAAGGCTGAGTTTGCCGCGCCGTTTGTGCGCAAAAGGAAATAAAATGGCCAAAGGTCACAAGGACAAGGTCGCGGTCATCACAGGCGGCGCCAACGGCATCGGGCAGGCGTTCGCGAAACGGCTTGCCGAAGATGGTGTGCACATCGCAATCGCCGATCTCGCGCCCGCGGCCGAAACCGTGAAGATGGTCGAAGCGGCCGGCCGGCAGGCGTTCGCGGTGTCCTGCGATGTCTCATCGCCCGATGCGGTCGCGGCGATGGCAAAACAGGTGCAAGGCAAATTCAGCCACGTCGACATCGTGGTGAACTGCGCCGGCATCTTCCCGCAGAAG
>DASZVZ010000048.1:0-4614 GCA_035546875.1 Pseudolabrys sp.
GATCGAGGTGACCGCGACCTTCAAGCAGAAGAAAATGGACTTGGTGAAGCAAGGCTTCGATCCGTCCGCCACCACGGACGCCATCTACTTCAACGACCACGAGCGCGGCGCTTTCGTGCGGCTCGATCCGCATTTGTACGAGCGCATTTGCGCGGGCGAAGTGCGGCTATGAGCGAGCCGCTAGCCACCGCGCATGATATCGTGTCCTTCTGGCAAGCCGCCGGCCACGACCGCTGGTTCAAGAAGGACCCCGCGTTCGACGACGAGATTCGCACCCGTTTCCTTGCGACCTACGAGGCGGCTGCTGCGGGAAAACTCTACGGCTGGGAGCAAACCGCGGAAGGCGCGCTGGCGCTGCTCATCCTGCTCGACCAGTTTCCGCGCAACATGTTCCGCGGCGACGCGCGCACCTTCGCGACCGATGCCCTGGCGCGCGCGATCACGGCCGGCGCGCTGGTGCGCGGCTTCGACAGCCAGGTGCCGAATGAAATGCGTGCGTTCTTCTATCTTCCGTTCGAGCATTCGGAGGATCTCGCCGACCAGGAGCGCGGGCTTGCGCTCTATAAAGCGGCGGGAGACGCGGACGGCCTGAAGTGGGCCGAAATCCATGCCGATATCATCCGCCGCTTCGGCCGGTTCCCGCATCGCAACGCCGTGCTCGGACGCGCGACAACGCCCGAAGAACAGGCTTTTCTCGACGGCGGTGGCTTCGCAGGTTAGCGATCCGCCCAACCGATTCTTAACGGTCTCTTGCTACGACGGATCATGGCTCTTGCCGGTTCCGGACGCATCGCGCAATCGCCGCTCTCGCCCGCAGGAGCGCTCGCGCACATCAAATCGATTCTCGCCGACAAGAGCGACAGCCGGCTCGCGCAGATCGGCGCCGGAAAAGTTTTCGTCATCCGCATCGCGAGCGCGCTGCTCGCGCTCATATCGCAGATCCTGTTCGCGCGCTGGATGGGCCAATTCCAGTTCGGCATATACGTCTATGTGTGGACCTGGGTGCTGCTGATCGGACAATCGCTCGATCTAGGGCTTGCCACCGCGGCGCTGCGTTTCGTGCCGCAATACCGCGACACCAAGGCGCTCGCGTTGCTGCGCGGCTTTCTCGCCGGCAGCCGCGTTTTCGCGGTCGGAGTTGCGATCGCCTGCGCCGCCGTTTGCGCCGGGCTGGTCACGCTGCTGCGCCCATGGCTCGACGACTACACCATCATTCCGCTCTACATCGCCTGCATGACGCTGCCGGCCTACGCGCTCGCCAACGTGCAGGACGGCATCGCGCGATCCTATGACTGGGTCGGTCTCGGCATCGTGCCGACCTACATCGCGCGCCAGCTTCTGCTCACGCTCGTGATGGCCGCGGCGTACTTCGGCGGCTTTCCGGTCGACGCCCTGACCGCGCTGATTCTTGCGGGCGCCTCGATCTGGCTCGCCGCCTTGGGGCAACTCGTCGTGCTCAACCGCCGGCTCGGCACGCGCGTCACGCCCGGACCAAAAGCTTACGAATTCAGGACGTGGCTTGCCGTCGCCATGCCGATCCTGATGGTGGAGAGCTTCTATCTGGTCCTCACGCACACCGATGTGCTGGTGCTGCAACAGTTCCGCTCGCCGAGCGAGGTTGCGATCTATTTCGCCGCCACCAAGACGCTCGCGCTCGTCGCCTTCGTGTATTTCGCCGTCGCGGCGACCGTGACGCATCGCTTCAGCGCCTATCATGTCGCTGGCGACCGCGAAGGGCTCGCGACCATCCTGCGCCAGTCGGTGCGCTGGACATTCTGGCCGTCGCTTGCCGCGACCGTCGTGGTGCTCGCGTTCGGCAAGCCGCTGCTCTGGCTGTTCGGCGCGCAATTCGGCGACGGCTACCACCTGATGTTCATCCTCGCGCTCGGCTTATTGGCGCGTGCATCGATCGGCCCCGTCGAGCGGCTGCTCAACATGCTTGGCGAGCAGCGCATCTGCGCGACGGTCTATTGCGGCGCCTTTGTCATCAATCTCGGCCTTTGCATGGCGCTGATTCCGCGATACGGCGCGACCGGCGCGGCGATCGCAACAGCGATCGCGCTATGCACCGAGACTGCCTTGCTGTCCTTCGTGACGCGCAGGCGGCTCGGGTTGCACGTCTTCATCTGGAGCTCCGCGGCCCACTGACCATGCACGGCACACTCGACTCTCTCTTTCATGCCGAACGGCGTCCGCTCGCCGCGCTGACGGCGATCGCGCAGGACTGGCGTGGCTTGACGAGCCGGGCGCTGGAACCGAACGGCTTCTACGAGCCCGCCTTTGCGCTCGCCGCCGCGCCGTTTTTGGGGCGGGACGCGCAGGCGATTCTGATCTGGTCGCGACAGTCGCCGGCCCGGCTTGTCGGCCTGTTTCCGCTGCGTATTGCCCGGCGCTACGGCCTCGGTCCCAACGTTCTCGCCGGCTGGCTCCATCCCTACGCAACGCTCGGCACGCCGCTCGTCGAGCGCGATAATGCGGACGGCGTCATCGCCGCCTGGCTCACTCACATAGCGCGCGACCCGGCTTTGCCGAGTATTGCGTTTTTGCCGACCCAGACCGTTGACGGCGCATTCTGCAAAGCGCTCGACCGCGTTCTGGTTGCGCGCGGCCTACGCCACGCCGATTTCGGCCGTCACCGCCGCGCGCATCTTGCACCCGGGCGCGACCGCGCGGGTTACCTCACCGAAGCATCGGGCGCCAAACATCGCAAGGAATTGCCGCGCCGGCGCCGCCGGCTCGCGGAGCTCGGCGCTATCTCGCACGAGATTGTCACCCGGGAACCGGACGTTGCGCGTGCGCTCGATCACTTCTTTGTCCTGGAAGCAAATGGCTGGAAAGGCAGCGCGGGTACCGCGGCGACGCAAAGCGAGGATACGCGCGACTTCTTCCGCGCGGCCGTCACCGGGCTTGCCCGCGACGGCAAGGTACGCATCGACGTCCTGAGCGTCGGCGGCCGGGCGATCGCCGCCACCATCGTCCTGCGCAGCGGCGATACGATGTTCGGCTGGAAGACCGCCTACGACGAAACCTACGCGAAATATTCGCCGGGCGCGCAACTGATGCTCGATCTCACGCAAAGCGTACTCGCCGACGCGAGCGTCGCGCGTCTGGACTCGTGCACGAGCGCCGGTCACCCGCTCGTCGAGCACCTGTGGGGCGACCGCCTCTCAATTGCCGACCGGCTGATCGGTGTGCGTCCCGAGCGCAGCGCGGCGTTCAGCGCGGCTTGCGCGCTCGAGACGATGCGGCGCACGGGTCTCCATTACGCGAAGGCACTGCGCGATCGTCTGCGCGGCTGATCACGCCAGCTGCCGCAACAGGCGGCGGATCACCTTGCCTGTGGTCGTCATCGGCATCGCTTCGATGAACGCGACCTCGCGCGGATACTCGTGCGCGGAAAGCTGCTTGCGGACGAAACCCTGGATTTCGGCGGCCAGCGCGTCCGAAGCGGTGTAGCCGCTCTTGAGCACGATGAAGGCCTTCACGATCTCGGTGCGCAGCGGATCGGGTTTGCCGACCGCGGCGGCGAGCGCCACCGCCGGGTGGCGGATGAGGCAATCCTCGATTTCGCCGGGCCCGATGCGGAAACCCGCCGAGGTAATGACGTCGTCGTCGCGTCCGACAAACGTGATGTAGCCGTCCGCATCCACCGTGCCCTGGTCGCCGGTGGTCATCCAGTCGCCGATGAATTTCTCGCGCGTGGCGTCGGGGCGGCCCCAGTATTCGATGAACATTACCGGGTCGGGACGCTTCACCGCGATCTGCCCGATCTCGCCGGGCTTTACCTCGCGCCCGTCTCGGTCGATGACGCCGACGATATGGCCGGGAATCGCTTTTCCCATCGCGCCGGCGCGCAGGACGCCGAGATCCTCGCACGAGCCGACCACCAGATTGCACTCGGTCTGGCCGTAGAATTCGTTGATCGTCAGGCCGAACGCCGAGCGGCCCCATTCCAGCGCCTCGACGCCGAGCGATTCTCCGCCCGACGCAATGGTACGCAGCTTGATGTCATGACGGCCACGCGGGCTCGGCGCCGCGCGCATCATGCGCAACGCGGTCGGCGGAATGAATGCATTGCGCACGCCCGCCTTCGCCATCAAGGCGAAGGCTTCTTCCGGATCGAATTTCTCGAAGCGCCGCGCCACCACCGGCACGCCGTAGTGCAGGCTCGGCAACAGCACATCGAGCAGGCCGCCCGCCCAGGCCCAGTCGGCCGGCGTCCATTGCCGGTCGCCATCGACCGGGAACGGATAATGCGGCATCTCGATCCCGGGCAGATGTCCGATCAGGACACGGTGGGCATGCAGGGCGCCTTTCGGCTGTCCGGTCGTGCCCGAGGTGTAGATCATCATCGCCGGGTCGTCGGCGGCGGTGTCCTCCGGCGTGAAATCGGACGACGCGCGGGCGAGCGTCGCGTTGAAATCGAGCGCCTTGCCGCCTACCCCGTCGACCGACAGCACTGCCTTCAGCGTGGGCGCGCCGCCGCGAATTTCCGCAAGCCGCGTGAGCCCCTGCGCGTTGGTGATCAAGGCAGCGGCGCCTGAATTCTGCAAACGGTAAGCGAGCGCATCCGGACCGAACAGGATCGCAATCGGCAGCGCGACCGCGCCAAGT
>DASZVZ010000049.1:0-10569 GCA_035546875.1 Pseudolabrys sp.
CTCGCGGCCTTCTTCAGCTTTGCGGTTTGCGACTTGATCTGTTCGGGCGTCAGCGCGTCGGCTTTCGACAGCGCGACGATTTCGGGCTTGTCCTCGAGTCCCTCGCCATAGGCTTCGAGCTCGCCGCGCACGGTTCTGTAGTCGCGGCCGGCGTCCTCGCCGGTGCCATCGACAAGATGCAGCAGAACGCGGCAGCGCTCGGTGTGGCCGAGGAAGCGATCGCCGAGGCCGGTGCCTTCATGCGCGCCTTCGATCAGGCCGGGGAGATCGGCGAGCACGAACTCGCGGTCGTCCGCGCGCACGACGCCGAGCTGCGGATGCAGTGTGGTGAAAGGATAGTCGGCGATCTTCGGCTTGGCCGCGCTCACCGCGGCGAGAAACGTCGACTTGCCGGCGTTCGGCAGTCCGACGAGGCCGGCATCGGCGATCAACTTCAGCCGCAGGCGAATGGTGCGCTCCTCACCGGGCTCGCCGGGATTGGCCTTGCGCGGCGCGCGGTTGGTCGACGACTTGAAATGCGCGTTGCCGAAGCCGCCGTTGCCGCCTTCCGCAATCTTTGCGCGCTCGCCGACCCTGGTGAGATCGGCGAGCAGTGTCTCGCCGTCTTCTTCGTAAACTTGCGTGCCGACCGGCACTTTGAGCACGACGTCGTTGCCGTTGGCGCCGTGGCGATCCTTGCCCATGCCGTTGCCGCCGCGCTGCGCCTTGAAGTGCTGCTGATAGCGGTAGTCGATCAGCGTGTTGAGGCCGTCGACGGCTTCCACCACGACGTCGCCACCTCTGCCGCCGTCGCCGCCCGAGGGACCGCCGAATTCGATGAATTTCTCGCGCCGGAACGCGACGCAGCCGTTCCCGCCTGCGCCGGACTGGATATAGACCTTGGCTTCGTCGAGGAATTTCATCGATAACAACACGCCCGGCTCGAAGCCGGGCGCCTTCGCTGTTGATTGCCCGCAATACATAAAGGCATGGCTGGCCGGAACAAGTGTCGCGACCGGGCCGGGCCCCGGCCGGCCTCGGTTGTCCGGCCATGACCGGTTGCTTAATCGCCGGGAATAAATCGCGGCGCTCCCCGATCTAGTCGTCCGTAACCCATTGGGAGACGGATATGACCGATCACAACGAAGGCCTAAGCCGCCGCAAAGTGCTGGAATGCATGACCTGGGCCGGTACCGGGGTGCTGTGGACCGTGGCCGGCGGCGTGCCGAGCGCGCTCGGCATCATCGACGGCGCGATGGCGCAGCCGGCGGGCGGATTTACCTTCCTGCAAATCAGCGACAGCCATGTCGGCTTCGACAAGCCGGCGAACCCAAACGCGAAGGGAACGCTGGAAGAAGCGATCGGCCGCGTGCAGGCGCTGCCGGTCAAGCCGGCGTTCATGATCCATACCGGCGACATCAGCCATCTATCGAAGGTTTCCGAATTCGACGACGCGGATCAGATCATTTCCGCTGCGCGGCTCGACGTGCATTACGTGCCGGGCGAGCACGACGTGCTCGACGAAGAACGCAAGCTCTATCGCGAGCGTTACGGCCGCGGCGCCAAGGGCGAAGGCTGGTACAGCTTCGACGCCAACGGCATCCATTTCGTGGGGCTCGTGAACGTCGTCAATCTGAAGGCGGGCGGGCTCGGCAATCTCGGTGGCGAGCAGCTCGAATGGCTCGAGGACGACCTGAAGGGACGCTCGGCGTCGACGCCGATCGTCGTGTTCGCCCACATCCCGCTCTGGACCGTCTATCCGGATTGGGGCTGGGGCACGGACGATAGCGCGCAGGCGCTCGGCTACCTCAAGCGCTTCGGCTCGGTCACAGTGCTCAACGGGCACATCCACCAGGTGATGCAGAAGGTCGAGGGCAACGTGACCTTCCACACCGCGCGCTCGACCGCGTTTCCGCAGCCGGCGCCGGGCACCGCGCCGTCGCCCGGACCGATGAAAGTGCCGGAGGAAAAACTGCGCACGCTGCTCGGCACCGCCAGCGTGACGTTCAAGCGCGGCGCGCAGCGGCTCGCCATCGTCGACACACCGCTGAAAGGGTGAGCATCCATGATCTCGAGGCGAACATTGGCGCGCGGCGCAATCGGTTTCCTTATCGCCGCGGCGGCGGCGAAGCCGGCGCGCGCCCAGGCTTTGCAGGTGAAAATCGACAACTTCACCTTCAATCCGCAGCGGCTCACCGTCAAAGCGGGGACCACGGTGTCGTGGGTCAACAACGACGACATTCCACACACGGTGACGGCGAAGAACTTTTTGTTCAAATCCAAGGCGCTCGATACGGGAGACGGCTTTTCGTTCACATTCGCGGCACCGGGCACGTACGACTACTTTTGCTCCTTGCATCCGCATATGACCGGCTCGATTGTGGTCGAGGGGAGCTAGTGTCTGGTGGATGCCGCCGCGCGATATGTGTCACGCGCACCGGCGATTGAATGCGCGTCGATGGTGCGTGAGCCTTTGGACAGGCAGGGCGAAGAGAACGCCGAGCGCTTCAAGGCGCTCGCGCTGCCGCACCTCGACGAGCTCTACACGCTTGCGCGCTACCTGCTGCGTAGCGCGAGCGAAGCCGACGATGCGGTGCAGGAATGCTATCTGCGCGCGCTGCGCCATTTCGGCAGCTATCGCGGGCCGGCGATCAAGCCGTGGCTGATGACGATCCTGCGCAACGTCTGCCATGCGGCGCGTGCCGGAAACGCGCGGCTGGCGTACACGGGGGAGGACAGCAAGCCCGATGCCGTTCCCATGTGGCGTGAAGGCGACGATACGCCGGAGCAGGCGATGCTGCGCCGGGACGAATCGGACGCCTTGCGCCGGCTGATCGCGCGGCTGCCGGAGGAATTCAGGGAAGTCCTCGTGCTGCGCGAGGTCAACGATTGCTCCTATCGCGACATTGCCGCGATCATCGATGCGCCCGTCGGAACGGTGATGTCGCGGCTGGCGCGCGCGCGTTCGATGCTGCGCGAGGCATGGATCGCCGCCGAAGGCGAGGACAGGTCAACATGAACTGCGACGAAGCGAAGATCATGATGCATGCGCTGGTCGACGGCGAGCTCGACGCCGGTCACGCGCGCGAGGTGGAGCAGCATATCGTGTCATGCGCCGCCTGCGCGGCGGAGCTGCGCGCGGTTCAGGACATGCGCACGAAGATGCGCGCGGCGGACCTGTCGTACGGCGCGCCGGCGAACCTGCGCGCCAGGATCGAGGGAAAATTGCCCGCGCGGGGCACGAGCGGGACCAACCGGCGCGCCGTGCTCAAGGGCTTTTCGATCGGCGCGGTGGCCACGGCGCTGGCGGCGAGCGGGCTCCTCACGGTCGTCATGCGGGAGGACGATCAGCGCCGCGTTCTCGGCGAGGTCGTGTCGGCGCATCTGCGCTCGCTGCAAGGCCAGCATCTGATCGACGTCGCCTCGAGCGACCAGCACACCGTGAAGCCGTGGTTCAACGGCCGTCTCGATGTCGCGCCGCCGGTCGTCGACCTGACGGCGCAAGGCTTCACGCTGATCGGCGGGCGGCTCGATTATGTCGACGCCAAGCCGGCCGCCGTCATCGTCTACCGGCGCCGGGTGCACGTCATCAACCTGTTCTGCGCGCCCGCGCCCGGATCCTCGCCGCGCGCGGCCGTCATGGAGAGCCTGCAGGGCTTCAATGTGCGGCGCTGGAGCGAGAACGGAATCAATTTGTGGGCGGTGAGCGACCTTAACGCCGACGAATTATCGGAGTTCGGCGAAAAGTTCGAAGCGGCTTTCCGCCAGTAAGTCCGGTTTCGCCGGCCTCGCGCGTTTGCCGCCGCCGCGCGCGCGTATATACCGTTCGGCGCAATGAATTCTCATCCCCCGCGCGGTACCGTCCTTGCCGGCATCGGACTGATGCTGACCGGCATCTTCTTCTTCGCGCTCAACGACGCGATGGGCAAGTTCCTCATCGCGACGGTGTCGATCGGGCAGATCCTGGTCGTGCGCAGCATCGCCGGGCTCGCGATGCTGTCGCCCTTCATCCGGCGGAAAGGGTGGGGCGCGTTCCGGGATGCGCCGCGGCCGCTGGTGCAATGGCTGCTGCGGCCGGCATTCGCGACCATCGAGGTCGCCGCGTTCTATTGGGCGCTGTTCTATATGTCGCTTGCCGACGTGATGACGTTCTATCTCGCGGGCCCGATCTACGTCACGGCGATGTCGCCCTTGCTGCTCGGCGAGAAAGTCGGCTGGCGGCGCTGGCTCGCGGTGCTGGCCGGCTTTGCCGGCGTCGTGATCGCGCTCGATCCGAGCGGGGCGGCGCTGCGGCCCGGCGCGCTGGTCGCGATCGCGGGCAGCTTCACTTTCTCGCTGTCGATGGTGTCGACGCGGCTGGTGCGCGGCACGCCGGACATCGTGCTGATCACGGCGCAGACCGTGGCCGCGCTTCTGTTCGGGCTGGTGCTCGCGCCTTTCACCTGGGTCAAGCTGAGCTGGTTCGACGGCGCGCTTTTGGTGCTGCTCGGCGTGGTCGCGACCTTCGCGCACTTCTGCATCAACCGCGCGCTCAAGCTCGCGCCGGCGTCCGTCGTCGTGCCCTACCAGTACACGACGATCGTATGGGCGATCGTGCTCGGCTACATCTTCTTCAAGGACGTGCCGAGCTATCCGATGCTGATCGGCGCGGCGATCATCATCGGCGCGGGCATCTACATCTTCGTGCGCGAGCATGCACGGGCGAGGCCGCTGAGTTATTCCGATCCGCCTTAGGCGGCCGTGAAATTGCAGGTGCCGTCGCGTTCGATGCGCTGGAGCAGGTCGATCTCCCAGGACAGATATTCGTTCATCGCGTCCTTCGGATCGCCCTTGCGCTCGTAGGGCTTGAGCCACGCGTCGAGCGGCTCGTCCGCCATCTTCTCGGCGGTCGACAGCGGAAATCCGGCGGCGGCCCAGGCCGCGTTGCCGCCGCGCAGCCAGTGCACCGGGCACCCGGTCAGCGCCTGCGCTTCGGCGACCGCGAGGCCCGCGAGCACGCCGTCTTCCGAGGTGAGCACGAAGGTGCCGCGCTGCGGAATCTTCGCCATCGCCTTGTCGAGCCGCGAGCGGATGGCAAACCACGCACCGGGAATGTGACCCTTGCGATAATTCGGGCTGAGCGAAAGATCGATCACGGTGACGTCGTCGATCGCGATGGCCGCGGAGCAATCGACCGCAGCGGCTTCCGGCGGCGTGCCGAGGATTTCGGGCGGCGTGATGCCTTTCTCCGTGCCGGCCTCGGTGAAGATCGCGACTTCGCGCCAGCCCATCTGCTTGAGCCACGAGGCGGTCATCACCGCGCGCGCTTCCTTGTCGTCGCACAGGACTAGGCGCGCACCGAGCGTGCCGGCGTAAAGATCGGTCGCCTGGACGAGCTGGCCGCCGGGTGCGGAGAGGGCGCCCGCGACATGCCCCGCTTCGTATTCGGCCGGGTCGCGCACGTCGAGGATATAGAGCGTGCGCGTCTTGTCGTTGCGCCATTTGTCGAGCGTGGTGCGATCGATGCGGACGATACCGAAGCGGCGAGCGACGTCGGCGGTCTTCGATTTGGCCCAGGCAAGCCCGCCGCTGGTCACGTTGGGAGCGCACTTGTCCTTGCCCTTGTCGCAGGTGAGCCCGGCGAGGTGCCAGCCCATGGTGCCGTTGCGCAGCGCCACCACCCTGTTCGGCACGCCGGCATTGATGAGCGATTGCGCGCCGATGATGCTGCGCGTGCGGCCGGCGCAGTTGACCACGATGAGCGTATCGGGCGAAGGCGCGATGTCGTGCACGCGCAGCACGAGCTCGGCGCCCGGCACGTTGATGCCGCCGGGAATCGAGATGCGCGAATATTCGTCGAACGGCCGGCTGTCGAGCACGACCATGTTCGTGCCCGCGCGTTGCAGTTCGTTCAGCTCATCGGCGCTGATGCTGGGCGTCTCGTTTGCGTGCTCGATGAATTCGCCGAATGCCTTGCTCGGCACGTGGACGCCGGAAAACAGCTCGTAGCCGGCTTTCGCCCAGGCGGCGGTACCGCCGTCGAGATACGAAATGTCGGTATAGCCGGCGCGCGCGAGGATGACGGCGGCGCGGTCGCTGAGGCCGTCATTGTCGTCGCAGAGCACGATGCGGGTCGCGCGCCGCGGCACCAGTTGCGCGAAACGCAATTCGAGCCGGCTCAGCGGCACCGAGCGCGCCCACAGGAGGTGATTGCGCGAGAAGATCAGTTCCTCGCGCACGTCGATCAGCGCGAGTTCGCCGCCATCGCCGAGCATGGTCTTGACGGTGGCAGGACTGACCGGTCGGAGCATGTCGGTGGGCCGCGAATGCGGGATTACGATCTCGAGCCCGTGTACATCTGTGCGACTTCGCCGGTCTTCATATCGACCTTGATGCGCGGGATCTTGTCGAGATCGGTGCCGGTGACGCGGATGAAGCGCGCGGAATCGGGGTAGTCGATCGAGTGGATTCGGCCGTCCTGGTAGATACCGGCCTTGCCGGGCGTCAGACGATATTTCTGCGCCGGCTTCAGCTTGGCGTGCTTGGGATCTGCGCCGTTGTCCTCGCGATCCCATTCGATCATGTCGGTGTATTGGGTGGCCTGGCCGTAGATTGCCCAGGACGCGCCGTGGTCATGCGGCGGCGAAACGCGCGCCTTGTCCATGATGTGGGCGAGAACCTGAAAGCCGAGATTGGGGTCTTCGTACAGGACCTTGACGCCCTTCGGCTGGTCGTCGCCGGCGTATTGGGCGATGAATTCCGGATTGGCGAGAAGCTTCTCGAGGTTGACGCGCACTTCCTCGCGGCCGGCGGGACCGGGATCGCGCGAGAGGCTGGCGCGGCAGTCGGCGATGAATTGATCGAGGGTATAGGCCATGGCGTCCTCCCTGGACGTTCCGTCGGCCCAATTTTACGCAACTCGGCGGCAAGCGCCAGCGGGCGGATGCCCGGGTCGCCGTCAGGCAACGATGGCGTCGGCCTCGATCTCGATCAGCCAGGACGGGTCGATCGCCTGCACGATCTGGATCATGGTGGCGGCGGGGCGGATGTCCCTGAAGAATTCGCCGTGCGCGCGGCCGGCTGCTTCCCAGCCATCCATGTCTTTTAAAAACATGCGCGTGCGCACGATGTGCTCGCGTTTGCCGCCGGCTTCGTTGACGGCTTTCTCGATGATCTCAAGGCAGCGTTTGGTCTGACCATAGAGGTCTCCGGGGCAGGCCGTGCCGCCTGTTGCGGCAATCGGCGCTGTCCCGGAGACGACGATATGCGGGCCCACGCGCACTGCGCGCGAGAAGCCGATAGTCGGTTCGAACGGCGAGCCGGACGAAACGAGCTGGCGCTGCATCACATCACCTTCTTGAGCCGGCCCCAGCCCTTGATCGCGGACCAGATGCCGCGCTCCAGCCGGAAGCGGTCGATCGGCGCCGACGACTTGATGGCGCGGATGCGATAGAGGCCGACGCCCGTCCACTGGAAGCCGCACTTCTCCAGCACGCGGCGCGAGGCCGGGTTGGTGACGCGCGCGCCGGCGTTGAGCGCCTCGTGGTCGAGGTCGGTGAACGCGTAGTCGATCAACGCGTGCATGCCCTCGGTGGCGTAGCCCTTGCCCCAATAGGGAACGCCCAGCCAGTAGCCGAGCTCGGGCTGATCCTCGAGCGTGGTGATGCCGCAGGCGCCGATGACGGTGCCGTCGCGCAGCGTGACGAGGAAAACGACCTCGCCGCCGCCACGGTTGGCGTTGCCGATGAAGTTCTCGGCGTCGGCCATCGTGTACGGATGCGGGATGCGCGCGGTGTTCTCGGCGATGCGCCTGTCGTTGGCGAGAAGCGTCACCGTTTTCACGTCCTCAAGCGTCGGCGCGCGCAGAACAAGCCGCTTCGTCTCGAGGACGGGAATACTTCCTTCGAAGAAGCTCTCTCTTGGTATTTGCTCCAGCAGTGTCATGGCTCAGGCTCCAGGTTAAAAAGCGAGAAGGGGAGCCGGCATCCCGTCTCCCCTTCTCAGAGCCCACTGAGCCCTGCCGGTTTGACTGAATGCCGGCAGACCTCGAATTTGGTCTACCGTTTTACTCGGCCGCTGCCTCCGTCATCGGTACGACAGACACGTAGGTGCGGCCTTTAGTTTTCGTAGCGAACTGAACCTTTCCATCGATAAGCGCGAACAGCGTGTGATCCTTGCCGATGCCGACGTTGCGGCCGGCGTGCCATTTGGTGCCGCGCTGACGCGCAAGAATGTTGCCGGCGACCACGATCTCACCGCCATAATTTTTCAAGCCAAGGCGGCGGCCCGCGGAATCGCGGCCGTTACGTGAAGATCCGCCTGCTTTCTTGTGCGCCATACTGGCCTCTCGAATTCGTCGCCGGTTACATACACCGATTCCGTGAAGGAATCATCTCACTTCTTCTTACCTTTTGTCGCCGCTTTTGCCGGCTTTTTTGCGGCCGGCTTCTTCGGCTTCGACTTGGCTGGCTTGGCCTCCGCGGCTTCGCCTTCCGCTTTCGGCTTTGGCTCCTTCCTCGGCCTCGGCTTGGCCTCCTTGGAAGGCTTAGCACCGCCGGTGAGAATTTCTGTGATGCGGATCACAGAGAACTCGTGACGATAGCCGCGCTTGCGGCGCGAATTCTTGCGCCGCCGCTTCTTGAAGGCGATCACCTTGTCGCCGCGCGTGTGCTGGAGCACCTCGCCGGCAACCGTTGCGCCCGCGACCGTCGGGGTTCCGACCTGCGGGCTGTCACCGCCCACGACCAGCACCTCGCCGAATTCAACGATCTCGCCGGGCTGACCGTTAACGCGGTCCACCCGGATAATGTCCTCGGCGGCGACCCGGTACTGCTTGCCGCCGGTTTTGATGACTGCGAACATCTTTCTTCCCTTGGTGTTCGTGTTCCGGTGCTCGGATTGCTCCGGACCGGCTTCTTCCAGTCGGTTTTTTCAGTGTTTTTAAGGGCTTAACGCCCATCAAAAAACCGCGCGGACCCGAAGGTCCGCGTGCGCCATGCTTATGAAGGGCAAAAGCCCGGCCTGTCAAGAAAACCGGGCCGGAAGCGGCGGCCGCTCAGTCGCTTTTGGCGGCCGAGGCTTCCGCCGAGACGCCGCTCCAGGAAGCAGTTTCGGCCTCAGTGCCCGCCTGCGTCAGCCGGTAGCCGACGCCGAGTTCGGTCACGAGGATGCGCGGCGAATCCGGTTTCGGCTCGATCTTCTGCCGCAGCTTGCGCATGAAGATGCGCAGGTAGTGCGTGTCGTTGATGTGGATCGAGCCCCAGACCTCTTTCAGGAGATGCTGGTGCGTGACCACGTTGCCGGCGTGCTGCGCCAGCACTTGCAGGAGTCGATATTCCTTCGGCGTGAGCGTCAGCCGCTGGTCGTTGAGCGTTACCGCGCGGGCGGCAAGGTCGATGGTGAGCGGCCCGACCCTGACGGTGGGCTCGCCGCTTGCCGCGCGCATTTGCCGGCGCAGCGCGACGCGCACGCGCGCGAGCAGCTCGGCCATGCCGAACGGCTTGACGATGTAGTCGTCGGCGCCGAGCTCGAGCAGGTGCACCTTCTGCGCCTCGCTCGAACGCACCGAAAGCACGATGATCGGCACGCTCGACCAGGAACGGATGCGCTCGACAACTTCGGCGCCGTCCATGTCGGGCAAGCCGAGGTCGATGATGACGAGATCGATCGGCTGCAAGGTCGCAGAGCGGATCGCTTCGGCGCCGGTGCCCGCTTCGTGCACCGTGAATCCGTTGAGCTCGAAGCCGGTGCGCAGGAAGCGCCGGATCTGGACCTCATCGTCGACGATGAGGACGATGTGTGACGGTTCACTCATCTGCGTCGCTTTCCATATGGGGGACGGCCGCTTGCGTCACCGGAAGTTCAATCGAAACGGCGGTGCCGAAACCGGCGCCGGCGCTGACCGCGTTTATCTTGCCGCCGTTCGCGGCAACGAACGCGCTGGCAATCCACAGTCCGAGGCCGGAGCCGCTGGTGGTGGCGGCATGACGCTCACCGCGCACGAAGCGGCCCCACATCTGCTTCTTTTCCGTCTCGGTGAGACCGGTGCCCTGGTCGGTGATGGTGATGCTCATGCGTTCGTCTTCCGCCCGCGCCGAGACGGTTATCTTCGAGTCCGGTGAAGAGTACTTCGCGGCGTTGTCGAATATCTGCACCAAGGCCTGCTGCACCAGCACCGGATCGACATGCACCAGCGGAAGATCGTGCGGGATGTCGAGTACGACGCGGCGCTCGCCAATGCGGCGCCGGCAGCGTTCGATGGCGGAATGAATGATGTCGTTGGGATCGGCCCATTCGGCGTGCGGGTTGATGCCGTCGCTGCTGATGCGCGTGGCATCGAGAAGATTCTGGATGTCGTGATTGAGGCGCTCGGCTTCGTCTCGCACGTCGTGCGCCAGCGCCTTGAGCTTCTTCTCGCCGTCGAGCGCGGGGGCGGCGCTGAGCACGGTCGCCGCGCCGAGGATCGAGGCAAGCGGCGTGCGCAGTTCGTGGCTGACCGAGCCGATCAGCGCCTCGCGCAACTGCTCGGTCTGCGAGCGCATGCGCGCCTCGCTGATCGCGTGCGCGACGCCGAGCCGGTCGAGCGTCGCCGTGGCGTCGGCGAGGACGGTG
>DASZVZ010000050.1:0-3445 GCA_035546875.1 Pseudolabrys sp.
TGTGTGTCGGCTAGATCCGGCCGAGCAGCAGCAAGATCAGCAAAATGATGAGCACAACGCCGAGGCCGCCCGAGGGGTAATAGCCCCATCCGGCGCTGTACGGCCAGGTCGGCAACGCGCCGAGCAGAAGAATGATCACGATGATAAATAGAAGTAGCCGCATCCTTGCCTCCTCCAGCATGGGTCCGGGTTCCAACGCTGGGTTCGCAGATTTGGTTCCTACGCGGTCCACAGCGCTTCCGGCGCGCGAATTGCACGCCCCGCGCGATGGCGCCTGGCGCACGATTGCTGCTAGTCTTGAACAAAGGTTGCGGTGCCGGGATCAAACGATCAGGCGGGGCGACGTCCATCATTTCGTCCGGACCGCATGCATCAGGCCTGGTGACCCAAAGTTGAGCGACTGTAAATCTCCGTGAGCGCCGTCCCATCCACCATCGAAGTTCTCAGTACGCACGCCGTCTTTGAAGTGCTCGCCAAGCTCGGACCGCAGTTCGAGAAGACGAGCGGCTACAAACTCTCGTGCCGGTACGATCCGAGCAATGCGATCAGGCGATACATCGACGGCGGCGCCGCATTCGACGTCGCCATCATCACGCGCATGGCGATCAACGACGTGGCGCGGCAAGGCAAGATCATCCCCGAGACGTGCGTCGATATCGGCCGCTCGGGTCTCGGTGTTTCGGTGCGCAAGGGCGCACGCACGCCCTACATCGGCACCGTCGAGGATTTCAAGGAAGCGCTGCTCGCCGCGCGATCCGTCGTGCGCTCGACCGAAGGCGCGAGCGGCCAGCATTTCGAGAAGATCCTCGATCGCCTCGGCATCACCGGCCAAATGCGCAACAAGCTCAAGCTCGGGCCGAGCGGCCGCGTCGCCGAACTCGTCGCGCGCGGCGAGGCGGAAATGGCGGTGCAGCAGATCAGCGAGCTCCTGCCGGTGCGGGGCGCGCAATTCGTCGGCCCGTTTCCGCCGGAGCTGCAGCAATACACGGTGTTCGCGGCGGGCGTGAGCGCCGCCTCCGGTAACCGCGAGGCCGCCGAGGCCTTCATCGCGACGCTGACGGCGCCTGCCGCCACGGCCCTCTTCAAAGCGAACGGACTTGAGCCGATACTTCGGCCGGCGTGAGTGCCGGCGGCTTTGAGGAGAGCGCGATGACGCGACCGTTCGAGGGAATCCGGGTGATCGACGTCACCCATGTGCTGGCCGGGCCGTTCGCCGCCTACCAGCTCGCGGTGCTGGGCGCCGACGTCATCAAGGTCGAGCATCCCGACGAACCGGACCAGAGCCGCGGCGCCGGCAGCGACAAGGAGCTCAACCGCCGCAACATGGGCACCGCATTCCTGACGCAGGGCTCCAACAAACGCTCGATCACGCTCGACCTGAAGCAGGAAAAAGACCGCGCGATTTTGAAGAAGCTGGTCGCGACCGCCGACATCTTCGTCGAGAACTACCGCCCCGGCGCGTTCGAGGCGCTCGGTCTCGGTTACGAAGCGCTCTCGGCGCTCAATCCGCGCCTGATCTACGCGTCGTTCTCGGCCTTCGGCCAGAAAGGTCCGCGCGGCGGCCAAACCGCTTACGACCACGTGATCCAGGCCACCTCCGGCATCATGGCGATGACCGGCACCAAAGAAGTCAACCCGATCAAGTTCGGCTCGCCCGCCGTCGACTACGCGACCGGCATGACCGGCGCTTTCGCGTTGTCCGCGGCGCTGTTCCAGCGCGAGCGCACCGGCAAGGGCCAGCGCATCGACATGGCGATGCTCGATGTCGCCATGATCCTGATGAGCTCGCACCTCACCGGCTACTTGCGCAACGGCGCGCACCCGAAGCCCAACGGCAATCGCCATCCGCACGCGACCAACGGCGCCTTCGCGACCAGGGACGGGCTGGTGATGCTGGGCGCGAGCAACTTGCGCCAGCAGCGCCGGTTGTGGACGCTGCTTGGCCGTCCCGACATGATCAAGAAAACCAACGACGAGCGCGACGCCGATCACGCGCGCGAAATCGCGGTGCTCGAGGAGATCATGCTCACGCGCACCGCCGCCGAATGGGAGCAATTCCTGCAAGCCAATCACGTGCCGGCCGCGCGCGTGCGCACCATGGGCGAGGCTGTCGCCGATCCGCAACTCGCGACGCGCGGCATCATTCATCGTCACGCCGGCGCGCCCGGAATCGAGGGGGGGTTCGGCGTGCCGCTTGCGGCTTTCACGTTTGCACACGGCGGGCCGCGCATCGATTCGCCGCCGCCGATGCTCGGCCAGCACAACGACGAAATCTTCGGCGAGCTCGCGCGCGCTGTGAAATAGTTACGGCCTGTTTACGCCGCGCGATCCAGGACAAAAAATCTTGCAATTCGCGCGGCTTTGGTCGAACTGGCGCCATGAACGACGTCGGCCCTGTACTGAACAAAACAACCAGGAAGCGGTCGAATTTATTCTTGCGGCTGCTTGGGCCCGGATTGGTCACCGGCGCCGCCGACGACGACCCCTCCGGCATCGCGACCTATTCCCAGGCCGGAGCGCAATTCGGCTATGGCCTGCTGTGGACGGTGTTTCTGACCACGCCGTTCATGATCGCCATTCAGCTCGTCAGCGCGCAAATCGGCCGCGTGACGGGAAAAGGCATCATCGCCAATGTGAAGGATTTCGCGCCGCGCTGGCTGGTCATCTCCGTCGTGGCGCTTCTTGTCATCGCCAATACGTTCAACATCGCGGCGGATCTCGCCGCGATGGGCGAGGCGCTCTCGCTCGTGATCGGCGGTCTTAGCCACGAGCATGCTCTGATTTTCGCGGCGACGTCGGTGCTCTTGCAGGTGTTCGTGCGGTATCGGCGCTATGCGCCCGCCTTGAAGTTTCTCACCCTGGTGCTGTTTCTCTACGTGGCCACCGCATTCACGGTTCACATTCCCTGGGGCGAAGCGTTCGCCAGCGCGGTTTTTCCAAACGCTTCGATCACTCGCAATTATCTGATCATGGTCGTCGCCGTGCTTGGCACGACGATCAGTCCCTATCTCTTCTTCTGGCAAGCCTCGCAGGAAGTCGAGGAGATGAAGAAGAAGAGAACGCGGCGGCCGTTGAAGGAGCTGACGCGCGGCGGCGATTCCGAGATGGAGCGGATCGCGCTGGATACGACCGTCGGCATGGTGTTTTCCAACCTCATCGCCTTCTTCATCATTCTGACCACGGCGTCTGTGCTCAACACCAGCGGCGTGACCGACATCCGCAGTGCCGCTCAGGCGGCCGAGGCGCTGCGCCCGCTCGCCGGCGAATTGACCTTCGTTTTGTTTGCGCTCGGCATCATCGGCACCGGATTGCTGGCAATCCCGGTGCTGGCCGGCTCGGCGGCCTATTGCGTTTCCGAAGCGTTCGGCTGGCACGCCACGCTGGAAGCGAAAGCGCCGGATGCCGTCGGCTTCTACAGCATCATCGCCGGCGCCGTGGTAGTGGG
>DASZVZ010000051.1:0-29584 GCA_035546875.1 Pseudolabrys sp.
CCAATGACACAACCGACCAAGACGCCGACGAGCATGGCATCGCCGATGCTCGTTCCGAACCCCGCCGATGTTCGCCCCGTCGAGATCGAACCGCCGAATCCGCTGCCGGTAATCGCTGCGGTCGGCGCCAATCGCGACTTTCAGGCTAGGCGGCCCTGCAAGGAGTTGGGGATCGTTGCGCTTCTGCATCTGCGTCCGACCCTCGTGGCGATGGTGAAGGCGTGGATTAGCCTCGGCGCCGATCCGCAGGACCTCCTGATCATCGCCAAGGTCTACAACTACCCAGAGGGCGACGTCGTGAGGGTCGTCTTGCGCGAGCTCGGCGTGACCGTCGTGTCGGTGACGGACATCGGTCTGGCCATATCGGTATTTCTCGCGCGGCTTGGTGACAAGCGCTTCATGGTGATCGAGGACGGCGGCCACGTCATGCCGCACGTTTGCAACCACCCGCGCTTGATCGGTGCTATCGAGCAAACCACGAAAGGCATCCGCCGCTGCCGAGCTGCCATCGCCAAGCTTCGCAAGCCGTATCTCGCTCTGCCCCAGAGCACGTTCAAGCAGCGCTTCGAGCCTGACCACGTGGCGCGGGCTGCGACGGAGAGCATCGAGCGGCTGCTGGCAGGGCACGCACAGTTGGGGTCGATGAGCGTCGCGGTCATCGGCGCGGCCGGCACCATCGGCGCGCGCATCGCCGAGGCGTTGGCCCCTAAGGTCCGGGACATCGTGACCTATGACTGTAACGAGCCGCGTGACTTTCGTCTCCGGGCATTTGCGCGGTTTAAGGTCGCTGGATCGGCGCGGGAAGCAGTCACCGGGCGTGATCTCGTTGTCGGCTGCACGGGCGAGTGCACCCTGCGCGGTTCAGACATCAGCGCGCTGAAGGACGGCGTCGTCCTCGCCTCGACAGGCTCCGAGCGGACGGAGTTTCCTGTGGCCTTGCTGGGATATCTTGCTGAAAAGGCCGAGCCTTTCCGGCCGAGCCCGGCCAACGTGATTGCCGGCCTGCCCCACGGCACGATCTACAGCCTGCGACCGCGCGGCAAGAGCGTGATCCTGCTGAATGACGGCGAGCCGGTGAATTTTTCGCATTTGGCCCCGCCGGAACCGGCGGTGTTCGACCTCGTCATGGGGACCATCCTTGCGGGATCCATCGAACTCGCGCTCGGCCAGTACGCCGGCCGTACCGGCTACCTCGATGTCTTCGACTCTATCGTTGAGCGCCACCAACTCGACGAACTCTTCGTCGCGCTGCACACCGACACGGAGGTTTAAGATGGCAAACGCTGTGCGAAGATTTTCCCAAGCCATGCACCTGCGAGACCCGCGCTACGGCGTCGTCGTCGAACTGGCCGGGCCGGCAACGGGCCTAGCTAGTATGGGCGTAGCGTGGGTTGAAGTAGACATCGGAGCGATTTCGCCCGCGCACTGGCACGAGAAAACTGAGGAGGTTTACGCCATCATCGAAGGGCAGGGCGAGATGTATTTGGACGGCGAGGGCTTCTCCGTCACCGAAGGCGACGTCATCAGCATCAAGCCGGGGGTAGTCCACGCCATTAAGAATCCCGGGCCCGAGCCGCTTCGCTTGATCGTCGCGACTGCGCCCGGGTATGATGAAGCCGACGATCATGAAGTGGGGGCCTGATATGGCCCCCCTTCTTTTCTATGCGGCTGACACGCCAAACAACCTCAAGGTCGCCATTGCTCTTGTGGAGATGGGACTGCCGTATCGCGTGATCCCCATCGACCTTGATGCGCGCCACCAATTTACGCCCGAGTTCTTGGCGCTGAATCCGAACAACAAGGTACCCGTTGTCATCGACGCCGACGGTCCCGGCGGCGCGCCGATCTCAATCTTCGAATCTGGCGCAATCCTGCAATATCTCGGCCGGAAGACCAGAATGTTATACCCGACTGACGAGCGCCGCCGGTCTGAAGTCGAGCAATGGCTCTTCTGGCAAATGGCGGGGCTTGGGCCAATGCTGGGACAGGCATGGCACTTCGATGCTCGCCGGAATGCGGAACCGTATGCCGCCAGGCGTTTTGGCGATGAGGGTCGCCGTTTGGGGCACGTATTGGAAGCGCGCCTACGCGAGACTAAATATCTCGGCGGTGCCGAGTACAGCATAGCCGACATCGCCGCCTATCCATGGGTGGCAACGAGCCGCCGCCTGCTGGACATCGCGAGAGGTACGCATCCTAATTGCCGGCGATGGTTGGACGCGGTGCGAGCCCGTCCGCCCGTTCGCAAAGCCAGCGCGATGCTGCACGAAATCAATAAGTGCTCGATGCACTGAATAAAGCCGCGACCAAAGGCGCGGAAACAGGCGGAACACGTTTGACAAGGGTTCGGCGTCTCATTCGTAACGTGGCACATTGGTCGCGTATATGTCGCCCGCCGAAATGATTTCGTGGCTCGGCCAATGCGGTCAGAAATCGGTTGATGCCGGCGAATGCGGCCGAAACTAAAAATCAGTTCAAGGGCTTAGGCCCCAAGTATCTGAATCGGAAAGCATTTCCAAAAACTTCCTGGAACGGCTACGAATCTGGGGGTCAGGAGTTCGAATCTCTTCGGGCGCGCCATTTTTCTTTCGGATTGTGATTTAGAATTTCCGCGCGATTTTTCCTCGCTCGGCATGGCGCGCGATCTGCGCCTGCACGGCGCGCATCTTCCACTCCGGCACTTCGCGCGCCGCGCGGGCGGCGACCCAGCGGTCGAGAGCTTTTTGCAGGTGGCTCAATATGCTCATGGCGAACATGGCACTCGCCTTTCTCAATGACGCATTCGTTTTCATGCCCCGAATGTGGCCTCGCCCCTGCAAGCGATCCATTGGGAAATGAGCGGTCCTTCATAAGGGCCGTATAAAGCCGGCTCAGCCGCCGCCTTCTTTATTTCTTCTTGATGTACCGCAAGCGCGATTCGTATCGCGCCTTTACTTTGCGAGGCCTATTTGCATCCCGCGACCAACGGGAGGCGGCAATGTTTGACCTCGTTTTTTCCGCGCTCACCCTTGTGCTGTTCCTGGCGACGATCGCTTACGCCTACGCCTGCGAGCGGCTGTGAGGAGGACGCGATGATTTTCGATTATTCGCTTGCCGCGCTCTTCGCTGCGGGTCTGACGATCTACCTCGTCTACGCGCTGCTTACCCCCGAGAAGTTCTAGGAGCGCGCCATGACAATTATCGGTTGGGTCCAGATCGCCCTTTACTGCGCGGTCCTGGTCGCCGTTACTCCCTTGCTCGGCGGCTACATGACGCGAGTGTTCGCCGGCGAGGCCAATTTTCTCTCGCCGGTCTTGCGGCCTGTCGAGAACGCGCTCTATCGCGTCGGGGGCGTCGATCCGCAGGGCGAGCAGCATTGGCTGACCTACACGATCGCGATGCTGTTGTTTCATATCGGCGGGTTTGCCATTCTCTATGCATTGCTGCGCCTGCAGGCCTTGTTGCCGCTCAATCCGCAGGAGCAGTCCGCCGTCGCGCCCGACCTGTCGTTCAACACCGCGATCAGCTTCATCACCAATACCAACTGGCAGAACTACGGCGGCGAAAGCACGCTGTCATACCTCGTGCAGATGCTCGGGCTGACGCACCAGAACTTCCTGTCTGCCGCGACCGGTATCGTGCTTGCCGTTGCGCTGATTCGCGGCTTCGCCCGCGCCTCGATGAAGACGATCGGCAATTTCTGGGTCGATATCACCCGTTGCACGCTTTATGTGCTGATTCCGATCTGCATCCCTTATGCGCTCTTCCTGGTCTGGCAGGGCATGCCGCAAACGCTCGGCGCTTACGTGGACGCCACGACGCTTGAGGGCGCGAGGCAGACGATCGCTGTCGGCCCGGTCGCCTCGCAGGTCGCCATCAAGATGCTCGGCACCAATGGCGGCGGCTTCTTCAATGCCAACGCCGCGCATCCGTTCGAGAACCCGACGGCGCTCTCCAACTTCGTTCAAATGCTGTCGATCTTCGTCCTCGGCGCCGCGTTGACCAATGTGTTCGGCCGCATGGTCGGCAACCAGCGCCAGGGCTGGGCGATCCTCGCCGCGATGGGCGTGCTGTTTATCACCGGCGTGCTGGTCGCCTACTGGGCGGAAGCCAACGGCACGCAGATGCTCGATGCGCTCGGCATCACCGGCGGCAACATGGAGGGCAAGGAGGTCCGTTTCGGCATCGTCGCCTCGGCGCTGTTCGCTGTTGTTACAACTGCCGCGTCCTGCGGGGCGGTCAACGCCATGCACGATTCCTTCACCGCGCTCGGCGGAATGATCCCGCTTATCAACATGGAGCTCGGCGAGATCGTCGTCGGCGGTGTCGGCGCCGGCCTCTACGGCATGTTGCTGTTTGTTATCCTCACCGTGTTCGTCGCCGGCCTCATGGTCGGCCGCACGCCGGAATATGTCGGCAAGAAGATCGAGGCCAAGGAAGTGAAGATGGCGATGCTCGCCATCCTCATCCTGCCGCTGATGATCCTCGGCTGGACGGCTGTTGCCGTGGTCTATCCGCCGGCGGTCGCCTCGATGGCCAATTCCGGTCCGCACGGCTTCAGCGAAGTGCTCTACGCCTACAGTTCGCAGACCGGCAATAACGGTTCTGCCTTCGCGGGCCTTACCGGCAACACGCTGTTTTACAACACCACCGGCGCGGTCGCGATGTTCATCGGCCGCTTCTGGATGATCGTGCCGGCGATGGCGATTGCCGGCACACTCGCCGCCAAGAAATCGGTGCCTGCATCGCACGGCACTTTCCCGACCACCGGCGCGCTGTTCGTCGGCCTCCTGGTCGGCGTCATCCTGATCATAGGCGGTCTCACCTTCTTTCCCGCGCTCGCGCTGGGCCCGATCGTCGAGCATCTCGCGATGCAGGCCGGCACGGTGTTCTGAGCGGCATTCGGAGCTTCGCCATGGAAACCTCAAAACTACGCAAACGTATGCCGGTCGCGACCTTGCTCGACCCGGCCATTATCGGCCCTGCGATCGGTCAGGCTTTCGTCAAGCTCAACCCGAAGACCCTCGCAAAGAATCCGGTCATGTTCGTGCTTGAGATGGTGACCTTGCTCACCACCGTGCTTTTGTTGCGCGACATCGCGGTCCACGCCGGCAATATCGTTTTCGAGCTGCAGATCGTGATCTGGCTGTGGTTTACGGTGTTGTTTGCCAATTTCGCCGAGGCGGTGGCGGAAGGCCGCGGCAAGGCGCAGGCCGACACGTTGCGCCGGACGCGCACCGAGACGCGCGCCAAGCGGATCCTGATGCCGAACAACCATGAGGTTTACGAAGGCGTCTCCGCCGACCGCCTCGAGGCCGGCGATCTCGTGGTGTGCGAGGCGGGCGACATCATCCCGGGTGACGGCGAGGTGATCGAGGGCATTGCCTCGGTCAACGAAGCGGCAGTGACAGGCGAGTCCGCCCCCGTGATCCGCGAATCTGGCGGCGACCGATCCGCAGTGACCGGCGGTACCACCGTCATCTCGGATCGCATCGTGATCAAGATCACGTCGTCGCCCGGCTCCTCGTTTCTCGACCGCATGATCAAGCTGGTCGAAGGCGCCGAGCGGCAGAAGACGCCGAACGAGATCGCGCTCAATATCCTGCTGGTCGGCCTGACCATCATCTTCGTGTTCGCCGCCGCGACAATCCCGAGCTATGCGGCTTATGCCGGCGGCACGATTTCGGTGGTCGTCCTGGTGGCGCTGTTCGTGACACTGATCCCGACCACGATCGGCGCGCTGCTGTCCGCCATCGGCATCGCCGGGATGGACAGGCTAGTACGCTTCAACGTGCTCGCTGTGTCCGGGCGCGCAGTGGAAGCCGCCGGCGACGTCGATACGCTTCTGCTCGACAAGACCGGGACGGTGACATTCGGCAATCGTCTTGCCACCGAGCTGATCCCGGTGCCGGGTGTTACCGAAAAGGAGGCCGCCGAAGCCGCGCTGCTCGCCAGCGACGCGGATGAGACAGCCGAGGGCCGCTCCATCATCGCGATGGCGCAGGAAAAATACAGCGTTCGCGGCCAAGTTGGCGCGAAGGGCGCCGAATTCATCCCGTTTTCGGCCACCACACGCCTCTCGGGCGTGGACATCGGCGGCCGCAAATTGCGCAAGGGCGCGATCGACTCGATTCTCAAGTTTGCCCGCGAGCAATCCGGTCAGAATGTCAGCGAGCCGCCGGCATTCCGCGCGGCGGTGGACAGGATTGCGCGCTCCGGCGGCACGCCGCTTGGCCTGGCCGACAATGGCCGATTGCTCGGAGTCATTCACCTTAAGGACGTCGTGAAGCCGGACGTCAAGGATCGCTTCGGCGCGTTGCGCCGCATGGGCATCAAGACGGTGATGATCACCGGCGACAACCCCGTGACGGCTGCGTCGATCGCCTCGGAAGCCGGCGTTGACGATTTCATCGCCGAGGCGACGCCCGAGGACAAGCTGCGCTACATCCGCTCCGAGCAGGCTCACGGCCGGCTGATCGCGATGTGCGGCGACGGCACCAATGATGCGCCCGCGCTGGCACAAGCCGATGTCGGTGTCGCCATGCAGACCGGCACGCAAGCGGCGCGCGAGGCCGGCAACATGGTCGATCTCGATTCCGATCCGACCAAATTGATCGAGGTGGTCGAGATCGGCAAGCAACTCCTGATGACGCGCGGCGCGCTGACGACGTTCTCGATCGCCAATGACGTCGCGAAGTATTTCGCCATCATCCCGGCGATGTTCGTCGCGTTCTATCCGCAGCTGCAAGTGCTCAACGTCATGCGGCTTGCAACCCCGCAGAGCGCGATTCTGTCGGCAATCGTCTTCAACGCGCTGATCATCGTCGCGCTGATCCCGCTTGCGCTCAAAGGCGTGAAGTACCGTCCGATCGGCGCGGCCGCGCTGTTGCGCCGTAACCTGCTGATCTACGGGCTCGGCGGCGTCATCATGCCGTTCATCGGGATCAAGCTCATCGACCTGGCCGTCACCGCGTTGCACCTCGCCTAGGAGGCAAACATGTTGCGTGAAATCCGCCCGGCCATCGTGTTCGTCGTCGCGCTGACGATCATCACCGGCCTGATCTACCCGCTGGTCATCACAGGCATTGCCGGCGCCATCTTCCCAACGCAGGCGCAGGGCAGCCTGATCGAGAAGAACGGCAAGGTCATCGGCTCGGCGCTGATCGGACAGGTCTTCGCGGACGACAAGTATTTCCATGGCCGCCCGTCCGCGACCAACGCGCCCGATCCGAAAGATTCGACCAAGACCGTCGATGCGCCCTACAACGCCGCCAATTCGATGGGCTCCAATCTCGGGCCGACCAGCAAAGCCTTGGCCGAGCGAATCAAAGGCGACGTGGACAAGCTCAAAGCCGAAAATCCGGCCGCCCCGGTTCCGGTCGACCTGGTGACGACATCAGGCAGCGGACTGGACCCCGACATTTCCCCCGCGTCGGCTCTTTTCCAGGTGACGCGCGTCGCCAAGGCGCGCGGTCTCGACGAGGCGCGGGTTCGCACTCTGGTCGAAAGGCACATCGAAGGCCGCCTTTTCGGGGTGCTCGGCGAGCCGCGGGTGAATGTTCTCAGGCTCAACCTCGCGCTTGATGCGGCGCGGTGAGGCTATGGGGAAATGCTCGTGGCGGCTCTGTCTCCAGAGGAAGACAAGATCAACGACTGGTTGCTCCTGATCCTGCATTTCGCGATCACGCGCAGACCGCTCGATCAACTCGCCGCCGTCGCAAGGGCGCGGGATTTAGACGGTCACGCGAGGCCGCCAGGTTTTTTCTCGCGGACGACCTCGGAGTTTTGCGGGGATATTGTGCGCCCGCCAAGTCTTGAGCGTGATCGGCTGCTGCAAGCCCATCTCGAACGCATACACCACGCGCGGTTGAAAGCGGCATTTCAAACGGTGTTAGGGCTATCCTCCGAGACTCCGCCTATGCAACGACGTTCGTTCGCGTCGCGCAAATCACTTTGGAGCGGGCTGTCTGCTGATCCGCGGCATCGATCGCGTTAGCCATCGTGTTCTCCAAAGGGCGGCGATAAACTATCGTCATGGCAAGCGACGAAAAAGCACAACGAGCCTCGCCTGACGCCTTGCTCGCGCTCGCCAAAAAAGAGGGGCGTGGGCATCTCAAGATATTTCTCGGCGCCGCTCCCGGCGTCGGCAAAACCTACGCCATGCTAACCTCCGCCCGCGCCGAGCAATCGGGCGGTCGCGATGTTGTGGCCGGCCTAATTGAGACTCATGGGCGGCGGGAAACCGAACAGTTGATCGAAGGCTTTCCGGCCATCGAGCGTAAGCCCGTCATCTACCGCAATCAGGTCATGAAGGAGTTCGATCTCGACGCCGCGCTGGCGCGGCATCCGGATCTGCTGCTGGTCGATGAATATGCCCATACCAACGTTCCGGGCGGCCGCCATCCGAAACGCTGGCAGGACATCGACGAGCTGCTTGAAGCCGGCATCAACGTGTGGACAACGCTGAACATCCAGCACCTCGAAAGCCTCAACGACGTCGTGCAGAAGATCAGCAAGGTGCGGGTGCGGGAGACCGTTCCGGACAATGTGTTCGACAAGGCCGACGAGGTCGTGCTCGTCGACTTTCCGCCCGACGAATTGCTCAAGCGCCTCGCCGAGGGCAAGGTCTATGTGCAGGACACCGCCGCGCGCGCTGTCGAGAATTTCTTCAAGCCGCAAAACCTGACGGCGCTGCGCGAGCTGGCGTTGCGCCGTGCGGCCGAACGCGTCGACGCGGCCCTGATCGAGCGCATGCAGGCGCAGGCCATCGAAGGTCCATGGGCGGCCGGTGAGCGCATCCTGGCCTGTATCGGCCCTGATGCCGTTTCACCGACCGTGGTAAGGGCCGCGAAACGACTGGCGGACCTCATGGATGCGCCCTGGATCGCGGTCACGGTGGAGCGGCCGGGGACGGTTCTTGCACCGGCGGCGCGCCAACGGCTCGATGAAGCGATGAAGCTCGCGGAAAGCCTGGGCGCCGAAACCCAGACTTTGACCGGCGCCGATCTCCCCGCTGAACTACTGCGCTTCGCCAAGTTCGAAAACGTCACCCAGATCGTGGTGGGGCGCTCGCGTGGCGGCTTCGTCAGCGAGTTGCTGCGGCGGTCGCTACCGCATGAGCTGGTGCGGCGCACGCAGGACATCGCCATTCATCTGGTGACGCGCGAGGCCGAAGGCGTCGGCCCCATGAGGCTGTCGCGGTGGCGCGTCCCGGTTGAATTGCGGCCCTTGCCGTTCGTGTGCGCCACGCTCGCAGTTGCAGCGGCGCTGGCGGCCGGCGAGGGACTGACGCAACTCACTCCGATCCCCAATTTGTCGATGGTTTTCATGCTGGCGGTGCTGGTCAGCGCCATCAGCTTTGGCATCTGGCCTGCGCTGTATGCGTCGGTCCTTTCCTTCCTCACCTACAATTTCTTTTTCATCGAGCCGATTTACACCTTCACGATCGCCGAGCCCTACGAACTGCTGGCGCTCGTGATCTTTCTGGTCGTCGCGGTGGTCAGTTCTGCTCTGGCGGGCCGCGTCCGGCAACAGGCTGAAGTGTCCGCCAAGCGGATGCGGGCAACGCGCCGGCTTTATGAATTTACGCGCCGGCTCTCGGCGCTGGCGACGCTCGACGCCGTTGCCGAAGGTGCGGCGAGCGAGATTCACGCCAGCCTCGGCCTTTCCGTCGTCGTGCTCCTTACGCAAGGCGACGATCTCACGTTGATCGCCGCATGGCCGCCCGAGGATGAGCTGGACGCCGCCGCCATGACCGCGGCGCGCTGGGCCTATGGCCATAACGAACCCGCCGGAGCCGACACGGGAACGTTACCGATCATCCCGTGGTATTTCGTGCCCCTGCGGCTCGGCGAAAAGACGCTCGGCGTTATCGGGGTGGCCAAGCCCAAGGATGCGCCGCCGATCGATTCCGAGGCGAGGGCCTTGCTCGACACGTTGGTGGAACAGACCGCCTCGGCGCTCGAGCGCGCCTCGCTGACCCGCGAGATGGTGAGCGCGAAGACAGCCACGGAAATCGAGCGGATGCGCAACACTTTGCTTGCGTCGGTGTCGCATGATTTCCGCACTCCGCTGTCCTCTATCCTGGGCTCGGCCACCAGCCTGATCGATTACGGCGACAAGCTCGATCCGCCGGCGCAAAAAGACCTGCTCGGCCAGATCAAGACCGAGGCGGAAGATCTGGACGAAATGGTGCGCAACCTGCTGGCCATCACCCGGATCGACGCGGGTGCGCTTGAATTGCGGCGCGACTGGCTGGATCTGCGCGAGGTGATCGAGCGGGTCGTCAGCGCAACGCGGCGGCACGGCGCGCGTCAGCACATCGAGGTGAAGTTGCCGGACAAGCTGCCGCTGGTGCGGGCCGATGCAACGCTGACCGAACAGGCCATCGGCAACGTCGTCTTCAACGCCACGGTCCACACGCCTGCGGATACCAGGATCGTCGTCGATGCCGAAGCTGCCTCGACATCGGTCGCGGTGCGGGTGACCGATGACGGTCCCGGCATTCCGCCCGACCGGCTACTGCGCATCTTTGATAAGTTCGTCACCGGCCGTGAAAAGACTTCCTCGCGCGGTGACGGCAGCCAGGGGACGGGCCTCGGCCTCGCCATCGCCAAGGGAATCATGGAGGCGCACGGCGGCGCCATTCAGGCTGAAAGCCCCGCCAATGGCCGAGGTGCCCGCTTTGTGCTGACCTTCCCGGTGGAAGGACAGCCGGCATGAGCGCAAAAACCAGGGTGCTGGTGATCGACGACGAAGCGGCGATCCTGCGCTTTCTCAAGCCGGCGCTCGAAGCCAACACCTACGAGATGACCAGCGCTGGTAGCGTGGCCGAGGGCCTCAAGCGTATCGCTGCCGAGACACCCGACATCGTGCTGCTCGATCTCGGCCTGCCGGACGGCGACGGCAAGGACGTGATCCGCCGGGCGCGGGAATGGTCCGATCTGCCGATCGTCGTCCTGTCGGCGCGCGACCGCGAAGCCGAAAAGATCGAAGCGCTCGATCTCGGCGCCGACGATTACGTCAACAAGCCGTTTCAGGTCGGCGAACTACTGGCGCGGATGCGCACTGCGTTGCGTCACCGCATGCAGCGCAAGGCCGAAGTGCCGGTGCTCAAGGTCGGCGATCTTGAAGTCGATTCGGTGCGCCACCGCGTCACCCGCGGCGGCGGCGAGTTGAAGCTTACGCCGAAGGAGTTCGAGCTTCTCTCGTTTCTCGCCAAGCACGCCGGGCGGGTGGTCACGCACAAGCAGATTTTGGCCGCGGTTTGGGGTCCGGCGCACACGGAAGACACGCAATATCTGCGGGTCTACATCGGACAGCTCCGGCAAAAAATTGAAAAAGAGCCCGACGATCCGCACGTCATACTGACCGAACCGGGCATCGGTTACAGAGTCGCCGAAGGCTAGCCGGGTAGTCGTGCCGGTTTCCGCGTTCTCTCTCCCGCGGTCTGCTGCGCCTTGTCGCGCGGTACCCAGCAGGACGTTGCGAATTTGGGCATACAGAAGGTGCCCGGTCTTAGTACTTTGTTCCGATCGAAGTAGGATGAGGCCTTATCAAGGTTCAGACATGCAAGGCAGCAGCAGTTCGCAACCAATCATCGTAAGCGTTAGTGTCAGTGGAACGCACACCTTCAGCAAGAAAACGACAAAGTCGATACGGCTCATCGAAAACTTCGGCGTTGAGGGTGACGCGCATGCCGGCCCGACCGATCAGCATCTCTTCCACATCCGGCGTTTCGGGAAGATCCCGAACCTGCGGCAAGTCCACCTGATCCACGCCGAGCTCTTCGACGAACTGGCGGATAAAGGTCACAGCGTGCGCCCCGGTGACCTCGGTGAAAACATTGTCACGCGCGGCGTCGACCTGCTGGGCTTGCCCACCGGTACCTGTCTCAAGCTGGGTCCGGAGGCTGTCGTCGAAATCACCGGCCTGCGCAATCCGTGCAAGCAAATCGAAAATTTCCAGACGGGACTGCTCAAGCAGCTCGCGGTCCAGACGCCGCGCGGGCTGGTGCGCAAAGGCGGCGTGATGGGGATCGTGCTCAAAGGCGGGATCGTGAGGTCAAACGATCCTGTCGAGATCGCGCTTCCACCGATTCCGCATCAGCCGCTTATCTATCGCGTACCGGGAAGCGCTTTGCCGCTGAGTAAATGATCCGGCGCGCGGCGCTCAGGCGCGTTTGGCGCGCTTTGCCTTCTTTTCCGGCTTGCGGCGTTCTTCGGGCGGCGACAGGCCGGCGACGATGAGTCGCGCCGCTTCGTCGATATGCTCGCCGAGCAGTTTGACGGCAAGATCGACGTTGCGTTTGAGCGCCGCCTCGAGGATCTGCTGGTGGATGAGCGAGCGCGGCGAGTTCGGCAACCGGCTCTGCGCCGACAGGCGGCGATAGCGGTCGAACTGATCGTTGAGCAGGCCGTAGAGGTGCAACAGGCAATCGGACTGGCAGGCCGACACGAGCGTATAGTGGAACTCGCGGTGCCGGCTTTCCCAAATGTCTTCCGCGACGTTCTTGCCGGCCTTTTCGAGCAGCGTCACCTTGTGGCGCGCGGCGACCACGCGCGCTTCCCAGGCGTCGTCGCCGTTCTGGATCGACAGGCGCAGCGCGAGACCCTCGACTTCCTTGCGCACCATCGCAATATCGAGAATGTCGCGCACCGAAACCGACGGCACGCGGAAGCCGCGCTGCCCGGTCGCGACCACCAGCCGGTTTTCCGCAAGGCGCGACAACGCCTCGCGCAACGGACTTAAGCCGACCTTGTAGGCCTCGCGCAAATCGTCGAAGCGCAGTTTCATCCCCGGAGGCAACGAGCTGCTCAGAATGTCGGCGCGCAGCTTCTCGAAGACTTCATTGGCGAGCGTGCGCGATTGCGGCTCGCGCGGCGGATAAATCGGCGCGTCTTCGTTGACGGGATTTTTCATGAGTAAGGACCGGTCCTGGCCGGGATTGTCTTTCTTCATGCGGGCAAGACCCATTTTACCGCACCCCGCCGTCATTAGCGCGAAAATTGCAGCCGCGCGGGTCCGCTATCCCAAGGTCTCTGCCAGCCCTTCGAGCCCGCGCTCGAAACAGGCAAGCGGCGCCCGCACAATGCCGGCGCCGACCTGGCCGACCCCCGGCTGCTTGTGCGCGATGCCGGTGTTGATGACGGGCGCGGTGCCGGTCTGCAAGACCTTGCGGATATCGATGCCGGTCGGCACGCCCGCGTAGTCGAGATTGGGCATGGTCCAGTCGGGATTGCGCGCGATCGTGATCTCGTACATTTCCTTGGTGAAATTCGCGGCCTCGCTCGCCGAGCCGGCGCCGATGAAACCCGCGACCGCCGTTGCCGTCGCCATCGCGAAGCCGCCGAGGCCGACGGTTTCGACGATCGCGGAATCGCCCATGTCGGGGTTGGCGTCCTTTTCGGAATAGCCCGGGAAATAAAGGCCGGTCGGCATCTCGACCGGCGCGGTGTACCAGCGCTCGCCTGTGCCACTCACGCGCACGCCGAAGTCGGTGCCGTTGCGGCACATCGTCGTCACGATCGAGGAGCCTTCGATTCCGTTCGCCGGATCGGTCATTGCCTTGCCCATCGCCATCGCGACGTTGAGGAAGAACTGGTCGTTCTTGCCGATGAAGCTCAGCGTCTCGGCGAGCTTTTTGGTGTCGGTCGCCGTCTGCGCCAGGAACGGTGCGATCTCGCGCAGGAACAGGGCGGAGCAGGCGACGTTGCGCTGATGCATCTCGTCGCCCATCGCAAGCCCGCGCGCGATGATGCTTTTCAGTGCGATGCCGCCGCTTGCTTTGAGCGCCGCCGACAAAGCGGGGCCGAGCACCGTCTTGATCATCCGCAGCCGGTTGAGCACTTCGGCGTCGTTGCCGCCGAAGCGCATCACCTTGCCAAGGCCTTCGTTGACCGTGCAGTAGGCGCGGTTACCGAAGGTCTTGTTCTCGACGATGAAGACCGGCTGGCTCTTCGTGGTCATGCCGGTCATCGGGCCGACCGCGCCGAAATGATGATTGGGATGGAATTGGTATTTGCCGCCGGCGGCCGCGGCTTCCGCTTCCGCGAGATCCTTCGCCCAGCCTTCGAACACGGCGATGCCGCAGATTGCGCCGCGCATCGGCCCGCACATGCGGTCCCATGTGATCGGGGGACCGGCATGCAGGATCATGTTTTCGCCGAGGCCCTTGATGACCTCGCCGGCCGGCTGCACGTCGATGAGAACCGGTTCGCCCTGAAGAATTCTTCGTACTGTTTCCTTGTTCGCGAGCTCGATCTTCTCCAACGTCAACTCTCCTGCGCCGCGCCGACCCGATGTCTGTGATGGTTTTGCACCATATGGGATCGGCCGAGCTTGGGCAAGAAGATCGAAGAATGGGGTTATATACGCGAAGGGCAGGAATTTCGAAAAAATTTGCAATGCCGGGATCGATCGCCTAGACTTTGCCTTTGCAGCCGGGTGAGCCGAGGGATTCGCCGGATGTCCATCAAAGACGAGATTCCGAGCCGTCTTGTCATCGCGATCGGCGGCAACGCCACGCATCCGGAAGGGATACGCGGTACGCCGAGCGAGCAGGCGGATGTCGCCGCCGGTCTCGGCAAGGCGCTGTTGCCGCTGATGGAGCTCAACACCGAGCTCATCATCACGCACGGCAACGGCCCGGTCGTCGGCAAGATCCTCATGCGCCAGTCGCTGGCGCGCCACCGCGTCGAGCCGATGACGCTCGATATCTGCGTCGCGCACAGCCAGGGCGGCATTGCGTATTTGCTGATGCAGGCGCTGGAGAACGCGCTGCGCGCCGTCGACAACCCGCGCCACGTCGTCTGCCTGCTGACACAGGTCGAGGTCGATCCGGACGACCCGGCGTTCAAGAATCCGTCGAAGCCGATCGGTTATTTCTACAGCGAGGAAGAGGCGAAGGCGCTGACCAAAGAGCTCGGCTGGGAGATGCGCGAGGATTCCGGCCGCGGCTGGCGGCATGTCGTGCCCTCGCCGCAGCCCAAGCACATCTGCGACATCTCGCTGATCCAGGTCGTCGCCAAGAGCGGCGCGGTCGTCATTGCCGGCGGCGGCGGCGGCGTGCCGGTGGTGCGCACCGGCAAGCGGCAGCGGCACGGCGTCGAAGCGGTCATCGACAAGGATCGCACGTCCGCGCTGATGGCGAACGTGCTGCACATCGAAGACCTGATGATCCTGACCGCGGTGCCGCGTGTCGCGATCAATTTCGGCAAGCCAAACCAGAAGGCGCTCGAGCGCGTGACGCTGTCGGAGATCAAGAAGTATCACGCCGAAGGCCATTTCCCGCCCGGCAGCATGGGACCGAAGATCGACGCCGCGATCCAGTTTCTCGAGGGCGGCGGCAAGCGCGTGATGATCGGACGGCTGGAAGAGGTGTTGCCGGTTCTGCGCGGGCAAACCGGAACGCACATCGTCGCCGACTGACGGAGATCGCATTGCTCAAGCCGGAAGCCGTGACCGGGCGCGAACGAGCGATGGCTGTCGCCGTGCTGGGCCGCTTCGCGCAGGCGATCCTGAACGCGCATACGCACGGCCTGGTGATCGCGGTGTTTCGCCGCAGCTTCTACATCCGGTTCGGCGATGAGGTCGTGTGCGTCGGTCCGCCCGGGCTCGGCAAAGGGCCGCTCAATGTGCTCGCCGACGTACCGTCGGATCTGGAATGGCCGGCGGTCGGCCTCGCCACCCAACAGAATGCCTTGCGATCCGGAGCGCTGCTGAGCGTCGGCGCGCGTCTGCGTTTCGATTTGAACGGCGCGGCCGTTTGGCAGGCGCCGCCGTCGCCCGTTTTTTCCGCCGCGGAATTGCGGCAAGGCCTGCGTCTCCTTGCCGACTCCGCGCGGCGGCGCGCGCCCGGCGGGCTGGGCGTGCTGCTGACGACGCTCGATCAGACCGAAACCGCGCCGCCGCATGCGAAGGACGATCCCCTGGTGCAGGCCGCACTGTGGCCGATCGCCGCCATCTGGCACTGGCTCGGCATGGCGCTCGCCGGTTCGCCCGAGGTTCCACCATCGGTCGACGGTCTTGTCGCGCTGGGGCCGGGACTGACGCCATCGGGCGACGATTTTCTCTGCGGCGTGATGGCGGCGCTCGTCTATTTCGGCCACCGCGACATCGCGGCGCGCCTTGCAGCCGTCGTCCTTCCGGTCGCGCTGCGCGAAACAAGCCTCATCAGCGCCGCCTATTTGAGCTGCGCCACGCAGGGACAGGCATCGGCCGTACTGTTCGATGCGCTGGAAAGCATCCTCGCCGGCGGACGCGACCTCGAGGCAAGACTCGATGCCGTGCACGCAGTCGGCCACACCTCGGGCTGGGACAGTCTTGTGGGCGCCGCGGGCGTGTGCGCCGCGTTGGCGCGGCAGCCGGCGCTTTCCGCGAGCGGGAGCTAAGCCGAAAGCTGCCGCTGCACCGCGATTGCAAACTCGGCCGCGTGCGCGTTCGACGGCGCGACGACGACGCCGGCATCCTTGAGCGCCTGCGCCTGCCGTGAATAACCCTGCGGATCTTCCTCGGTGCCGCAGACCGACGCGATCAGCAGCGCCTTGCGGTCTTTCGCCGCCGGTAATTGCGCGATCAGTTCGCCGGCCGGATCGGCGTTGGCGCCATAACCGAGCACGACGTCGATCAGGATAACGGCGGTCTTTCCGTCCTTGAGCGCCTCGCCCAGCATCTGGTTGCGCAGCGTCGGGTCGATCATGGGATGCGGGCGGCCGACGGTGTATTCGTCGTCGCCCAGATCGAGCAGCACATGCGCGTCGGCGCTGGCTGCGGCCGGTTTCTTGACGCCGGGGATCGGCACGTTCGAGGCAACCGGAACGTTGGCGCGCTTGAAGAAGACCTGCGCCTCCGCGCACATCGTGCCGCCGGAGAACAGGCCCTGAATCTTGTTGCGCCCGCGCTCGACACGGCCCGCGAGATCGGCGGCCGAAGGCGCCGCGCCCGCCCAGGCGATCTTCTTGCCGCCGAGCGCGCTTTCCGCGGTCGTGCGCAGGTCCGCCGAGAGCGAGGCGTTGGCCGGCACCTGCATGTCCTCGACGCCGATGAAGCAGATCGCGAACTTCTTTTTGCTCTTGCCGACGCGTTCGAGCACGGCCTTGGCGATCGAAGGTTCCGGCGGCTTGGAGATCAGCACGATCTGCTCGGTACCGGGATCGCGGTCGAGCGCGTCGATGCCCATCAGCGTGGTGATGCCGCCGACCGCTTCCTTCAGGTCCCGGCCGCCGACGCCGATGGCGTGCGAAATGCCCTGGCCGTTGCGCGCGACCAGCGTCGAGATTTCCTGCAAGCCGGTGCCGGACGCCGCGACGATGCCGATCTTGCCGCGCGGCACGACGTTGGCGAATGCGAGCGGCGCGCCGCCGATGATCGCGGTGCCGCAGTCCGGTCCCATCATCAGCAGGCCGCGCTGTTTCGCTTCGCGCTTGAGCGCGACTTCGTCCTCGACCGGCACGTTGTCGCTGAACATCATCACGTGCAGGCCGCTGTTGAGCGCGCGGCGCGCTTCCGCCGCGGCGAATTCGCCCGGCACCGAGATGAGCGCGAGATTGGCGCCGGGCAGCTGTTGCAGCGCCGTCGCCAGCGTCTTCGGATTCCATTCATTGGCGCCGCCGCCCGAGACGGCGGGCGCATCGAGCAGCTTTTCCGCTTCCTTGATCGCTTCGCCCGCCGCGGCCTCGTCGCCCGCGCGCACCGCGATGATGAGATCGTTGGCGCCGGCGCTGTCGCTGTCGGCGTTGAGCAGACCGGCGTCGCGCATCAGCTTCTTGTTTGTGGTCGAGCCGATCATCAGCGCCGCGGTCTCGACCCCGGCGAGCGAGGACACCGCGCGCGAAATGCGCATCAGCGCGACCGAATCCATGTAGAACGTGCGGCGAATTCTATTGACGACCGCGGGCATGCTCACAACGCTCCATTCATTTCGCCGAACTTCATCAGCGCCTGCTCGAAGCAGACCATCGGCGGCGTCACCACGCCGGCGCCGATCTGGCCGCGGCCCGGCAGCTTGTTTGCGATCGCGGTGTTGATGACCGGGAGGAGGCCCGACGACACCACCTTGCGGATGTCGATGCCCGTCGGCACGCCCATCATCGACACCGTCGGCAACGTCCATTCCGGATTGGGCCCGACGGTGATCTCCGTCATGCTCTTGGTGTAATTGATCGCATCGTTGAGCGTGCCCGCGCCGACGAAGCCGACCACGGCGGGCGCCGCCGCCATCGCGAAGCCGCCGAGGCCGACCGTCTCGGTGATGCAGGAATCCCCGATATCGACGTTGCCGTCGGCCTCGGTGAAGCCCGCGAACAGCAGTCCGCGCGCCATCTGCGCCGGGCCGGTGAACCAGGTGTCGCCGGTCGAGCTCACGCGAATGCCGAAGTCGGTGCCGTTGCGGCACATCGTGGTGACCACGGTCGAATGCTCGATGCCGTGCGCCGCCATGGCGATCGATTTCGCCATCGCCATCACCACGTTGAGGAAGAACATGTCGTTGCCGGAGATGAAGCGCAGGATGCGCGGCAGCTCTTTCGGCGCGGTTTCCGCAAGGTCGGCGGCGAGCTCGCGCACGATCAGGCTCGAACACGCGGTATTGCGCATGTGCATCTCGTCGCCCATCGAGAGGCCGCGCGCGATGATGTTCTTGAGCGGGATGCCCTTGCGGTTGCGCACCGCGGCGCCGAGCGCCGGACCGGCGGTGCCCGCGATCCACTTCAAGCGATCGACGACCTCCTGGTCGTTGCCGCCGAAGCGCATGACGTTGCCCATGCCTTCGTTGACGGTGCAGAAGGCGCGGTTTCCGAACGCGCGATTTTCCACCACCAGCACCGCCATGTTGCGCGTGGTGATGCCGGTCATGGGGCCGACGCCGTTGTAGTGATGGTTCGGCTCGAACCGGATCTCGCCGGAGGCGGCGAGCTTTTCCGCCTCCGCCAGGTTGCGCGCCCAGCCCTCGAATACGATGGCGCCGGCGACCGCGCCGCGCATCGGCCCGCACATGCGGCTCCAGCCGATCGGCGGTCCCGCGTGCAGAACGGTGCGGTCGGCGAGTTTCGGGATAGCCTCGCGCGCGAGCTTCACGTCGACGAGCACGGGCTCGCCGCCGAGCAGCCGGCGATGCGCTTCGGCATTGGCGGCGGTGATCTTCTCGCTCAGGCTCGGCTCGGCCATTTCAGCCTCCGAGCTTGGCGAGCAGGCTGGCGATCTTTGGATTGGTGACGGCTGGAGGCGACCAGTCGACGTGGACCACGGGGATCTTGCAGGACGACAGGTCGCGGGCGAATTCGCGCAGCCCGATATTGACCACGCGCACTTCCGACCGCAGCAGCTTGTCGGTCTCGTTTTCCTGCTGTTGCGACATGCTCCGCCTTTCCTTAATACCGGCCACAACAACGCCGGTTGGCTCGCAAACGGGCATCGGTCGGTACGAAAACGATAACAACAGCGATCTCATAGATCAACCGGATTTTCGAAATTATTGGCAAAGGGCGGAGCGCCGGATATATTGCCGGCGGCCGCGCGTCCGGTTTGCCGCACGCAGCGTGTTCGGGACAGGAGAAAAGACTTCATGGCCAGTGGGACGTTTGAAGCGGACGTGATTTGCGTGCCGATGAGCTCGCCGGGCGACGTGTCGCAGGTCGCCGCGCTGTTCGACAGCAAGAAAGTCGATCCCAAGCACATCGTCGCGATCATGGAGCAGACCGAAGGCGACCCCTATGCGCGCGGCTACGCGACTTTGGCGATGGAAGTGCTGCTGTCGGAGCGGCTCGGCATTTCGCGCAAAGACGTGTTCGACACCATCCCGATGATGATGATCGGCGGCGTCGGCGGCATCATGACGCCGCACATCTATCTGTTCATCAAGAAACCGGGCGGTGCGCCGGGCAAAGGCAAGCGCCTCGCGATCGGCGTCGCCTCCTCGCGCGAGCTCAAGCCGGAAGAATACGGCACCATGGTCCAGGTCGATCTGGTAGCCGACGCGGTGCGTCAGGCCATGAAGGACGCCGGCATCACCGATGCCGCGCAGATCGAATGCGTGGAGATCAAGTGCCCGGCGATGACGCCGGCGCGCATCGCGGATGCGGAAAAGCGCGGACAGAAGGTCGTTGCCGGCAATCCGGCGGTCGCATCTTCGCTCGCGAAGGGCGCGTGCGCGCTCGGCGTTGCGGTCGCGACCGGCGAAGTCGAGCGCGGCAAGCTCAAGGACGGCATGATCAATGTCGAGAAGTCGTATTTTTCCTCGGTCGCGTCGACCTCGGCGGGCGGCGAGCAGGTCGCCTGCCGCGTCATGGTCATTGGCAACGTCGAAGGCGCGCCGGGCCGGCTGATCGCAACGCACGGGATGATGCAGGACCAGCTCGACATCGCCGGCGCGCGCACGGCTTTCGCGCAGGCCGGCCTTGAGATGAAGGACGGCGTCGTCACCGAGGCCGACCGTAAGCGCATCGCCGGCGTGCTGGTGAACGCGGGTGCCGACTACGTCACCAACGTGCGCGGCCGCCGTCACGTCTTGCATTCCGACTTCCTCGCGCCATTCTCCGGCATCCAGGCCAAGGCCGTCGCTCACGCGATCGTCGCGACGATCGTCGGCGACACCTTGTTCCTCGCCTCGGCCGGCGCCGAGCATCAGGGTCCGCCCGGCGCCAATCTCATCTGCGTCATCGCGGAAGCAAAATAGTTTTTGGGGACAGCATCATGGATGTCGAGAAGCACCTTCGCCTGACACAAGCCGGCGCGATGAAGCTCATCGAGGCCGGCGTCAAGAAGGCGACCGAGATGAAAAAGCCGCAATGCATTGCCGTGGTGGACGAGGGCGGCAATCTGCTCGCCTTTACGCGCATGGACGGCGGCAAGGTGCTGAGCATCCCGTCGTCGATCCGCAAGGCGCAGACGGCGGCCTCGGGCCGCGGGCCGACCGGCGGCATCCAGGGCGACCTCGAATTCCGCCTCGCGCACGCGACCTCGGGCAAGTTCGTCAACCTCAAGGGCGGCCTGCCCGTCATCGTCGACGGCATCACGATCGGCGGCATCGGCGTCGGCTCGCAGACCGGCGAGGAAGATCTCGAGGTCGCCAAGGCGGCGCTGCACGCGCTCGCGGGCGCCAAGACCTTCGACTGAGGCTCACGCCGGTTGACCGTGCTCCGCCGCCGGTTATTGATGGCGGCAAGCGCGAGATATTTCCCATGATGAAGATGGCGGTGTTCTGCGGCTCGAACTTCGGTGCGACCGGAGTTTATCGGGAGGCCGCGGCCGCGCTTGGCCGCGCGCTCGCGGACGAAAAAATCCAGCTCATTTTCGGCGGTACCAGCAAGGGACTGATGAAGATTGTCGCCGATACGGTCCTGGAAAACGGCGGTTCTGCGCACGGCATCATTACGCAGGGTCTGGTCGACAAGGGCCAGCAATATCCGAACCTGACCGTGCCCGAGATCGTCGCGACGCGCTCGCTGCGCAAGCTGCGCATGGCGGAAGTGTCGGATGGGTTTCTCGCCATGCCCGGCGGCATCGGGACGGTGGAAGAGCTGTTCGAGATGTGGGTCGACGCCCAGTTCGAGGGGCACAAGAAGCCGCTCGGCCTTTACAACGTCAACGGCTTCTTCGATTCGATGCTGGCGTTCATCGACACCATGGTGCGCGAGAAATTTCTGCCGCCGCAGCAGCAAAGCATGCTGATCGTCGACAGCGATCCGCGCGCCTTGCTCGCGCGCTGCCGCGCCTTCACGCCGGTGACGGTCCCGAAATGGATGTGACTACCAGCCGCGCGCGGGCGACCGGCTCTTACGTTTGACGGCGCGCCGCGTCGCGCCGTTGAGCGCGGCGTGGGTTGCGTCACCGCGCTGCCGCGGCTTTGCGACGGCGTGCCAGTTCTCGATGATCAGCCGCGTCGCGTGCGCGATGTGATCCTTCAGGAGCCGAACGGCGAGTTCGACGTCGCGCTTGAGCGCGGCGTCGACGATACGCTGATGTTCGAGCGACACCGGCTTGCCGGACAGGCTGCTCTCCACCGACAGGCGGCGGTAGCGGTCGAACTGGTCGGTCAGCAGCGAGACAATGTGCAGCAGCCAGCGCGAGCCGCACGCCTGCAACAGGGCAAGATGAAATTCGCGGTGACGCGCTTCCCATACTTCCTCGTCCACCGGCTCGACCGCGTTGCGCTCGACCAGCAGGTTGAGTCTGTAATGCGCCGCGACGACGTCGGCCTGCCACTGGTCGTCGCCGCGTTCGATCGACTGGCGGAACGCGAGACATTCGACATTGGTGCGGACGTCGGAAATATCCTGAATGTCCTCGATCGATGCCGGCGCGACGCGGAAGCCGCGTTGCCCCTCGGCCGTGACGAGACCGCTGACCACGAGGCGCGACAGCGCTTCACGCAGCGGGCTCAGGCCGACGCCATAGGCTTTCTTCAGCGGCTCGAAGCGCAGCCGCGTGCCGGGCAAGAGCTTCGAACTCAGAATGTCTGCACGAATGCGCGAAAACGCCGCGGCCGCGAGCGTGCGTCCCATTTCGGTATCGTTCATCGCTGGTCGTCCCGGGCTGAGCTTGCTGTCGTTGCCGACATTGCAGGCATGCTGATTATAAAATCGCCAGTTATTAGGACCAAACTCCGTAAGTGCTATATTCTACACTATCGTCGACAATTTCCAGAGCTTCGAAATTTTGTTGACGTCTTTCCCCGCGTTTGATCCAATCGCCATGGGACAAGCCTTGTTCGGCGCGTGCCGGCGGGCTGTCGACCGTTTGAGTGTGGAGGCGAAGTCTCCGTGAAGCTTGGTCCGACGCCGCAGAACACCTGGGACGTTACGCCGGCTGAGGTCAGCCTGATCCGTCCGGTATTGTTGCCGCGGCCGGCCCCGATCCCCGCCAAGCCCCAGAATATCGTGCTCGACGTCGCGCGCAGCGGCCTCGTCGTAGTCGACATGCAGAACGATTTCTGCACCAAAGGCGGCTGGTTTTCGGAGAAGGGCGCCGACGTCAGCGCGCCGCACCGCATCGTTCCGGCTCTGCAAGAACTGCTTCCGGCGTTTCGCGCGGCCGGCGCGCCGATCTTCTGGGTGAACTGGGGAAACCGCCCCGACAATGCCGACCTGCCGCCGTCGGTCCTGCACGCCGGCAAGCCGCACGGAACCGGCCCCGGCTATGGCGACATGCTGCCCTCCGGTTCCGGTCCGGTGCTGGTGCGCGGTTCGCAAGGCGCCGCGCTCATCGCCGATCTGCAAACCGATCCGGCCGACGTTTTCATCCACAAGACCCGTTTCGACGGGTTCATCGACAACGAATTCGACAGCGTCCTGCGCAACCGCAACATCTCAACGCTGCTGTTCGCCGGCATCAACACCGACCGCTGCGTCTTCGCAACGCTGATGCACGCGAGCTTTCTCGGCTACGATTGCATCCTGATCGAGGACGCCTGCGCGACGCCGTCGCCTGAATACTGCACCGACGCCGTCACGTTTCTCGTCCGGCTGCTCTACGGCTTCACGGTGACAGCGGGCGACGTCATCGCGGCACTCAAAGAAACTAACAACGCATCGAACTGAAAACTGGAAGACAATCACGCCGGCTTCGCCGGTACGCCAATCCAGGGGAGGGTACAAATGTCGACACGAAATTTCCTGCGCATCGCGCTGCTCTGTGCGGCCGCGGTGTCTTACGCGACCGCGAGCTATGCCGCGGATCCGGTGAAGATCCGCTTCATTCTCAATTGGAAATACCAGGGCCCGCAGGCGTGGTTCTTCCTCGCCCAGGACAGGGGCTATTTCAAAGCGGAAGGTCTCGACGTGCAGATGGACCAGGGCGAGGGATCGGGCGCGGCGGTGACGCGCGTCGCGAGCCGCGCCTATGACATCGGCTTCGGCGACATCAACGCGCTCACCGTCTTCGCCGCCCAGCATCCGGACGACTCGCCGAAAGCCGTCTTCATGATCTACGGCGTGTCGCCCTTCACGATCTATTCGATGAAGGACAAGAACATCACCTCGCCGAAGCAGCTTGAGGGCAAGACGCTCGGCGCGCCGGTCGACGACGCGCCGTTCAAATTGTTCCCGGCTTTCGCCAAGGCGACCGGCATCGATCCCAAGAAGGTGACCTGGAAGCACATGCAGCCGAGCCTGCGCGAGCAGATGCTGGTGCGCGGCGAGGTCGACGCCATCTCCGGCTACATCAACACGGTCTGGTTCAGCCTGCGCAAGATCTACAAGGATCCGGGCGAGAAAGTGAACCGGATGAAGTACAGCGACTACGGGCTCAACCTCTACAGCAACGCGCTCATCGTCTCGAAGGACTTCATCCAGAAGCATCCCAAGGCGGTGGCCGGCTTCGTGCGGGCCATTGCGAAGGGCTTCCAGGATACGCTCGCCGATCCGAAAGCGGGCGTCGATGCCGCGCTGAAGCGCCAGCCGCTGCTCGATCGCGAGATCGAGCTGGAGAACCTGCTCGCGACCGTGAACATCGAGATGCTGTCGCCGGAATCCGAGAAGATCGGTATCGGCGAGGTCGACGACGCCCGCCTGAAGAAGGGCATCGACGTGGTCGTCAACGCCTACGATCTCAAGCGCACCCCGGCGCCGGGCGAGATCTTCACCCGGGAATTCATGCCGCCGCGCGAGCTCCGCAACATCCACGCGCTCAAGCAGACCAACTAATGAACCTGGGAAGTGCCGCAGCGGCTGCCGCAATGCCGAAACACGACGATGCCGACGTATTCGTCGATGTCAGAAACGTAAAGCTGAACTACAAGGCTGGCGACAGCTCGACGCTCGCGCTTGACCGTACCAACATGACGCTCAAGCGCGGCGAGTTCGTGGCCATCGTCGGCCCGAGCGGCTGCGGCAAGTCCTCGCTGCTGAAACTCGCCTCCGGCCTGCGCCGGCCGACCGAAGGCGAGATCGTCGTCGACGGCAGCCCGGTGCTCAAGCCGATCAAGATCGTCGGCATGGCTTTCCAGAACCCGACGATGCTGCCGTGGCTGCGCACGATCGACAACGTGCTGATGCCGCTGAAGATCGTCGAGCCCTACCGGAGCAATTTCCGCGCGGAGAAGGCCAAGTACGAGCAGATGGCCGCTTCGCTGCTCGCGGAGGTCGGGCTCGGCAACTTCAAGGAAAAATACCCCTGGGAGCTGTCGGGCGGCATGTTGCAGCGCGCCTCGCTCTGCCGCGCGCTGATTCACGACCCGCGTCTGTTGCTGCTCGACGAGCCGTTCGGCGCGCTCGATGCGTTCACGCGCGAGGATTTGTGGCAGGTGCTGCAAAAACTCTGGATGGAACGCAACCCGACCGTGATCCTGGTGACGCACGACCTGCGCGAGGCGGTCTTCCTCGCCGACACGGTGCACGTGATGAGCGCGCGGCCAGGCCGCGTGCTGGTGACGCACACTGTCGACATCAAGCGTCCGCGCACGCTCGACGACCTGTTTACCGACAAGGCCTCGAAGCTGGTGCACGAACTGCGTAGCCACATTTCCCACGACCGCAGCGTCTGAAGGAGAACAAGAACATGCGCGCCTGGGATGTCGCCGAGCGGGTTTTTCCGCTGCTTGCAATCGTCGCCTTCTTCGTCCTGTGGGAGATCGCCTGCATCGTCTTCCACGTGCCGGTCTTCATCCTGCCGAAGCCGACCGAGTTCCTCGGCGATCTCATCCGGCGCTGGCCGGCGATCCTGCCGAATGCGGTGCAGACGCTCTACACAACGATCGTCGGCTTCGCCCTCGGCGTCGCGGTCGGCGCGGCGATCGGCGCCTGCATCGGCCTCTCGCGCTTCGTCTACCGCATGACTTATCCGCTGCTGATCGGCTTCTACAGCGTGCCGAAGATCGCCGTGGTGCCGATCCTCGTCATCTGGTTCGGCATCGGCACCGTGCCGGCGGTGTTGACCGCCGCGATCATGTGCCTGTTCCCGGTGGTCGTGAACGTCGCGACCGGCCTTGCCACCACCGAGCCGGAGCTGGAAGACGTGCTGCGTGCGCTCGGCGCCAGCAAGTTCGACATTCTCTGGCGGGTCGGCCTGCCGCGCTCGATGCCCTATTTCTTCGCCTCGCTGAAGATCGCGATCTCGCTCGCCTTCGTCGGCACGGTCGTCGCGGAAACGGTTGCCGCCAATATCGGCATCGGCAGCATGATGATTCTGGCGAGCTCGACCTTCGACGTGCCGCTGGTGTTCGCGGGCGTGTTCCTGCTCGCCGTGTTGGGCGTCGCGATGTATGCGATCTTCGCGCTGATCGAGAGCCGCATCACGTTCTGGGCGCGCCGCAACGCCGATATCGCCGCCTAGGCATACCGCTTCGGACCGGCCGGCAGGGCGTGGCATAGAACCCCGCCTTGCCGCTGCCGCGTGAAAACTCTAAGCCACTGACAGGCGCCGGTAGCTCAGCTGGATAGAGCACCAGACTTCGAATCTGGGGGTCAGGGGTTCGAATCCCTTCCGGCGCGCCACTACCGCCCGGTGAAATTCGGCACACGGCGTTCCGCCGTCGCCTTCACGCCTTCCTTGAAGTCGTCGGTCTTGCGCAGCCGCGTCTGCTCGATCAATTCGTGCTCGGTTGCCTTCAGCACGCGGTCGGCGATGTCGCCGCGCATGGTGGCGCGTGTCGAGACCAGACCGAGCGGCGCGTTCTCCGCGATCTCGGCGGCAAGCGCCACGGCCGCGTTGCGCACCTGATCGAGCGGCACCAGCACGTCGGCAAGCCCCATGACATAGGCGTCGTTCCCGGTGACGCGGCGGCTTGTATAGAGCATCATCGCGGCCTTGGTCGGTCCGATCACCGCCGGCAGCGTCACCGTCAGCCCGAAGCCCGGATGGAATCCGAGCCGCGTGAAGTTCGCGACGAAACGCGCTTCCGGGCAGGCGACGCGGAAATCCGCGACCATCGCGAGCCCGAGCCCGCCGCCGACCGCGGCGCCCTGGATCGCGGCGACGATCGGCTTCTTGGTGCGGAAGAGGCGATTGCCCTCGATGTAGAGATGCTTGACCGCGATGTCGCGGTCGACGCGCTGGCCGTCCTTGTCGAGCGTCGAGCCGTCGCCGAAGTTCGCGCCGGCGCAAAACGCCTTGCCCTGCGAGGCCAGCACCACCGCGCGGCAGCCGTCGTCCACGTCGAGCGCTTCGAGCGCGCTGGCGATTTCCTGAATGAGCGCAATGTCGAAGAAATTATTCGGCGGCCGCCTGATCTCGATCAGCGCCACGAGACCCGATTTCTCGACGGCAATATCCTTGAACGGCCCCATTGACATCCCCCTGCGTTATTCGGCGGCGGCGGCGGCGCTGCGCTCGGCCGGCTTGCTCTTGACGATAAGCGCGTCGACGACGGAAACGCCGCCGCCGCTCGCGTGTACGATGACGGGATTGAGATCGACCTCGGCAATCTCGTCGGCATGGTCGGCGGCAAAATGCGACAGCTTCACCATCAGGTCGGCGAGCGCCTCGGTGTCGGCGGCCGGCGCGCCGCGCCATGGCCCGAAAATCTGCGCGCCCTTGAGCCGCGCGATCATTGCGCGTGCCGTATCGTGATGGAGCGGCGCCGGCGCCAGCACCACGTCGCCGATCGCCTCGACCAGCACGCCGCCAAGCCCGATCATCAGCAGGGGTCCCCATAGCGGATCGCGGTTGACGCCGAGGATGACCTCGCGGCCGGACGGCGCCATCGGCTGTACCAGCACGCCGTCGATGCGCGCATGCGGCGCGTATTCTTTTGCGGCGGCAAGAATGCGCTCATAGCCCGTGCGCACGGCGTCCGCGCCGGCGAGATTGAGCGCGACCGCGCCGGCTTCGGTCTTGTGCGGAATGTCGACCGATTGGACCTTGAGCGCGACCGGGCCGGCGACCGCCTTGGCGGCTGCTTCCGCATCGGCGACCGAACGCGCGAGCTGGCCGATATTGCCGGCGCCGATGCCATAAGCAGCGAGCACAGGCCGCGCCTGCCACTCGGTGAGCGCCGGGCCGGCCGCGGCCAGCATCCGTTGTGTCGCCTTGCGGTCCGCCGCCGGCGCGCCGAACTTGACCCGCTTGAGGAATTGTTCGCGGAAAGTGCGGTAGTCCGCCATCACCCGCATGGTGCGCGCGCAACTGCGGACGTTCGTGAACAGCGGATAGCCGGCCTCGTTGAGAATCTCGACGCTGCGCGCCGACGGCAGCGTGTAGGTCCACATGAACACGGGCTTGTTTGAATCGCGCGCGAGGTCTTTCAGCCGCTGCAGATCGTTTTCCAGGAACGCCGAGCGCCGCGCGGTGACGACGACCATGATGCCGTCGATCAGCGGCGACTTCGCCACCAGCCGCGCGAACTCGGCATAACCGAGCTTGTGCACCCCTTGCGCCGTCGAATCGACCGGATTCTGCGACGTGCCATAGGAGGGGATCTGCGCGTCGATTTCCGTGCGCGTCGCCTTGTCGAGCACCGGCACGTCGAGGCCCGCGTTCATGCACGCGTCCGCCATCCACACGCCCGCGCCGCCGGACGACGTACAGATGCCGATGCGGTTTCCCGCCGGCAGCTTGTCGGCGCAAGCAAGAAAGCCAACCGCGGTGTCGATCATTTCGTCGAAGTCGCGGCCCTCGATCAGGCCGTAATGCTCGAACATCGCCTTGTAGGTCGCTTGCGAGCCGGCGAGCGCGGCGGTGTGCGAGGCGACGGCGCGGCTTCCGGCTTCCGTCTGTCCGATCTTGCCGACGATCAGCGGTTTGCCGAGCTTGAGCGCCTTCTCGGCGACGCGCTTGAACTTCTCCGGCGTCTTCACGTCTTCGAGCAGCAGCAGGAATACGTCCGTCTTGCCCTCATCGAGCATGTAGTCGACCACGTCGAACGTCTCGAGCGCGGCCTCGTTGCCCGTCGTAACGATGTGACGGAACGCGATGTTGCGCTCGCGCGCGCGGTCGAAGAACGCAAAGCCCAATCCGCCGCTCTGCGACACCACCGACACCTGGCCGCGCCCGAGCGGCTGTTTCGGCGTCAGCGCGCCGGCGCTCTTGTCCATGGCCGGGCTGAATGTCGGGCAAAGCGACAGCGCGATATTGGAAAATCCTTCGGTATTCGGGCCGCTCACCGCCATGTCGTAGCGCGCGGCGGTGGCGCGGATTTCCGCCTGCATGCGGCTGCCCGCTTCGCCTGGCTCTTCCGCAAAGCCGGAGCTCAGAATGACGGCGGCCTTGATGCCGGCCTTGCCGCAGCGTTCGAGCTCGGAGGGGATGTATTGCGCCGGCACGATCAGGATCGCGAGATCGACAACTTCCGGCAGCGCGTCGACGGACGGATAGGCCTTCAGCCCTTGCACTTCGGTCGCGCTGCGGCTCACCGGATAGACCTTGCCGGCGTAGGGGTGACTCAGAATGATTTCCAGAATGCGCCCGCGCAGGCCGTGTGTGTCGGACGACGCGCCGACCACGGCGAGCGATTTCGGCGAAAGCATTTTTCCGATGTCAGGCACGGATGCTTGCGTCTCTGCTTAGCGCCGTCATCCTGAGGTGCGAGCGTGCGAAAGCACGTGAGCCTCGAAGGATGACGGGCATTGATTCACGAGCCGTCGCCCTTCGAGGGCCGCCTTCGGCAGCCACCTCAGGGTGACGGAAGAACGTTCTATGCTGCCTCACCGCGCGATCCTCACCTCAGCCCCAGCCC
>DASZVZ010000052.1:0-10438 GCA_035546875.1 Pseudolabrys sp.
GCGCAAGAAGAAAAGAGCAAGCAGGCAAACCTCCAGCCGAATACGCAGACGAAGGACATCTTCGAGCACGAGAACACGACGCCGGCAAAAACGTTGTTTGCGGCAAAGGAGTTGCCGTCGCTCGGCAAGGCGATGTCTATCGGCTACTACCCGCGCGGCTGTCTGCAAGGCGGCATGGAATTGCCAGTCACCGGAAAGACTTGGCAGGTGATGCGGCTGTCACGCAACCGCAACTGGGGCCATCCCGAACTCGTGCATTTTCTTGAGCGCTTCGCGCCGCTCGCCGCCAAGGCAACGGGCTGGCACGGCATACTCGTCGGGGACATGGCGCAGCCGCGCGGCGGCCCGCTGCCCTTCGGCCACATGAGTCATCAGATCGGTCTCGACGTCGATATCTGGTTCATGCCAATGCCGGACCACGTGCTATCGAAAAAGGAACGCGAAGATACTTCCGCCATCAATCTGGTTGCGTCCGACTGGAAGCACGTCAATCCGAAGATGTGGACGCCGGCGCACGCCGCTTTCATCCGCACCGCGGCGGAACAGCCCGAAGTCGAACGAGTGCTGGTCAACGCCGCGATCAAGAAAAAACTGTGCGAGATGGAGGGCGACAAGCATTTCGCCTGGATGGCGAAGGTGCGTCCCTGGTACGGCCATCACGATCACATCCACGTCCGCCTGAAATGCCCGCCAGGCTCGCCGAACTGCCGCAAGCAGCCGGCGGTGCCGGGGGATGACGGCTGTTCAACCAACGCGCTCGCCTACTGGTTCTCGGACAAGGTCTTGCACCCGAAGAAGCACATCGGCCCGCCGCCGAAGCCTTTAATGATGGCGGACCTGCCGCCGGCCTGCAAAACCGTGCTTAACGCGCCGGCCAATACGAAAGCCGCGCAGAAGTAGCGCCGATCCCTGCCGCGGAAGCCGCGGCCAATCCCATTTTTGCGGCGCATTTTTGATCGGCGTTGCGTCCTCGCAGGGGCGGCGCGCCGGTCCGGGAGCCTCATTGTCGCTTTACAGAGCACATCATCAGGGTTGTAATGCTCATGTAAGGGCGACAAACAATTAATAATCTGGGAGGAGCCAAAATGAGGAGGACAAGTAAGTCTACTTCCGTCACTCGCCGTCGGTTCCTGAGAGATACGGGTCTCACACTTGCAGCCGCAGGCGCTGCACCGGTGCTCTCTGCGCCATTCGTGTCGCGCGCGCTGGCCGACAACAAATCGCTGTCGATCGTTCAGTGGGCGCACTTCGTTCCGGAGTACGACACCTGGTTCGACAAGTTCGCGAAGGACTGGGGCGAGAAGAACAAGATTTCGGTCTCGGTCGACCACATTCCCGTGCAGAACGTTCCCGCACGCGCAGCCGCCGAAGCGTCGGCGCAATCGGGGCATGATCTATTCGGATTTAACGGCGCCGGCGGCGCGCATCTCTACCGCAAGTTCTTTATCAACGTCGCCGATCTGGTGAAGGAAACGGAGAAGAAGTACGGCAAGGTCTCCGTCATCGGAAAGCAGCTGGGCTACAACGCGGACGACGGTAGCTGGTCGGCCTTCCCGGATTTCTACATCAACTTCCCCGGCATGTATCAAAAGAGCCTGTGGGACGGCATCGGTATGAAGCCGGATACGTGGGAGAACCTGCGCATCGGCGGGGCCAAGCTGAAGGCGAAAGGCCATCCGGTCGGCATCTCGCTCGGTCACAGCAATGACCCGAGCACGACGTGGCGCGGCCTGCTGTGGAGCTATGGCGCGGCGGTCCAGGACGAAGCCGGCAAGAAAATCGTACTCAACAGCAAGGCGACCGTCGAAGCGGTGAAGTATGTCGCCGCCCTCTACAAGGAAGCGATGACCTCAGAAGTGCTGTCGTGGAACGACTCCAGCAACAACCAGTACATCGTCTCCGGCGTCGGGTCCTACATCATCAACCCGATCTCCGCTTACCGGACCGCGCAGAAGCAGAACAAGAAGCTCGCCGATGACATCTACGTCATCGAGCCGCCAAAGGGCCCGGTGAAGCAGTTCATGGGCGCCGCCTCCGAGTTCTACGGCATCTGGAAATTCGCCAAGAACCAGGAAGCCGCGAAAGAATTCCTCCGGCACTACGCAGCGAACTGGCCGGAGGCGTTCAAGGCGAGCGAGGGTTACAACAACCCGTGCTTTGCCGGCCTCGTGCCCAAGCCGATGCCGATTCTTTCGGACGATCCGACATCGACGCCGCGTGACAAGATGAAGATCTTGCAGGACTCGGATCAGTGGTCCGCGATCCCTGGCTATCCTGGACCGGCGACGCCGGCGATGGACGAGATCTATTATCAGTTCATCATCAACGACATGATGGCGAAGACTGCGACGGGCCAACTGAAAGCCGAAGATTCGGTCAAATGGGCCACGCAGCAGTGCGAAATCATCATGAAGAAGTGGGCCGGCAAGGCCTGATCACATAAGCCGGGCTGCGCATTTCGCAGCCCGGCTCACGCCGGCGCCGTCGATTGTCGGCCATAAGGGGGAATCCATCGGGATGACGCTCCGCCATCGTGGGAATGGCGGGGCGGATGCCACTACGTTGAGTCTGGGAGGTTCAATGGCTGCGGTATCGACACGGAACATAATCAAGAAGTTCGGCGAAGTTCCCGCCGTCAACGGCATTAGCCTGGAAGTGCCAAACGGGGAATTCATGGTCCTCCTCGGCCCTTCGGGCTGCGGCAAGACCACGTTCCTGCGCATCATCTGCGGGCTCGAGCAGCAGACGAGCGGCGACCTTCTGATCGGAGGCGACATCGTCAACGAACTGCCGCCACGCGCGCGCGGCGTCGCGATGATGTTCCAGAGCTACGGCCTTTACCCGCATTTTACGGTGCGCCACAACATCGCCTTCCCGCTCAAGACACAGGGCGTGCCGCGCGCCGAGATCGACAAGAAGGTCGAGTGGGCTTCGCAACTGCTCGGCATAAACCATTTGCTCGACCGGCGGCCGCGTCAGCTTTCCGGCGGCGAACGCCAGCGCGTTGCGTTGGCGCGCGCGCTCGTGCGCGAGCCGACTGCGCTGCTGCTCGACGAACCGCTGTCGAATCTCGACGCCAAATTGCGCGCGTCGGCGCGCCTGGAGATCAAGCAGTTCCAGCAGCGTGTCGGCGTCACCACCATCTACGTCACCCACGATCAGGTCGAGGCGATGGGCATGGGCGACCGCATCGCCGTCATCGACCACGGCATCGTGCGCCAGGTCGGAACGCCGACGGAAATCTATGACGATCCTGCGGATCGCTTCGTTGCGACGTTTGTCGGGACGCCGCCGATGAACATCGTTGCGCGCAACGGAGGCTATCTCGGATTCCGGCCGGAGAACTTCCTGCCCAAGGACATGATGGACGACGAGGCCTTCACCGAATTCAAATTCCGCGTCGACCGTTCCGAATATCTCGGCTCGGAGCGGATCGTCTACGGCGTAATGGACGGCTTCGATCCCAAGCAGGTGATCACGGCCAAACTGCCGCCGGCCCATGTCGATGAAGCAAGCATTCGGCCCGGCGAATGGCATCCGTTTGCCGTGCGCAACAGTGCGCTGCGCAATTTCGACAAGGACGGCAAAAGAGCCGGTCGTCACTAGGGATGGGTCACAACGATGGTCGCAATCGCTGATTCAGTGCCCAAACCGGCCTCGCGCTTCCGGTTTATTCTGGACCGGCGCGACGTCCTCGGCTCGATTTTCGTCGCGCCCGCAATTCTCTACGTGCTCTTGCTGGTCGGCGTGCCGTTCCTGATGGCGGTGTATTACGCGCTCAGCGCCTACACGATCTACGATCCTTCCTGGAAATTCGTCGGGCTGTCGAACTTCGAAGACATCCTCGAAAATCCGGTGTTCCTGCAGACGCTCAAGAACACTTTCATCTTCACGTTCGGGTCGCAGGCCCTCGGCCTGATCCTCGGCAAATTCGGCGCGCTGGTGCTGCTGCGCCCGTTCCCCGGCCGAAAAATCGTGCGGGCGCTGATTATCCTTCCCTGGGCAGTGCCGATCGCACTGGCGACCGTCGCCTGGCAATGGATGTTCGATTCGCTCTATAGCGTGATCAACTGGACGTTTATCGCGCTCGGCTTCGTCACGCGCGAGGAAGCGCCAAACTGGCTCGGCAGCCCGGACCTCGCGCTGCTCTCGGTGACCATCGTCAACGCCTGGCGCTTTTTCCCGTTTGCGATCGTCATTTTCCTCGCCGGCATCACCGCCATTCCGCAGGACGTGCTCGATGCAGCGACGGTCGATGGCGCCGGTTTCTGGCGGCGCAATTACCAGATCATCATGCCGATGATCCTGCCGATCATGACCATCGGACTGGTGTTCGGCATCGTGTTCACGTTCACCGACCTGTCGATCGTATTCCTGATGACCATGGGCGGGCCGGTAGGCGCGACCTCGGTGCTGGGCTTTGCCGGCTTCCAGACCGGCATTACCTCGGGCGACGTGTCGCACGGCGCGGCCATTTCGCTGTTCATGCTGCCGGTGCTTCTGATCGTGGTGGTGTTCATGCTGCGCTTTATCCGCCGGCGGGAGATCTGACATGCCGCGTATCACCGCCGTCAAAGCGCTACAGGAAACTTCGTTCTACGGGGCGGTCGCGTTTTTCTTCGTGCTCGCTGCCTTCCCGTTCTACTGGATGGCGATCACCTCGTTCAAAACGAACGCGGACCTCTACAACGTCACCAACATACCGTTCTGGTTCACCGAACCACCGACGCTCGAACATTTCCGTTATCTGTTCGAGAAGACGCTGTTCACGACCTGGCTGCTGAACTCTCTCATCATCGGTCTGTGCGTGACGGCGATCACGCTCGTCACCGCGCTGCCGGCTGCCTACAGCCTCGCCCGAATGACGGGCCGCAACGGCGAAGCGCTCGGTATCGGCATTTTTCTCACCTACCTGGTACCGCCGACGCTTCTCTTCCTGCCGTTGTCGCGCGTGATAACGATTCTCGGATTGCAGAACTCGATGTGGTCGCTGGTCGTGGTCTATCCGACCTTCACGATCCCGTTCTGCACCTGGCTGCTGATGGGTTTCTTCAAGTCGATGCCGCGCGAGATCGAGGAGGCGGCGATCGTCGACGGTTGCAGCCTGTTCGGCGCTTTCATCAAGATGGCGATTCCGCTGTCGGTGCCCGGGATTCTGACCACGGTGATCTTTACCTTCACGCTTACCCTGCAGGAATTCGTCTACGCGCTGACCTTCGTGTCCGCTTCCGACCAGAAGCCGATCACGCTCGGCGTGGCGACCGATCTCATCCGCGGCGACGTCTTCTACTGGGGCGAGATCATGGCCGGCGCGCTGATCGCCAGTATCCCGGTGGCGATCGCCTACAACCTGTTCCTCGACCGCTTCATCGCCGGCATCACCGGCGGCGCCGTGAAATAAGCCGAAGCGCCCTGGCGCAGCAAAGCGCCAAGTGACGGGCGGACGGCGCCGCTTTGGTGTATATTTCCCGCTCATGAGAGACGATCTCGCCGTCCTGCGCGAGCTTGAAAAAAAGGTCCTCTGGCTCGCGAGCTGGACGATCCATAACGCCAACCATCTGCGCGAAAATCCGGACGGCCTGAAGGTCGGCGGGCACCAGGCCTCGTCCGCTTCGCTTGCCACCATCATGACCGCGCTCTATTTCGACGTGCTGCGTCCGGAGGATCGCGTCGCCGTCAAGCCGCACGCCTCACCGATCTTCCACGCCATCCAGTACCTTCTCGGCGCGCAGACACGCGAGCATCTGGAGAAATTCCGGGGCTACAAAGGCGCGCAAAGCTATCCCTCGCGCACCAAGGATACCGACGACGTCGACTTCTCGACCGGCTCGGTCGGCCTCGGCGTCGCGCAGACCTTGTTCTCCTCGCTGGTGCAGGATTACGTGCGCGCGCACGGGTGGGCGCGCGGCCGCCGCGAAGGACGCATGATCGCGCTCGTCGGCGACGCGGAACTCGACGAAGGCAACATCTTCGAGGCGCTGCTCGAAGGCTGGAAACAGGGCCTCAGGAACTGCTGGTGGGTGATTGACTACAACCGGCAAAGCCTCGACGCGGTCGTGCGCGAAGGCCTGTGGCAGCGCTACGAACAGCTGTTCAAGAACTTCGGCTGGGACGTCGTCATCGTCAAATACGGGTCGTTGCAGCAGGCCGCATTCAAGGAGCCCGGCGGCGACAAGCTGCGCGCTTGGATCGACAACTGCCCGAACCAGTTGTACTCGGCGCTGGTGTTCGCCGGCGGCGCGGCGTGGCGCAAGCGCCTCAACGACGAGATCGGCGACCAGGGCGAGGTTTCGAAGCTGATCGCCAGGCGTTCCGACGAAGAGCTGGCGCACCTGATGAACAACCTCGGCGGCCATGACCTGCCGTCGCTGCGGGAGGCCTTCCGCGCCGCCGACCATGACCGGCCTACTTGCTTCATCTGCTACACGGTCAAGGGCTTCGGCCTGCCGATGGCCGGCCACAAGGACAATCACGCCGGTATGATGACGCCGGCGCAGATGGAAGAATTCCGCAGGGCGATGAATGTGCGCCCCGGCCACGAGTGGGACAAATTCGAGGGCCTGTCGCTGCCGGAAGCCGACCTTGGCGGGTTTCTCCGCCGGGTGGCGTTCGCGAGGGAGAAAACGCGCCGCCTGAAAGCGCCGGCAATCGACGTGCCGGACGAACTGCCGGTGACGTTCCAGTCCGTAACCTCGACGCAGACCGGATTCGGCGCGCTGCTCAACGAGATCGGCCGCGGCGACAGCGAATTTGCGCAACGCATCGTCACGACGTCGCCCGACGTCACGGTGTCGACCAATCTCGGGCCGTGGGTGAACCGCCGCAAATTATTCGCGCGCGAGGCGATGGCCGACACATTCAAAAGCGAGCGGATCCCGTCGACCTTCACCTGGGAATTCTCGCCCAAAGGGCAACACATCGAGCTCGGCATCGCCGAGATGAATCTTTTCATTCTGCTGTCGGCGCTCGGATTGTCGCATTCGATCGACGGCGAGCGACTGCTGCCGATCGGTACGTTGTACGATCCCTTCATCGCACGCGGACTCGATGCGCTAAACTACGCCTGCTATCAGGACGCGCGGTTCATCCTGGCCGCGACACCCTCCGGCATCACGCTCGCCGGGGAAGGCGGCGCGCACCAGTCGATTGCCGAGCCGCTGATCGGGATCGCGCAGGATGGCCTCGCCGCCTTCGAGCCGGCTTATGTCGACGAGCTTGCCGCCATTCTCGGCTGGGCGTTCAGTTACATCCAGAAGGACGGCGACGCAGCGCCGTCGGAGCGCAACTGGCTACGCGACGAGACCGGAGGCTCGATCTACTTGCGGCTCTCGACGCGCCCGATCGAGCAGATCGCGCGCACCATGACGCCGGAGCTGCGACACGAGATCGTCGACGGTGCGTACTGGCTGCGCAAGCCGGGGCCGAACGCGCAAGTGATCGTCGCCTACACCGGCGCGATCGCGCCCGAAGCGATCGCCGCTGTCGGCCTGATGGCGGAAGACCGGCGCGACGTCGGCCTGCTCGCCGTCACCTCGGCCGACCGGCTCAATGCCGGCTGGACCGCGGCGCAACGCGCGCGCGAGCGCGGTCTTGTGCATGCACGCAGCCACATCGAGCGGCTATTGGCCGACGTGCCGGCGCATTGCGGCATCGTGACGGTGCTGGACGGACATCCGGCGACGCTCGCCTGGCTCGGCGCGGTCGCGGGTCATCGCGTGCGGCCGCTCGGCGTCGAGCATTTCGGCCAGACCGGATCTCTCGCCGACCTCTACCGCCACTACGGCATCGACACGAACGCCATCGTCGCCGCGGCGCAAAGCATCGCGCCCGGCCGCCCGATCCGCCACCTCAAGGCGTTGCCCTGAGGCGGCGGAGCGTCCGAGTCTAGTAGTAGCCGATACCGATGAAGCGCGCCTGGATCACGCCGATGATGGCGCTGATCACGATGGCGATGACGATGACCGCGATGGTGTAAATCAGCGTCTTTTCTTTCGGCGATTTCATCATCACCGGCACGCCGACGTAGAACAGATACAGCGCGTAGAGGCCGAGGATGCCGAGGAACGCGAGGCTGGGGATAATCGAGAATATGCCGGCAAGCCATGACGGTGTCGCGGAATAGGCGACGAGCTTGACCGCCTTGTCCATATTCTTGACGCCGTTGAACGTTGGCGCCAGTGCGTCGACGATCCAGGCCATCACGAAGACGCCCACGAGCGTCAGGATGTAGCCGATGACCGCTGAAATCAGTGCCGAACCGATCGGTATGCGGATGGCCGTTCCCATCACGGAAAAGCCGACGAACGCCGAGCCGATGAAACCGCAAACCGCCGGAATCGCCGCAAGGATCGCCACGTAGTTGATCATCACGTCGCGCGCGCTGTCCGGCTCGCGATCGATGATCGGCCATTCCGAATTCGGACTTAGAAGAATCCCTTTAACCCGGTCGACAAGGCTCATGCTCCCCTCCCCTGCATCGCGATGACCGAAGCCCTGTGCAGCCGGGCCCCAACCCGCGTGCGAAATCCAAGGCAGCCGTGAATTCCGGCCCCGGGGCAAAATGTCTCATGCCGGTCAACGGCTGGGCAAGGGTCAGCGGGGCTGATCCTCAAGAATCATTGCCGCGCCCTTCTCGGCGATCATCATGGTGGGGGAATTCGTGTTTCCCGACGTGATCGACGGCATCACCGAGGCGTCAATGACGCGTAAATTCGCGACGCCGGTGACGCGCAGCCGCGCATCGACCACCGCCATGGCGTCTCCATCGCGGCCCATGCGGGCGGTTCCGACCGGGTGAAAGATCGTGGTGCCGATGTCGCCGGCCGCATGCTCGAGCGCGGCCTCGTCGTCGTCGCGCACCGAGGCGCCGGGCAGGAATTCGAGCGGCGAATATTTCCGCATCGCCGGCTGTGAAACGATCTTGCGGGTCACGCGGATGGAATCGGCGGCGACGCGGCGGTCTTCCGGCGTCGCCAGATAGTTCGGATCGATCGCGGGCGCGTCGGCGGGATCGGCGGACTTGAGCTTGAGCGAACCGCGGCTCGTCGGACGCACGTTGGTGACGCTCGCGGTGAACGCCGGAAACGGATGCAGCGGCTCGCCGAACTTGTCGAGCGACAGCGGCTGCACGTGATACTGGATGTTGGCGCGGTCCTGAGTCGAATCCGAGCGCGTGAAGGCGCCGAGCTGCGAAGGCGCCATCGTCATCGGACCGCGGCGGCGGAAAACGTAATTGAGTCCCATGCCGATGCGGCCGAAAACTTTCGCATAGGTTTCATTCAGCGTCTTGATGCCGGAGACCTTGTAGATCATGCGCAATTGCAAATGATCGTGCAGGTTGGCGCCGACCCCCGGCTTGTCGAGCATAACCGGAATGCCGAATTTCGAGAGCGCCGCAGCAGGCCCGATGCCGGACAGCATCAGCAGTTGCGGAGAGCCGATCGCGCCGGCGGCAAGAATGACTTCGCCGCGACAACGCGCGCTGCGCACTTGACCGTTCTGCCGCCAGCGCACGCCGTTGGCCCGCTTGCCGTCGAAGGTAAGGCATTCGGCGAGGCAGCCCGTTTCGAGCTGGAGATTTTTCCGATTCAGAACCGGCTTGAGGAATCCGCGCGCCGCGGACCAGCGGCGGCCGAAGCGCTGGTTGATGTGGAAGTAGCAGATGCCTTCGTTGTCTCCAGTGTTGAAATCCTTCACTTCCGGAATGCCGTATTGAACCGCAGCGTCGCGGAAAGCGTCGAGAATGTCCCAGCGCAGGCGCGGATATTCCACGCGCCATTCACCGCCGACCGCGTGATGCTCGCTGTCCTTGAGAAAGTGATCGACGTGCTTGCGGAAAAACGGCCGCACGTCGTCCCACGACCAGCCGGGCAGACCGAGTTGCCGCCAGTTGTCGTAGTCGGCCGACTGGCCGAGCATGTAGATCATGCCGTTGATGGCGGAGGAGCCGCCGATCACCTTGCCGCGCGGATAATTCAGGCTGCGGCCGTTGAGGCCCGGCTCAGGCTCGGTCTTGAACATCCAGTCGGCGCGCGGATTGCCGATGGCGAACAGATAGCCGACCGGAATATGAAACCAGATCCAGTTGTCGCGGCCGCCCGCTTCCAGCAGCAGCACGCGCTTGTTCGGATCCTTTGACAGCCGGTTTGCCAGAACGCAGCCGGCCGAACCGGCACCGACGATGATGTAGTCGAACTCGCCTTCAATCGGCGTATTAGTCGTCATTGAGCATTTCCATCCCGCCCTGCAGTTTGGAGTTTCGACGCGCGCGTGGCAACCGCGCACTCTCAATTCGTGAGAAAGCCAAAGCTCCGCCGGCCCTGTTGTTTGAGGCGCGGGCGCGCCTGTTTCCCTTTTTCCTCCCCCTCGAACGAGGGGAATGGAGCGCCGGGAGGCGCCCGGGCGCTGGCGAAGCGCCCTTAGGCGGACCTTGCGATCG
>DASZVZ010000053.1:0-3124 GCA_035546875.1 Pseudolabrys sp.
GATTTGGGGCGTAGCCAAGTGGTAAGGCAGCGGATTTTGATTCCGCCATTCCCAGGTTCGAATCCTGGCGCCCCAGCCAGCAAAAAATTGGATCGTTGCCGAGCTTGAAACAGCGCGGGAAGCGCGTCGAGCGATGATGAACTCGCCCACGTCAAGTGACGTAACGCGATTCGAGGCGAGCGAAATGACCGTTCAGCCGCTTGCCATTTTTTTGATCACGCCTTGCCTCCGCGCTCAAAATTTCGGCATGGCTACTGTGCAAGATTTGGGCTGACCGCCCTTCTGCTCGATTTCCGTAACAACATCAAAGGAGTGACGACGCGCGCAAATTGGCACGTCCCTTGCGTTTGACGCTGTGCGGCATGCGTTCGCTCAGCCGCTGCGCGTCAAATACGAGGGATCTCCAATGTACGGTTCAACAGGGAAAGTCATTCGGTCACAGGCTCGTCGTTGGCTCGCAGCCACCGCGAGCCTTGCGTTCGGACTCGCCGTGGCGACGGCAGCACGGGCGCAGGACACGATCAAAGTCGGAATTCTGCATTCGCTCTCCGGTACCATGGCCATCAGCGAAACGACGCTGAAGGACGTGATGTTGATGCTCATCGACGAGCAGAACAAGAAAGGCGGTCTGCTCGGCAAGAAACTCGAAGCGGTCGTCGTCGACCCGGCGTCCAATTGGCCGCTGTTCGCCGAGAAAGCCCGCGAACTGATCTCCAAGGACAAAGTAGCGGTCGTGTTCGGCTGCTGGACTTCCGTTTCGCGCAAGTCCGTGCTGCCTGTGTTCAAGGAGCTCAACAGCATCCTGTTCTACCCGGTGCAGTACGAAGGCGAAGAAAGCGAGCGCAACGTCTTTTACACCGGCGCCGCGCCGAACCAGCAGGCGATTCCAGCCGTCGACTACCTGATGTCGAAGGACGGCGGCTCGGTGAAGCGCTGGGTGCTCGAAGGAACCGACTACGTCTATCCGCGCACCACCAACAAGATCCTCGAGGCCTATCTCAAGCAGAAGGGCGTCAAGGATGAAGACATCATGATCAACTACACGCCATTCGGATTCTCCGATTGGCAGACCGAAGTTTCCAAGATCAAGGCCTTCGGCTCGGCGGGCAAGAAGACAGCGGTGGTCTCCACCATCAACGGCGACGCCAATGTTCCGTTCTACAAGGAACTTGGCAACCAGGGCATCAAAGCGACCGACATTCCGGTCGTGGCGTTTTCGGTCGGTGAGGAAGAGCTCGCCGGCCTCGACACTAAGCCGCTCGTCGGCCATCTCGCCGCGTGGAATTACTTCGAGTCGATTAAGACGCCGGCGAATGCCAAGTTCATCAAGGAGTGGCACGACTTCATCAAGAATCCGAAGCGCACCACGAACGACCCGATGGAAGCGCACTACATCGGTTTCAATATGTGGGTGAAGGCGGTCGAGAAGGTGAAGAGCACCGATCCCGACAAGGTGATCGACGCGCTTCCCGGCATCACTGCGCCGAACCTGACCGGCGGCATGTCGACGATGCTGGCCAATCACCACATCACCAAGCCCGTTTACATCGGCGAGGTGCGTGGCGACGGTCAGTTCGACGTCGTGTGGAAGACGAAGTCGCTCGTTCCCGGCGACGCCTGGTCGGACTATCTGCCCGGTTCGAAAGACCTCGAGGCTGACTGGGTCAAGCTCAAGTGCGGCAACTACAACAAGGTCACCAAGAAGTGCGGCGGTCAGGCTTCCTGACGTTCGTGTTCGCTGAACGGGACTTTTAGTTCTCCCAAGGAGGCGGCGGAGTGCCGCCGCCTCCTACTAAAGAAATCGATGCCGGGAAAAGCTGCAATGCGTCTCCTTTGCGCTCGCATATCGGCGCTCGTGATGGCGCTTGGCCTTGTGGCCGCTGCATCGGCGGCGGCTTGCGCGGGCCCTTACGAGGATGCGCTGCCGGGATTCACCGAAGGTTCGCTCAGCGACACCGGCGAGGCGATCGATAAGGTTGCTGCGAGCGGAAATCCGCTTGCCGCGCCGCTGCTGGAAGCACTACAGAGCGCGCGGCTCCTGTTCAGCGCGCAGGACAAAAAGGTCTTCATCAAGGGCAAAGCCGGCAAATTGCTCGATGCCGCGACCGGACGGGAATTCACCGGCGCGCCGCCCGCCGACATCGACACGGTGGTCGTCAACAACCGGCTGCGCAATGTCATAGAGGCCGCGCTCGGCGGCCTGATGCTGATGTCGCCCAATCCAGAGCGCCGGTACGAGGCAGCGCAGGCCGTGTTCAAGTCGCGGGCAGAAAGCGCGCTGCCGTCGCTCGATGCGGCGCTCGCCAAGGAGACGGATGCGCGCGTCAAGCGCGCGCTAAACGAGGCACGCGCCGCTGTCATCCTTTATTCGGCCGATGCCGCCGCGGGCAACAAGATAGTGGCCATCGCGGTGATCCGCGACCGCGGCGATCGGGAAGCGGTTGGTCTGCTCGACGGCCTGCCAGCAGGCGCGCCGGCGGATGTGCAGAAAGCCGCGCGCGAGGCGAGCGCGAAAATCCAGGACAATCTCGCCGTCTGGAGCGCGGTGCAGAACGCCTGGTACGGCCTGTCGCTTGGCTCGGTGCTGCTTCTCGCGGCCATCGGCCTTGCCATCACCTTCGGCGTCATGGGCGTCATCAACATGGCGCACGGCGAGATGGTCATGCTCGGCGCCTACACGACGTTCGTCGTGCAGGCGCTGATCCGCGCCTACAATCCGGCGCTTTTCGACTATTCGATTCTGATCGCTGTGCCGCTCGCTTTCGTCGTTGCAGGCGCGGCCGGCGTCGCTATCGAACGCGGCATCATCCGCTTTCTCTACGGCCGGCCGCTGGAGACGCTGCTCGCGACCTGGGGCCTGTCGCTGATCCTGCAACAGGCGGTGCGCGCGGCATTCGGGCCGACCAACAAAGAAGTCGGCAATCCGTCGTGGATGAGCGGCGCGTTCGATCTCGGCGGCATTACCATCACCTACAACCGGCTCTGGATCATCTGCTTTTCGCTCATCGTATTTGTGGCGCTGCTTGCCATGCTGCGCTTCACGCGCCTTGGCCTGGAAATGCGCGCGGTGACGCAGAACCGCGCGATGGCCGCGGCCATGGGCATCCGCACCGCGCGCATCGAT
>DASZVZ010000054.1:0-9568 GCA_035546875.1 Pseudolabrys sp.
ACGGACGGTCTCGCCCGCGGCACGGTCGTGACCGATACCGGCGAGCCGATCTCGGTGCCGGTCGGCGAGGAGACGCTTGGCCGCATCATGAACGTGATCGGCGAGCCGGTGGACGAAGCCGGCCCGATCAAGTCGAGCACGCGCCGCGCCATTCACCAGCCGGCTCCGGCTTACACCGAGCAGTCGACGGAAGCGCAGATTCTCGTTACCGGCATCAAGGTCATCGACCTGCTCGCGCCGTATGCCAAGGGCGGCAAGATCGGCCTGTTCGGCGGCGCCGGCGTCGGCAAGACGGTGCTGATCCAGGAGCTGATCAACAATGTCGCCAAGGCCCATGGCGGCTATTCGGTGTTCGCCGGCGTCGGCGAGCGCACGCGCGAGGGCAACGACCTCTATCACGAGATGATCGAGTCCGGCGTGAACAAGGATCCGAAGAAGAACAACGGCAGCGCGGAAGGCTCGAAGTGCGCGCTGGTGTACGGCCAGATGAACGAGCCGCCGGGCGCGCGCGCCCGCGTCGGCCTGTCGGGCCTGACGGTCGCCGAATATTTCCGGGATCAGGGCCAGGACGTGCTGTTCTTCGTCGACAACATCTTCCGGTTCACGCAGGCCGGCTCGGAAGTGTCGGCGCTGCTCGGCCGTATCCCGAGCGCGGTGGGCTATCAGCCGACGCTGGCAACCGACATGGGCGCGTTGCAGGAGCGCATCACCACCACGACCAAGGGTTCGGTAACCTCGGTGCAGGCCATTTACGTGCCGGCCGACGACTTGACCGACCCGGCGCCGGCGACTTCGTTCGCGCACCTTGACGCGACGACCGTGCTGTCGCGCGACATCGCGGCCAAAGGCATTTATCCGGCGGTGGATCCGCTCGACTCCACATCGCGCATGCTGTCGCCGCTCATCGTCGGCGAGGAGCACTACGCGGTGGCGCGCCAGGTGCAGCAGATTCTTCAGCGCTATAAGGCGCTGCAGGACATCATCGCGATCCTGGGCATGGACGAGCTTTCGGAAGAGGACAAGCTCACGGTGGCGCGCGCGCGCAAGATCGAGCGCTTCCTGTCACAGCCGTTCCATGTCGCCGAAGTGTTCACCGGCTCGCCCGGCAAGCTGGTCGATCTCGCCGACACCATCAAGGGCTTCAAGGGCCTGTGCGAAGGCAAGTACGACAACCTGCCGGAGGCAGCGTTCTACATGGTCGGCACCATCGAAGAGGCGGTGGAGAAGGGCAAGAAGCTCGCGGCGGAAGCGGCGTAGTTTCGAAGCGGGCGCGTCATGGCCAATTTTCACTTCGATCTCGTTTCGCCCGAGAAGCTTCTGTTTTCCGGTGAAGTCGAGCAGGTCGATGTTCCGGGCGCCGAAGGCGATTTCGGCGTGCTAGCCGGCCATGCGCCGGCGGTCGCGACGCTGCGGCCGGGCATCCTCACGATTCACGACGGCGCCGGCGAGCGGCGACTCGTCGTGCTCGGCGGGTTCGCCGAAGTCTCCGCAGAAGGGCTCACCGTGCTTGCCGATGTTGCGGACAGGATCGAGGATATCGATCGCGAAATGATCGCGGCGCAGATCAGCGAGATGGAGCAGCGCGTCGAAAAGCTGGAGGCGGGCAACGAGCTCGACAAGCTGATCACGCGGCTCGACCACTTCAAGGAAGTGAACCGGCACTTGACCGGCACCGCGATGCACTGACGAGTGACTTTCTGAAAATGAAACCGGGCGGCTGCGTCATGCGGCCGCCCGATTCATTTTTGCCGAACCCTCCGGTTATTTCACAACCTGCGAGGAAATGGGCGAGCCGTCCGCGGCGGTCTGCGTGACGGTGCGTGTGCCGTCGCCGTTGAGCGTTACCGTGGTGGTCACGCCCGTTTTCGGATCGGTCGTGCTTGCGAACGACGGGCCGGGCTTGTTGACGGTCTTCTCGATCACTTTGCCTTCGCGGTTGGTGCGGGTGATGACGTGGCGGCCGCGCGGCCCTTCCGAGCGGATGCGTTCGCCGGTTTCCGGATTGTAGCTCTCGCCCCAAGGCTGCGGCGCGGCGTTGGCAGCGATGATGGCGCCGAGCATGCCGGCCGCGAAGCCGATCGCCGCGCCGCGGCCGAAGCCGCCCATGTGGCCGCGCTCCATGTGGCCATGGCCCATGCGCTCCATGCCGCCCATGTGACCCATATGGCCCATGTGACCGCCCATGCGCGCGGACGCCGAGCTTGAAAGGACTGCGGTCGAAATCGACACCGTCGCGATGGCGACAGCAACTGTCTTGGTGAACTTGTTCGTCATGGCGATCTCCGTGTGAATTGGTGAAATTTTTCCGACACGGATTGGTCGCCGGAGCCAAGAAACCGGTTCAAAATCAATAAAATTGCGCAGGGATCTGCGCGGGGCGCTCGCGACGAAAATTCAACAATATCCGGAGGTTAATCCGCCTTGGCGAAGCGGGCGAACTCGGCGACGACGCGCTGGTACGTTGCCTGTTTGAACGGCACAACGAGCCCCGGCAACTCGTCGATCGCGACCCAACGCCAGTCGATAAATTCCGGCTCGTGACCGTCACCGGGAGTGCGAATGTTGATCTCGCTGTCCTGCCCGGTGAAACGCAGCGCGTACCACTTTTGCTTCTGCCCGCGGAATTTGCCGTGCCATGCTGCGCCGACGATGTCACGGGGGATGTCGTAGGCGAGCCACTCCTCGATCTCGCCCAGCTTTTCGACCGAGCGAATGCTCGTCTCCTCGTACAGCTCGCGCAGTGCGGCCTTGTACGGATCTTCCTCATTGTCGATCCCGCCCTGCGGCATCTGCCAGACGTGCGTTTCGTCGATGTGCTCCGGCCCGCTCGCGCGGCGTCCGATAAAGACGAGGCCGGCGCGGTTGATCACCATCATGCCCGCGCAAGGGCGATAGGGCAGGGATTCGTAAGGAGGCATTTGGTTCCGTCACTCCGGTCGCAAAACGCGCCGGATGTTACGACGACTTCGCCTTGAGCGCGACCATGGTGATCGGCACCAGCACGACGCCGCGCTTCTCGACCTGCTTCGCCCAATTGGAAATGCGGTCGATGGTGGCGGGCAACGCAGTAGCGATGCCGACGGCACTGCCGCGTTCGCGCGCGATGAGCTCGAGCCGCGCCAGCGCATGATCGACCTCGGCCGGCGTCGGCACTGCATCGAGCACGATGTCGGTCTTGGCGAAGGGAAGATTTCGTCCGCCGGCGATCTGCGACGCCACACTACGTTGTGAGGCGCCGTCATCCACATAGATCAATCCGCGCTTGGCGGTTTCGTTCAGCACCGGCGCCAGCGCCGTTTCGGAGGCGGTGAAGCGCGCACCCATGAAGCTGACGATGCCGACGTAGCCCTGGAAGCGGCTCATCAGCCAGTGCAACCGATCGATGTTCTGATCGGGTGTTAGAGACGTCAGCAACGTCTCCGGGCCGGGATCGTTATCCGGGTAGTCGAATGGCTCCATCGGCGCCTGCAACAGCACCTCATGCTTTTCCGCGTTCGCGCGCGCGGCAAGCTTTTCGAGATCGGCGCCGTAGGGCGCGATCGCAAACGTCACCGGCGCGGGCAGTTTGCCGAATGCCTCTGCGGTGCCGGAAGCGCTGATGCCGATGCCGCCGACGACGATGGCGATTTGTGGAGTGTCTTTCTTGTTCGAGGGAAGCTGGCGCGGATGCGCGTAGATCATCGCCGCGCGTTCGCCGTGCGGTCCGACGCGCGGAATGTTTCCGTGCCGTGTCTTGTCCAGGAGATCGCGGTTGACCGGCGGTGCCGGCGCCTTGGCGTCCTTGGCCTCGGCGTCTCCGGGAATGATGACGTCCTTGCTCTTGCCGCTCGATCCGTCGATGACCGTGATGACCTTGCTGCCCGGCGGCGGCGTTACCGCCGCTTCCTTTGCCGGCGCCTTGTCCGCGGCCGGTTTTCCGCCGGACTGTCCGTCGTGGCGCGCGTGCTGTTCGCCTCCGGTCTTGTCGCCCGGCAGTGCGGTCGCGACCACCGCGACCGGTTCGCCACCCAGGGGATCGTTGACGAAAATCGCCCACCCCACGACGGCGAGCCCTGACAGGCCAAGCACGCCGGCCACCAATTGCGGCATGGCGATCGCGAATTTCGGCCGTCGCTTTCGCTTTTTGCGGCCGAGGGGGGTGGTCAAATCATCGTCCGCCACGGCCTTAATCCTTGCGAATCATCGCAAGAGTCTAGCACGGGCGGTCAAATCGCCCGGTTTGCCGGCCGCCAAAAAGCAAACGGGGCGGCCACCAAGGCCGCCCCGTTGAAGATTAAATGCCGGTCGTTCAGTTCGGGATCGGCGCCTTGGTATTCGGCGGGAAAGCCGAATTCACCTTGATGCCGCGCAACAGCTCGTCCGCCATGATCAGCGCCTTGTCGTTTTTCGGATCCGGCGGAACGTAGGCTTGCGAGCCGGTTTGCTCCTTGCCTGCGTCGCCCTTGAGATGGCCGCGCAGGGAGGCTTCGCCCTTGGTGTCGGTCTGCTTCGACTTCAGGTCGTCGGGCACGTCCTGCAACACCTCGATGTCCGGCGTGATGCCCTTGGCCTGGATCGAGCGGCCGGACGGCGTGAAGTAACGCGCGGTGGTCAGCCGCAGCGCGCCATTGCCGGAGCCCAGCGGGATGATCGTCTGCACCGACCCTTTGCCGAACGAGCGGGTACCGAGCAACGTTGCCCGCTTGTGATCCTGCAACGCGCCGGCGACGATTTCGGACGCGGACGCCGAGCCGCCGTTGATCAGCACGATCACCGGCTTGCCGTCGGTAAGATCGCCGGCCCGCGCGTTGAAGCGTTGCGTCTCTTCGGCGTTGCGGCCACGGGTGGAAACAATTTCACCCTTTTGCAGGAACGCATCCGAGACCGAGATTGCCTGATCGAGCAGGCCGCCCGGGTTGTTGCGCAGATCGAGAATGTAACCCTTGAGCTTGTCGTTGGACACCTTTGCCTTGATGTCGGCGATGGCCTTCTTGAGGCCCTCGGTGGTCTGCTCGTTGAACTGGGTGAGGCGGATGTAGCCGACGTCCTCGCCTTCGACATGCGAGCGCACCGAGCGCACGCGGATGATGTCGCGTGTAATCGAGACTTCGACCGGCTTGTCCTGGCCTTTGCGCATGATGGTGAGCTTGATCTTCGTGTTCACCGGACCGCGCATCTTCTCGACGGCCTGGTTCAGCGTCATGCCCTGCACCTGATCGTCATCGAGTTTGACGATGAGATCGTTCGCCATGACCCCGGCTTTGGCGGCCGGCGTGTCGTCGATCGGCGCCACCACCTTGATCAAGCCGTCTTCCATCGTGACCTCGATGCCGAGGCCGCCGAATTCGCCGCGGGTCTGCACCTGCATGTCGCGGAAGCTTTTCGGATCCATGTAGCTGGAGTGCGGATCGAGGCCGGCCAGCATGCCGTTGATCGCCGTTTCGATCAGCTTGGCATCGTCCGGCTTCTCGACGTAGTCGGCGCGCACGCGCTCGAAAACGTCGCCAAACAGGTTGAGCTGCCGGTAAGTGTCGGCCACCGCCGCTTTCGCCGTGGAGCCGATCAGCATCACGTGCGGCTGGGTGGCGACCAGAGTCATCGCCGCACCGGCTGCCGCACCGAGAAGAAGGAGTGTGGTCTTGCGCATCATCCGCGAACCTTTTCGCCTTGGCTTGTGGCCCACCATGGGCCTGGATCGACGGGAGTCCCGTCTTTACGGAACTCGACGTAGAGTACCGGTTGGCTGGAACCTGTCGCGAGAATTGCGGCAATTTGGGAGCCGCTTCCCATTACAGCAACGGGCTCGCCGGTAAGCACGAATTGTCCGACATCCACCGAAATTCGTTCCATCCCGGCAAGTAACACATGATACCCGCCGCCAGCATTGAGGATCAAGAGTTGGCCGTAAGACCGGAAAGCACCAGCGTAAACGACCCACCCGTCCGCCGGCGCGGTTACCTGTGCGCCGGCACGTGTGGCAATAGATAGGCCTTTCTCCACGCCGCCAACACCATCCGGCGCCCCGAAGTCGCGAATTTTTACGCCGTTTACGGGGATCGGCAAATGGCCGCGCAGGGAGGCGAAGGCGACGGCCGGGGCCAGGCGGCCCGGATCGCGGAATGCGGACATTGCCGGGCGGGTATCGCTGCGAGCCGCCTCACGCGCCGCCCGGGTTGCGGGATCGAGCCCCTGCTCGAGCTTGGCGATCAAATCTTTGAGATCGCTCGCCTGATGGGCGAGATCGCTGGCCCGCGCCCGTTCGGCGTCGAGGGCCTTTTCCCGGTCGAGCTCCTGCTTGTGGCGCTCCTCGAGCAGGGCGCTCAGCCGCTTGCGCTCTTCGCCAAGCGAGGCAACCTCGCCCTTGAGCCGCGCGCTTTCTTCCGCGATGTCCTTGCGGACGCGAACGAGGTCGCCGAGGTCGCGGGCGAGGGCGTCGACTTCCTGGCGCAATTCCGGCACCACCGCCCCGAGCAAAATTGCGCTGCGGACGGATTGCAGCGCGTCCTCCGGGCTGACCATCAGCGCCGGCGGCGGGCGCCGCCCGACGCGCTGCAAGGCGGCGAGTACTTGCGCCGTCACCGCGCGCCGGCCGTCGAGCGACTTGCGGATCGTCTTTTCTTTTTCATCGAGCGGCTTCAGCCGCGCTTCGGTCGTGTCGATTTTTCTTTCGACACCGCGCACCCGTCCGGCGGTATCGATCAAATCCTGGTTGAGCTTGCGCCGGTCGGCGCCGATCTGCTCGATCTCGCGCTTGAGAGCCGCTTCGCTCTCGGCTGACTTCTTCTGCTCGTCTCGGACGGCGTTGAGTTCCTGATCGTGGCGCTGAAGCGTCTCAAGCTTCTCCGCCTTGTTCTGTGCCTGGACAGGCGCTGCAAGCGAGAGCGGCAACGCGAAGCCGAGCCCGGCAATCAGTGCGGAGCGCGTGGGAAAGCGGCGTGTGGCCGCGCGGCAAATCATCGGGGTCAAATTACGCCCCCAAAGGGCGGCGGCAAGTGCTTTGTGCAGGAACCTAGCCGGTAATTCGTACCGGATTAAGACCGAACCGCCGATCGCAGGCACGGCAAGACACGTGGCCGCACAGAACGGTCACGGTGGGTACCGTCAAGTTTCAAACTTTCAATCGCCCGCGCTATCGTAGGTATAGGTAAGGCGCGCCCCGTAAAAGACGTTGGCCGCGCCGGCGGTGTTAAAGCATACGAACACTGAATACGTGTGCGTCTTGTTGTCGATGGTCAAATTCGAAATCGACTTACTCATAACCTTGCGGTTCTGGCTGGCATTGCTCGATGACAACAGAGCGGCATAGTCACCTGACCCCGCTAAACTGTTCTTGAAAAGTCCCACACCGACGGCCGCGTTGTTGGCAGCGCTGTACCACGCTGCAATGGCTGTTACTTTGGCGCCCTGCGGCAGGTTAACGCCCGTGCTCAAACAGGGCGTTCCGTTCGTTGCGTACAGATAGCTGCCCGACACGCCGGCATTGATTGAATATTGATCTGCGTCGGTGTTGGGTACGAACCGCGCTGGATCGAGGCCGTAATATCCGGTTTTCGGAGCCGAGTAGGCGAAAATCTTATCGGTTATCGCGTGTGCAGTGCCGCCGATAAACAAAACGGCCGCAAAACCACCCGCGACAAAGAAACCGGCATTTCGAAGCGCAACCGGATTCCTCATGACGATAACCCCCGTATGCATCCTGGCCAATATTGCGAGGCCGAACGCGGAGGCAGATTTTGACTTACGTCACGGCTCGCGCGGGCCTCGGAGCTATCGTGAAGCGTAGATAGCGAGCTTTCTGTGCGCTTGGGCGGGAGCGACCAGGCCTAGGCCGAAAACGACTCCTTGGATATACTTTACAAAGAGCATTTACGGATATGGGGCATCGCGGGGGCGACTGCCATGAAAGGCGGCAGCCCAGCCTTTCACTTTTCGACGAACGAGCTTCCCGAACGCGAGCGAGCGTCAGCGTGGCGCGAGTGCATCGGGCGCGAGATGTTACGGTTTGACATCGCGCCGCTCGTCAAATCCTCACTCTTCTTCGAGATGACCGCCCGAACATGGGCCGAATTTCGGACTATCGCGGTCGCGACATCGCCCATTTTGACCACTCGAACGCGCGCGTTGCTGGCCGACGGCGACGACAATCTTTGTGTCCTGCATATGTCGGACGCTGCGGGAGTTTTCGCCGCGCTCGGCCGCGAAATTTCGGTTGGCCCCGGCGAGGCGATCGTCCTCCCAAGAAGCGAGGTGGCGACCTTTACATTTTCGCGTCGTTCACGTGTGTTTGCTATGCACGTGCCGCCCGCGCCGCTTAAGCCTCTGTTGCGCGACCGCGATAGGGCATTGATGCGCCCGATACCAGCGCAAACCGAGGCGGTGCGGCTGCTCGTGCATTTTGTCCGCGCCACTCGGCAGACCATGACGGCGAACTCGGCTGAGCTTCGGCGCCTTTCCGTCAATTATGTGTACGATCTCCTGGCTCTCGCGCTCGGTGCGACGCGTGACGCGGCTTACATTGCCGAGGGGCGGGGCCTGCGAGCAGCGCGCCTGCGTGCGATCAAGGACGACATCGTCAGTCGCATTGATCAGCCCGACTTGAGTGTAGGCGCGGTTGCGAAAGGGCATAAGATTTCGCCGCGTCACCTGCAAAGGCTGTTCGAGGTCGAGGGAACGACTTTTTCCGAATTCGTGCGCGACCAACGCCTCGCTCGCGCCTATCGCTTGCTGGCGGATCCGCGCCGGGCCGCGGAACCGGTGGGGGCGATTGCGTATGAGTGCGGCTTTGGCGATCTCTCGCACTTCAATCGCGCCTTTCGCGGCCTCTTCGGCATGTCGCCAACGGACGCGCGCCGCAAAGCTTCAGAGCGCCGGGAGTAACTGACCCGTTATCCGCGATGGTAGGGATGGCCGGTCAGGATGGTTGCGGCGCGATAGATCTGCTCGAGCAGCATTACCCGAACGAGTTGATGCGGCCAGGTCGCTGCGCCGAATGAAAGGCGCAGTTCGGCCTTGTCGCGCAAGGATGCGGCGAGGCCGTCGGCGCCTCCGATCACGAACACGGCGGCCGGACGGTTGTCGCCTCTCCACTTGGCGATCAATGCGGCGAAGCCCGCGCTGTTGATGCTATCGCCGCGTTCGTCCAAGAGCACTGTCACTGCGCCCTCGGGGATGATGTTGGCGAGCGCGATCGATTCCTCCAGCATGCGCTTGCCGGCTTCGGACGCTTTGCTTTCGCGGATTTCGACGATTTCGACGTCACGCAGGCCGAGACTCCGGCCGGTTTGCGCCGAACGCTTGCGATAGCGTTCGGCCAGTTCCGTTTCCGGCCCCTGCTTCAATCGGCCGACGGCGGCTACGATGATGCGCATCGTGCCGTGCAGACTATCAGGTCGAACGCCTCGCGTCGTTCCTGCCCGACCACATCTTCTCGAGATTGTAGAAGGAGCGGACTTCGGGCCGGAACACGTGAACGATGACGTCGCCGGCGTCGATCAACACCCAATCGCATTGCCGCATGCCTTCGACCCGCACGCCGCGAATGCCGGCGGCCTCGATATCCTTGACGACCTGGTCGGCCATCGCGCCGACG
>DASZVZ010000055.1:0-7497 GCA_035546875.1 Pseudolabrys sp.
GCGGCCTGGCCGGTGCAGGGCCTGCTGCGGCACTTCCGGCCGGAGATCGAGCGGCGCATCGACGAATATTCGCGCAATGCGGACGATGAAGGCGTGCGCGATCCCGTGCCGCAGGCGGCGGAGTGAACGATGACGAAACTCGTCGTTGACGGCAAAGAGATCGACGTTCCGCCGGAGTACACGCTGCTCCAGGCGTGCGAGGCCGCGGGCGCGGAAATCCCGCGCTTCTGCTTCCACGAGCGCCTGTCGATCGCCGGAAATTGTCGCATGTGCCTCGTGGAGCTCGTCGGCTCGCCGAAGCCGGTCGCCTCCTGCGCCTGGGGCGTTCGCGACTGCCGTCCCGGCAAGAACGGCGAGCCGCCGGAGATCAACACCCGCACGCCGATGGTGCGCAAGGCGCGCGAAGGCGTGATGGAGTTCCTCCTCATCAACCATCCGCTCGATTGCCCGATCTGCGATCAAGGCGGCGAATGCGATCTGCAAGACCAGGCGATGGCCTACGGCGTCGACGCCAGCCGCTTCCAGGAGAACAAGCGCGCGGTCGAGGACAAATATATCGGCCCGCTGGTCAAGACGATCATGACGCGCTGCATCCAGTGCACGCGCTGCATCCGTTTTGCGGCTGAAGTCGCGGGTGTGCCCGAGCTTGGCGCCATCGGGCGCGGCGAGGACATGGAGATCACGACCTATCTCGAGCAGGCGATGACCTCGGAGCTGCAGGGCAACGTGGTCGATCTCTGCCCGGTCGGCGCGCTCACCTCGAAGCCCTACGCCTTCTCGGCGCGGCCGTGGGAATTGATCAAGACGGAATCGATCGACGTGATGGATGCGCTCGGCTCCGCGATCCGCATCGACACGCGCGGGCGCGAGGTGATGCGCATCCTGCCGCGCACGAACGACGAGGTGAACGAGGAGTGGATCTCGGACAAGACACGGCACGTCGTTGACGGCCTGCGCACCCAGCGGCTCGATCAGCCCTATTTGCGCGTCGGCGGCCGGCTGCGGCCGGCGACCTGGAAAGAGGCCTTCGCCGCCATCGCCGCCAAGTTGCGGCGCGTGCCCGGCGACCGCATCGGCGCAATCGCGGGCGATCTCTGCGCGGTCGAGGACATGTTCGCGCTCAAGGATTTGATGACGCGCTTCGGCAGCCCGAACATCGACGCGCGCCAGGACGGCGCGGCGATCGATCCGAAATGGGGCCGCGCGAGCTATCTGTTCAATGCGACAATCGCCGGGATCGAGAAGGCGGATGCGCTGCTGATCGTCGGCGCCAATCCGCGGCGCGAGGCGGCGGTGCTCAATGCGCGCATCCGCAAGCGCTGGCGCGCCGGCAATTTCCCGGTCGGGCTGATCGGCGAGAAGGCCGACCTCACATATTCCTATCAGTACCTTGGCGCGGGCGCGGAGACGCTCGCCGGGCTCGGCGACAGTAAGTTCGCGGAAGCGTTCCGCAAGGCAGAGCGGCCGCTCATCATCCTCGGCGCGGGCGCGCTGGCGCGCGACGACGGCGCGGCGATTGCCGCGCTTGCCGCCAAGACCGCTGTTGAGTTTGGCGCGATCAAGGACGGCTGGAACGGCTTTTCGGTCTTGCACACGGTTGCCTCGCGCGTCGGCGCGCTCGACATCGGCTTCGTGCCGGGGCCGCGCGGGCAGACGGCGAAGGAGATGTTGGCCGGCGACCTCGACGTCCTGTTCCTGCTTGGTGCGGACGAAGTGTCGGTCCAGCCGGGGCCGTACGTCATTTATATCGGCACGCACGGCGACCGCGGCGCGCACCGCGCCGACGTCATCCTGCCGGGCGCGGCCTATCCAGAAAAATCCGGCCTTTACGTCAACACCGAAGGACGCGTGCAAATGGCCAAGCGCGCCGCGTTCCCGCCCGGCGATGCGCGCGAGGACTGGGCGATCCTGCGCGCGCTCTCCGACGTGCTCGACCGCAAGCTGCCCTATGACTCGCTCGCCCAGTTGCGGCAGGCTTTGTTCGCGGCGCACCCGCACATGATGCGGCTCGACCAGATCACGCCGGGGGACGCCGACGACGTCGGCAAGCTCGCGAAGCTCGGCGGGAATGTGAGCAAGGCCGCGCTGCATCCGGCCATCGCCGACTTCTATCTCACCAATCCGATCACGCGCGCATCCGCCACCATGGCGGAATGCTCGGCGCTCGCGCATAGCGCGGCGAAGACGGCGGCGGAGTAGGGCGCATGGCCGAATTCTTCACCGCCTATATCTGGCCGCTGATCATCATGGTGGCGCAGTCGTTGCTGCTGCTGGTGATCCTCCTGGTCGCGATCGCCTATGTGCTTTACGCCGACCGCAAGGTCTGGGCGGCGGTGCAGATGCGGCGCGGCCCGAATGTCGTCGGACCGTGGGGCCTGTTCCAATCGTTCGCCGACTTGCTCAAATTCGTGCTCAAGGAGCCGGTGATCCCGGCGGGCGCCAACAAGGGCGTGTTCCTGCTGGCGCCGCTCGTCAGCTGCGTGCTGGCGCTCGCCGCCTGGGCGGTGATCCCGGTCAACGCCGGCTGGGTGATCTCTAATATCAATGTGGGCGTGCTGTACATCTTCGCGATCTCCTCGCTGATGGTGTACGGCGTGATTATGGGCGGCTGGGCGTCGAACTCGAAATACCCGTTCCTCGCCGCGCTGCGTTCCGCCGCGCAAATGGTGTCGTACGAAGTCTCCATCGGCTTCGTCTTCATCACCGTGCTGCTGTGCGCCGGCTCGCTCAATCTTTCGACCATCGTGGAAGCGCAGAACGGCCGCTACGGGCTGTTCAGTTGGTACTGGCTGCCGCTATTGCCGATGTTCGTCGTGTTCTTCGTCTCGGCGCTCGCGGAGACCAACCGGCCGCCGTTCGACCTCGTCGAGGCGGAGTCGGAGTTGGTCGCGGGCTTCATGGTCGAATACGGCTCGACGCCGTACATGATGTTCATGCTGGGCGAATACGTCGCCATCGGCACCATGTGCGCCATGGGCACAATCCTGTTCCTCGGCGGCTGGCTGCCGCCGGTGCCCTATCCGCCTTTCACCTGGGTGCCGGGCGTCGTCTGGTTCGCGCTCAAGGCGCTGTTCATGTTCTTCCTGTTCGCGATGGCGAAGGCGATCGTGCCGCGCTACCGCTACGATCAGCTGATGCGGCTCGGCTGGAAAGTGTTCCTGCCGCTGTCGCTGGCGATGGTCGCGATCGTGGCCGCCGTGCTGCAATACGCGCCGCACTTCTCTTACCTGGTGGCGAGGTGATGCGATGAGACTCGTCGGCGCCGCCAAGGCGATTTTCCTCAAAGAGTTCCTGATCGGCACGTGGCTCGGCATGAAGTATTTCTTCCGGGCCAAGTCGACGCTGAACTATCCGTTCGAGAAGGGGCCGATCAGCCCACGCTTCCGCGGAGAACACGCGCTGCGCCGTTATCCGAACGGCGAGGAGCGCTGCATCGCCTGCAAGCTGTGCGAGGCGATCTGTCCGGCGCAGGCGATCACCATCGAGGCGGGGCCGCGCCGCAACGACGGCACGCGACGCACGACGCGCTACGACATCGACATGGTGAAGTGCATCTATTGCGGGCTGTGCCAGGAAGCATGCCCGGTCGACGCCATCGTCGAAGGCCCGAATTTCGAATTCGCCACTGAGACGCGCGAAGAGCTCTATTACGACAAGGAGCGCCTGCTCGCGAATGGCGACCGCTGGGAACGCGAGATCGCGAAGAACATTGCGCTCGACGCGCCGTATCGGTGAGCTGATGATCATCCACGCGATCTTTTTCTACATCTTCGCCGGCATCTGCGTGGCGTCAGCCGTCATGGTGATCGCGGCGAAGAACCCCGTTCACTCGGTGCTCTTCCTCATTCTCGCTTTCGTGAACGCCGCCGGACTGTTCGTCCTGATGGGCGCCGAATTCCTGGCGATGATCCTGATCGTCGTCTATGTCGGCGCGGTGGCCGTGCTGTTCCTGTTCGTGGTGATGATGCTCGACGTCGACTTCGCCGAGCTCAAACAGGGCGTGCTGCAATATCTGCCGTTCGGCATCGTGGTCGGCGGCATCTTCCTCGCCGAACTGTTGCTGGTGGTCGGCGCCTGGGCGATCGGCCCCGACATTCCGCAGGCGATCACGGCGCCGATCCCGCCGGCCGCTACGGTGCCGAACACGGCCGCGATCGGGCTCGTACTCTACACCCGCTACGTCTACTTCTTCGAGGCGGCGGGCCTTGTGCTGCTGGTCGCGATGGTCGGCGCCATTGTGCTGACGTTGCAACATCGCGTGCGGGTACGCCGGCAGGACATCGGCGCGCAGGTGGCGCGCACGCCGGCAACCGCCATCGAATTGCGTCAGGTTCGTCCGGGGCAGGGGCTTGGGGGCGAAGCATGACCATCGGTCTCGGGCATTATCTCTCGGTCGCCGCGATCCTGTTCACTCTCGGGATCTTCGGGATCTTTTTGAACCGCAAGAATGTGATCATCATCCTGATGTCGATCGAGCTGATCCTGCTCGCCGTCAACATCAACCTGGTCGCGTTCTCGACCCATCTCGGCGATATCGTCGGGCAAATCTATGCGCTGCTGGTGCTCACCGTCGCGGCGGCGGAAGCCGCGATCGGTCTCGCCATTCTCGTCGTCTTCTACCGCAACCGGGGCTCGATCGCGGTTGAGGACATCAATCTGATGAAGGGCTGAACTCTTTCATGTATCAGGCGATCGTTTTCCTGCCGCTGCTCGGCGCCATTTTGGCGGGCCTGATCGCGCTCGCGGGCGCCCGCGCGCGTTTCCCCGGTGAAGGACCGCCGCCGGGTGCGGAAAACAGCGCGACCGATGTGCATACGCAGCACCGCGAACCGCATGCGCACGGCGGCGCGGTCATTCATCACGCGCACCAGGAAGAACATCCGCACGAGCCGGCCGCGGCGGGCTCGCGCACGGCGGAGCTGATAACGACGACGCTGCTGATCATCTCGATGATCCTGTCGTGGATCGCGTTCGTGCAGGTTGGGTTCGGCCATCACGACATGCGCGTTCCGGTCTTCACCTGGATGCAGTCCGGCGATCTCAAGATCGACTGGTCGTTGCGAATCGACACGCTTACCGCCGTGATGCTGGTGGTCGTGAACACCGTGTCGGCCTTCGTGCACCTCTATTCCATCGGCTACATGGAAGACGACCCGTACCGGCCGCGCTTCTTCGGCTACCTGTCGATGTTCACCTTTGCGATGCTGATGCTGGTGACGTCGGACAACCTCGTGCAGCTCTTCTTCGGCTGGGAGGGCGTCGGTCTTGCGAGCTATCTCCTGATCGGCTTCTGGTACCAGAAGCCGGAGGCGAACGCCGCGGCGATCAAGGCTTTCATCGTCAATCGCGTCGGCGATTTCGGGTTCGCGCTCGGCATCTTCGCCGTGTTCATGATGGTCGGCGCGGTCGAATTCGACACGGTGTTCGCGCAGGCGCCGGCGGTCGCGGGCAAGACCATCGATTTCTTCGGGTGGCACGCCGGAGCGATGACGCTGATCTGTCTGCTGCTGTTCATGGGCGCGATGGGCAAGTCCGCGCAGTTCCTGCTGCACACCTGGTTGCCGGACGCGATGGAGGGCCCGACGCCTGTCTCCGCGTTGATCCACGCCGCGACCATGGTGACGGCGGGCGTGTTCATGGTGGCGCGCCTGTCGCCGCTGTTCGAGCTTGCGCCCAATGCGCAGGCCTTCGTCACCTTCATCGGCGCGACCACGGCGTTCTTCGCCGCGACCGTCGGCCTCGTGCAAAACGACATCAAGCGCATCGTCGCCTATTCGACCTGTTCGCAGCTCGGTTACATGTTCGTCGCCATGGGCGTCGGTGCGTACTCGGTCGGAATGTTCCATTTGTTCACGCACGCGTTCTTCAAGGCGCTGTTGTTCCTCGGCTGCGGCTCGGTGATCCATGCGATGCATCACGAGCAGGACATCAGGAACATGGGCGGCCTGAAGGACCGTATTCCGTTCACCTACATCGTGATGCTGGTCGGCACGCTCGCGCTCACCGGTTTCCCGCTCACGGCGGGCTACTTCTCGAAGGACGCGATCATCGAGGCGGCCTATGTCGGCAAGAACCCGATGGCGCTCTACGGATTTGCGTCGACCGTGTTCGCGGCGCTGCTGACGTCGTTCTACTCCTGGCGGCTGATCTTCAAGACGTTCCACGGCGAGCCGCACGACCGCAAGCATTGGCGTGAGGCGCACGAGAGCCCGATGGTGATGCTGATCCCGCTCGGCTTCCTCGCGCTCGGCTCGATCCTCGCGGGCCTGCCGTTCAAGGAAATCTTCGCCGGCCACGGCGTCGAAGGTTTCTTCCGCGAGTCGTTGACGTTCGCGAAGGGCAACACGGTGCTGGAAGACATGCATCATGTCCCGGTGCAGATCGGCGTGCTGCCGACCATCATGATGGCGATTGGCTTCGTGATCGCCTGGCAGTTCTATATCCGGCGTCCGGATATCCCGGTCGAGCTCGCGCGCACGCAGGAGCCGCTCTACAAATTCCTGCTCAATAAATGGTACTTCGACGAGCTTTATGACTTCCTGTTCGTGCGCCCCGCGAAGCGCCTTGGGCGCCTGTTGTGGAAGGGGGGCGACGGCTGGCTCATCGACGGCTTCGGGCCGGACGGCGTGTCGGCACGCGTGCTCGACGTGACGCGTAACGTCGTTCGGCTGCAAACCGGCTACCTCTACCACTACGCGTTCGCCATGCTGATCGGCGCCGCGGCCCTCATTACCTGGTTCATGTTTTCGGTGCCGCGATGAGCTGGCCTATCCTCTCCGTCGTCACGTTCCTGCCGACGCTCGGCGCGCTGCTTGTGATGCTGCTCGTGCGCGGCAACGAGAGGCTGGCGCGCGGTACCGCGCGCTGGATCGCCCTTTGGACCACGCTGGTCACCTTCGCGATCTCGCTGGTGATGGTCTGGCGCTTCGACGGCAGCACCGCCGAGTTCCAATTTGTCGAGAAATATCCGTGGCTTGGCGTGGCCAATTACCACATGGGGGTCGACGGTATTTCGCTGCCCTTCGTCATCCTCACCACGGCGCTGATGCCGATCTGCATTCTCGCGAGCTGGACCGCGATCCAGCGCCGCGTGAAGGAGTACATGATCGCGTTTCTAATTCTCGAAACGCTGATGGTCGGCACGTTCTCGGCGCTCGATCTCGTGCTGTTCTACCTTTTCTTCGAGGGCGGCCTCATTCCGATGTTCCTGATCATCGGCGTGTGGGGCGGGCCGCGCCGGGTCTACGCCAGCTTCAAATTCTTCCTCTACACGCTGCTCGGCTCGGTGCTGATGCTGCTCGCCATCATGGCGATGTACTGGCAATCGGGCACGACCGATATCGTGGTGCTGCTGCGCCACGGATTCCCGATCGAATTGCAGAAATGGGCGTGGGTCGCATTCTTCGCCTCGTTCGCGGTGAAGATGCCGATGTGGCCGGTGCATACCTGGCTGCCGGATGCGCATGTCGAGGCGCCGACCGCGGGCTCGGTGATCCT
>DASZVZ010000056.1:0-45505 GCA_035546875.1 Pseudolabrys sp.
GAAACCTGAACCCATGTCGCGCTGTGCAACGGCGGCTTGTCGACGCCGAGCGCGAGCTTCCACAGTTTCAGCGCCGCCTTGCGGTCGTCGAAGCCCACCACGTCGGAAGGATCGCTCACCAGGTGACCGACATTGAGCAGCGCGGACACGCCGAGCAGGTCATCGGCCGCGGCGTGCGGCAGGCAACCGCACATCACGAGGTCGGCGACGCCGCATTCGAGCGCGTTGTCCGCCTTGTTCACCAGGTCGGGATTGTCCACGATGTTGAGCGAGATTTTCTTGCCGAGCGCATCGTAGTTGCCGCGGCCGGTGACCTGGCTCAACCCGCGTCCGATATAGGTCGAGCCGTCATGCGTGCCGGGCCGGTTGCCGTTGCGGCCGCCGTACACGGTGTCGATCAGCTTGATTTTGAAGTCCGGATCGCCGGCGAACGAGCCGACTTTCTGCAGGCAGTCGTCCACGCTCGAAAATCGCTTTTTCCACACCACGCAGGCGCGCTCCGGCGTGTAGTTGATGTTCTCGGTCATCTCGCCGCCGCAACCGCACTCGACGTTGAATTGCGCCATCGCGTGCGCGACCGTCAGATCGCTGGTGAATCCGAATTTGGGAAAAGCCGCCGGCGCCGCCGAGGCGATCGCCGCAATCAGACCCGGCACCTGCGAGTCGCCTTTCGGCCACATCGCGCGCAGCAGATTCTCCGTCAGCATGAGACCCCCTCTCACACCTGGAAGAGAGGAAGCTTCCGAGCTTTCCGGCTTGGCGTCAACGCCACCGCGATACCGGCGCGCCGATCAGACCGGCGCGCTCACATCCAGCCGCCGCCGTCGTGACCGCGATTGGCGACGCCGGCTTCCTCGAGGTCGAGCTCGTACTCGATGCGGCGGCGCGCCTCGTCGGTGATCTTGCCCTCGCGCAAAAGCTGGAAGATGAAATCGCGCTCGGCCTCGATCAGGTCGCGCTTGATCGCGGCGCTCTGGCGCATGTGTTCGAGGCCGTCCTGCATGTCGCTCGGCAAAATCTGGCGGCGACTCTCGTTGCGCGTGCGCAAAAGCTCGATCACTTCGTCCGGCAACTCGCGCTCTTCGATGAATTTATCGAGCCGCTTTCTGACCGCTTCGAGCGCGGCCTGGCGCGCCGCGATCTCGGCCCGCAATTCGCTCGCGCGCTCCTCGCGCGCAAGGCTGGTGAGGCCGAGCCAGCGCGCGACAGCTCCCAGCACCGCGCCCTGTCCGACCAGCGTGGCGATGATCACGCCGAAGGTGACGAACAGGATCAGGTCGCGGTGCGGGAACGGTTGCCCGCTGTTGGTCGTGTAGGGAATGGCGAGCGCGGCGGCGAGCGACACGACGCCGCGCACGCCGGTGAACGAGAGGAAGAACGGCCCCTGCCACGGCGGCGACGGATCGCGTCTCGCCAGCGCCCGGTTTACCCAGCGCGGAATATAGGTCGCCGGATAGACCCAGACGAAGCGCGCGCCGATGATGATGAGCGTGGTCCAGGCGGTCGCCAACAGCAGGTCCTGAATGGAAAACGCCTGCGCCTTTTCGACCAGGGCGCGCGCCTGCAAGCCGGTGAGCAGGAACACGAGGCCTTCGGTCAGATAGACGATCAGGTCCCAGAAGAAGATGCCTTGCAGACGCGTCGCCGAGCGGATCAGCCGCGGCCCCGTCCAGCTCACGTAGAGCCCGCAGGCAACCGTCGCCAGCACGCCCGAGCCGCCGAGATGCGCCGGGACCCAATAGGCGAAGTACGGCGTCATCAGCGACAGCGTGATCTCGACGCGCGGATCGCGCGCCCATTGCCGCAAGCGCAGGCTGAGCCAGCCGATGGCGATGCCGTAGACGATCTCGCCGACCACGATCAGCGCGAAAATGCCGGACGCCTTGCCGAGCGAGAACGTGCCGGTGCTCACGGCGACCACCGCGAAGCGGTAGAGGATCAGCGCGGTGGCGTCGTTGGCGAGCCCTTCGCCTTCGAGCACCACGACGAGGCGGCGCGGCAAACCGAGGCGCCGCGCAATCGCGAGCGGCGCGACCACGTCGGGCGGCGCGACGATCGCGCCGAGCAGGAAGCCGACGGCCCATTCGAAATTGAGCAGGTAGTGCGCGGCGACCGCGACCGCGCAGGTGGTGAACACGACGCAGCCGAAGGCGAGCAGCGTGATCGGCCGCAAATTGAAGCGGAATTCGCGCCAGCTCATGGCGACGCCCGCCGAATAGATCAGCGGCGGCAGGATCACGAACAGCACGATCTCGGGCGCGAGCGCGATTGCCGGCAGGCCCGGGATAAGCGCCATGCCGACGCCGGCCACCACCAGCAGGATCGACGGCGCGATCTTCAGCCGCCGCGCGGCGACGTCGACGGCGGCGAGCACCGCGAGCATGAACAGAATCGTCTGGAACAGATCGGTCATCGCCCCGCCGCCCTCACGGGATAAGGTTCGATACGATGTTCACGGTCAGCGCCAGCACGGTGACGTTGAAGAAGAACGACAAGACGCCGTGCAGCGCCGCCATGCGGCGTATCGTCTTGGTGGTGATGGCGACGTCCGATACCTGCGAGGTCATGCCGATGACGAGCGAGAAGTACAGGAAGTCCCAATAGTCCGGCGCGCCGTCGTCGGGAAATTTCAGCCCGCCGATCTTCTTGTCGCGCCCCTCGCCGTAATACTCGTGCGCGTAGTGCAGCGAGAAGATCGTATGCATGAAGCCCCACGACAGCAGGATGGTCGCGATCGCGAGCAGCACGTTGAGGACCGCCTGGCCGTCCGGTGCGTGCTTGGAGGCGCCCAGTTCGAACACGATGGCGACCACGCTGGCGATGGTGGCGGCCACGCTCAGCAGCAACAGGGCGATGGCGCCTTCGTCCTGCTCGGCCGCGCGTCTGCGGATGTGATCGACGTCGGCGCGCTGCATTCCCGCCCAGGTCAGGCAGAGATAAAATGCGACGGCGATATCCCAGCCGACGAGCGCGCGCGTGAGCGGCTTGAGGCCGTGCGGCGCCGCAAGGAACACGGCAACGCCGACGACGACCGCGATCAGCAACTTCACATGCAATCTTGCGAAGCGAACGGGCAGCGGCAGCAGCCGGGGCGGGCTTTTCTTCGTGGCCATGGTCGCGTCAGCTCCGGCGCTCGGCGATGAATCGGGCCGCGGCCCGCAGCATATCGGCTTTCGCGCCGAACGGCGCAAGCGCGGCGTCCGCGTCCGCAACGAGCTTGTCGAGTTTGCCGCGCGCGCCGTCGCGGCCGAGGATGTGCACCAGCGTCGCCTTGCCGGCGGCGGCGTCCTTGCCGGTGCGCTTTCCCATCACGGCGGCGTCGCCTTCGACGTCGAGCAGGTCGTCGGCGATCTGGAACGCCTGCCCGAGAGCGACGCCGTAGCGGTCGGCGGCGTCGCGCGATGCCGCGTCGGCGCCGCCGAGGATCGCGCCGGCGCGGCAGGCAAAGCGCAGCAGCGCGCCGGTCTTCATCGCCTGCAATTTGAGGATCTCGTCTTCGCCGGGCGCGCGCTTCTCGCCGAAGCGTCCCTCGGCCGCGAGATCGAGCATCTGTCCGCCCGCCATGCCGCCCAGACCCGCGGCGCGGGCAAGCTCCGACACCAGCGCGACGCGCACGCTCGCATCGGGATGCGTCTCGGCGCGCGAGATCAAATCGAAGGCGAACGTCAGCAGCGCATCGCCCGCGAGAATCGCGGTCGCCTCGTCGAACGCCTTGTGCACCGTCGGCTGGCCGCGCCGCAGCGCATCGTCGTCCATTGCCGGCAGGTCGTCGTGCACCAGCGAATAGCCGTGCACGCATTCGAGCGCCGCGCCCGCCATCAGCGCGCGCTCGCGCGCGACGCCGAACAGCGCGGCGGTCTCCACAAGCAAAAATGGCCGCAGCCTCTTGCCGCCGGACAACGTCGCGTAGCGCATCGCTTCGACGAGGCGCGCCGGGCGGAGCGTCTCGCCCGGGGCCGGCCGTTCGCCCAGCAACCGGTCGAGCAACGCATCGGTTTCGGCGGCGGCCGCATCGAGCCGCGCGGCAAAAGAGGATGAAGACGCGTCCATGCCGCCATTGTTAGCGCAAGGAACAGGCAAGAACAAAAGCGCCGCATCCCGGCGATCGGCCGCCAAATAGGCTAATGTCGCGCATGGCCCGCGCGAGCAAACGGCTGAGCATCGCCAACGACATTCTGCGCCTGCCGCAGGTGCCCCGCGCGGTTCGCGCAGCGATCCTCGTCCTGCTCGCGCTGATCCTGCTGCCTTACCTGATCGCGCCGTTCTATGCCTTCGGCGAGCCGTATTCGACAGTGATGCTGTGGCGAAAGCTGACCGGCCAGCGCGTGCAGCGCATCTACGTGCCGATCTCACGCGTCTCGCCGTCGCTTCCGCTCGCGGTCATCGTCGCCGAAGACGGACGCTTCTGCGGTCATCCCGGCATCGACTTCAAGGAACTGCGCGACGCCATCGCGGAAGCCAACGACCTCGAGGACATGCGCGGCGGCTCGACCATCACGCAGCAGGTGGCAAAGAACCTTTTTCTGTGGCCGGGCCGCAGCTACGTGCGCAAGGCGCTGGAATTTCCCCTGGCGTTGTGGATCGACCTGGTGCTGTCGAAGCGCCGGATCCTCGAGATCTATCTCAACATCGCCGAATGGGGCCCGAACGGGGAGTTCGGCGTCGAGGCGGGCAGCCGGCGCGCCTTTAACAAGCCGGCCCGAGAGCTTTCCCGCTACCAGGCGGCGCTTCTGGCCTCGATCCTGCCGAATCCGCATACGCGCAACGCCCGCTCGCCCGGCCCTGGTCTGCGCCGGCTCGCCGGCCTCTATGTTGCCCGTGCCGTCCGCGCCTCCTATGCCGACGACTGCATTCGCCGTTAGGTAAATTCCGTCATTCCGGAACGGCGCGAAGCGCCCGACCCGTAATCCATACGCCACGGCGCCTGGGTTATGGATCCCGGGTTCGCTCGTCGCAGCGCGCCGAAAATGCGCGTGAATCCGTTATTGCTCGCGCCCCGGAATGACGAATTTGGCACCCCCTAGCCTTGCCGGAGGGCATCCTCTATAAGCCCGGCTTCCGAACCACATTGCATGACTGGCGCGAAATGCGCCGATTTATCAGGAGTTTCGCTCAATGGCTGTGCCGAAAAGAAAAACCTCGCCGTCGAAGCGCGGCATGCGCCGCTCGGCCGACGCGCTCAAGCGGCCGGCCTACGTCGAGGACAAGGATTCGGGCGAGCTGCGCCGGCCTCACCACATCGATCTGAAGACCGGCATGTACAAAGGCCGCCAGGTTCTCAAGGTGAAGACCGAGGCCTGACGCGCCGCGCGGGAGGGAGGGCGACATGTTCATCATCGGCTTCCCTCTGCTGCTGGTCCCGTTCGCGATCTACAACATCATCGCCTTCCTGATGCCGGGGCTGAGTTGGACCGCCGGCCTCATCACGATTCACATGGCGTCGGGCGCGGACTGCACGCTGTCGGCCGGCGATATCCTCATCGTGCTCGGCATCCTCACGCTGTTCGGCGAGGTGATGAAATCGACGCGCATCGGCACGCGCACGGTGGTCGATCACGGGCTTTCTCTCGTTCTCTTCATCGGCATGCTGGTCGAGTTCATCCTGGTGAAGCAGGCCGCCAGTTCCACCTTCTTCCTCTTGCTCGTCATCAGCTTCGTCGACGTGATCGGCGGCTTTGCGGTGACGCTGCGCTCGGCCCAGCGCGACCTCACGGTCGAGGGCGTCGAGCACGTTTCCTCCTGACTCTTCATCATCCGAAAACCGACATGAGCCGCGATTTCCAACTGCCCGGCCGTTCGCCTGTCATCGCCTGCGAAGGCATGGCCGCGACCTCGCATCCGCTGGCGACGCTGACCGCCATCGACGTTCTGCGCGCGGGCGGCAGCGCGGCCGACGCGGCCGTTGCCGCCAGCGCCGTGCTCTGCGTGGTCGAGCCGCACATGACCGGCATCGGCGGCGATTGCTTCACGCTCGTCTCGCAGCCGGGAAAACCGGTGTGGGGATATAACGGCTCGGGGCGCGCCGCCGCGAAGGCGTCCGATCAGGCGCTCATCGACAAGGGCATGAAATCGATCAGCGGCACTTCGGTGCACGCGGTCACCGTGCCGGGTGCGATCGAAGCGTGGGAAAAGATCCTCGAAACGCACGGACGCCTCGGATTGGACCGCGCGCTCGCGCCCGCGATCAAGTTTGCCGAAGGCGGCTTTCCGGTGGCGCAACGCGTCGCGTCCGATTGGAAAAATTTTATCGCCAAGCTCAAAGCCGATGCGGGCGCCTCGAAGCATTATCTGTTCGGCGGTCATGCTCCGGCAGAAGGCGACGTGGTGCGCTCCCCCGCGCTCGCCGGGACGCTGCGCGCCATCGCGGAAAAAGGCGCGCGCGCGTTCTACGAAGGTCCCATCGCCGACGACATGGTGGCGACGCTCGCCGCGAAAGGCTCGCTGCTGACGGCGGAAGATTTCGCCAAACATACCGGCAACGCGGTCGATCCGATCTCGGCCAATTATCGCGGGCTCGACCTGATCGAAATTCCGCCGAACGGGCAGGGGCTCACCGCGCTTGTCATGCTCAACATCCTGGAGAACTTCGACGTCGCCGCGCTCGATCCGGTGGGCGTCGACCGCTTCCATCTCGTGCTTGAAGCCGCGCGGCTTGGTTACGCGATCCGCGACACGCACATCGCCGATCCGGCGCACATGCGCGCCAAGGTTTCCGAGCTGCTCGACAAAGCCTTTGCAAAAAAACTCGCAAGCCACATCGATCTGAAGCGCCGCTCCGAGATGCCGGCCGCGCCGACGCCCGGCAGTAACACGATCTATCTCACCGTGGTCGACCGCGACCGCATGGCGGTCTCGTTCATCAATTCGCTCTATTCGCAGTTCGGCGTCGGCATCTGCACCGAGAAGACCGGTGTGATGTTCAACAACCGCGGCTCATGCTTCGTGCTCGAGCCGGGACATCCGAACACGTTCGGGCCGAGCAAGCGTCCGATGCACACCATCATTCCGGCGCTCGCGATGCGCAACGGCCGCTGCGACGTGACTTTCGGCGTCATGGGCGCGCACTACCAGCCGATGGGCCACGTGCAGCTCGTCCTCAACATGCTCGACTTCGGGATGGACGTGCAGCAGGCGATCGACGCGCCGCGTTTCTTCTTCGAAGGCGATCGCGTGCTGGTCGAGCACGGCACGCCGGTCGCGACCATCGAAGGGCTCAAGCGGCGCGGTCACGATGTTGTGTACGCGCCGTCGCCTTGGGGCGGAGCGCAGACGATCAAGATCGATTGGGATCGCGGCGTGCTGATCGGCGGCTCGGAGCCGCGCAAGGACGGCTGCGCGCTGGGCTACTGAGCTACTTCCAGGTCACGTCGGTCAGGTCGGCGGCGGCGCGGTAGGCCGCTACGGCTTCCGCCGGCTCGACGCGACGGCGTTCGCGCAACTGCGGAGCGCGGCCACGCGCGGCAAGAAGCTGCGCGATGAACTCGGCCGGATGGCGCGCCGGCTTCATGTGGCCGTGCGGATGCTCGACCGGCGTCAACGGCACCAGTTCGCGGCATTCCGCGACCGCTTCCTGCCCGACCGCGGCCTGCCGGGCGCGCGCCGCAGCGCCCGACAACTTCGCTGCCGCAGTCTTGAAATCGATGACGCTCATGTCGCCCTCTGTCTCAAATCGGGACGGGTGGTGCTTGCCACCCTTACATCGCAAGGGCCGTGCCGTTACAGGTTAGGTCCGAGGAGCAGGGGAAACGGACGGCTTTTCCGAATTATTTATGGTTTGTCCGTAGCTTACGGCCTGCATCCTGCGACCTGAATAACGCCCCTGCCAACCTGGGCGTTCCATATTGGGGCGACCTTTGACCCGTAACGAGAAGCCGCCCGGTTCGCCTGACACCACTGAAATTCTGCAATCGATCGGCGAGGCCGCCTACGAGTGGCGCATCGACACCGATGCCATCGCCTGGTCACCCAATGCCGGACAGGTGCTCGGCGTCGCCGATGCAACAGTGATCGCGACGGGTCGCGCCTTCGCGAAACTGGTCGATGCCAAAGGCGGCGTGAGCCGGTTCGACGCGGTCTGCAAAGCGGGCGCGACCGATGAGGGCGCCGGCGTTCCTTTTCAGGCGCAATACGGATTCAGCTCCGCGCCGGGCGCGGAAAAAATCTGGCTGGAGGATAGCGGCCGCTGGTTTGCGGGCAGCGACGGCGCGCCGGCGCACGCGCACGGCATCGTGCGCGTCATCACCGAGCGTCACGAGCGCGAGCGTCAGCTTGCTTTCCATGCCCAGTTCGACGCGCTCACCGGCGAATTCAACCGCGCGCGGCTGGTCGAGATGCTGGCTTCGACGCTCGACGAGGCGACACGCTTCCGCTCCTCATGCGGCTTCCTGCTCATCGCGGTCGACAATCTCGATCGTCTCAACGAGGGCTACGGCTTCGACGTCGCCGACCAGGTGCTGGCGCATGTCGCCAAGCGGATCCGCGCGCGCCTGCGCGGCCACGACACGCTCGGCCGGCATTCCGGCAACAAGTTCGGCGTGATCCTGAAGAATTGCACGCCGGAAGAGTTGATCACCGCGGCCGAGCGCCTCCTCGCGGGCGTGCGCGAGGAAACGATTCCGACCGCCGCGGGTCCGGTGGCGGCGACGGTGACGATCGGCGGCGTGACCGCACCGCGCCACGCGCGCGACGTCGAGGAAGTGCTGAGCCGCGCGCACGAGGCGCTCGAGGCCGCGCGCCACCGGCGGCAGGGCACCTTCAACGCCTATCATCCGAACATCGAGCGCGATGCGTTTCGGCGCGAAAGCTTGCGCACCAGCGACGAGATCGTCGCCGCCCTCAACGACCGGCGCGTCGCGCTTGCCTACGAGCCGGTGGTCGAGGCCGCGTCGCGCCGGGCGGCGTTCTACGAATGCCTCTTGCGCGTGCAGCGTGCCGACGGCAGCGTCCTGTCCAATCACGAGATCGTGCCGGCCGCCGAGCGGCTCGGTCTCATTCGCCTGCTCGACCATCGCGTGCTCGAGCTGGTGGTGGAAAACATGGCCGCCGCGCCGAAGCTTCATTGCAGCGTCAATGTCTCGCCGGAATCGGCGGCCGATCCGGAATGGCTGGCGGGGCTTACCGCGCTGCTGCGCGCACACGGCCACGTCGCCGAACGGCTGATCGTCGAGCTCACCGAGACCGCGGCGATCCACGACGTCGGCGACACGCGCGGGTTCGTCACGCGGCTCAAGGATCTCGGCTGCCGCATCGCCATGGACGACTTCGGCGCCGGCTACACCTCGTTCCGCAACTTGCGCAAGCTTGGCGTCGACATCGTCAAGATCGACGGCGCCTACGTGCAGAACATGATCAAGTCGCCGGACGACCGCGCTTTCGTCCACACCCTGATCGATCTCGCGCGCCGTCTTGGGCTCAAGACCGTCGCCGAATGGGTGCAGAACGAGGAAACCGCCGACGCGCTCAAGACGCTCGGCTGCGATTACCTGCAAGGCGCGCTGATCGGGCTCGCGTCGCAGCAGCGGCCCGAGCCGATCGCGAAGTCGGCGTAAGAGCCGCTATTCCTTCTTGCCGAGCTTGTCGAGCCGGCGCTGCATCTCGTCGAGCTGACGCTTCAGGTCGTCCATCTCGCTGCCGCCGCCGTGTGATTTGTCGGACGACGGCTTTTCCTGCCCGCGCGCGAACGGCACGAACATGGCGAAAGTCTTCTCGAACATCTCCATGTTCCGCCGCACCTGATCCTCGAGCGGGCCGAAGCCGCTGACGCCGAAGGCCTGCGCCATCTGCTCGCGGAATTTTCCCTGCTCGCGCGTGAAGGTGTCGATCGAGGCTTCGAGATAGCGCGGCACCAGCATCTGCATGCTGTCGCCGTAAAAGCGGATCAACTGCCGCAGGAAGGTGATCGGCAGGAGGCTCTGACCTTCTTTGTTTTCCTGCTCGAAGATGATCTGCGCCAGCACCGAGCGCGTGATGTCCTCTCCGGTCTTGGCGTCGTAGACGACGAAATCCTCGCCCTGCTTGACCATCGCGGCGAGGTCCTCGAGCGTGACGTAGGTGCTGGTGCCGGTGTTGTAGAGCCGCCTGTTGGCGTATTTCTTGATTGTGACGGGCTCTTTTTCGTCTGCCATCGTGACCGCTTTTCCCCCTTGCCCCGGCCGGGAGCATAACCACTTTCCCTTATGACGGGCCACCGTTTTGTGGCGGCGCGGCAGACCCGGGGACCTCGCCCATGGCCGTTCGCATGCCTCAAAAGTGCCGATTCCTGCTGATTTTTTGCTTTCCGTTGTTTTGACAGGGCCGGATGGGCTATCGAGGATGTGGCAACGCCAAAAGACGCCGGCAGGGTCGCAACCCGTGACCGCAACAGGAGCCTTTAGATGAAAGACGACATCGTCATTGTCAGCGCCGCCCGCACCCCCGTCGGATCGTTCAACGGCGCCTTCGCGAACCTCCCCGCCCACGAGCTCGGCAAGACGGCGATCCAGGCCGCGCTCGGCCGCGCCGGTGTCGAAGGCGCGCGCGTCTCCGAAGTCATCATGGGTCAGATCCTCACCGCCGGTCAGGGACAGAACCCGGCGCGCCAGGCCTCGATCGCCGCCGGCATTCCGGTCGAGAGCCCGGCGTGGGGCGTGAACCAGCTCTGCGGCTCGGGCTTGCGCGCTGTCGCGCTCGGCTATCAGGCGATCATGAACGGCGACAGCGAGATCGTCGTCGCCGGCGGCCAGGAATCGATGAGCATGGCGCCGCACTGCCAGCATCTGCGCAACGGCGTGAAGATGGGCGCCTTCGAGATGGTCGACACCATGATCAAGGACGGCCTGTGGGACGCCTTCAACGGCTATCACATGGGCAACACTGCGGAGAACGTCGCCAAGCAATGGCAGATCACGCGCCAGATGCAGGACGAGTTCGCGGTGAAGTCGCAGAACAAGGCCGAGGCCGCGCAGAAGGCCGGCAAGTTCAAGGACGAGATCGCGCCCGTCACGGTGAAGTCACGCAAGGGCGATACCGTCGTCGATGCCGATGAATATCCGAAAGCCGGCGTCACGCTCGAATCGATTTCCAAGTTGCGCCCCGCCTTCGACAAGGAAGGCACCGTGACTGCCGCAAGCGCCTCCGGCATCAACGACGGCGCCGCCGCCGTCGTGCTGATGAAGGCGTCGGAAGCCGCCAAGCTCGGCAAGAAGCCGCTCGCGCGCATCGTGTCGTGGGCGCAGGCCGGCGTCGATCCGGCGATCATGGGCACGGGGCCGATTCCCGCCTCGCGCGCCGCGCTCAAGAAGGCCGGCTGGAAGCACGACGATCTCGACCTGATCGAGGCCAACGAAGCGTTCGCGGCGCAGGCCTGCGCGGTCAACAAGGATCTCGGCTGGGACACCTCGAAGGTCAACGTCAACGGCGGCGCCATCGCCATCGGCCATCCGATCGGCGCGTCCGGCGCGCGCGTGCTGGTGACGCTGCTCTACGAAATGCAGAAGCGCAATTCGAAGAAGGGCCTCGCCACGCTCTGCATCGGCGGCGGCATGGGAATTGCAATGTGCGTGGAGCGCGGCTAGGCCGCGCGACCACGCACGACGTAATAGGCGTGGAGCGCGGCTGAGCCGAGCGAGACGCACGACTGCGTGGAACGATAAGGCGCGTAGAGAGATTGAACGGGACAACAAAACTCAGCGTCATCGTCCGCGAAGGCGGACGATCCAGTAATCACCGGCGCATCGATTGAACACCAGCGTCTGCGATTACTGGATGCCCTGCCTTCGCGGGGCATGGCAGCGGAGGATTTGGGAGGGGACGACCAAATGGCTCGCGTTGCGTTGGTTACAGGCGGCACCCGCGGCATCGGCGCCGCGATCGCCAAGGCGTTGAAGGCTGCCGGCTACAAGGTTGCCGCCAATTACGGCGGCAACGACGAGGCGGCAAAGAAATTCAAAGACGAAACGGGCATCCCGGTCTTCAAGTGGGACGTCTCGTCGTTCGAGGCGTGCGCGGACGGCATCAGACAAGTCGAAGCCGAAGTCGGCGCGATCGATGTGCTGGTCAACAACGCCGGTATCACGCGCGACGCGACGCTGCACCGCATGAAGCCGGAGCAGTGGAAGCAGGTGATCGACACCAATCTCGGCTCGCTCTTCAACATGTGCCGCAACGTCATCGAGGGCATGCGCGCGCGCAAGTTCGGCCGCATCGTCAACATCTCGTCCATCAACGGGCAGAAGGGCCAGATCGGCCAGTGCAACTATTCGGCCGCCAAGGCCGGCGAGATCGGCTTCACCAAGGCGCTGGCGCAGGAAAGCGCGCGCTCCGGCATCACGGTCAACGCGATCGCGCCGGGCTACATCAACACCGAAATGGTGCAGGCGGTGCCGAAGGATGTGCTGGAGAAGTCGATCCTGCCGGCGATCCCGATCGGGCGCCTCGGCGAGCCGGAGGAGATCGCGCGCTGCGTGGTCTTTCTTGCCGCCGACGACGCCGGACTGATCACCGGCTCGACGCTCACCGCCAACGGCGGGCAGTACATCACGTAGCGTTTGCGGCAATCTCGCGCGTCATCACCCGCGTAGGCGGGTGATCCAGTAAACGCGAGCCTCGCGCTTTAGCCGCGAAGTCTTGAGCAATGGATGCCCGCCTTCGCGGGCATGACATCTGCGACTAGAAAAACCCGATCGACTCGCAGCCCGCGCCGGCCTTGAAGCTTTGCTTGTGCCGGCGGTTCGCGACGTCGATGACGTGGATGGTGCCGTCGCCCTGGCAGCCGACGAAAATCTCCTCGCCGCGGAAAGCAAAATCCATCGGCTGGCTGCCGACCGGCACGGCCGTCTGCCGCCCGGATGAAAGCTCGATCAAGCTCACTTTGTCGCTGTTGAGGTTCGACACCACGAGCAGCCTGCCGTCGGGCGAATAGCGCGCGATCTGCGCGGCCTTCTCCACGCCCTCCAGCGGCAATGTACGCGTGACCGCGCCTTTCGCCGTGTCGATCATGAACACAGCCGGGCTCACGTCGCTCACCGCGGCCACGGTCGTCCCGTCGGCCGACACGGCGATGCCCGCGAGCGCTTCCGGCGTTTTTATCTTGCCGAGCAGCTTGCGGTTCGGCACGTCGATCACCGAGACGGTCGCGTCCTCTTCGTTGTCGGTATAGAGGCGCTTGCCGTCGTCCGGCAGGCACAGGCGATGCCCGTTGGTCGAGCCGGAATCGATCGCGCCGATCACCTTGTTCGTTTTCGGATCGATGATCGCAACGACGGCGCTGTTCTCGCAGGTGATGTAGATCGCCCCGTCGGCGCCGAGCCTGAGCGTATGCGGCGCGACATAGGGATGCAGGTCGATGGTGTCGATCAGCTTGCGCTTGAGCAGGTCGAAGACGTGCAGCACGTGCCCGGGATTGGGATTGCGGCCGTGGATGCCGTCGCCGAAGATCGGCACATAGGCGCGGCCCGTCTCCGGCATCACCAAGAGCTCGTGCACCGTGCGCTGGAAGCCTTCCAGCACCGTTTCGGTTTCGTAGGTTTGCGGATTGATGAACAGGATCTTGCAGCCGATCTTGTCGACCGCGATCATTCCGCGCACATCGTTTCTCGACATCATTCACCCGGCACAACGAAGCGAAGGCGCTCGGGTTTGAGGAATCCGGAGCCAAGAGTCTCCGCGAAAACCTGCTTCCCCCGAACGAACGAGCACGCCCCGCCGCACTCCCGCGGAGCCGCTTCCCCGCAGTGTGCTAGCAGGCTGGCGATTGGTAAAGGGCATCCTGGTGGGCGGTCACGATCGCGACGAACTCATCGGCAGTCACGTCTGCACGATACGTGCACACAGCGGCCACCTTGGTCCCTCCGAGTGCCGCATTGACCTTCATCTCGTAGTCGATGAATTCCTTGCTTTGCTCGGTCCCCGAAACCCAGCCGGTATCTCCGGCTGCCCGCAAGAACTTGAAGCCTTTAGCCAGCGCTTGGTCTTGTTTGGCGAGCAAGGCTTCGCCGATCTCCTCGAAAGATTTGAGTCGCCCCGATGAGTCGAGATACCAGTTCGGGTGGGCCAGCATTTCGAGTTGCCCGCAGGCGAGATATTCGTCGACGTCTTCCGTGTGGTGCGAGAGGGCGTGGCACGCGGCCTCTTTCGTCACGGCCTGCGGCATTACCCATAGGCAACCTTCGTTGTTCTTGAGACCCTCGGCAACGTAAGGCGCGACCATATCGAGAAGCTGGTGGTAGTCCCGATAGAATTGGCAGAAGTGCCAGCCCGGACGAACCTTCTTGACCGCTGTAAGGCCTCCCGCTCCCGGTGCTGAAATGATTTGCTTCTCGATGAGATAGATCAGGACATTGGCCAGGTCTTCGGCGCTGAGCCCTGTCGCACCGATATTGAACTCATCGGGAAAGAAGCGAGCCAGCGCGTTTGCGTCATGGTCCGCTGCGGGAATCCCTATCGACAAGAGCTGAGCTCTGACCCGCTCGGGGATGAACTGTTCACTTCGCACCCTGGGCATCAACTCTCCATCGGATTCCGCCGGCACCGGCGAATGTACTCCCCTGGCAGTTCAAACCTTTACCAATTTACAGTTCCGGAAAAAGTTCCAGAAACTCTAGCGCTTCCGTTTGGATTTGGCAGGGGCGGCTTTCAGCTTGACGCCGCGTGGCAAGCCGCCCGCTTTCTGCAAACGCACCGTCCAGTATTCCCAAGCGCGTCCAATCGGTCCCGGCATCAGGTTGTATTTGCCGGCCATCTCGGTTTCGCCCGCGGACAGTGCGCCGATAGGGCCCATGTCCTGCGCCTGGATCTGCTGCGCGGCGTTGCGCGCCATGAAGATCGTGCGGAACACCAGCTCCTGCAGCGTTGCGCCGGCGACCGTCGCGCCGTGTCGGCGCATCAGCACCACCCAGTAGGGCCCGAGCGCGCGCGCGAGCGAGGCGCCTTCCTCCGGCTTCGCCACGATCAGATTGGTGTCGCCGAATTGGTCGCGCGAATCCCAGAACGGCGCCTTCGGTCCGATCGTGGCGCCGAGGTGATTGACCGGCTTGAGTTCTGCGCCCGTGATGCAGAACGGCATGATCGACGGCGCGTGGTTGTGGCACACCGCGTTGACGTCCGGACGCGCCTTGTAGATTTCGCCATGGATCACCCGCTCGCCGTAGAGGCGCAGATCGGTTTTTTTCACCGGATCGGAATCGAGCGTGAATTCGAAGACGTCGGCGGGCTCGACCAGCTCGGGCGCGCGCGAGCGCGACAGCAGGTAGCGCTTCGGATCGGTCGGGTGCCGCATGCTGACATGCCCGAAGGCGTCGAGCACGCCTTCGTTGGCGATGATACGATTGGCGAGCGCGAGTTGCGCGCGTGCGTCGGCAAGTTTGTCAGGCACGATCCGGTCTCCGGGTTGAGGCTTTGGCGCGGGCGCTATTCTAGCGTGGCGACCAGCCTTTGGGTGCCAGCTCGAAGCCGGAAAATTCAAAGCCCGGCGCGACCGTGCAGCCGCACAACGTCCAGTCGCCGAGCGTTTCGGCGGCCTGCCATGCGCGTACCGGCACGATCGCTTGCGGTGACTGATCGGCGTGGACATCGCGGCCGAGCGTTACGATCATTTCCTTGGCGCCGTCGACGATCTCGAGTTTGAGCGGGTCGCCGGCATGGTAATGCCAGACCTCGACGGCATCGATGCGGTGCCAGTGCGAGCGCTCGCCGCGCGCCAGCAGGAACAGGATTGCGGTCGAGGCCGCGCGCCCGTCGACGAGGCGGCTGTCGCGGAAGGTCTCGCGGAAGTGCCCGCCCTCCGGATGCGGCTTGAGGTCGAGCAGGCGGATGATGTCGGCGGCGGTGAGCATCCATCGTCATGGCCGGGCTTGACCCGGCCATATCGCTTAGGTTGGCAACGTCTTGCCCGCATAAGCGGGGTCACCGGGCCATAAGGGCCTTCACGCCCGCCTTCGACGGGCTATGCCCGGCGACGACGGGATCAAAACTTGTTCTTCCGCTCCCTGATCTCCGCGAACACCTGCGCGGCCGGCTTGCCGGCCATCCCGATGCCGGCGGCGACTTCGGGTACGTCGGCACGTAGGAACGGATTGGCGAGCTTCTCGTCGCCGATGGTCACCGGAATTGTCGGCTCCTTCGCCGCGATCTGCTGACGTACCTGCGCGTCGCGTGCGGCGAGCGTCGGATTGTCCGGCTCGATGGTCAACGCGAACTTGACGTTGGCGGCGGTGTATTCGTGCCCGCAGTAGATCTCGGTGTCGGCGGGAAGATCGCGCAACTTCTTCAGCGAATTCCACATCATCTCCGGCGTGCCTTCGATCACGCGGCCGCAGCCGATCGAAAACAGCGTGTCGCCGGCAAAAGCCACCTTGTCGCGGTGAAACCAGTACGTGATGTGGCCGGAGGTATGGCCCGGCGTCTCGATCACGTTGGCGGAGAGTTTGCCGACCGAGACCTTGTCGCCTTCGCGCACGGTCTCGTCCACCGCCGGAATCTTCGCGGCTTCCGCTTTCGGCGCCACCACGCGGCATTTGTATTTGCTCTTGAGCGCCTGGATGCCGCCGGTGTGGTCGGCATGGTGGTGGGTGACCAGGATGTCAGTCAGCTTCCAGCCGGTCTCTTTCAGCGCAGCCTCGATGGGCGCGGCTTCCGGCGCGTCGATCGCGGCGGTTGCGCCGCTTTCCGAATCGTGAACCAGCACGCCGTAATTGTCCTTCAGGCAAAGAAACAGGTGGATTTCAGCCGGCATTTGTTTTCCTCGAACGCTTTCGACAAAACGGCATTAACCGTATCACGGAGATGAATTGCCGTGCACGTCTACGCGTTCCGCGCCGCCACGATTTTCCTTAAGTTTTCATGGTAGTTTTGGCCCATGTCGATCGACGTTGTGGACCTGCGCAATTTCTACGGCCAGCGGCTAGGCGTGGTGGCGCGCCGCTTCATCGGCCGCGCCATCCGCAACTTGTGGCGCGATACCGCGGGCCAGCGCGTGCTCGGCGTCGGCTATGTCACGCCGTATCTCGGACTGTTCCGCGAAGAGGCCGAGCGTTGCCTCGCGTTCATGCCGGCGGGGCAGGGCGTGGTGAAATGGCCGACCACGAAGCCGGCCCTGTCGGCGCTGGTCGACGAAAACGAATTGCCGCTGGCCGACAACGCCGTCGACCGCGTGCTGCTCGTGCACGCACTCGAGATGACGACCGACTCGGCGGCGCTGCTGCGCGAGGTGTGGCGGGTGCTCGCCGCGGGCGGACGCCTGCTGGCGGTGGTGCCGAACCGGCGCGGCCTGTGGGCGCGCATGGACACGACGCCGTTCGGTCACGGCCGGCCATTTTCGCGCACGCAGATCAATCAGCTCCTGCGCGAAACCTGGTTCACGCCGACCGGCTGGAGCGAAGCGCTCTACGTGCCGCCGATGAAGCGAACATGGTTCCTGCGCACGGCGGTGGCATGGGAGCGCACCGGCGCGACGCTGTCGGCGCCGTTCGCGGGCGTGCATCTCGTCGAGGCGACCAAGCAAGTTTATCGCGCGATCCCTGCCCGGCGCGAGAAGCGGCGGCTGGTGCCCGCGCTCGAGCCGGCGCTCGCGCCGTCGCCGGGCGGGTAAATCAGCTGTCATCCCGGGCGCGGCCGCGCGCACGTGCGCGCGATGGCCGCGAAGCCGGAATCGATATTGCGGATCCGTGTTTATGGATTCCGGGTTCGCCCGCTGTCGCGTGCGCCCCGGAATGACGGCGGAAAATTATTCCGGCTGACGCGGCTCGTCGCCGCTGCCGCCACTGCTGCCGTCGCCGCCCTGCATGTTCTGCGGCTGGTGCTGCGGATTGTTGTTGCCGAAATCCTGGCGGTCGGGGCGATAGCCGCCGCGATGGCGCCGGCGACGGCGGTGCATGCCGTAACGATCCTGATGGCGGTCGCCGCCCTGGTCGTGACCGTTGCCGTAGCCCTGGTTGTTGTTCTGGCCGAAATTCTGTTGCTGCTGTCCGCCGCCGGTGATGAACGACGGCAGCCCGCCCACATCGCTGCCGTCGCCGCCTTGCGGCTGCGAATTGTGTTGCTGGTGCTGCGGCTGGCTGTGATGCTGCTGATGCTGTTGCGGGTTGTGATGCTGCTGGTGCTGCGGGCGATTGTAGTTCTGCTGCTGATTGTGCTGCTGATGGTGCTGCTGCTGCTGCTGATGCCCGCCCTGCGGGAACTGCGCATCGCGCGGTAGATACGGTTGCGGCTGGTGCTGCTGGTAGCCGGGCTCGTTCTGTCCCATGAACGGCTGATCGTCGTCGCCGTCGTCGTCGAAATCGTCGCCGCCCTGCTGCTGCGGGTTGCCGCCGCCCTGCTGCTGCTGTTGCTGCTGATTGTAGTACGGGTTCTGCTGCCGGAATTGTTCCTGCGCCGCCGCAATCAGACGAAAATAATGCTCGGCATGCTGATAATAATTTTCCGCCGCGATCGGGTCGCCGGAGCCTTGCGCGTCGCGTGCGAGCTGAATGTATTTTTCCGCAATGTGTGACGCCGTTCCGCGGATCTTAACGTCGGGGCCGTTCGACTCGTAAACCCTCGTGAGCGGGTTCTGATTCTTGCGGTGATTGCGCCCCCGCATGCGTTTCTGACCGTTTCTCATGTTTCGCCTGTTACTGGCCTTTCGCTGTTCGCGGCCAACGCCGCCGAATGGTTACCCTGTACGCACCCCGAAATCTTTACGTCCATGCCTCTTTCATTCCGCACGGCCACAAACGGGGTCGCGCTCGCGGCCGTCTGCCGCGCGTTAGCTGGTCAACTTGCGATCGTTATCGCGATAGCTGAAGCAACCCCATAGCCACGGCTTGTCCGCGGCGTTGCCTGTCTCTCGTTACGCGCATCGCCAAAGCTATCGAATCTGATGCGCCCAACCGGTGAAATATCCGGACCCAATGTGCGTTTCGTTCGCTTGTTGCGCCGCCGCCTCGCGGAGCCTTCGCTCCGGGCCTTGTGGCGACACAACCATCTTGGGTCGATTCCGTGACCGGAAGCTAGTCGTTTCCGGCCCTTATTCCAAGCCCTTTTTTGGGCTTGTTTGGCTCAGCTTCAGCTCTGCGAAAATCGCGCGGACGCAATGCTCCATATTCATGGCGACGGTGAGGCCGCCAGAGCCCTTGCGGTTCCTGCTACGTCTTTTCGTATATCGCTAACGCGCAGACCCGCTTGGGTTAACAGAGCCGACACGGCAGCGTCCTGGCCGGCGCCCAGTTCCACGACGAGATGTCCGGTCGACGCAACCAGGCGGGGCGCGTCGCGTGCGATCATACGGTAACCATCGAGACCATCGGCGCCGCCGTCGAGTGCAACCAGCGGGTCGTGCTCCCGCACCTCGGGCGCCAGGGATGCAATCTCGCCGTGTGAGACGTAGGGCGGGTTGGAGACAATCAGGTCGAACCGGCCACTCAATGCGCCCGCGCCGTTGGCCGCGACGAAAGTGCAGCGGGCGGCAACGCCGACACGACTTGCATTGTCGCGCGCAACCTCGAGCGCATCCGTGCTGATGTCGACACCCGTGCCGGATGCGTTGGGTAGTTCGGACAATAGCGCCAGCAGGATCGCGCCCGAACCGGTCCCTATATCGAGCACGGCGAGCGGCGCGTTGCGTGCGCCAGCGGCGTCGACGGCCGCAAGCGCTGCCTCGACGACGGTCTCGGTCTCCGGCCGCGGCACCAGAACGGCAGGAGTGATACGCAGATCGAGACTCCAGAATTCCTTGTGGCCGACAATGCGCGCCACCGGCTCATGTTGCAGCCGGCGTGCGGCGCGCGCCTGGATCGCATCCGTTTCGCGCGGCTCGAGCTCGCGATCGCCGGCCGCCATCAGCCGGGCGCGGTCGAGCTTGAGGGCGTGCCCGACAAGAATGCGCGCATCGAGCTCGGGAGTATCGAGGCCGCGCAGGCGGAAGATGTCGGCCAGCATTTTGCAGGCTTGCGCCGCCGTGACACCGGCGCTCATGCCGGGGATCACTCTCACCGTGCGGCGTCCTCCGCCGCCAGGAGTTCGGCCTGGTGTTCGGTCACCAGCGCATCGATGATTTCGCCGAGGGCTTCGCCTTCGATCACCTGCGGCAGCTTGTGCAGCGTGAGATTGATGCGATGGTCGGTAACGCGGCCTTGCGGAAAATTATAGGTACGGATGCGCTCGGAACGGTCGCCCGAACCGATCTGCCCGCGCCGCTCCGCCGCGCGCTCGGCGTCGCGCTTGCTGCGCTCGGCGTCGTAGAGCTTGGCGCGCAACAGCGCCATCGCGCGCGCGCGATTCTTGTGTTGCGATCGGTCTTCCTGAACCGCGATCACGATGCCGGTCGGCAGGTGCGTGATGCGGATCGCGGAATCGGTCTTGTTGACATGCTGGCCGCCGGCGCCGCTCGCGCGCATGGTGTCGACCTGTAAGTCCTTCTCCGCGATCTTGATATCGACGTCCTCGACTTCCGGCAGCACCGCGACTGTCGCCGCCGAGGTGTGAATGCGGCCGGACGCTTCGGTATCCGGCACGCGCTGCACGCGATGCACGCCCGATTCGAATTTCAGCTTGGCGAAAGCGCCGCGCCCGCGCACCTCGGCGATGATTTCCTTGAAGCCGCCCTTCGTGCCTTCGCTGATCGAGATGATCTCGACCTTCCAGCCCTGCTTGGCCGCGTAGCGCTCGTACATGCGGAACAGGTCGCCGGCGAACAAGGCGGCCTCGTCGCCGCCGGTGCCGGCGCGGATTTCGAGAATGACGTTGTGATCGTCCATCGCGTCTTTCGGAATGAGCGCGAGGCGGATCTGCTGCTCGAGCCGCTCCTTGCGGGCGGCGAGCGCCAGCTTTTCGGCTTCCGCGAGCTTGCGCATCTCGGCGTCGGTCTTGGCGTCCGTCTTGGCGTCGGCAATCAGCGCGTCGAGGTCCGCGATTTCGGCTTCGATGGCGCGATAGGCCTTGATGACGTCGACCGTCGGCGACAGCTCGGCGAACTCGCGCGACAGCTTGACGTAAGCTTCCGGCGGAAGCTCGGTCGCCATCTCGCTTTCGACGAGCGCATGGCGGGCGACCAGCGCGTCGAGCTTCTGTTGCGGCAGCGCGGTCAAAGTTGCAGGCCTTCCGCCGCGGCGAATTTCTCCAGCTGCTCGCGGATCGAGACGCCGCCGACCGGCTTCTCCAGCAGCGGCAGGATGGCCTGCTCGCCCTTGCGGCAGTCGAGATCGAGCAGCATCGCCTTCACCGGTCCGACCGCCATCGGCGACAGCGACAGCGAGCGATAGCCGAGTATGACGAGCGCCAGCGCGCCTACCGGCTTGGAAGCCATTTCGCCGCACAGCGCCACCGGTTTCCCGTGCTTGCGGCCCTTGTCCACGATGTCCTTCAGCACGCGCAACACCGGCGCCGACAGCGGATCGAAGCGCGCCGATACGCGCGTGTTGCCGCGATCGGCCGCGTAAAGGAACTGCATCAGGTCGTTCGAGCCGACCGACAGGAAATCGACGCGCTCCAGCAGTTCGTCGAGCTGGAAAAGGAGCGAGGGCACTTCGACCATGGTGCCGATTTCCACCCGCTCCGGCAAAGCATGGCCATGCCGGCGCAAATGCGTCAGCTCCATTTCCACGAGCGCTTTGGCCTTGTCGTATTCTTCCACCGTCGCGATCATCGGAAACATCAGCCGCAAGGTGCGCCCGCCGGCCGCGCGCAACATGGCGCGGATCTGACTGCGCAACAGGCCCGGCCTGTCGAGCCCGAGGCGGATTGCGCGCCATCCGAGCGCGGGGTTCTCCTCCTCGACGTTGCGCATATAGGGCAGCACCTTGTCGCCGCCAATATCGAGCGTGCGGAACGTCACCGGCCGTCTGCCGGCAGCGTCGAGCACGGCGCGGTAAAGCGAGAGCTGCTCGCTGGTGCGCGGGAAGCTGTTCGCCACCATGAACTGCATTTCGGTGCGGAACAGGCCGATACCGGCCGCGCCGGTGTCTTCGATGTGCGGCAGGTCGACGACCAGGCCGGCATTGATCATCAGCGCGATCTTCTGACCGTCTTTGGTCACGCACGGCCGGTCGCGCAGCGCGTGGTATTGCGCTTGCCGGCGCGCGCGCAATTTCACGCGGTCGGTATAGGTATTTTCGATGTCCGGCGGCGGGCGCATGTGCACGTGCGCCGTGGTGCCGTCGACGATGATGGCGTCGCCCGGCTCGACCAGGCCGGTGGCGTTCTCGATTTCGCCGACAGCGGGAATGCCCAGCGCACGCGCGATGATCGCGACGTGCGAAGTCGGCCCGCCTTCTTCCAGCACCAGCCCGCGCAGCCGCTTGCGATCGTAGTCGAGCAGCGCGGCCGGCCCCATCGAGCGGGCCACGATGATGGCGTTCTCCGGCAATTGGTCGCGCGAGGGTGCGTGGTCCTGCCCCATCAGCACGCGCATCAGCCGATTGGCGAGATCGTCGAGATCGTGCAGGCGGTCGCGCAGGTATGGGTCGGAGACGCGCAGCATGCGCGCACGCGTGTCGGACTGCACGCGCTCGACGCCGGCTTCGGCGGTCAGGCCGGTCATTACTGCTTCGCGCATCCGGTGTAGCCAGCCCTGGTCGTAACCGAAGCTGCGATAGGCTTCGAGCACGTCGCGGTGCTCGCCACCGTCGGCGACGTCGCCGTGCTCGAGCATGCGGTCGAGATCGGCGCGAAACGCGGCGATGGCGGCGTCGAGGCGCTTCAGTTCCTTCTGGACGTCGTCGGCGATCACATTGGTGATGACGACGCGGGGCTCGTGCAGCACGACATGGCCGAGCGCGATGCCGTCGGAGAGCGCGACGCCTTCGAGATTGAGCGCATGACGCGCGGCGGGTTCGGCGCCGGGACGGGCAAGCGACGCCAGCTCGCCCGACGCGATCATCTCGGCGAGCACCATCGCCGTCGTTTGCAGCGCCTCTTCTTCCTCTTCCGTATAGGTGCGGCGTGCGCGGTTCTGCACCACCAGCACGCCGAGCGTGTTGCCGGCGCGCAGGATCGGCACGCCGAGGAACGAATGGTAGATTTCTTCGCCGGTTTCCGGACGGAACGAGAAGGCGGGGTGGTTCTGCGCTTCCGACAGGTTGATCGGGTTGGCTTCGCTCGCCACCAGGCCGACCAGGCCTTCGTCGGATTTCAGCACGGTCTGGTGGACGGCTTCGTGCTTGAGGCCTTCGGTAGCGTACAGCTCGAGCGTGCCGTCCACGCGCAACACGTAGACGGAGCAGACCTCCGCCACCATGTTGGCGGCGATCAGCACGACCACCTTGTCGAGGCGTTCCTGCGCACTGACCGGCTCCGCCATCACTTCGCGAAGCCGGCGCAACAGCACGCGCGGACCGCCGAGCGCGCCACGCATCGTCGAGATCCTTATAAGCCGCAGGCCGGGCCGCGGCCTCCTTACAGGCCAAACATGTACGAATGGCGACCGCGGGGTCGGCGCCCGCAGCCGCGATTTATGTCAGGCTATAGCCAATGCCCCATGCAAGGGGCAAGCCAAAGGGCAAACTTGCTCTGGAACGCGCCTAACCGTCATCCCTGAGGTGCGAGCGCGCTCGAGCGCGAGGCTCGAAGGATGATCGGCCGCCACCCTTCGAGGCTCGGCCGTCCGGCCGAGCACCGCTGGGTGACGGGAAGGGGGCGGAGGAAACCCTATGCCTTGTCCAGCCCGTAGAGGGAATGCAGCGTGCGCACCGCGAGCTCGGTGTAATTGGCGTCGATCAGCACCGAGAACTTGATCTCGGACGTGGTAATGGCGCGGATATTGATGTTGCGCTCGGACAGCGCCTTGAAGGCCCTGGCGGCGACGCCGGCATGGCTGCGCATCCCGATGCCGATGACCGATATCTTGGCGACATCGGTCGCCCCATCCATCCGCTCATAGCCGATGGCCGCCTTCGCCTTCTCGATCGTGCTGCGCGCGCGCTCGTAATCGGCCCACGGCACGGTGAAGGTGAGGTCGGTGGTGGCCCCGTCCGCCGACACGTTCTGCACGATCATGTCGACGTTGATGTTGGAGTCGGCGAGCGGGCCGAAGATCGCTGCCGCGACGCCGGGCTTGTCCTGCACGCGGCGGATGGAAATCTGCGCCTCGTCCTTGGAGAACGCGATACCGGTGACGACTTGCTGTTCCACGATGTCTCCCTCGTCGCAAATGAGCGTGCCGCGCGGCGGCGCTTTCGGGTCGATGTCTTCCGGCTTCTCGAAGCTCGACCGCACGAAGATCTTGACGTTGTGCACCATGCCCAGCTCGACCGAGCGCACCTGCATGACCTTGGCGCCGAGCGAGGCAAGCTCGAGCATTTCCTCGAACGCGATCTTGTCGAGCCGTTGCGCCTTCGGCACCACGCGCGGATCTGTGGTGTAGACGCCGTCGACGTCGGTGTAGATGTCGCAGCGCTCCGCACCGATCGCGGCCGCGATCGCGACCGCCGACGTATCCGAGCCGCCGCGACCGAGCGTGGTGATGCGCCCCGTCTCCTTGTGCAGGCCCTGGAAGCCGGCGATCACCGCGACCTGCCTGTGCTCCTTGAAACGTCTGATCAGCTCGGCGCCGTTGACGTCGAGGATGCGCGCGGACGCATGCGCGTTGTCGGTGAGGATCGGCAGTTGCCACCCTTGCCAGGAGCGCGCGTTGACGCCCATGCCTTCGAGCACGATGGCCAGAAGGCCGGCGGTAACCTGCTCGCCGGACGCCACCACGGCGTCGTATTCGCGCGCGTCGTGCAGCATCGACGCTTCGCGGCACCATTCGACCAGCTGATTGGTCTGCCCCGCCATGGCTGACACGACAACGGCGACGTCGTTGCCGGCGTCGACCTCGCGTTTGACGTGGCGCGCCACGTTGCGGATGCGGTCCAGATCGGCGACCGACGTTCCGCCGAACTTCATTACCAGACGAGCCATGATCTACGAACGCGGGTTCCCGGATGCGCCGGATGGCGCTAACAAGCGGCCCAGCGCTCAAGTCCCAGCGCGGGCCGCGAAAGGCGGCTATACATACCGGCGGGGTCCCGGGTCCGCAACATTGGCGCCGGACCCGCGGTCGGATTGGCCGCAATCGTCGTTAAGAAATACGGGTTGAACCATGCGCTACATCGACCACATCCTTCAGCCCGGCGAGAAGGTGCTCCATTCAACGACCATTCACTGGATCGTTTACCTTCCCGGCATCGCCATGCTGGTGATCGCCGTTGTATGTGCTGTGCCGTCGCGTTCGACGCCCGTCCTGTTGCCGATTGCCGGTGTCTGCGCGCTGGTCGCGTTGCTGCTCTTGTTCAGCGCCTGGTTTCGCCGCTGGACCACCGAGATCGACGTCACCGACCGGCGTATCGTCTACAAACGCGGCTTCATCCGCCGCCACACCGTGGAAATGAACATGGACAAGGTCGAGAGCGTCGATGTCGACCAGTCGATCATGGGCCGGCTGTTCAATTACGGCGACGTCATCATCCGCGGCGTCGGAGTCGGACTCGAGCCGTTGCACAACGTCGACGCACCACTCCAGTTCCGCAACTACGTGACGGCGCGCTGACATGGCAATACGCGGCAAATCCACCGTCGATGCTGACGAGGTCGAGCGCTTCTCGCGCCACGCCGCCGACTGGTGGAATCCGCGCGGGCCGATGGCGGCACTGCACAAGTTCAATCCGGTTCGGCTTGCTTATATCCGCGACAAGGCGGCGGCACACTTTGATCGTGACGCAAAGAAGCTCGATTGCCTGAAAGGTCTGCGTATCCTCGACATCGGCTGCGGCGGCGGCATCTTGTCGGAACCGCTTGCGCGCATCGGCGCGGATGTGGTCGGCGCCGATCCGGCGGAGGACAACATCGCGGCGGCGCGCGCGCACGCGCAGGACACCGGTGTCACGGTCGACTACCGCGCGACGACGGCGGAAGAGCTCGCGGCGGCAAGCGAGCGCTTCGACATCGTGCTGGCGATGGAAGTGGTTGAGCACGTCGCCGATGTGCCGCTGTTCGTGAAAACCTGCGCCGCAATGGTGAAACCGGACGGCCTGATGTTCGTCGCCACGCTCAACCGTACGCTGAAGAGCTTCGCGCTGGCGATTGTCGGCGCCGAATATGTGCTGCGCTGGTTGCCGCGCGGCACGCATCAATGGGACAAGTTCGTCACGCCCAACGAGCTCGAAATCGCGATCGAGCAGAGCGGCATGCGCGTCACCGGCGAGAAGGGCGTGATTTATAACCTGTTCGCCGACCGCTGGGAGCTGTCGTCCGATACCGACGTCAACTACATGGTGGTTGCTGAAAAGGTGCGGTAGGCAACCACGCATACCAGCTTCGTCATGGCCGGGCTTGTCCCGCCCATCCACGTCTTAGTAAGGAAAGGCGTGGATGCCCGGCACAAGGCCGGGCATGACTTTGAGAAGCTCTTACAAATCATTCCGATGCTCTGGGCCGTCTTCACGATCATCGCCGCCGCGGCGCAGACCGCGCGCAACGCCATGCAACGCGAGCTGACGACGACGCTCGGCACCGTCGGCGCGACGCACGTGCGTTTCCTGTTCGGCTTTCCCTTTGCGCTTTTGTCGCTCGCCGGCGTGCTGATCGTGACCGGCGAGCCGCTGCCGCATCCGAGCCTCGGCTACTGGCCGTGGATTTCCGTCGGCTTCCTGGCGCAGATCGCCGCAACCGCGCTGATGCTCGCCGCGATGAACGACCGCTCCTTCGTCGTCACCATCGCCTACATCAAGACCGAGCCGATCCAGGTCGCGCTGTTCGGCTTCGTGCTGCTCGGCGACAGGCTCACGCTGCCGATCGCGGTTGCGATTCTGATCGCGACCGCCGGCGTCATAGTGATGTCGTTGAAACCCGGCTCGGCGGCCCAGAATGGCCTCAAGCCGACGGTGCTTGGGCTCGTGTCGGGCGGCATGTTCGGCATTTCCGCGGTCGGCTATCGCGGCGCCATCCTCGACCTGCATCTCGCCGACTACGTGATCGCGGCGACCTACACGCTCGCGGTCGGGCTGATTTTGCAGGCGGCGCTGCTGTCGGTGTGGCTCGCCCTGCGCGATCCGAAGGTGCTCAAGGCTATCGTGCTGGCCTGGCGGCCGTCGCTGCTCGCGGGCTTCATGGGCGCGCTCGCCTCGCAGTTCTGGTTTCTCGCCTTCGCCGTCGCCACGGCGGCGAGCGTGCGCACGCTGGCGCTGGTCGAGGTGCTGTTTGCGCAAGGCATCTCGAAATTCGTGTTCAAGCAGCCGACCGCGCCGCGCGAAGCCATCGGCATCGTGCTGATCGTGATCGGCGTCGCGCTACTGGTGTGGGTGCACTAGTTGCTGTCGTCCGGCAGCATCGGCAGCGGATGAAATTCGATGCCTTCCTCGGCGAGTTCCTTCGCCTCTTCGGGCGAGGCCTCGCCGTAGATCGAGCGGTGCTCGATTTCGCCGTAATGCATCTTGCGCGCTTCCTCGGGAAATTTCGCGCCGACGGGGTCGGCGTTCTTGGTCAGGTGCTCGCGCAATTCCTTCAGCTTCTGGCGGATTTCCTGCTCCTGCGGCGACAGCATCGCGACCGGCGCTTTTGCGTCGGCGGGCGCGGCCGCCTCCATCGGAGCGCGCACCGCGCTCTTCTTCGCGGTCGCCGACAGCTGCGGCGCCATGATCGCCTTTTCGATCTTGTCGGACCCGCAAACCGGGCACGACACGAGGCCGCGTTTCGCCTGCTTGTCGTAGGCGGCGGAATCCTGGAACCAGCTTTCGAAGGCGTGGTCCCGCTCGCAGCGGAGCGCGTAGCGGATCATGCCGGCCCCCGCACGACGTGAAGATGCGTCGGCTCGGCGAGCGGTTCGACGATCTCGAAGCGCCGGCCGTGTTGCAGCGAAGGAATGCGCGCGCGCGCATTCGCGACTTCCGCCGGATCGATTTCGGCCATGAAAACGCCGGGCTCGGTTGCCCCTTCGGCGAGGATACGGCCCCACGGATCGACGATCAGCGAATGACCGTAGGTTTCGCGGCCGTTCTCGTGCTTGCCGCCCTGCGCGGCGGCGAAAACGAAGCAGCCGTTCTCGATCGCGCGCGCGCGCATCAGCGCGTGCCAGTGCGCCTCGCCGGTCTGCTGCGTGAAGGCCGAGGGGATCGCGAGATACATGGCGCCGGCCTCCGCCAGCGCGCGGTAGAGCGCCGGAAAGCGCAAGTCATAGCAGACCGTGACGCCGAGCCGCCCCCACGGCATGTCGGCGAGCACGGCGAGCTCACCGGGCCGGTAGGTGCGCGACTCGCGATAGCTTTCGCCATTGGCGAGGTCGACGTCGAACATGTGGATCTTGTCGTATCGCGCGGCGATCTCTCCACGCGGATCGATCAGGAAGCCGCGGTTGGCGGCGCGGTCGGGCGAAACCTTGATGGCGAGCGAGCCGACGTGAACGTAGATTTGCAGCGCGCGCGCCAGTTCGCGGAACGTCGCGAGCGACGTGTCGGCTTCCTCATCGGTGATCGTCGCCAGAAGCCGCTCGCGCTTGACTTCCATGATGTTGGTCATCTCCGGCGTCTGCACGTAATCGGCGCCGGCCGATTTCGCCTCACCGATCATGCGCACGGCGGCTTCCACGTTCGCGCCCGGCGTCATGCCCGAACGCATCTGGATCATCGCGGCCTTGAAGGTCGCGGCGGTCATGCCTTGGCTCCCTCGCCTTTGAGCAGCGGGTCGAGCTTGCCGGCGTGCTCGAGCGCATGCAGATCGTCGCTGCCGCCGACATGCGTCTCGCCGATGAAAATCTGCGGCACCGTCATGCGCCCATGCGCCCGCTTGATCATCTCTTCCCGGCGCTCCCAGTCGCGGCTCACGTCGATTTCCGTAAAGGCCGCTCCCTTCCGGCTAAGCAAAGCCTTGGCGGCCACGCAATAGGGGCAGTAGCGGGTGGTATAGATTTCAATAAGCGGCATGGCTTCCAGGGTGTTATCGCGACCCTTTTATATGGTTCGGCCGCTTCCCGTAACAACCCGGGCGAAAACCAGCAGGTCCACGTGCGCCGCGCCTGCCCTGAGCAAGGCGCGGGCGCAGGTGTCGGCCGTGGCGCCGGAGGTGAGCACGTCGTCGACCAGCACCAGCCGCCGGCCGGCGACCTCCGCCTTGGCCTCTGGAGGTACCCGGAACGCGCCCTGCACGTTGTCGGCGCGCTCGGCCTTGGACAGGCCGACCTGCTGCGGCGTGGCGCGTACGCGCCTGAGCGCATCGGTGATCACCGGCAGGCCGCTCAACTCGGAAATCGCCCGCGCCAGTGCCGCCGACTGGTTGAAGCGCCGGGCCCACAATCTGCGCCAGTGCAGCGGCACCGGCATGAGCGCGTCGGCCCCGTCGATCAGCTCGCGGCCGGCGCGCGCCATCCAGCGGCCCATCAGAGGCGCGAGATCGAGCCGGTCGCCGTACTTGAAGCCGTGTACCAGCGCACGGGCGACGTCGTCGTAGCGCACCGCGGCGCGTGCGCGATCGTACGCGGGCGGATTGGCGATCGCCTCCATCGACAAAAGGCCGGGGCCGGGATCGTAAGTGAAGGGAATACCGAGTCGCGCGCAGAACGGCGGTTCGATCAGCGACAGCTTCGACCAGCACGCGGCGCACAAGCCGACGCCGTCGCCGAGCGGTTCGCGGCACGACGGGCACAGCGGCGGGAGCGCGATGTCGAGCGTGAAGCGCCCGGCGCGCCGGAGCGCTTTCGCGGCGCGCGCGATAGGCACGCGCAGTTCGCTAACTGTTTCGGCTATCGGCATCTTTTCAACGTCGCGTCCCGTTGCCGCGCCCTTTTCCGTGGATTTGCGCGCAGTTCGTGCTCGATGCTTGCATTGGCGATCCCCGCGCGCAACTGGAACGACGCCCTCGCGACGGGCTTATTTCCCGGCGGCGCTGGCGTATAACCCTGCCATGTCGCCTGCATTGTTCGACCGTATGCTGTTGCGCGCGCGCCGCCGCCGCGCGCAGGCGCTCGGCCCCGCGACATTCCTCATCGACCGCGTCGCGGGCGATCTTGCCGAGCGATTGTCGGCGGTGCTGCGCACGTTCGTGCTTGCGGTCGATCTCGGCACACCGACCGATGCCGTCTGCCGCGCGCTGGCCGCGAGCGGCAAGGTCGTGACTGTTGTCGCCGCCGGTCCCGACGCACGAAATCTCCCGTCGGGCTTTCCACGCGTCGCCGCCGACGAAGAGGTGCTGCCTTTCGCCGACGCATCGCTCGATCTGGTCGTGTCGGCGCTGTCGCTGCAATTCGTCAACGACCTCCCGGGCGCGCTCATCCAGATTCGCCGCGCCCTCAAGCCGGATGGCTTGTTCCTCGCCGCGCTCGCCGGCGGCGACACGCTCACCGAATTGCGCGAGGCCTTCGCACTCGCCGAAAGTGAAATCGAAGGCGGCGTCTCGCCGCGCGTCGCGCCCTTCGCAGACCTGCGCGATGTGGGCGCGCTGTTGCAGCGCGCCGGCTTTGCGCTGCCGGTGATCGACAGCGAACGCGTCGTCGTGCGCTACGATTCGGTCTTCGCGCTGATGGACGACCTGCGACGCATGGGTGCGACCAATGTGCTCACCGAGCGCCGCCGCGCGCCGCTCAGGCGCGCCACGCTCACGCGCATGGCCGAAATCTACGCGCAGAAATTCGCCGCCGCCGACGGCCGCGTGCGCGCGACGTTCGAGATCGTCTGGCTGTCGGGATGGGCGCCGCACGAGAGCCAGCAGAAGCCGCTCAAGCCCGGCTCGGCGGCGCGGCGGCTCGCCGATGCGCTCGGCGCAAAAGAAGTCTCGGCGGGTGAGAAGCCGCCGCGCTAACGGCGCTATTTCAGCGCGTCGGAGACGCTCTGATACATGCCCTGCAACGAAGTGCCCATGGCGTTCACGGTCGCCAGGATCACGATCGAGATGCCGGACGCGATCAGCGCATACTCGATCGAGGTCGCGCCGCGCGTGTCGCGCAGGAAGCCTTGCAGGCAGATCGAAGCGAACGTGCGCATGGACATTTCCTGTTCGAGCGTTGGTGAAGCTAAAGCAGCGCCATCAAGTGCGACACCAGCGGCACATCGGCCGGCGGCATCTCGTAGTCCCGCAACCGGTTCGGTCTCACCCAGGCGAGCTTCTGGCCTTCCGTCGGTGTGACGTTTCCCTTCCAGCGCCGGCAGACATAGAGCGGCATGAGAAGGTGAAAGTCCGGATAGCTGTGGCTTGCGAAAGTGAGCGGCGCGAGACAGTCCTCGCTGACGTCGATTCCCAACTCCTCTTTCAATTCCCTGATCAGTGTCTGTTCAGGCCGTTCGCCTTCTTCGACCTTGCCGCCGGGAAACTCCCACAAGCCTGCCATCGGTTTGCCGGCGGGGCGCTCCGCGATGAGAACGCGTCCATCGGCATCGATGAGGGCGCAGGCGGCGACAAAAACGGTTTTGAGGCTCACGGCCCTGTTGTCCCCACGTTAAAAGCCGGATGGTTAAGGGGTGCTCAAACCCGTCGCATAAATACACGGTCGCGGGCGCAACGGTTAACCGGTCGTTAGGAGCGGTAATCGCCGTTGATGGCAATGTATTCCTTGGTCAGGTCGCAGGTCAGCACGCGGTCGCGGCCCTTGCCAAGGCCGAGCACCACTTTCAGGCTGATTTCCGGCTTCTTCATCGCGGCCGTGACGGCGGCCTCGTCATAGCGCGGGTCGCGCGCACCTTTGTGCGCGACCCGGATGCCGCCGAACCAGATCGAGAGCTTGTCGCGGTCGGCCGGCTCGCCCGCCTTGCCGACGGCCATCACCACGCGGCCCCAGTTGGCGTCCTCGCCGCCGATCGCCGTCTTCACCAGCGGCGAATTGGCGATCGAGAGCGCGATCCTGCGCGCCGACGTTTTCGACACCGCGCCTTCGACCACGACCTCGATCAGCTTGCGCGCGCCTTCGCCGTCGCGCGCGATCTGCTCGGACAGGCTCGCAAGCACGGCGCCGAGCGCCCTGCGGAAATCTTTCAGTTTCGGATCGCCGGCGCGCGCGATGCGCGGGGTGTTCTTCGCCTTGCCGGTCGCGAACATCATCAGCGTGTCGGAGGTGGAGGTGTCGCCGTCGACCGTCACCGCATTGAAGGTGTCGGCGACGCCTTCCTTCAGCAGCGCCTGCAACGCGGGCGCGGCGATGTGCGCGTCGGTGAAGATGAAGGAAAGCATGGTCGCCATGTCCGGCATGATCATGCCCGCGCCCTTGGCGATGCCGTTGACGATGACGGTCGACTTGCCGATGCGCGCGGTGGCGGTCGCGACCTTCGGAAACGTATCGGTGGTCATGATCGCTTCCGCCGCGGCGCGGAATTCGCCGGCTTGCGCGCGCATCGCCAGCACGTCCATTACCGGGCCGAATTTCTTCGCATCGAGCGGCTCGCCGATCACGCCGGTCGAGGCGAGGAAGACTTCCTGCGGTTTGGAGCCCGCCGCTTTCGCCGCCATCTCGGCGGTCATCTTGGTCGAGGCGCGGCCGCTCTTGCCGGTGAAGGCGTTGGCGTTGCCGGAATTGACCACCAGCGCGCGCGCTTTGCCGCTTTTCAGATGCGCGCGGCACCACTCGACCGGCGCCGACGGGCAACGCGAGCGCGTGAACACGCCGGCCACGGTGGTGCCGGGCTCGAACAGCGCCAGCAGCACGTCGGTGCGTCCGGCATAGCGGATGCCGGCTTCGGCGGTGGCGAGCCGCACGCCGTCGATCGCCGGCATCTCCGGCATGGTCTTCGGGGCGAGGGGGGACACTGTTGCCATGATCGCGAGCCTTTCACCGTCATCCTGAGGTGCGCGCCGCAAGGGCGCGCCTCGAAGGATGACGGCCGCGCCGCCGCCCTTCGAGGCTCGCTTCGCCCGCACTTCAGGATCACGGTGCGGAGCGAGGCCGAGCTGATGGTGCCGGACAATAAAGACGCAAATGGCCGGGACAAGCCCGGCCATGACGAATTCATTTGATGCGATTGATCGCGCTTACTTCTTCTCGGGAGCGGGCGTCGCAGGCGCCGCCGCGTCGGCCGGCTTGTCCATGCGCTCGACCTTGCCTTCGGAGCGAAGCTTGGTGACGAGGTCGGCCTGCGCCTTGCGCGTCACGTAGGTCTCGATCTGCGGCTTCACGTCCTCGAATTTCGGCGTGGGCTTGGTGCGCTTGTCCTCGACCTTGATCACGTGCCAGCCGAACTGCGTCTTCACCGGATCGGAAATCTGTCCCTTGTCGAGCTTGAACGCGACGTCGGCGAATTCCGGCACCATCTGTTCCTTGGTGAAGTAGCCGAGATCGCCGCCGTTCGCCTTGCCCGACGGATCTTCGGTCAGTTCGGTGGCGAGCTTGGCGAAATCCTCGCCCTTCTTGAGCCGCGCGATCACCGCCTTCACCTTGTCCTCGGCTTCCTTGCTCGCCTTCTCGTCTCCGGCGGGCGCTCGGAACAGGATATGGCGCGCGCGCACTTCCTCTTCCGGCTTCATCTGCTTGACGGCGTCGTCGTAAACCTTGTGCATCGCCTCGTCGGTCAGCGCCTCCTTGCCGACGTTTTGCAGCAGCGTCTCCATCAGCAGCTTGTTGCGGGCGAGCGCGAGGCGGCGCTTGAACGTATCGGTATCGGCGATTTTCTGCTTCTCGGCGGCCTGCGAGACCATCAGCATGTCGGCGGCGAAGCTGATGAGATAGTCGCGCTTGGCTTCCGGCGTCATCGGCGGCAACTGCCCGGCTTCCTCCTCGATCAGCGCCAGATCGCTCTCGTGGATTTCGGCGCCGTTCACCTTTGCGATGACCGGATCCTTGTCCTGCGCGGCGATCGGCCCGGCGGCGAAAGCAAGCAGCGCCGCGGCCGCGACGAGGATGCCCACCTGCCGCAGCAGGGGGAAACCGGCGAAAATCTTGGTCGGCATGGCGCGATCCTCAAGTGGTAACGGCGGCTGACGCGGCGGACTTGTGGCCCAACCACTGTGGCTTTGCAATGGCCGAGTGCGCTTAAAAATTAACGTCCGCGTGATCCTTAAGCATCGAAAAGCCGCGTAGCTAGGCCGCAATTGACAACAATCCGACCCACTCCTATCTCTCGTTGCATCCTGACTCGCCGCGTTTAGCCGTGCCGGCGTCGCGTTGTTTTGCCCGAAAAGAGCCGTATTCCCGAGTGCCGGGAGAGGTCCGGACGGGCGACGTGTTGGAAGAACCACGCGGCATAAGGTAAGGATTTGCCCCCATGATCGGCGCCGTTGCCCGCAAGCTGTTCGGCTCCGCCAACGACCGGCGGATTCGCAGCTATCAGCCGCGCGTCGCCCAGATCAACGCTCTCGAAAAAGAGCTGGAAGCGCTCTCCGACGACCAGCTGCGCGCCCGCACCGACGAATTCAAGAAGCAAGTCTCCGACGGCGCCTCGCTCGACGACATCCTGGTTCCCGCCTTCGCCACCGTGCGCGAGGCGGCCAAGCGCACGCTCGGCCAGCGTCACTTCGACGTCCAGCTCATCGGCGGCATGATTCTGCACGAGGGCAAGATCGCCGAAATGAAGACCGGCGAAGGCAAGACGCTGGTCGCGACTCTGCCGGTCTATCTCAATGCGCTTGCCGGCCGCGGCGTGCACGTCGTCACCGTCAACGACTACCTCGCCAGGCGCGATGCCGAGTGGATGGGTCAGATCTACGGCTTCCTCGGTCTGACCACCGGCGTGATCGTGCACGGCCTCGACGACGAGCAGCGCAAGCAGGCCTACGACTGCGACATCACCTACGGCACCAATAACGAGCTCGGCTTCGACTACCTGCGCGACAACATGAAATACCGCCTGGAGGACATGGTCCAGCGCGGGCACATCTTCGCCATCGTCGACGAAGTGGACTCGATCCTGATCGACGAGGCGCGCACGCCGCTCATCATCTCCGGCCCGCTCGACGACCGCTCCGACTTCTACAACACCATCGACACCTTCATTCCGCACCTCGAGAAGCCCGACTACGAGGTCGACGAGAAGCAGCGCACCGTGACCATGACCGAAGCCGGCATGGAGAAGATGGAGACGCGCCTGCGCGACGCAGGTCTGCTCAAGGGCGGCAAGCTCTACGACGTCGAGAACGTCTCGGTCGTGCACCACGTCAATCAGGCGCTGCGCGCGCACAAGCTGTTCCAGCGCGACAAGGATTACATCGTGCGCAACGGCGAGGTCGTCATCATCGACGAGTTCACCGGCCGCATGATGCCCGGCCGCCGCTATTCGGAAGGTCTGCACCAGGCGCTCGAGGCGAAAGAGCACCAGCCGATCCAGCCGGAAAACCAGACGCTCGCCTCGATCACCTTCCAGAACTACTTCCGCATGTACGAGAAGCTCGCCGGCATGACCGGCACCGCGCTCACGGAAGCCGACGAGTTCATGGACATCTACGGCCTCGAAGTGCTCGAAGTGCCGACGAACATGCCGCTCGTTCGTATCGACGACGATGACGAGGTCTATCGCACCGCCAAGGAAAAATACCGCTCCATCATCGCGCTGATCGAAGACTGCAAGCAGCGCGGCCAGCCGGTGCTTGTCGGCACGACGTCGATCGAGAAATCCGAGCAGCTCGCCGAGATGCTGCGGCAAGCCGGCTGGGAGCAGCACGACTTCTCGGATCCGAATGCGTTCGCCGCGCTCTATTCGGGCGACGAGGGCGCCACCAAGGCGAAGGTGTTCGCCATCCTCAACGCGCGCTACCACGAGCAGGAAGCCTATATCGTCGCGCAGGCCGGCGTGCCCGGCGCGATCACGATCGCCACCAACATGGCGGGCCGCGGCACCGATATTCAGCTCGGCGGCAATGCCGACATGCGCATCCGCCAGGAGCTCGCCGACATCGCCGATCCGCGCGAGCGGGAGAAGAGCCCGCGCGCCGCCGAGATCCGCGCGCAGGTCGCGCGACTCAAGGAGAAGGCGCTCGCCGCCGGCGGCCTCTACGTGCTGGGCACGGAGCGCCACGAAAGCCGCCGCATCGACAATCAGTTGCGCGGCCGCTCAGGCCGCCAGGGCGACCCGGGCCATTCCAAGTTCTTCCTGTCGCTCGAAGACGACCTGATGCGCATCTTCGGCTCCGACAAGCTCGACGGCATGTTGCAGAAGCTCGGGCTGAAGGAGAACGAGGCGATCGTCCATCCGTGGATCAACAAGGCGCTGGAGAAGGCGCAGCAGAAGGTCGAGGCGCGCAACTTCGACATCCGCAAGAACCTGCTGAAGTTCGACAACGTGATGAACGATCAGCGCAAGGTGATCTTCGAGCAGCGGCTCGAATTGATGCGCGACGAGGCGGTCGACGAAACCATCTCAGACATGCGCCATGAGGTCATCTACGATCTCGTCGCCAAGCACATTCCGGAGAATGCCTATCCCGAGCAGTGGGATGTCGCCGGCCTCGATACCGCGCTGCGCGAGGTGCTGACGCTGGCGCTGCCGGTGCAGGAATGGGCGAAGGAAGAAGGCATCGCCGACGAGGAAGTGCGCGAGCGCATCGAGCGCCGCGCCGACGAGTGGATGGCGGGCAAGGTGGCCAAGTGGACGCCCGACGTCATGCGGTACGTCGAGAAGACCATTCTGCTGCAGACCCTCGACCACCTCTGGCGCGAGCACCTCGTGATGCTCGAGCATCTGCGCCAGGTGATCGGTCTGCGCGGTTACGGCCAGCGCGATCCGCTCAACGAGTACAAGGCTGAAGCTTTCGCCTTGTTCGAGCAGATGGTCGCGCACCTGCGCGAGGCGGTCACCGCCCAGCTCATGCGCGTGGAGATCGTGCCGCCGCCGAGCGAAGAGCAAAGCAACCTTCCGTACATGGAAGCGCACAAGGTCGATCCGACGACCGGTGAGGACGAGATGGCGCCGTCGCTCGCGCCGGCACTGGTCGGCGCCAACGGCAACGGCGCGCAAGCCGCGCGCGATCCGAAAAATCCGGCAAGCTGGGGCAAGGTCGGCCGCAATGAGCCGTGCCCCTGCGGTTCCGGCAAGAAGTTCAAGCACTGCCACGGCAAGTACGCGTAGGTACTTGCCGGGGCGCCTCGCCGGTATCGGGTTCCCCGAACCAATCCGCCGTCCGCCGCGTTGTCCCTGCGCAACGACACGGTGCGCGCGGCCATGCAGATTGCCCCCGAAATTTCCTTCCATAACCTCGAAGGCTCCGAAGCCGCCGAGGATTCCATTCGCAACCACATCGCGCGGCTCGAGGACATCTACGACCGGATTACCACCTGTCGCGTGCGCGTCGACCAGCGCAATCAGAACAGCAACGGAACCATTCCGCCCGTGGTGCACGTCGAGATTTCGTTGCCCGGCCACAAGGACATCGTGGTCGCGCACGAGCCCGCGCATCTGCAACGGAAATTCCAAGCGCCGGACCTGCGCAACGCAATCAACGAGGCGTTTCGCATCGCCGAGCGCCGCCTCGCCAAATACAAGGACGGTCTCACCGACTATGCCGCCGAAGGCGGGCATGAGGCGGCGAACGAATTCGCCGGGCAAGTCGCCGAGTTGGCGCCGGGCAAGGACTTCGGCTTCCTGATGAACAAGGAAGGCGGGCTTCTCTATTTCCACCGCAACAGCGTGCTCACCGGCGACTTCGATTCGCTGCGGCGCGGCGACGACGTCACGTATGTCGAGGAAATGGGCGACACGGGTCCAATCGCCAGCAAGGTGCGCGCCAAGGAGAAGTGAGTTTCTTGTAGGGAGCGCCGTTTCCGGCTTTCACTGCATGCACGCGACGCGAACGTTGCAGATTGTCGTTCTTGCCGCGGCGGCCTTGTCTCTGCCGGCGCCGCTGCGCGCGCAACAGAACGTGCAGGGAGCGCCGAGCGCGCACGGCGTCGATCAGAATCAGGAAAGCACGCCGGTGCAGCGGCGCGCGTGCGAGCCGGACGTGTACCGCTGGTGCAAGTGGTACATCCCGAGTCATTCCGGCATCACGTATTGCCTGCATCAGAACATCGACCGGCTCAGTCCCGCCTGCCGCGCCGTGATGGAAGGGCGCCTGCGCTAGGTCTCAGCCGTGTTGCCGGACTTGCGCGCAAGCGCGAGCGCCAATTTTTTGCGGAATTTGCGGTCGCGCTTCAAATGCCATTCGCGGCTCATCGCCGCGGGCTTGGTTCTGAATTTTTCCGAATGCAGCAGCACCCAGGCTCGTCCGCGCGTCGAGCGCGCGCCCTTGCCGGCATTGTGCTTGGCAAGCCGTTGCGCGACGTCGGTGGTCCAGCCGACGTAGGTCAGATGGCGCGTTTTCGTGCGGCAGCCGAGGACGTAGACGAAGCAGGGCATCGGCCCATCATGCTCGGGATTCTCTTCGTCACGCCCGCGCTCGTCGCGGGCATCCACGGCTTTCTTTCAGGACGGCGCAAAGGGCCACGGCCGGGACGAAAGGGCATGCACGCCCGCCTTTCGGCGAGCTTGCTCGGTAAGCGCGCTTACGAATTGATCAGCGCAGGCCCTGCCAGCGGCTTGCGAAGGTGCCGGCCGGCACCATCGGCTGCGCGCCCGTGAGCAGGCCGGATCCGGTCGTGGTCGAGCCGGAATAGGCCGTTCGCACTTCAGGTTGCGGCGCCCGCGGCGGCGTCGCCTTCGCCTGCTCGACCGGCTTCGCTTCGGGCGCGGGCGGGAGCGTTGCGGGCTTCGCCGCGGCGGTCACGGGGTGCTGCGGCTTCGGCGTGGAAGCGACGTGGAGCGTCTTCGGCGCAGACGCGATCCGATGCGGCGGCGCTTTCTTTTTGGCGGACGATTGATCGGTGCCGCGCAGCGCCGCGGTTTCGGTCGGTTCGGCCGCAGGCTTCGCCTCCGGCGTGGTGCTGAACAGGTTGCCGATGAAGCTCGCGATCGACGGCTCCTCAGGCGCGTGGCCGACCTTCGGCTGCGGCGCGGCGCGCGGGACCGGCACGTTCGCAAGCGCGAGCGGCTGCGCCGCCGGCTCCGGTGAGGCATCGGCGAGCTGCACCGGCGCAGGCGCCGTCGGGATCGTGATGCCCGCGTTCGGGCGCTGCTGGCTGCGCGGCAGATAGCCGGGAATGCTGGCGGCGCCGGAGGCGACCTGGACGCGGCCGCTGTTGTCGGTCACGTCGCTCTGCTGGAACGCAGCCGCGAACACCGGATTCATGCCGCCATCGACGCCGGTATGCATCGCCACGGTCTTCACGCCTTCGGCGACATACTCGGCGGTCTTCTGCTCATCCTCGCGCCGCTTCTCGAGTGCGGGCTCGGCGATGTTCTTGGCGATCTGGTAGACGGGGCACTTGCCCTTCGGACTGAAATTGAGCGGCTTGTCGGAGCCGTCAGGCGACACCGCGTCGAACACGTAGCGCCGCTCGCATACGTCGACCTTCGGCTCCTGGTGCGACACCGCGAAATGGTCGTAACCGACCTTCAGCATCTTCCAGAACGCCATGTTCGGATTGTTGCGGTGCTTGGCCATGTTCAGCGGCGTCATGCGGAACGGATAGGCCTGCAACTGAAATGCCTTCTGGCCGCCGAAGAATGACTCGCGCGCCAGCGCGTAGATTTCCTGCATCTGCTCGTCGGTCATCGCGTAGCAGCCGCGCGACGAGCAATCGCCGTGCACCATCAGCTCGGAGCCGGTGCGGTTCCAGGCGCGGTCGAATGCGTTCGGATAGCCGGTGTTGAAAGCGAGATAATAATTGGACCGCGGATTCATCTGCCCGGGCGTGATTGTGTAGAAGCCCTCGGGCGCCTGCCGGTCGCCTTCCTTGATCTTCGGACCGAGATCGCCGGACCAGCGGCAGACCGGATAAGTCTTGAGCAGCGCGTATTCGCCGTCGCGGTTCTGCTTCCAGACCTCCATCTCCGCTTCTTCCTTGAAGATGCGGACGAGGATCGGCGAGCCCTTGTCCATCTGCTTCGCCTCGAGCTCGGCGACCATCTTGTCGGACAAGGGGGCCTGTGCGCGGCCCGTCATCGTGATGCTGTCGGTATCGCAACCGGCAAGCACAATGGTTGCGGCTATGGCCGCGGACGCCATGAGCGTTCGGGCAAGCGGGCGACGAGTCAAACGCGGTACTCCCCGAGGAAGGGTCGGGCCCTCATTGAGCAATCGTTATCCATAAGATGTGGCGCGGGCAAGGCATTCTAGCCAAATGGGATAACCGCGCTAAGTGTATGGTAAATCATGGGTAAATTGCCCACAGCCGGCCGCTTGCGGGAGGCCGGCAGGTCCGCGCCGGGTGGAACTCAGGCAAGCGGCCCGATCTCGCGGCCCATGGCGAGGAATTTTTCGCGGCGCTGCCGGCGGACCGTGGCGCGGTCGAGCCCGCGCATTTCAGCGAAGGCATTGCCGATCGCCTCGCCGGCGGCGGCGATGGTTGCGGCCGGGTCGCGGTGCGCGCCGCCGGTCGGTTCGAGCACCACCGTGTCGATCACCCCGAAACGCACCATGTCCTGGGCGGTGATCTTCATGTTGGTCGCCGCTTCCTGCGCCTTGGTGGTGTCGCGCCACAGGATCGAGGCTGCGCCTTCGGGCGAGATCACGCTGTAGATCGCGTGCTCGAGCATCAGCACGCGGTTGGCCGTGGCGATTGCGATGGCGCCGCCGGAGCCGCCTTCGCCGATGATCACCGCGACGCTGGGAACGCCCAGCGAAAGGCACACGTCGGTCGAGCGCGCGATCGCTTCCGCCTGGCCGCGTTCTTCCGCGCCGATGCCGGGATAGGCGCCGGCGGTATCGACCAGCGTAAGCACGGGAATATCGAAGCGGTCCGCCATCTCCATCAGCCGCACGGCTTTGCGATAGCCTTCCGGCCGCGCCATGCCGAAATTGTGCTTGAGACGGCTTTCCGTATCGGAGCCTTTTTCGTGGCCGATGACGCAGATGCTTTCGCCGCGGAAGCGGCCGAAGCCGCCGACGATGGCGTCGTCGTCGCCGAATTTGCGGTCGCCGGCGAGCGGCATGAACTCGGTGATGAGCTGCGCGATATAGTCGAGGCAATGCGGCCGCTGCGGGTGGCGAGCGACCTGCGTCTTCTGCCACGGCGTGAGATCGGCGTAGAGCTCTTTCAGCGCCAGCGCGGCCTTGACCTCCAGCCGCGAGATTTCCTCGCCGATGGCGACGGCGTCGCCGGTCGTACCCATCGCGCGCAGTTCCTCGACCTTGGCCTCCAGTTCGGCCACCGGCTTTTCAAAGTCGAGATAGCTGCGCATTGGTTCTGTAAGTGGATGGTGATGCCAAAGGAACTGACGCGGGACAGGCTATTAAGTCAAGCAAACCGATGAATTTCGCGTTTACGGGCCGCTTATTTCTCCGCCAGCGGATGCAGGTCGCGCACCAGCGACTTGAGCCGCTCTTCCAGCACATGCGTGTAGATCTGCGTTGTCGAAATATCGGCGTGGCCGAGCAGCGTCTGCACGACGCGCAGATCGGCGCCGTTGTGCAGGAGATGACTGGCAAAAGCGTGACGCAGCACGTGTGGGGAAAGCCGCGCCGAAGGGATGCCGCATGCCGCCGCGAGCGTCTTTAGTTCGCGGGCAAAATGCTGGCGGGTGAGATGGCCTTGCGCGCCGAACGACGGGAACAGCCACTTCGATTCCGCCGCGCGGCCCGCTTCCGCGCGCAGCGCGAGGTAATCGGTCATCGCGCGCTTGGCGGCGGAATTGAGCGGCACCATGCGTTCCTTGCCGCCTTTGCCGCGCACGACAAGCATGTTCAGGTCGCGCCGCGCGGCGGAAGCCGGCAGTGTCACCAGCTCCGACACGCGCAAACCGGTGGCATAAACGACTTCGAGCAGGCAGTTGAGCCGCGCCGCGCGCAGGCGCTGCGGCGGCGACTGCTTCCTGTCGTTCATTGCCTTGCGCGCGTGCGCAAGCAGCTTGTCGACTTCATCGATCGACAAGGTCTTCGGCAGGCTGCGTCCGCGCTTCGGTCCTTCCAGCACCGCGGCCGGATCGTCGGCGCGTTTCTGCTCGGCATAGAGGAAACGATAGAGCTGCCGCACCGCGGACAGCCGCCGCGCCAGCGACGAGGCCTTGAAGCCGCGCTTCGACAGACTCTTCAGGAAGCCGCGCAGGTCGTCCGTGCTCGCATTGGCAAGGGTGCGGCCGCTTCCGGCGAGATAGGCGGCGAGATCGGCAAGATCACCGCGATAGGCGGCAAGCGTATTGGCGCCGGCGCCGCGTTCCGCTGCGAGCATGTCGAGGAACAACGCGACAAGCGCCTGGTCGGATTGCTTCGCCGGACGGGCCATGGTCGCGCCCGCTCTTGCGCTCATTGATGCTTGAGGAATTTCGTCGGCGGCACGGTCACGATGATCTCGCGCGGGTGCAGCTGCACGAAGTTCGCGAGCCCGAACACCGCGCCATAGGCGAGGCCGCCGATCAGCCCGACGAACATCAGGAACCTGAAAAGACTCGGCATCGCTGGGTCTCGCACGCTGCGGCCGACCGGACCGTCAAGCCGTTAACTAACAGCATCATCCGATAAAAAGTGTGAACGGCCTTTCCCGGCCACTCACCACGTTCGCCGGGAGGTGGCAAGGCCCCCGCGCCGGCGCAATGCTCCGTGCTATATGGGTGCGCTGGAATCGCCCGGAAAGCCTCAGGATGAGCGATATCGCTACGCAAAATGCCGCCGGAACCGGCCTGGAAAAGGCCGTCGTCGCAGCGCTCGGCGCGCGCTCGATCGTGCTCGTCGGCATGATGGGGGCGGGCAAGTCGTCGGTCGGGCGCAGGCTCGCCGCGCGGCTCGGCATCCCCTTCGTCGATGCCGATACCGAGATCGAAGCCGCGGCCGCCATGACCATTCCGGAGATTTTCGCCAAGCACGGCGAGCCCGAATTCCGCAAAGGCGAGGCCAAGGTGATCGCGCGCCTGCTCGACCACGGGCCGCAGGTGCTGGCGACCGGGGGCGGCGCGGTGATGGATGCGGCGACCCGCGCGCTGATCCGCGAAAAGGGCGTCTCGGTCTGGCTCAAGGCTGACGTCGAAGTGCTGATGCGCCGCACCAAGCGCCGCAGCGACCGTCCGCTGGTCGACCATATCAAGACTCTGCTGCCGCAGCGCGAACCTTTCTACGCGCAGGCCGACATCATCGTGCAGTCGCGCGAGGATCCGCACGACACGATCGTCGCCGAAATCGTCAGCGCGCTGCCGGAAAAGCTTGCCGCGCGCGCCGCGGAGAAAAACGCATGACCGTGCCGCTGCGCCCGGGCGAGCCGATCGTCGTCAACGTCGGACTGGGCGCGCGCGCCTACGACATCGTCATCGGCCGCGGCCTGCTGCCGTCGCTCGGTACGCGCCTCAAGGCGCTGCGTCCCGGGGCGCGCGTCGCCATCGTCACCGACGAAACGGTGGCGGCGCGTCATCTCGAGGCCGCCGAAGCGGCGTTGAAGTCGGCGGGCGTCGATTGCGCGCGTATCGTCGTGCCGGAAGGCGAGGGCTCCAAGAGCTACGCGACGTTCGAGAGAGTCTGCGAGGCGATCATCGCCGCCCGCATCGAGCGCAACGACCTCGTCGTCGCGCTCGGCGGCGGGGTCATCGGCGACCTTGCCGGCTTTGCGGCGGCGAGCGTGCGGCGCGGCCTCGATTACGTGCAGGTGCCGACGACACTCCTGGCGCAAGTCGATTCGTCGGTCGGCGGCAAGACCGGCATCAATTCCGCGCAGGGGAAAAATCTGATCGGCGCATTCCATCAGCCGGTCATGGTGCTTGCCGACACCGCGCTGCTCGACACGCTGTCGAAGCGCACGTTCCGCGCGGGCTATGCGGAGGTCGCAAAATTCGGCTTGCTCGGCGACGCCGCCTTCTTCACTTGGCTCGAGGCGAACTGGCAGGACATCTTCTCCGGCGGCAATTCTTCCGGAAATTTTGCGCGCGAACACGCCATCGCGGTCTGCACGCGCGGCAAGGCCGGTATCGTCGCGCGCGACGAGCGCGAGACCGGCGAGCGCGCGTTGCTCAATCTCGGCCACACCTTCGGCCACGCGCTCGAGGCCGGCGCCGGATTTTCCGACCGCCTCTTGCACGGCGAAGCGGTCGCGCTCGGCATGGTGCTGGCGTTCGAATTCTCCGCGCGCCGGAAGCTCATCGGCTCCGCCGACGCCGAGCGGGTGCGCGCTCACCTTGCGGCGGTCGGACTGCCGACCCATTTGAAGGATGTGCCCGGCGGCGTGCCGAATGCCGACCGCCTGATGGAGCTGATCGCGCAAGACAAGAAGGTGAAGCGCGGCAAGCTGACCTTCATCCTGGTGCGCGGTATCGGGCGGGCGTTCGTCGCAAACGACGTCGATCCCGCCGAAGTGCGGACGTTCCTCGCCGGCAAATTGGCGCACGCGTGATCCCGAAAAGGAAAAGATCGCGCAGAGATCACTAGATGACCACCTACGACTGGCTTTCCCTCGTTATCGTCCTGCTCTGTCTCCTGCTCTCCGCGTTCTTCGCCGGCAGCGAGACTGCGCTCACGGCGTCGTCGCGTGCCAGCATGGCGCGTCTCGAAAAGCACGGAAACCGCCGCGCCGGTATCGTCAACCGCCTGCTTGAGCAACGCGAACGCCTGATCGGCGCGCTGTTGCTGGGCAACAACGCGGTCAACATCGCGGCGTCCTCGCTCGCCACGGGCATCCTGCTCGCCTGGTTCGGCAACGCCGGCATCGTCTACGCCACGGTAGTGATGACGGCGGTGGTCGTCATCTTCGCCGAAGTGCTGCCGAAGACGGCGGCCTTCAACGCGCCCGACCGTTTCGCACTTGCCGTTGCGCGGCCGATGCAATGGGTGGTCCGGCTGCTCGGCCCGATCCTGATCGCGATCGAGGCGTTGGTGCGCCGGATTCTGAACTGGTTCGGCATGAAGGTCGGCGAGGATCAGCCGGTCCTCTCCGCGCGCGAGGAGCTGCGCGGCGCTGTCGACCTCCTGCACCGCGAAGGCGGCGTCGAGAAGCTCGACCGCGACATGTTCGGCGGCGTGCTCGATCTGCGCGAGCTCGCGGTCTCCGACGTGATGGTCCACCGCACCAACATGATCACGCTGTGCGTGGAAGATCCCGCCGAAGACGTCGTCAACGCGGTGATCGCTTCGCCGGTCACGCGCATTCCGCTGTGGCGAGGCCAGCCCGAAAACATCGTCGGCATCCTGCACGTGAAGGATCTTTTGCGCGCGCTGCACGCCGTCGACGGCGACGCGTCCAAGGTCGATATTTCCGCGCTGATGACCGCGCCCTGGTTTGTGCCGGACACGCGGCCGGTGTCGGAACAATTGAAGGCATTCCGCCGGCGCCGCACGCCGTTCGCGCTCGTCGTCGACGAGTACGGCGACGTCGAAGGCCTGGTCACGCTCGAGGACATCCTCGAGGAAATCGTCGGCGACATCACCGACGAGCATGACGTCGCCATGCCGGGCGTGCGCCGTCAGCCGGACGGCTCCGTGAACGTCGACGGCGCGGTGCCGATCCGCGATTTGAACCGCGTGATGGACTGGAACTTGCCGGACGAAGAGGCGACCACCATCGCCGGCCTCGTCATCCACGAGGCGCGCTCCATTCCCGAGCCGGGGCAGAGCTTCACCTTCCACGGCTTCCGCTTCCGCGTCCTGCGCCGCGCGCGCAATCGCATCACCGCGTTGCGCATTCAGCCGTTGCAGCAGCGCAAGCCCGCGGCGGCGAAAGCGCGCTGAG
>DASZVZ010000057.1:0-16944 GCA_035546875.1 Pseudolabrys sp.
GACGCCGGCCTTCGCGAGCGTCGATCCGGCGGTGGTGCATCTCGCTGGTGCGATGGACGAGAACCGCGCGCCGCGTCCGGTCACCGATGCGATCTCGGCGCTGGTCAATCTCGGTTATGGCCAGCCGCAGGCGGCTGCCGCCATTGCCGCCGCCGCGCGTGACGCCGGCGACAAGGCCGAAACTGCGCAACTGATCCGTCTTGGGCTGAAGGAACTGGCGAAGTGATCGGAAATGCGACCATGACGCACGCGTCGTCCCGGGCTAGAAGCAACGCATGACCACCTCCCGCCTCGTCACACCCGAGCGCCGCGCCGATGACATCGGCGACACTTCGCTGCGCCCGCAGAACCTGTCCGAGTTCGTCGGCCAGCAGCAGGCGCGCGCCAATCTGCAGGTGTTCATCGATGCCGCGCGCAAGCGCAGCGAGGCGCTGGACCACGTGCTGTTTGTCGGCCCGCCCGGTCTCGGCAAGACCACGCTGGCGCAGATCGTGGCGAAGGAACTCGGCGTCGGTTTTCGCGCCACGTCCGGTCCGGTGATCGCCAAGGCCGGCGATCTCGCCGCGCTGCTCACCAATCTCGAGGCGCGCGACGTGCTGTTCATCGACGAGATTCATCGCCTCAGCCCGCAGGTCGAGGAAATCCTTTATCCGGCCATGGAGGATTTCCAACTCGATCTCATCATCGGGGAGGGGCCGGCTGCGCGCTCGGTCAAGATCGATCTTGCGCCGTTCACGCTCGTCGGCGCGACGACGCGCGCGGGCCTCATCACCAATCCGCTGCGCGACCGCTTCGGCATCCCGGTGCGGCTCAACTTCTATTCCGAGGCAGAACTGGAAGAAATCGTCAACCGCGGCGCGCGTGTGCTCGGCATCAATATGACGAAAGACGGCGCCAACGAGATCGCGCGGCGCGCGCGCGGCACGCCGCGCATCGCCGGCCGCCTGCTGCGGCGCGTGCGCGACTTCGCCCATGTCGACGGCGCAAAATCGGTTGACCGCAAGGTCGCTGACCGCGCGCTGGCCGCGCTCGAGGTCGATGCCGCCGGCCTTGATTCGATGGACCGCCGCTACCTCACCACCATTGCGACGAGTTACGGCGGCGGACCGGTCGGCGTCGACACGCTCGCCGCCGCGCTGTCGGAACCGCGCGACGCCATCGAGGACATCATCGAGCCGTTTTTGATTCAGAAAGGTTTTGTCCAGCGCACGCCGCGCGGGCGCCTGCTCACCGGCCACGCTTTCAAGCATCTCGGTCTGCCGGAGCCGGCGCGCGATCCGAGCCAGTTCGGTTTGTTCGGGCAGGAGGAAGAGGAGTAACGCGTGCCAGCCAATCTTTCCCTCGACGGCGAAATTCGCGACGGCCACCATTATCAGCAAGTGCGCGTCTATTACGAGGACACGGATTTTTCCGGCGTCGTTTATCACGCGAGCTATCTGCGCTTCATGGAGCGCGGGCGCACCAATTACCTGCGGCTGATCGGCGCCAATCACCGTGAGCTGTTCGCGCAGACGGAAAAGGAAGCGCCCGGCTTCGCTTTCGTCGTGCGCACCATGAACATCGACTATCTCAAGCCCGCGGTGATGGACGATGTGCTCGACATCGTCACCACGCCGGCGGAAGTGAAGGGCGCCTCCGCGACGCTGCACCAGACCGTCAAGCGCGGCGACGATATCCTGGTCGAGGCGGATGTGCGCTTCGCCTTCGTCTCCGGCGGTCGCGCCCGGCCGATCCCGAAGCCGCTGCGCATCGCCATGAAGGCCGATCAGGAAGCGGGTGGCAACGCGGGCGCGCCTGCATAATTATCGCAGCGACTCGTAAACGGTCGAGGATCGCATGACGGTCCATCAATTCGCCCTGTTCGACACCGCCATCGGTTCGTGCGGCATCGTCTGGACGGCGCGCGGCATCGCCGCCGTGCAGCTTCCCGAAGCCGACGCGCAGAAGACGCGTGCGCGTATGTTGCGGCGTTTCCCGGCGGCGCGCGAAGCAAAGCCCACGGCGTCCGTGCAGCGCGCCATCGACGGCGTTGTCGCGCTGCTCCAAGGCGAGCGGCGCGACCTCACCGACATCGTCATCGATGACGGCGCGATCCCGGATTTCAATCGCAGGGTCTATGCGATCGCGCGCAAAATTCCCCCCGGGCAAACGATGACCTACGGCCAGATCGCGGAGCAACTCGGCGACAAACTGCTTGCGCGCGACGTCGGCCAGGCAATGGGAGAGAACCCGACCCCGATCATCATGCCGTGCCATCGCGTGCTCGCCGCCGGCGGCAAGACCGGCGGCTTCTCGGCGAATGGCGGCGTCACCACCAAGCTGCGATTGCTGACCATCGAGGGCGCACAGCCGGGCGGGCCGACCTTGTTCGATTCGCTTCCCTTGGAAGTTCGCCCATCGACGGAAGTTCGCCCATCGACGTCGCGCCGGGGCTAATGTAAAAGCCCTTTACATGAAATGGGGCAAGCAAGGTCCGCACGGGCCGCGCGGCTATCATCACGGCAACCTCAAGGAAGCCTTGATACGGGCCGCGCTCGACCTGATCGAGAAGAAAGGTCCGGCCGGATTCACGTTCGCCGACGCCGCGCGCTGGGCTGGTGTGAGTCCCGCGGCGCCTTACCGGCATTTCCGCGACCGCGACGAATTGATTTCGGATGTCGCGCGCCGCGGTTTCGAGGAATTCACCACCGCGCTCACGCGCGCCTGGGACGACGGCAAGCCGGACGTGATTGCGGCGTTCGACCGCCTCGGCAAGGCGTATCTGAATTTCGCCAAGAGCGAGCCCGCTTATTACTCGGCGATGTTTGAAGCCGGCGTTGCGCCGGATAGTGATCCGGAATTGCGCGCGGTGAGCGAGCGCGCTTTCGCTGTTCTGCGCAACGCGGCGGAAAAACTGGTGGGCGACATGCCGGCGCGGGGCCGCCCGCCGGCTTTGATGGTGGCGCTGCACATTTGGAGCCTAACGCACGGCATCGCGTCGCTCTTCTCGCGCGGGGACGCCGCCCGGCGCGCCCTGCCGATGCCGCCGGAAGAGCTGCTCGAGGCCGCGTTCCTGATTTACCTGCGCGGTCTTGGGTTACCGTCGGGCGCGACAGCCGGTCGCAATTAATTTTCCCCGCCCTATCTCGACATTGCTTGACAAGCCGGCCCGTCGGCCCTAGCTATGTAAATGTTATTTACATTCACACGCGAGGCCCAAAATGCCCATCACCGCGAAGCTCGATGAAATCGGCAAACCTGCCTGGATCGCGCTGGTCGTCCTCGGGTTCATGGTCTGGTGGCCTGCCGGCCTTGCGATCCTCGCTTTCACGATATGGAGCGGACGAATGGGATGCGGATATCACGGCGGCCATGACCGCTGGCAGCACAAGATGGAACGCCTCCAGCGCAAGATGGACTGGATGCGGAGCAAAATGAGCGGCGGCCCCTGGAATTACGGTCCCTCGAGCGGCAACCGTGCGTTCGACGAGTATCGCAGCGAGACGCTGCGCCGGCTCGAAGAGGAACAGCGCGAATTCCGCGAGTTCCTCGATCGTCTCCGCTTCGCCAAGGACAAGACCGAATTCGATCAGTTCATGGCTGAACGGCGCAATCGTCCGGACACCGGCGCGCCTCAAACCCAAAACTGACCAGTTCCCCCAAGCGTGCCCTGGCCGTCCGCCTTTCCCCGAAGGCGGGCGGCCAAATTTTTCGACGGTGGCCCCGTCGGTTCCGGTAACGTGCCTTTAACCACAATGAGCGCTGTTTAAGCCGTTATGACCGGTCTTGCGCCCTAGTTTGGCCAAGGTTCGCGGGGATTTCCTGACCTTCCGGTGGCGGGCTCAAGAGTTTCGCGAACTTCGGGTTTTGGGCTGAGCGCGTGAGCGGTATCGCCCGGCACGCCTTTTTGGTCCGCAATTGTGCGCCGCGCCGGTTCTGACCAGCGAAGCCGGACAGCGGAAAGGGTGTGCCCATGAATCCTGCCGACGTGGCACAGTCGGTGCTCCCGCTCACATCGTCCGACCTTTCGCTTTTCACGCTGTTCTGGCATGCGCACTGGATCGTCAAATCGGTGATGGTCGGGCTGCTCGTCTGCTCGGTCTGGGTCTGGGCCATCGCCATCGACAAGACGGTGCTCTACACGCGCACGCGGCGCGCCATGGACCGTTTCGAGCAGGCGTTCTGGTCGGGCCAGTCGTTGGAAGAGCTCTACCGCTCGCTGTCCTCGCGCCCGAACCATTCGATGTCCGCGCTGTTCGTCGCCGCGATGCGCGAATGGAAACGCAGCTTCGAGGGTCAGGCGCGCTCGTTCGCCGGCCTGCAGACGCGCATCGAAAAGGTGATGGAAGTCACGATCATGCGCGAGGTCGAACGGCTCGAGCGCCGTCTGCTGGTGCTCGCGACCGTCGGCTCGGCCGGGCCCTTCATCGGCCTTTTCGGCACGGTCTGGGGCATCATGACCAGCTTCCAATCGATCGCCGCCTCGAAGAACACCTCGCTGGCCGTGGTGGCGCCGGGCATCGCGGAGGCGCTTTTCGCCACCGCGATCGGCCTCGTGGCTGCCATACCGGCGACCATTTTCTATAACAAGTTCGCGTCCGAGGTGAACAAACAGGCCCAGCGGCTCGAAAGCTTCGCTGACGAATTCGCCGCCATCCTGTCGCGCCAGATCGACGAACGTGGGTAGCGCATGGTCCCTAGAAGCATCTCCTCGACCCCGACCGGGGATGTGAAGCGGCTTTCGCACAAGATCGTGCGCCAGAGGAAATAGTCATGGCCGCCAACGCCGGAACGCCGGTCATCGGGCGCAGGAAGCATCATCGCCGCCGTGTGATGAGCGAGATCAACGTCACGCCTATGGTCGACGTGATGCTCGTGCTGCTGATCATCTTCATGGTGTCGGCTCCGCTGCTGACTGTCGGCGTGCCGATCGACTTGCCGCAGAGCCAGGCCAAGAGCCTCGATCAGGACAAGGAGCCGCTCACCATCTCGATCAACGAGAAGGGCGAGATCTATTTGCAGAATTCCGAAATCAAGATCGACGACCTGATCCCGAAATTGCAGGCGGTCGCCGAGGCGCGGGGCGGCACCGATGCGCGCCTCTATGTGCGGGGGGACAAGAAAGTGGACTACGGCACGATGATGAAGGTCATGGGGCGGCTGTCGGCCGCGGGCTTTCATCGTGTAGCCTTGGTCACCGAGTATGAGCAGGGCTCTTGAAGGAGCGGGATGAAGACCGCCTCGATCATATCGACGATCGGTCACGCGGCTGTGCTGCTGTACGCGCTGGTGTCGTTCTCCGGCCAGACGTACGAGGCCACGCCGCAGGATTCGCTGCCGGTTGATCTCGTCTCCGAGAAAGACTTCTCGCAGTTGACCAAGGGCACCAAGGAAGCGCCCAAGGCCGAGAAGCCCAAGCCCCTCGTCGAGAAGATCGATACGCCGAAGCCGGCCGAGGAAACAAAGCCGAAGGTCACCGAAAAGCAGGAGATCAAGACCGCCTCCGCGTCGCCGCCGATGCCGGAGACCAAGCCGGATCCGATCGCCGACAAGATCAAGAAGCAGAACGAGCAGAAGGAGGTGCAGGCCGAGCCGAAGCCGCTGCCGCCCCGCCGTCCGCCCGAGCGCAAGCCGCCGAAATTCGACGCCGACAAGATCGCCGCGCTGCTCGACAAGCGCGACCCGCAGCGCAACGCCGCGACCGGCGCTGAAATGAACGCCACCGCCGCGCTCGGCGCCGCGAGCGGCGAGGCCGCCCGGCTCTCGCAGTCGGAAATCGACGCGCTGCGTTCGCGGCTGATGGCGCTGTGGAATTTCCCCGCCGGCATCCAGAATCCCGAGCAATACGTGATCCGCGTGCGCATCCGGCTTGGCCGCAACGGGCGGCTTGCCGGGCCGCCGCAAGTGCTCACCAGCGGCAACGGCGACCTGTTCAACACCGCGCGCGACAGCGCGATCCGCGCCATCTTCCGCGGCCAACCTTTCGACATGCTCAAGCCGGAGCATTACGAGAATTGGAAAGACATCGAAGTGACGTTTGATCCGAAAGACATGTTCCGCGGCTGACCAACCGGCATAAAGCACACGCAGTAAATTGAAATGACCCACCCGACATTTAACGCCGTGCATCCGAATTTTTCGCCGCTCGTGAACCGGCGCCGCCTCATCGTCGGCGCGGGCGCCGGCGCGCTGATCGCGGCCGGCATGCGGCCGGCGGCCGCGGTGCTCCGCCTCGACATCACGCAAGGCAACATCCAGCCGATGCCGATCGCGCTGCCGGATTTCGTCGGCAGCGGGCCGAACGAGACCGAAGTCGCGCGCAACGTCACCGGCGTCATCACCAACAACCTGCGGCGCTCCGGCCTGTTCGCGCCGATCGATCCGGCCGCCTATGTCGAGAAGATCGTCAACACCGACGCCGTGCCGCGCTTCGCCGACTGGCGCGTCATCAACGCGCAGGCGCTCGTCACCGGCCGCCTCACGCGCCAGAACGACGGCCGGCTGCGCGCCGAATTCCGCCTGTGGGACGTGTTCGTCGGCCAGCAGCTCGCCGGCCAGCAATATTTCACCACGCCCGACAACTGGCGGCGCATCGCCCACATCATCTCGGACGCGATCTATGAGCGCTTGACCGGCGAGAAAGGCTACTTCGACAGCCGCATCGTCTTCGTCGACGAGACCGGCCCGAAGGAGCGGCGCGTCAAGCGCCTCGCGCTGATGGATCAGGACAGCGCCAACGTCCGCTACCTCACGCGCGGCGACGATCTCGTGCTCACGCCCCGCTTCAACCCGTCGACGCAGGAGATCACCTACATGTCGTATGGGCAGGGCGATCCGCGCGTCTATCTGCTCAACATCGAGACCGGCCAGCGCGAGGTGGTCGGCAATTTCCCCGGCATGACGTTTGCGCCGCGCTTTTCCCCTGACGGCCAGCGCGTGATCATGAGCCTGCAACAGGGCGGCAATTCCAACCTGTTCGTGATGGACCTGCGTTCCAAGGCGACCACGCGGCTCACCGACACCGCGGCGATCGACACCGCGCCGTCCTATTCGCCGGACGGCACGCGCATCTGCTTCGAATCGGACCGCGGCGGCTCGCAGCAGATTTACGTCATGGCGGCGAACGGCGGCCCCGCGCAGCGCATCAGTTTCGGCCAGGCCCGTTATTCGACGCCGGTCTGGTCGCCGCGCGGCGATTACATCGCGTTCACGCGTCTCTCCGCCAATTTGTTCGGCATCGGCATCATGAAGCCGGACGGCTCGGGCGAGCGCGTGCTCACCGAAGGTTTCCACAACGAAGGGCCGACCTTCGCGCCGAACGGCCGCGTTATCATGTTCTTCCGCGATCCGGGCAGCGGTCCCTCGCTGTTCACCGTCGACATCACCGGGCGCAACGAGCAGAAAGTTCCAACGCCGAGCTACGCTTCGGATCCGGCCTGGTCGCCGCTCTTGTCCTGAGCGTCGTAACAGCGCCTTATTCACCGGCTTTTAACCATCACCGACGGTTTAAGGCGATCGGATAATTTTTAAGGGGCCACGCAAGGCTCCATCAAGGTTGATGGAACGTTCGCTTAACGAACGGCCTGCTAGACCGGACGCGAGGTCCGGTAATGCGTGCGATGGAGGAACCGGCATGATGAATGTCAGACAGATCATCCGTGGGGCGAAGCTTGCGGCCGTGCTGGCCGCTGCGTTGGCTATTTCGGCGTGCGCCAACAATCCCGCCGAAAACTCGCAGGCCAACGCCGGCGCAATGGCGACGCCCGGCAGCGCCCAGGATTTTCTTGTGAATGTCGGCGACCGCGTCTGGTTCGAGACCGACTCGTCCGAGCTTTCCGCCAAGTCGCGTGAGACGCTCGACAAGCAGGCCCAGTGGCTGACGAACTACAATCGCTACACCTTCACGATCGAAGGCCATGCCGACGAACGCGGCACGCGCGAATACAACCTCGCGCTCGGCGCGCGGCGCGCCGCCACGGTGCGCGACTACCTCGTTTCGCGCGGCATTGCCGCCAACCGCATGCGCACGATCTCCTACGGCAAGGAGCGTCCGGTCGCCGTCTGCGACGACATCTCCTGCTGGTCGCAGAATCGCCGCGCCGTCACGGTGCTCAACGCCAGCTCGTAGCGCCTCTTCGCATCCGCCGATTTCCGGTCCGGCGCCGCCTCTCGCGGCGCCGGTTCCATTTTGGATGAGCCCATCTCGATTGGCGCTTGCAATGCGCGGGAAATCGCGGAACCCTGCTCGCGGGTAATCGGGGAATCTGGACGCCCCGAGGGCGAGGACCGGGGGGTCTGGAATGACTGCGGCGCGCGTAGGGATCGGTGCGGGATCGGGCAAATCTTCAGCCGTGGTGCTGGCGTGTGTTACGGCGTTCGCGCTTGCGGGCTGCGGCGAGCGCAATACTTACGTGGCGCCGCCGCCGCCGAAGGTGACCGTCGCGCCGCCGGCCCAGCGTCCCGTCACGTATTATCTCGAAGCCACGGGTAACAGCGCCGCTGTCAACACGACGAATCTGGTCGCGCGCGTCGCGGGTTTCGTCGAAAGCATCGACTATCAGGACGGCGACTTGGTGAAGAAGGGCAAGGTGCTCTTCACCATCGAGCCGCAGACTTACGAGCTCAAGCTCAAGCAATCGCAAGCCGCCGAAGCCAGCAGCCGCGCGACGCTCAAGCAGGCCCAAACCGACTTCGAGCGGCAAGCCGAGCTTGCCAAGACCGGCTCGGGAACGCGCGTCTCGCTCGACAACGCCACGACCACGCGCGAGAACAGCCAGGCCAATCTCCAGCAGGCCGAGATCAACACAAAGCTCGCGGCGCTCAACGTCGACTATGCGCACGTGACCGCGCCCTTCGACGGGATTGTGACCGCGCGCAAGATCTCGATCGGCGAGTACGTCGGGGCGAATTCCTCCCCGACCGTGCTCGCGACCATCGTCCAGTCCGACCCGATCTATGTGAATTTCAACATCAGCGAGCAGGACGTCCTCAAGATCCGCGAGGAGATCAGGCGTCGCGGCATGACACAGGCCGATTTGAAGAAGGTGCCGGTCGAGATCGGATTGCAGAACGAGGACGGCTATCCCCACCACGGCACGCTCAATTACGCTTCACCCACTGTCGACTCCACCACCGGCACGCTGACCGCGCGCGCCATCCTCGATAATCCGAACCGGGTGATCTTGCCTGGCATGTTCGCGCGCGTGCGCATTCCGCTCGGTACACGCAACGACGCGCTGCTCGTTCCTGACACCGCGCTCGGAACCGACCAGCGCGGCCGCTACGTCTTCGTGGTCGGCAAGGACAACACGGTCGAGCAACGGGAGGTCGAAACCGGCCCGCTCGAAGGCAACCTGCGGGTGATCGAAAAGGGCCTGAAGCCGGACGACCGTGTCGTCGTCGGCGGCATCCTGCGCGCCATCCCCGGACAAAAAGTCGATCCGCAGTCGGCGTCATGATCTCGAAATTTTTCATCGAGCGTCCGGTCCTCGCCAACGTCATCGCTATCCTGACGATCGTGCTGGGCGTGGTCGCCGTGCTGAAGCTGCCGGTTGCGCAATATCCGGATGTGGTGCCGCCGACGGTGCAGGTGACGACCCGCTACCCCGGTGCGAGCGCGCGCACCGTGATCGACACGGTCGCTCTGCCGATCGAGCAGCAGGTCAACGGCGTCGAAGGCATGATCTACATGCAGTCGTACGCCGCCGCCGACGGCACTTACACCCTGACCGTGACGTTCAAGATCGGCACCGATCTCAATGCCGCGCAAATCCTCGTGCAAAACAGGGTTTCGGCGATATTGGCCGCGCTGCCGCAAGCCGTGCAGTCGCAAGGCGTCGTCGTGCAGAAGAAGTCGACCTCGATTCTGCAAATCGTAACGCTCTCGTCGCCGGACAGGCGCTACGACAGTCTCTATCTCGCCAACTACGCCACCATCAATCTCAAGGACGAGATCTCGCGGCTGCCCGGTGTCGGCAGCGTCAGCGTTTTCGGCGCGGGCCAATACGCCATGCGCATCTGGCTCGATCCCGAGAAGATGAACGCGCGCGGCCTCAACGTGCAGGACGTCATCAACGCGTTGCAGCAGCAGAATTCGCAGGTGACCGCGGGTCAGATCGGCATGCCGCCTGCGCCGAACAACGTGGCGTTTCAATATACGCTCAATGTCGCCGGCCGCCTCGACGACGCAAAGGAATTCGACGACGTGATCGTCAAGACCGGCTCGGCCGGCGAGATCACGCGCGTGCGCGACATAGGACATGTCGAGCTCGGTGCGCAGACTTACGGCCAGGTGTTCACGCTCAACGGCAAGCCGGCGGCGGGCCTCGCGATATTTCAGGCGCCCGGCGCCAACGCGCTCGACGTCGCCAGCGAGGTCAAGTCGCGGATGGCCGAGCTGTCGCGCGGTTTTCCGCAGGGCCTCGTTTATGACGTGCCGTTCGACACCACGGTCTTCGTGAAGGCGTCGATCGATGAGGTCTACAAGACGCTGATAGAGGCGGCGATCCTGGTGCTGATCGTGATCCTGGTCTTTTTGCAGGACTGGCGCGCGATGCTGGTGCCGGCGACCACCGTTCCGGTCACGATCATCGGCGCCTTTGCCGCCATGGCCGCGCTCGGATTCACCGTCAACTTCGCGACGTTGTTCGCGATCGTGCTGGCCATCGGCATCGTGGTCGACGACGCAATCATCGTGGTGGAAGGCGCGGCGCACAACATCGATCACGGCATGACCGGTCCGCAGGCCGCGATCCGCGCCATGCAGCTGCTGCTTGGGCCGATCATCGGCATCACGCTGGTGTTGTTGTCGGTGTTCCTACCGGCGGCGTTCCTGCCGGGTCTGACCGGGCAAATGTATGCGCAGTTCGCGCTGGTGATCGCGGCAACCGCCCTGATCAGCGCGATCAACGCCGTAACGCTGAAGCCGACACAGTGCGCGCTCTGGCTGCGCCCGACCGTCCCGCCTGAGCAGCGCAATATTTTCTATCGCGGCTTCAACCGCGTCTATGCGCGCGTCGAGGCGGGTTATGCGCGGTTGATGCGGCGACTGGTCGGTGTCTCGGGCATCATGGCCGTCCTCGGCGTCGTGATTATCGTCGGCACGATCTACGCGTTCTCGCGCATCCCGACCGGCTTCATTCCGATCGAGGACCAGGGGTACATGCTGGCGACGGTGCAGTTGCCCGACGGCGCCTCGCTCGAGCGCACGCAGAAGGTGCTCGACCGCATGGCCGCCATCGCGCAGAAGACGCCGGGGGTCGACAAGGTTATCACCATCGCCGGCGTTTCCGCGCTCGACAACAATGCCTCGCTTGCCTCGAGCGGCGTCGCCTACCTGATCCTCAAGGATTGGGCGGAGCGCGGCTCAAAGCTCGGCCTGTTGCCGATGCTGGAAAGCCTCAACAAGGCGATGGAGCCGATCGACGAAGCGATCGTGCGCGTGCTGCCGCCGCCCCCGATTCAGGGCATCGGCTTCGCCGCCGGCTTCACCATGCAGGTCGAGATGAAAGACAACGGCTTCGACTTTCCGAAGCTGGAGAGTGTCGTCGACACCATCACCGCGAACGCAACCGCGCAGTCGGCGATCCGCCTGATCATAACGTCCTTCCGCGCAAACATTCCGCAGTACACGATCGACGTCGATCGGGTGAAGGCGCAAGCCGTCCAAGTCACCGTCGACCAGGTGTTCTCGGCGCTCGCCGGTTATCTCGGATCGAGCTACGTCAACCAGTTCACCAAGTTCGGGCGCACGTTCCAGGTTTATGTGCAGGCTGATGCGAAATTCCGCTTGCGGACGGAAGACATCAACAAGTTGGTGGTGCGCAACTCTTCGGGCAACATGATTCCGCTCGGCACGTTGGTGAAAGTTACGCCGGTCGCGGGGCCGTCCTTGATCAGCCTCTATAATCTCTATCCTTCCGCCAGCGTGCTTGGCCTGCCGGCGCGCGGCTACTCGACCGGCGAGGTGATGAAATTGATGGAAGACATGGCCGCGCGCACGTTCCCGCCGCGCGTCGGCTACGAATGGTCGGCGATGTCGTACCAGGAGAAGCTCGTCGGCGGGCAGATGTACACCGTGTTCGCGATGGCGCTGCTGCTCGTCTATCTCGTCCTCGCCGGACAATACGAGAGCTGGTACCGGCCGCTGGCGGTCATCCTCGCGGTGCCGATCGCGCTCATCGGGCCGGTCGCCGTGCTTAGCGCGCTGCACATCGACAACAACCTCTACACCCAAATCGGCATCGTGCTGCTGATCGCCTTGTCGGCCAAGAATGCAATCCTGATCGTCGAATTTGCGCGCGAGTTGCGCATGGAAGGCAAGTCGCCGGCCGAGGCTGCGGTCGAAGCCGCGCGTGCGCGTTTCCGGCCGATCCTGATGACGTCGTTCGCCTTCATCCTCGGCGTGGTGCCGCTGGTGCTGGCGACCGGCGCCGGCGCCAACGCCCGCGCCTCGATCGGCATCGCGGTGTTCTCGGGCATGATTGCCTCGACCTGCCTTGCGCTGCTGTTCGTCCCTTCTTTCTTTGTCGTCATCCAGCTCTTCGAGGAACGACTGAAGGCGCGCAAAGGCCGCCGGCGGCACGCCGCGGCAGCGGAATAACAGCGTCGTTTGCGGCTTTCCGGGGCGGGCAGGGGCGCCAGTCACAATTTCGACGCACCCCGACTTATGCTACCGGTAGTGTTCGACCGCGATCCTTTGATCGCTCTCACGCTGAATTGGCCCCTATGACCCCATCTCTTTTGCGTGCCTTGTCCGCGGCCGTGCTCGCCGCGCCTCTGCTGCTCGGCGCCGCGCAGGCGCAGGATTCGCGCGGCGGCGTGTTCGACAATTTCTTCAATCGCGGCCAGCAGAACGGGGAAAGCGAGCAGGGTGGGTCGTCGAGCGCCTCCGAAGTGGCCGTGCGGCTCGATCGGCTGGAAAATCAGCTTCGTCAGCTCACCGGCACGATCGAGCAATTGCAGTATCGCAATCAGCAGCTCGAGATGCAGCTCAAGCGCATGCAGGACGACACGGAATATCGCTTGCAGCAGCTCGGCTCGAAGGGCGGGGCGCCGCGCGCCGCCGCCCCCATGAATGCGCCGATGAGCGCGCCCGCGGTGCCGCCGTCCGCGCCGATGCCGGCGCAAAGCGCGCCCGGCCGCCGCTCCGACGAATTCGATCCGGCACGCAATCCAAATGCGCCGGGCGTCGGCCGCACGCTCGGTCAGCTCGGCTCCGGTACGCCGCCGATCGCAAACGACGAGCCGCCGATCGGTGCGCCCGGCGGACGCGATGCCGGTGCGCCGCTCGATCTCTCGACCATGACAGGAAATGCGCAAAGCGCGCCCGTGCAGACCGCAATCGACAATCCCGGCGCGGGCTCGCAATTGCCGCCGCCGCCGGCGCGCAATACCAGCGCGACCGGCACGCAGCTCGCGACGCTGCCGCCGTCGTCGTCGCCGCGCGACGAATACGATCTCGCTTACGGTTACGTGCTGCGCAAGGACTACGCGCTCGCCGAACAGGCCTTCCGCGATTATCTGCGCAAATATCCGGACGAAGGCCGCGCCTCGGATGCGCAATATTGGCTGGGCGAGAGCCTGTATCAGCGACAGAAATACCGCGACGCGGGCGAGGCGTTCCTTGCCGTGACGACAAAATACGAGCATTCCGGCAAGGCGCCCGAAGCGCTGCTGCGGCTCGGGCAGTCGCTCGCGGCCATGCACCAGAAGGAAGCCGCCTGCGCGACCTTCGGTGAGGTCGCCCGCAAATATCCCCGGGCGTCGGCAAGCGTGAAGCGCAGCGTGTCGCAGGAACAGAAGCGCACGCACTGCTAGGGCAAGGACAAGATGCCCGGGGCGGAGAGCAAAGCGCAGAAGGATCAGAAGAACAATTATTCACCCGTTCTTCCCTCGGAATTCGCCTTTCTTCTCGCTCCGCTCGCGTCCTGTTCGGGCTTGTTATTGGCCGTTTCCGGGGGGCCGGATTCGACCGCGCTTCTCGCTCTCGCCGCGGGCTGGGTGAAGGCGCTCAAGCGCAAGCCGAAGCTCGTCGCCGTCACCGTCGATCACGGCTTACGCGTTGAATCCAAACGGGAAGCGGCTGCGGTCGCGCGTCTCGCCAAAACGCTCGGCGTTCCCCACCGCACGCTGCGCTGGACCGGGAAGAAGCCGAAAACCGGCCTGCAGCAGGCTGCGCGCCAAGCGCGCTATCGGCTGCTGCTCAAGGCCGCAAAAAATGCGGGCGCGGATTGCATCCTCACCGCGCATACCCTTGATGATCAAGCAGAAACCGTTCTCATCCGCATGGCGCGCGGCAGCGGCATTGCCGGCCTTGGCGCCATGCGGCGCGTGTCGGCATTGCACGATTCCGGCCGCGGTATCGCGCTGGTGCGGCCTTTTCTCGACATTCCGAAAGCGCGGCTCGTGGCGACGCTGCAAAAGCTCGGCATCGGTTTTGCTGAGGATCCTTCGAATTACGATCCACGCTTCACGCGCGCGCGGCTGCGCGGCGTGATGCCCGAGCTTGCGCGTGAAGGGCTCGACGCCGGGCGGCTTGCCACGCTGGCGCGCCGCCTGCGGCGCGCTGACGCGGCTATCGAGGCGGTCGTCGATCGGGCGATGGCGGAATTGGCGGTGCCTAAAGCGGGCCAGGACTCGCTTACGTTTGCGGCTGACCGGATGCGTGAATTGCCCGCCGAAATCGCCCTGCGTGTCCTTGGGCGCGCGATCGGGCAAAAGGGCGACGAAGGCCCCGTCGAGCTTGGCAAGCTCGAGGCTTTGATGACCGGGCTCGACGCGGCGCTCGGCGGAAATGGCGCTAATGCCCGCTTTCGGCGCACATTGGCGGGCGCGATGGTCACTTTCACCGGCGAAAACGTTGTGGTGGAACGAGCGCCGGCGCGGCGCCAGGCCCGGAAATCCGCCCGCGGAAAGGCCTTAACCAAACGCACAGCGGGCGACGCCAAAAGGCGAAAAGCGCGCTAAAATAGCGAGAATCAAGCTTCTTGCGGCGGCGCTTTCCCTTGGCACACGCGTCCGCGGTGCCTACATTGAGCCGAATAGTCGTGAAGTCGCCACGAACTTTAGGCATCTCGACCTGGCCGCGGCGGAAGGGCCCGGCGATCAAGGACGTTAGATGAACGCAAATCTGCGTAACTTCGCCCTCTGGGTGATTATCGTCCTGCTGCTGCTGGCGCTGTTCACGCTGTTCCAGAACCCGGGACAGCGCACAAGCGCGCAGGACATCTCATTTTCGCAGTTGCTCAACGAGGTCGATCAGGGCCACGTGCGCGATGTCGTGATCCAGGGTCCGGAAATTCACGGGACGTTCTCCGACGGGCGTAACTTCAACACCTACGCGCCGAGCGATCCCGGCCTCGTGCAGAAGCTCTATTCGAAGGGCGTGTCGATCACCGCGCGGCCGCAGCAGGACAATGTGCCGTGGTTCGTGTCGCTGCTCGTCTCGTGGCTGCCGTTCATTGCGCTCATCGGCGTTTGGATTTTCCTGTCGCGTCAGATGCAGGGCGCAGGCGGCAAGGCGCTCGGCTTCGGCAAATCGCGCGCCAAGCTTCTGGCTGAAGCGCACGGTCGCGTGACGTTCGAGGATGTCGCCGGCGTCGATGAAGCGAAACAGGATTTGCAGGAGATCGTTGAATTCCTGCGCGATCCCGGAAAATTCCAGCGCTTGGGCGGCCGCATCCCGCGCGGCGTTCTGCTGGTCGGCCCGCCCGGCACCGGCAAGACGCTGATCGCGCGCGCGGTCGCCGGCGAAGCCAACGTGCCGTTCTTCACCATTTCGGGTTCGGACTTCGTCGAGATGTTCGTCGGCGTCGGCGCCTCGCGCGTGCGCGACATGTTCGAGCAGGCCAAGAAGAACGCGCCCTGCATCATCTTCATCGACGAAATCGATGCGGTCGGCCGTCATCGCGGCGCCGGCCTCGGCGGCGGCAATGACGAGCGCGAGCAAACGCTCAATCAGTTGCTCGTTGAGATGGACGGCTTCGAGGCGAACGAGGGCATCATCCTCATCGCCGCGACCAACCGTCCCGACGTGCTCGATCCCGCGCTGCTGCGTCCCGGCCGTTTCGACCGCCAGGTCGTGGTGCCGAATCCGGACGTCGTTGGCCGCGAGAACATCCTGAAGGTGCATGTGCGCAAGGTGCCGCTGGCGCCCGACGTGAACCTCAAGACCATCGCGCGCGGCACGCCCGGCTTCTCAGGTGCCGACCTGATGAATCTCGTCAACGAAGCGGCCCTGATGGCCGCGCGCCGCAACAAGCGCATGGTCACGCAGGCTGAGTTCGAAGACGCCAAGGACAAGGTAATGATGGGCGCCGAGCGCAAGTCGCTCGTCATGACCGAAGAGGAGAAACTCCTCACCGCTTATCACGAAGGCGGCCATGCCATCGTTGCACTCAACGTCAAGGCGACCGATCCAGTGCATAAGGCGACCATCATTCCGCGCGGCCGCGCGCTCGGCATGGTCATGCAGTTGCCCGAGCGCGACAAGCTGTCGATGTCGCTTGAGCAGATGACCTCGCGACTCGCCATCATGATGGGCGGGCGCGTCGCGGAAGAGATGGTCTTCGGCAAGGAGAAGGTTACTTCCGGTGCCGCCTCCGACATCGAGCAGGCGACCAAGCTCGCGCGCATGATGGTCACGCGGTGGGGCCTCTCCGACGAGCTCGGCACGGTTGCTTACGGCGAGAACCAGGACGAGGTGTTCCTCGGCTATCAGGTGGCGCGCCAGCAGAACATGTCGGAAGAGACCTCGCGCAAGATCGACGCCGAGGTGCGACGGCTGGTGGAGACCGGGCTGAACGAGGCCAAACAGATTTTGACCGACAAGCGCGCCGATCTCGAAGTGTTGGCACGCGGGCTGCTCGAATTCGAAACGCTGACCGGCGACGAGATCAAGGACCTGATCGCCGGTAAGCGCCCGGTGCGCGAGTCGATCATCGAGCCGACGACGCCGCGTTCGTC
>DASZVZ010000058.1:0-28206 GCA_035546875.1 Pseudolabrys sp.
AGTTGCGGATCTGACGCCGAAGCGCAGCGAACTCGATCCGATCGAGATTGCCTCGCGCGACGAGCTCGCGGCGTTGCAGCTTCAGCGGCTGAAATGGTCGCTCGGTCATGCGTACAAGAACGTCGCGCACTACAAGGCGGCTTTCGACAAGGCGGACGTGCATCCGGACGACCTCAAGGACCTGTCCGACCTCGCGCGCTTTCCCTTCACCACCAAGGAAGACCTGCGCCGGAACTATCCGTTCGGCATGTTCGCGGTGCCGCGCGAACAGGTGATCCGCGTGCATGCGTCGTCGGGCACGACCGGCACGCCGACCGTGGTCGGCTACACCGCGCGCGACCTGGCGATGTGGGCGGATGTCTGTGCACGCAGCCTGCGCGCCAGCGGCGCGCGGCCGGGCATGATCGTGCACGTCGCCTATGGCTACGGCCTGTTCACCGGCGGCCTCGGTGTGCATTACGGCGCCGAAAAACTCGGCTGCACGGTGGTGCCGGTGTCGGGCGGCATGACCGAGCGGCAAGTGAAGCTGATTGCGGAATTCGAGCCGGATGTGATCATGGTCACGCCGAGCTATATGCTGGCGATCCTCGACGAGTTTCGCGCGCAGAAGCGCGATCCGCGCGCCGTGTCGCTCAAGATCGGCGTGTTCGGCGCCGAGCCGTGGACCAATGCGATGCGGGCCGAGATCGAGCACGCCTTCGACATGCACGCCGTCGACATCTACGGCCTGTCGGAAGTGATCGGCCCCGGCGTCGCCAACGAATGCATCGAAAGCAAGGACGGGCCGCACATCTGGGAGGATCATTTCTATCCGGAGGTGATCGACCCGGAAACCGGCGCGGTGCTGGCGGATGGCGAGGCGGGCGAGCTTGTGTTCACGTCGTTGACCAAGGAGGCGATGCCGGTGATCCGCTATCGCACGCGCGATCTGACGCGGCTTCTGCCGGGCACCGCGCGAAGCATGCGGCGGATGGAGAAGGTGACGGGGCGCTCCGACGACATGATGATCGTGCGCGGCGTCAACGTGTTTCCGAGCCAGATCGAGGAGATCATTCTCGATGACGCGCGGCTGTCGGCGCATTTCGTCATCGAATTGCGGCGCGTGGAGCGGCTCGATGCGATCACGGTCGTTGTCGAAGCGCGGCCGGAGGTGCGCGACGAGGAAACGCGCGCGGCCTGCAACCGCGAGCTGGCCGCGCACATCAAGTCACGCATCGGCGTGACCGCCGAGGTGCGCACGGTCGCGCCCGGCGGCGTCGAGCGCTCGCTCGGCAAGGCTAGGCGCGTCATCGACCTGCGCGGAAAAAACTAAATCTGACGCGTGCGCTCGATCAATTCAGCCCGGCGGCCGGCAAGACCCTTGTGGATGTGCACCATGTACGCCATGGCGAAAATCGGCGTTGCCAGGTTGACGAACGGAATCGATACGAAGACGGCGATCGGAATGCCGGCGATAAAAATATAGCCGGCGTTTTGCCTGCGCAGCGCCTTTGCTTCGTCCGGCGTGCGGAAGCGCATGGCGGCGAGCTCAAAATATTCGCGGCCAAGCAAATAGGCGTTGGCAACGAACAGGATCAGGAAACCGAATCCGGCAAACAGCACGAACGGCAGAGCGCAAAAATAAACGACCAGCGCGAGCAGCGCGGTCTTCACGCCCTCGACGACCGCGCGCACGAAAGGCAGCGCCCGGCCCTGCGGCTCGGCCGGATAGTGTTCGCGCTCGACCGCATCGGCGACTTCATCGACGAAGAAGCTGCCGACGAAAGCGGTGACGGCCGGCATCAGGAACACCGCCCCGGTGACGATGCCGAAACCGGCCATGATCGACAGCACCCAGACCAGGATGTGCCAGGCCGAATGCGGGGTGGCGCCATAAGTTGCTTCCGCCCAGCTGGCGCCGTTCTCGGCAAGCGCGGAGAACAGCCGTTGCAGCAGGATGCCGATGATGACGATCATCGCCAGCGCAAGGCCGACGGCCTTGAACAGCACGGCGCGCAGGGGCGCGGTGAACAATTGCGACAGGGCCTTGGCAAGGGCGTCGAACATGCGGCCACAGGTAAGACTGGGGCGGCCGCGGAGCAAGGCCTGCGATCAGGCCGCGGGAAAAAGCGTGTCGGTCTGCTCGGAAGCTTCTGGCACGAGCGTAGGCGCGTCCGGCGGAACCATGGGCAGGTCGGCCCAAGCCATGCTCTTGTAGTCGAAACCCTGCACCAGCGTCGGTTTCACAACCTCGAAATAGGGCGAGATGTCGAAGTCGCGCGGGGCGTAAAGCGAGGAGTGGCGGATCTCGAGAATCTCCTGACGGGCCGCCTCGCTTTCGAGCAGCGTCACTTTGGGCAGGATCGGATAGCGCACGACGCTAAACGCCTGCGCAATCAGTGCCGAGCAGATGATGCGCGTCGGATGCCCTGAACCGAGCGCCAGCATGCGGCGCCGCCAGCGCTGCGGCACCGGCAGCGGGAAAAGATAGCGCATGAGGTCGATGATATTCTTCACATCGTAGTCGAAGCCGATGCGCTCGGTGGCGTAAGCGCATACGCGCGCGGCATCGTCCTCGGTCAGGTTCGTCGGGCGGCAGATTCGCGTGTGATAACGCGCGTATTTCGAGAGCGGCGCCGCGACGACGCCTTGGCCGATATTCGCCTCGACCAGCACAAGCGGTTCGCCGTGCGGCGTGCACCGGTCGCCGATCGGCCCGACATAAAGCGCGGCATGCGACCAGGTCGACTGCGTGAGATATTTGATGATGCCGGAGATGTGATTGTTGCCTTCGACCAGCAACACGTCGCCGGGCCTGAGCACAGCGCGGAGCGTATTGCCGTCGCTCGGCGTGAACGGCTCGTAGCCTGATTCAGGCTTCTCGAGATAATGGGCGAGCAGACGCCCGAATCCGTCGAACATCCAGCTCATAACGCCAAGGGTCCCCGGCGCCAATGTCCTGCGCCATTCCGGCGCGCGATCTTTTGTGCCGCGCGTCTTATTGCCGCCGAACTTAAAGAAGAGTCATTGCAATTTGGTTCATCGGCCCGTTACCGGTGTTACCAATCCTTAGCCATGTTATTTGCGGCCCCATGCGGGTTGGGGCAAACTCGCGTTTTCAGCATCAATCTTTCGGATACCATGTCGAGGCTCAGTCGCCGCTCATTCATTACCGCCGCTGCGGCCTTCGCAGCGGCGCCGGCGCTCGGCGCGGCGCCGGTAACGGGCGAGGTCGATGTCATAATCATCGGCGCCGGAGCGGCCGGCATTGCTGCGGCGCGCCGCGTTGCCGCCGCCAACCGGCGCTTTGCGCTGATTGAGGCATCAGATCGCATCGGCGGCCGCTGCCTCACCGACATGCGCACCTTCGGCGTGCCGTTCGACCGCGGCGCGCACACGCTCTTTACGCCGGCGTCAAATCCGCTGGCAAAAGTCGCAGACTCGATCGGCGTCGACATTCATCCGGCGCCGCGTCTGCAAAAGCTGCGCGTCGGACCGCGCGCTGCGCGCGAGGGCGAACTCGAGGATTTTCTGGCGACGCAGGTACGCTCCGCCCGCGCCATAGCGGATGCGGCGCGCGGCAAGGTCGATCCACCCGCCGCACAGGCCTTGCCGAAAGATCTTGGCGACTGGCGTGCGACGGCGGAATTCGTACTGGGGCCGTGGACCTGCGGCAAGGATTTGCAGCAGGTGTCTTCGGTCGATTTCACGCGCGGCGCCGAGCGCGAAGCGATGGCGTATTGCCGTGACGGCCTCGGCACGCTGCTGGCGCGTCTTGCAAGCAACCTCTCGCCGCGGCTGTCGACCCCGGCGACGAAGATCGAATGGCTCAAGACGGTCGAGGTCGAAACCGAACAGGGACGGTTGCGCGGGCAGACCATCATCGTGACGGCATCGACTGGTGTGCTCGCGTCGGGAAAAATAAAATTCACGCCGGAATTGCCGGAGCGTCATGCACGCGCGATCAGTGCGCTGGCGCTCGGCAGCGAAGATCACATCGCGCTGGAATTGCCGGGCAATCCGCTGGGCCTGCAACCCGACGACCTGGTGTTCGAAAAGGCATCGAGCGCTCGCACGGCGGCCCTGCTTGCGCGCGTTTCGGGCAGCGACGTGCATGTGCTCAAGGTCGGCGGCGCCTTCGGCCGCGATCTCGCGGCGCAAGGACAGGATGCGATGGTCGCCTTCGCGCTCGAATGGCTCGCGTCCGTGTTTGGCGACGCCGTCAAAGCCAAGCTCAAGCGCAGCGCCGCCACGAATTGGAGCCGAGAGCCGTGGGCACTCGGCGCCGCCTCGGTCGCGTGGCCCGGCGATCAGGACGCGCGCCGTGCCATGATGTCGCCGATCCGCGAACGGGTGTTTTTTGCCGGCGAAGCGGTGCACGAAACGCTCTGGGGCACGGTCGGCGGCGCCTGGGAATCGGGCACGCGCGCGGCCGAGGCGGCACTGCGCAAGATCGGCGCGATCAAGGATCCGGAAAAGGAGAAGAAGACGAAAGAAAAGCCCGCGCCGCGCCGCCGGCGCCGCCGCGACGAGGATGAATGATGGCGCCGAAGGCGCTGATCGCCTGGTCGAGCGGCAAGGACAGCGCCTGGGCGCTGCACGAGGCGCGCCGTGCCGGCGAATTCGACATCGTCGGCGCGCTCACCACGGTCACCGACACATTTTCGCGCGTGAGCATGCACGGCGTGCGCGAGGAATTGCTGCGCGCGCAGCTCGACGCGGCGGGATTGCCGGCGACGGTCGTGCGCATTCCGTTTCCGTGCCCGAACGAGATTTACGAGCGCGAGATGGCCGCAGCGATGAGTGCCGCGAAAAAGCGGGGCGTGACGCATATCGTCTTCGGCGACCTGTTTCTGGAAGACGTGCGCGCCTATCGCGAGAAGAATCTGGCCGGCACCGGCATCGTGCCGGTGTTTCCGCTCTGGGGCAGGGCAACGAATGCGCTGGCGCGCGAGATGATTGCGGCCGGCATCGAGGCGCATCTTGCGGTGGTCGATTGCAGGAAATTGCCGGCAACATTCGCAGGCCGGAAATTCGACGAAGGCCTGATCGCCGCGCTTCCGCCTTCCGCCGATCCGTGCGGCGAGAACGGCGAGTTCCACACGTTCGTATCCGCGGGGCCGATGTTCAGCCGCAAAATTCCGGTGACGGTCGGCGAAACGGTCGAGCGGGAAGGCTTTGCGTTCGCGGATCTTCATCCGTCATCCTGAGGTGCGAGCGAAGCCCGAAGGATGAAGGCCACCTCATTCGCGGCCGCCTTCGGCGGCACCTCAGAACGACGGATTCGGCTTAAGTCCGCAGCGTGCCGCCGGTCTTTCTGGTGACCTCGGTGACGATCTTGCCGGCCAGCGTCTCGATTTCCTCGTCAGTCATCGTCTTCTCACGCGGCTGGATGGTCACCGCGATGGCGACCGACTTCTTGCCGGGCTCGATGCCCGTGCCCTCATAGACGTCGAAGACGCTGACGCTCGTGATCAGCCTGCGGTCGACATATTGCGCCGCGCGAACGATGTCGGCGGCTTTGACATTGCTGTCGACGACGAAAGCGAAATCGCGGTCGATCGGCTGGAACGGGGACAGCTCGAGCACCGGCTTGGCCCGCGTCGCACGCGGCTTCGGCGCGGGGATTTTCTCGAGGATGACCTCGAAGGCCATCAGCGGCCCTTCGGCCTTGAGCGCCTCCAGCACCCGCGGATGCAGTTCGCCGAAGGAGCCCAGCACGTTCTGCGGCCCGATCTGGATGGTGCCCGAGCGGCCCGGGTGGAACCAGCCGGGCCCGCCGGGCACGACCTGCAAGGCCTGCGGCGGCGCACCGGACGCAACAAGCACGGCGACGGCATCGGATTTGGCATCGAATACGTCGGCCGCGCCGCTGCCGAACCAGTGCCGGCCAATCTCGTTCGGGTTGGCGAAGCCGCGGCGGATGCCGCTTGCGGCGGTGAACTGATCCTCCGGCCTGTCGCCCTTGAAGATCTGTCCCACCTCGAACAGTGCGAGATCGCCGAAGCCGCGGTCGGCATTGCGCTGCGCCGCCGCCAGCAAACCCGGGATAAGGCTCGGCCGCATGTCCGACAATTCGGCCGCGATCGGATTGGCGAGCGCGAGCTCCGCCTTGCCGCCGCCGAACAATTCGGCTTCGCATTTCGACACGAACGACCAGGTGACAGCTTCGACCATGGCGCGCGCGGCGAGCGCGCGTTTGGCCTTCCGTGTGCGATTCTGGATGAGTGTAAGCACCGGCTTGCGCGCGAAGTCGCCGCGCGGGAACGCCGCCGGCGGCACGTTCTCGACGCCGACGATGCGCACGATCTCCTCGACGATGTCGGCCTTGCCTTCGATGTCCGGCCGCCACGACGGCACCGCGACCTTGACGCGCTCACCTTGCCCGGCGGCAAAGAAGCCGAGCTTCTCCAGCGTGCGCCGCACGTCGGGCAGCGGCAGCTTCAGGCCGGTCAGGCGCGCAAGCTCGCTCAACGGGAAGTCGACGACTTTTTCCTTCGGCGTCGGGTCGCCGGCGACCACGATCTCGGACGGCGTGCCGCCGCACAGATCGATGACCATCTGCGTCGCGATCTCGAGGCCAGGCAGCATGAAATTCGGATCGACGCCACGCTCGAAACGATAGCGGGCATCTGAGTTGATGCCGAGCTTGCGTCCGGTCTGCGCGATGTTGAGCGGATCCCACAACGCGGATTCGATCAGCACGTCCGTGGTCACCTCGGAGCAGCCGGACGCTTCGCCGCCCATGATGCCGGCAAGCGATTCGACGCCGTGCTCGTCGGCGATCACGCAGATCGCGTGATCGAGCTCGTAGGTCTTGCCGTCGAGTGCGAGCAGTTTCTCGCCATTCCTGGCGCGGCGCACGGTGAGATTACCCTTGACCTTGGCGGCGTCGAACACGTGCAGCGGGCGGCCGCGGTCGTAGGTCATGAAGTTGGTGATGTCGACCAATGCATTGATCGGACGCAAGCCGATCGCGGTGAGCCGTTTTTGCAGCCAGTCCGGCGAAGGACCGTTCTTCACGCCCTTGACGAGTCGCAATCCGAACGCCGGGCAGAGCGACGGCGTCTGGCCGAAATCGAGCGTCACCTTTACCGGGCACGGGAATGCGCCCTTCACCGGCTTTCCCGGGCGGTCCTTGAATGTCCCGATTGACGCCGCGCCGAGATCGCGCGCGATACCGTTGACGCCGGTGCAATCCGGGCGATTGGGCGTGAGATTGATCTCGATCACGGGATCGCCGGTGAGCCCAGCGTACTCGGCGTAGCTTTTTCCAACCGGCGCATCGACCGGCAGGTCGATGATGCCCTCGTGGTCGTCGGAGATTTGCAACTCGAACGCAGACATCAGCATGCCGCGGCTTTCGACGCCGCGAATGGTGCCGACCGACAGAGTGATGTTCTTGCCGGGGATGAACGTGCCGGGCGGCGAGAACACACCTTTCATGCCGGCGCGCGCGTTGGGCGCGCCGCACACGACCTGGATCGGCTTGCCGTCGCCGGTGTCGACCATGCACACGCGCAAGCGGTCGGCGTTCGGGTGCTTCTCCGCCGAGATCACCGAGGCGACGACGAACGGCTTGAGCAGCGCCGACTTGTCCTCGACGCCCTCGACCTCGAGGCCGATCATTGTCAGCTTGTCGGTGATTTCCGCGAGCGACGCATCGGTATCGAGATGCTCCTTGAGCCAGGCGAGGGTGAATTTCATTGCGCTATTTCACCTTCACCGGCGTCCAGACGTAGAGAATCGGCAGCAGCACGAAAACGACGATCGTGAACAAGATCGAAACGCGATTGCACACGCGATAAAGCTCGCGTCGCAGGATCAATTCGTGCGTCACGCGCGCCTTGATGTCGTCGACCGCGTCGCCCATTTCCGGTCCGCCGAACGCCGAGAGGCAGCGCAGGCAGCCGACCGCGATCAGGAGGTAAATCGCTATCTCCACGATAATCACCGACATTTCGACGTCGTTGTCCGCGACGATCGGCGCCAGCAGGCCGAGCCCGGCGATCATCATCGAGACATGCGTCAACATGCCGGCGGCCTTGGTGTCGATCGACTGGAAGGTCGAGAGCACCGACGGCGGAATGGCTGCGTCGTGCCGTTTGAGCAGGCCGGGATAATCGGCCAGATTTTCATTGTCCCAGCCGCGCGTGACCGCGGCGAACAGCGCGCGGTCGACCGCCGAGCGCGCATGCCTGTTGCGCTTTCTCATGGGCTCAGCCCTCCGGCTAGCGTCGGGAAATCGAGCGGGCGGAAACCGTAGTGCGATAGCCAGCGTACGTCCGCCTCGAAGAAGGGACGAAGGTCGGGCATGCCGTATTTCAGCATGGCGATGCGGTCGATTCCCATGCCCCAGGCGAAGCCCTGGTACTGGTCCGGATCGAGCCCGCAATTGCGCAGCACGTTCGGATGCACCATGCCGCAGCCGAGGATCTCCATCCAGTCCTCGCCCTCGCCGAAGCGCACTTCGTTCTTGTCGCGCTTGCACTGGATGTCGACTTCGAGCGACGGCTCGGTGAATGGGAAAAACGACGGCCGGAAGCGCATCTTCACGCTGTTGACCTCGAAGAACGCCTTGCAGAATTCCTCGAGAATCCATTTCAGGTGGCCGAGGTGCGAGGACTTGTCGATGACGAGTCCCTCGACCTGGTGAAACATCGGCGTGTGCGTCTGATCCGAGTCGCTGCGATAGGTGCGGCCCGGGCAGATGACGCGGATCGGCGGCTGCTGACTCAGCATCGTGCGCACTTGCACCGGCGATGTGTGCGTGCGCAGCAGCATGCGCGAGCCATCCGACTTCGGATTGAAGTAGAACGTGTCGTGCATATCCCGCGCCGGATGTCCTTCGGGAAAATTCAGTTTGGTGAAGTTGTAGTCGTCGGTCTCGATGTCGGGACCTTCCGCCACGGCGAAGCCCATGTCGGCGAAGATCGCGGTGAGTTCGTCGGTCACCTGGCTGATCGGATGCACGCGGCCAAGCTCGACCGGCGCCTCGCGTACCGGCAACGTGACGTCGACGCTCTCGGTGTTGAGACGGGCGTCGAGCGCGGCGTTTTTCAACGTTTCGCGGCGCGCGGCAATCGCGTCGGTGACGCGATCCTTCAGCCCATTGATTTTCGGCCCTTGCGTCTTGCGCTCGTCCGGCGTCATGCCGCCGAGAGTCTTGAGCAGCGCCGTCACCGAGCCGCTCTTGCCAAGCGCGGCGATCCGCACGTTCTCGAGCGCCGCCTCGTCGCTCGCCGCGTTCACGCTGGCGAGGATTTCCTGTTCGAGCTTCGCGATGTCGGACATGGGTAGTGCGTCCATGCAATGGCCACACGCTTCTCTACCTGTCATGGCCGGGCTTGTCCCGGCCATCCCGCTTAGGCAGGCAGTGCGACCCTAAGCGGGATGCGCGGGTCAAGCCCGCGCATGACGTCGGAGAGGCACGCGGCGCAAGCGGCTTTACGCCGGCAGCGCGGCCTTGGCCTTCTCCACGATCGCCTGGAAAGCGGCCGGCTCGCGGATGGCGAGATCGGACAGCACCTTGCGGTCGATCAACAGCCCGGCCTTGGTCAGGCCGGCGATGAAGCGGCTGTAGTTGAGCCCGAACGGCCGCACCGCGGCGTTCAGGCGCTGGATCCAGAGCGCGCGGAAGGTGCGCTTGCGCCGCTTGCGGTCGCGGAAGGCGTACTGGTTCGCCTTCTCCACCGCCTGCTTGGCGACGCGGATGGTGTTCTTGCGGCGGCCGTAATAGCCCTTGGCGGCCTTGTAGACTTTCTTGTGCTTGGCGTGTCCGGTGACGCCACGTTTGACGCGGGCCATGACTGATCTCCTTGCAACCTAAATCGGCAATTGTCGGTGGGACGGCCGCCAGGGCGGCCGGGAAAGCTTAAGCGTTCGGCAAAAAGTATTTCTTGATCTTGTCGCCGTCGGTCTTGAACAGGACATCGGTGCCCCGATGCTCGCGGATCGTCTTTGTCGTCCGCTTGATCATGCCGTGGCGTTTGCCGGACTGCTGGTATTTGACCTTGCCGGTCGCGGTGATCTTGAAGCGCTTTTTGGCGCCCGATTTGGTCTTCAACTTGGGCATTTGGCTCTCCTACAGCGGCGCTTGGCGGGCAAGGCCCGACCGGCCGGTTTGATGTGTTCCGTTAAGGAACATGCTCGGAATTGAGCGAAAATCGCGGCCACGGCAGCCCTTGATCAGCCGGGCGGCGAGAAGGCGGCGTTATGGCAGAGGCGGACGGGCCTTGCAACCGCGCGGACGGTCGACGGTAACCAAGCGGCCCGGACGAAAAAACAACGCCGCCCGGCAGGGGCGGCGTTCCGTTGAGAAGCAGCGCGTCCGGTGCGCTAGCGCGGTGCCAGCACCATGATCATCTGTCGGCCTTCGAAACGCGGCTCGGACTCGACCTTGGCCACGGGACCAATGTCGGCTTTCACCCGGTTGAGTAACTGGAAGCCGAGTTCCTGATGCGCCATTTCTCGGCCGCGGAAACGCAAGGTGACCTTCACCTTGTCCCCGTCCTCGAAGAAGCGCTTCATCGAGCGCATCTTCACGTCGTAGTCGTGATCATCGATCATCGGCCGGAGCTTGATCTCCTTGATGTCGACGACTTTCTGCCTTTTGCGGGCTTCGGCCGCCTTCTTCTGCGCCTGGTATTTGTACTTGCCGAAATCCAGGATCTTGCAGACAGGCGGGTTGGTATTGGGGGAAATCTCGACCAGATCCAGCCCAGCGGCTTCGGCCATGCTCATGGCGGTCTGGAAATCGACGACACCTTTGTTGTCGCCGGCATTATCGATCAACTGTACTTCGCGAGCACGGATCTCCTCGTTGATGCGCGGGCCGTCCTTCTGAACGGGCTGCGCGGACTTCATCGGACGACGAATGGCTTTTCTCTCCTCTGCTGTTGCAACGGTCCCTTTCGCGGTCGGCCGCCAAGAGACAGCTAAAGATTGGTAGAAACCGCGGATAAGTCAACGCCGATGCGTTTCGGTCTATCTAAAAAGCACAACCGGAAGAACCGCAAATTGTTCAAATTGCACCGGTTTTAACCCGCACGCGGCGGGCGCCCGACGATTTCGCCATAAAGCTTCAGGGTCTGGTCGGCGATTGCGGCAGCATTGAAATGGCCGAGCACCCATTCGCGGCCGCGCGCACCGATCGCCCGCCGGGTCGGCTCGGGCATGGAAAACAGCCGCAACAGCGCCGCCGCCAGCGCGGCATCGTCGCCGGTGGTAAAGCGCAACCCGGTGATGCGGTTGTCCGGCACCGCCGGCGGTGTCAGCACCACTTCGGGTCCGGCGCCGAGATCGGACACGATTACGGGGCGTGCCATCGCTTGCGCCTCCAGCACCGCGCGCTGCACGCCTTCCGGCTGGATCGCGGCCGAGACGACGACCGAGGCAGTCGCGAAGGCGGCTGGCATGTCGCTCACCGGCGCGGCCATGCGGATGACGTCGACGGTGTTGGTCGCCAGCACCAAGTCCCACAGTTCGCCGGTGTAATGCGTGCGGCCGCGGTCCTCGCCGATGAAGACGCAGAGGAAATTCTTCAGGCCCATGTCCTTGAGCCGCTGCACGGCGCGCACGGCGACGTGGTGGCCCTTGCGGCGCAGGATGCGGCCGACGACGAGGATCACCTTGGTATCGCGCGTGATGCCCCAGGCCGCGCGTACCGTCTCGATGCGGTCGCGTGCGACGCTCGCCGGATCGAATTCCTCGAGGTCGACGGTTGCCGGCACGATCGCGATGCGGTCCCACGGCGTGCGATAGCGCTCGTGAATCAACTGCGCGATCTGCTCGCTGCCGGCGATCACGCGTTCGCCGCGCGCCATGATGCCGTTGTAGTAGCGCTTGAAGATGTTCTGTTCGCGAAATCCCTTGTACCAGCTGGTCACGAAAGGCACGCCGGCGAGCCGCGCGGCGAGATACGCGCTCCAAGCCGCCGCGCGGCCGTGCGCGTGAATGACATCGCACTGGCGTTCGCGTGCGAGCTTCATCAACGCCAGCGCATTGCGCAGGATGACGATCGGGTTCTTGCTTTCCATGTCGCGCGAGATGAATTCGCCGCCGGCGGCGGTGACCTCGCCGACCAGCCGGCCGGCGCGCGCGACGACGATGGCGTGGTGACCCGCATTGGCGAGCGTGCGCACGAGCGACACGACGCCGGCATCGGCTGCGCCGACGTCAAGCGTCGGCGCGACCATCAGCGCGACGATCGGCTCGCGGGTTTGGCCCGCGAAGTGCTTTTCTTGTTGCGGCTTGCGGGTGGGCGATTGCAGGCGCGCGGTTTGCAGGTCGGGCAGGTCGGACGCTGGAAAACTCGACATTACGACCAATCCTGACGAGAGCCGCCGGCCTTGCGCCGATGGCCGCCCACGCGAACCTGCCCCCGAATTCCTCCGTGGCGCGGATAAGTTTAATTGCGTTTTATGATCCGGCCTGAAGCTCAGGCATCGCGCGCCAGGAGCGAGGTATAGACGCCGCGGATGGCTTCGGCAACGCTCTGCCGCGAGAAAACAAACTCGGCGTACTGGCGTGCGCGTGCGCCCATTGCCTCGTAGGCGACATGGTCGAGCGCGAGCGCGGCGCCGATGGCGGTCGCCAGTTCGCCGATATTGCCCGGCCGCACCACCCAGCCGGTACGCAGATTGTCCGGCATGCGCGGCGGTGCCAGCACGTTCTCCGGCAGCACGCCGACCGCATGCGTGACGACGGGACGGCCCATCGCCTGCGCTTCCGCGACCGCGCGGCCCGACAACGGCGGCGCCATCGCCGGCACCACCACGACGTCGGCGGCGGCGAGCGCCGCCGGCATATCCGCGACCGGGCCGGTCATCCGAAAAAGCGTATCGACGCGGTGCAGGTGCGCGCGCCGCTTGAACGCGCGTACGTAGCGCGGCTGGGAACGGTCATCGCCGGCGAACACGAACGCGACGTTGCGCTCGCCGCCGCCAAGCAGCACGCGCGCCGCGTCCGCCATCACGATTTGTCCGTTCCACGGCGCGATGCGTCCGGGAACAAGCACGACGCGGAATTGCGGCAGCACGCCCCAGGCGCGGCGCATGGCGGCGATGCGCTCGGGCGCCATGGCGGCGGGATTGAACGTGGTCGTGTCGATGCTGCGCGGAATGACGCTGATGCGTTCGGGCGCGATTTTGTAGCGCTCCATCATTGCCTGCGCGACGAAGCTCGACGGCGCGATCACACGGGTGCCGCGCGCGAGCGAACGGCGGAACATGGTACCGAGCGTCGTATCCGCGGCGAGGCGGTCGGGAAACGAAGTGACGAGCCGCACCGGCAGACGCGCGGTCGCCCATAACGCGCTCCAGGCGGCGCCCGCGCTTTGCGCATGCACGATGTCGACGCGTTCGGCCGCGATCATGTTTTCGAGCGTGCGCGCATTTTTCCGCAGACGCAGCGGGTTTACGCTGTCACTCGTCATCGGCAGCCACTCGCCGCCGAGCGCGCGCAACTCGCCGACCAGCGGCCCGCCTTCACCCGCGACGATGGCGCGCGCGCCGGCCTGCAACAACGTCAGCGCGATATCGACGGCGGCGTGTCCGGCCGGCTCGTCACGCAACGCCGGCACGATTTGCAGGATGGTTGCGCCGGAGAGCGTGCGCGGCCGCGGGTGGGGCGGCGCGGGCCGCGGCGCCGCCAAGTTTCCCTTGCGTTGAGGCCCGCGTTGCGGCGACAAGGTTCCCGGACTGCGGCGGGTGTGAGTCGAGCGCATGGTTGAGTCTTGCCTGAAATCGCTGACGATAGGAACGGGCGTCGACACGCGATCCATCGCCATACGCGTCCGTGACGGCAAGGGGCCGGGCCTTTTCTGGCTCGGCGGCTTCAAGTCCGACATGAAAGGCACCAAGGCCGAGGCGCTTGACCGCTGGGCCGAAGAGCACGGCCGTGCCTGTATCCGCTTCGACTACTCCGGTCACGGGGAATCCGGCGGCCAATTCACAGACGGCACCATCGGCCGCTGGCTGGAGGAAAGCGTTGCGGTGTTCTCCCACGAGTGCCGCTGTCCGCAGATCGTGATCGGCTCGTCGATGGGCGGGTGGCTCGCGCTCTTGCTCGCGCGTGCGCTCAAAGAGCGCAAAGATGCGCCGCCGATCATCGGCATGGTGCTGATCGCGCCTGCGGTCGACTTCACCGAGGAGCTGATGTGGAAGCAGTTCTCGCCCGCCATCCGCGCCGAGATCGAAAAGAAGGGCGTTTGGGTCAGGCCGTCGGATTATGACGAGGGCGGCTATCCGATCACGCGCGGCCTGATCGAGGACGGGCGCAAGCATTTGCTGCTCGGCGGCCTGATCGAGACCGGTTGTCCGGTGCGCATCCTGCAAGGCGTGCACGATCCGGATGTGCCGTGGGGCCATGCGGTGGAGCTCGTCTCGCGCTTTGCGCGCGACGACGTGGTGCTGACACTGATCAAGGACGGCGATCACCGCCTGTCGCGGCCGGAAGACATCGAGCGGTTGATCGCGGCGGTGGCGGAGCTTTAAGCGAAGACCGCGCCTGCATTGGTCATGGAAATTTGGCCGGCACGGAAAATGGCTTGGTGGCATCCACGAAAAACATGACCAGCTGGTCGAGATCGACATTACCCGCGCTGAAAACTTCCATGGGCATTCCCGGACCGTGTCCGGTCATCGATTGGCCCGCGTCGGCGTAACTGATGCCATGCGGCGTCTTTTGTCCGAGCTTGCCCTTCAATACGTAAAAGGTCTCGGAGCCGGGATGGGTATGGACCGGCGTCTTGGCGCCCGGCGCACCTGTCGCATGGTTGATGCGCAGGAGATATTCCGGCGCCGTAATGCGAGGCACAGGGCCGATCTCGGTAACGTGGGTGCCTCCGTGTCCGGCAGCGCCCTTGGCGCCGAGCGTGAACAACCAGACCTTTCCGGAAACCTCGGCAGCCAATGACGTCGGTCCCGCCGCAGCCTGCGCCTGCGTCAAAGTGGGGAATGTTTCGATTTGCCAGAATAGCGGCCCGGGCGGCAGTTCCGCGATCTTCTTTTCGACGATCGGCGACACGACGAGTTTCTCCGCCGCTGCCATCGAGGGTATCGCCGCTGCCGACAGAGCGATCGTCAGCCAAAATACCGTCGCTGCAGTCTTGAAAAACATCGTCGTCGGCTCCCCTGGTTGCGGCTTGCGTTTCGCGCGGCCGCCGGCTCGATGACGCCGATGATGGGCAATGTCGCGTCGTCAAACCTTCAGGAGGCCTTACCTTTTGATCACGAATTTCTTGATTTTCCTCAAAGCGCGCTGTGCTAGCCTGCGACCAGGGCGCCCCGGGCGGAATGCAACGTGCGCTATCTGTTCGACGATTATGCGCTGGATGCCGATCGCCGCGAACTGTTTCGCGGAGCACGGCCGGTTTCGGTCGAACCGCAGGTCTTCGACCTGTTGCTTTATCTCATTCGTAACCGCGACCGCGTTGTCGGCAAGGACGATATCCTCACGTCGGTATGGCAGGGTCGCATCGTTTCCGAATCGGCTCTGAGCACGCGCATCAATGCCGCGCGGTCCGCGCTGGGCGACAGCGGCGGCGAGCAGCGGCTCATCAAGACGCTGCACCGCAAGGGCATGCGGTTCGTCGGAATCGTACGCGAAGAGCAAGGCAAACCAGTTCCTGGCGCCGAAGCACGGCCCGGCGCCGGCGACCGGCCGTCGATCGCGGTGCTGCCGTTCTGGAGCCTGAGCAAGGTGCCGGACCAGGATTACTTTGCCGACGGAATCGTCGAAGACATAATCACCGCGCTGTCGCGCAATCGCGCGTTGTTTGTCATCGCCCGGAATTCATCCTTCGCCTACAAAGGGCGGCAGGTCGATATCGGGCAGGTCGCGCGCGAGCTCAAGGTGCAGTACGTGCTCGAAGGCAGCGTGCGGCGCTCCGACGCCCGCATGCGCGTGACCGCGCAACTAATCGAAGCGGCGTCGGGCCGCCATTTGTGGGCCGACAAGTTTGACGTCGACGTTTCGGACGTGTTTGCCGTGCAGGATCAAATCGTCGCGCGCGTGGTCGGGGCCATTGCGCCGCAGGTCGAGAAGGCCGAGATCGAACGCGCCAAGCTGCGCGCGACCGGAGATCTCGCGGCCTACGATCTCTATCTTCGCGGACTGGCGGGCTGGAACCGCTGGAGCAAGGACGGGAATGCAGAAGCATTGCGGCACTTCTACGCCGCGATGGAAAAGGCTCCCGATTTTTCGACTCCCTACGGACTGGCTGCTTCCTGTTATCAGTTTGGCAAAGCCAACGGGTGGGCAACGACTTTCGACGAAAAGGAAATTGCGCGCCTGATCGAACGGGCGGCGGAAATCGGCGACGAGGATGCCGTGGCGCTGTGCTGGGCCGGTCACGTCCATGCCTATTTTTTCGGGGACGTGGATCGCGCCCTGTCGCTGATCGACCGCGCTCTCGAATTGGACGTCAACCTGGCGGTTGCGTGGCAACGAAGCGGGTGGGTGCGCGGCTACGCCGGCGATCCCGAGGGCGCCATCGAAAGCCTGAACAAGGCCATTTTGCTCAACCCGCTCGATACCCGCGTCTTTCTCACCCAAAGCGCAATGGCGTTTGCGCACTTCATGGCGGGCCGCGACGAAGAGTCCGCGCGCTGGGCCGCGCTGGCTCTGCAATTGAAACCGAACTGGCTGCCGGCATTGCGGATGGCGATTGTCTCGAATGCGATGCTGGAACGGCGCGAGGAGGCAAAGCACGCGCTTGCGGCCTATTTCCGCGTCGATCCGGAAGTCAGCGTCGGAAAGCTGCGCGACTATTATCCTTTGCGCCGCCAGCAGGACCGGGAGCGGCTGCTCGCCGGATTGCGCAAGGCCGAGTTGCCGGAATGACTTGAGGTGCGCTCGGGCAAGCGCCAGCGCGGCTCAAGTCAATGCGGCTTCCCACTCCTCATTGACTGCCGCATCGGCATCCTCGCGCCGCATCGCCGCAAACGCCTGCCTGTCCGTCAGACGCGACAGCGCCCACACGGCGGCGCCGCGCACCAGTGGCGAGGCGTCGCCGAGCAGGCGCGCGGCTTCCGGCGCGAGGCTTGCGTCATTCGAATTACCGATGGCGACGAGCACGTTGCGCATGAAGCGATCGCGGCCGGTACGCTTGATCGAGGTTTTTGCAAACAGCGCGCGGAATTGGGCGTCGTCGAGCCGCGCCAGCGCGGCGAGCTCCGGCGCGCGCAAGGCGTCGCGCGCAGCGAGTTTCGTCTCGCGTCCCGTCTGCGCAAACTTGTTCCACGGGCACACCGCGAGACAATCGTCGCAACCGAAGATGCGATTGCCGATTGCGGCGCGCAGGTCGCGCGGGATCGGACCCTTGTGCTCGATGGTCAGATAAGAAATGCAGCGCCGCGCATCGAGCCGATAGGGCGCGGGAAAGGCGGCGGTCGGACAAATATCGAGGCAGGCGCGGCAGGTGCCGCAGCTATCCGCCTCCGCGTCGTCCGGCGGCAGATCGAGCGTGGTGAAGATCGAGCCGAGGAACAGCCACGAGCCGAATTGCCGCGAGACGAGATTTGTATGCTTGCCCTGCCAGCCAAGACCGGCGCTTGCCGCGAGCGGCTTCTCCATCACCGCGGCGGTGTCGACGAACACTTTCACGTCGCCACCGGCATTTTCGATGAGCCAGCGCGCAACCTGCTTCAACCGCGACTTGATCAGCTCGTGATAGTCGTCGCCGCGCGCGTAGACCGAAATTGCGCCGCGCTCGCGCCGCCGGTGGATCGCGAACGGATCTTCGTCAGGCCCGTAATTGAATCCGAGCATCACGACCGAGCGGACATCGGCCCACAGCGCGCGCGGATCGCCGCGGCGCTGCGCCGTTGTTTCGAGCCAGATCATGTCGCCGTGCGCGCCGTCGGCGAGAAAGCGCTCGAGCCGCGCTTTCGCTTCCGGCACGGCGTCCGGACGCGTGATGCCGGCCACGGCGAAGCCGTGCGTCTGAGCGGCTTCAATCAGCGCGCGCTTGATCTCGGCGGGACCGTTCAGAAGTCGAGGTCGGCGTACGTCTTCGACGGAGGCAGCCCGGCCAGCAGGTCGGACAGAATCGGGCGGAACGCGGGGCGCGATTTCACCCGTGCGTACCAGTTCCTCGCTGCTTCGTCTTCGTTCCACGGCACATCGCCCAGGTAATCGACGGCGGATAAATGCGCGGCCGCGGCAAGATCGGCGTAGGTTAGCCGTTCGCCGGAAAGCCAATCGCGGGTGCGCACCAGCCAGCCGATATAGGCGAGATGATAGCGGATATTGTGACGCGCCGCGCGCATCGCGTCGGTGTCGGGCGGTCCACCGCCCTGTTCGAGCGTCATATGGCGCTTGAACACGCGCTCTTTAACCAGGGGCCCGCTGACTTCCTCGTGGAATTTTTCGTTGAACCACGAGGCCAGCCGGCGCACTTCGATGCGGCGCGCGGGCTCTTCCGGAAACAGACGATTGTCGCCCGCCGCAGCCCCGCGGGTCTCGTCGACATATTCCATGACGATGGAGGCGCCGGGGATCGCCGGGGCGCCTTCCTCGACCAGCACAGGAATGGTGCCGGCCGGGTTGAGCATCAGGAAGTCCTCCCGCCGCTCCCAGAACCGCTCCTCCACCAGCCTGACCTCGATCCCGTATTCCGCCAGCATCAGCCGCACGAAACGCGAGAGCGGGCATAGCGGCTGGTGAAACAGCGTCAACATCAGGCCCCCGAAATAATCTGCCGTTTACGGACAAGAGCAGCGGGAATCAGTTACTTGCACTATAGAAAGCCGCCCCCGTGTAGCAAACCGCCGACCGCGACCAGCCCCCGGAGCCTCTGCATGGATATTGTTGCGATCAAGGCAACTGTCCTCGGCCTGATTTCAAATCACATCGATATCGTGAAGGCGGCCGTTCTCGGCATCGTCGAGGGGCTGACCGAGTTTCTGCCGGTGTCTTCGACCGGCCACCTGCTGCTGATGGAGCACTTTCTGGGCTGGGGCGACGACTCGTTCGGCAAATCGTTTGCGATCCTGATTCAACTCGGCGCCATCCTGGCGCTGCTGACGATCTATTTCGGGCGGCTGTGGCGGCTCGCGCTCGACATGTTCACGAGCTGGGCGGCGGCGCGTTTCATCATCGGCATTCTGCTTGCGTTTCTGCCGGCGGCGGTGATCGGCGCGCTGGCGCACGATTTCATCAAAGAGAAGTTGTTCGACGTGCGCATCGTGCTGATCATGTTCATCATCGGCGGATTCATCCTGATATGGGTCGACCGGATGAACCTCACCCCGCGCCATCACGACGCCACCGAGTTTCCGCTATGGATGTATCTCGGCATCGGCATCATCCAGTGCATTTCGATGGTGCCGGGCGTGTCGCGCTCGGGTGCAACCATCGTCGGCGCAATGCTGTTCGGCGGCGACCGGCGCGCGTCGGCGGAATTTTCCTTCTGGCTCGCGATGCCGACCATGGTCGGCGCATTTGCCTACGAGGCTTACAAAAGCCGCGGCGAGCTTACGACCGGCAACACGACGGTGATCGCCGTCGGCTTCATCATGTCGTTCATCTTCGGCTGGATCGTGGTGAAGACGTTTCTGCGTTACGTGCAGCGTCACACCTTCGCGCTGTTCGCGTGGTGGCGCATCATCATCGGCACGGCGGGAATATTCGCGATCTACTTCGCCTAAGCTAAGCGACCGCGGAACTGGCCGGTCTTGCGGAAACGCCAGAGATACGTCGGCACGATCGCCGCGATCGGCTCCGGCTCGATGCCGAGTCCCTGCAGCGTCCGCCCTTCGGCGCGCGCGGCCTCCGACACGACATTGTCACGGCGCAACAGCTCGACCTGATCGGGCGTCAGCGGCGCACCCGGCAGATATTGCAGCACCATCGCATTTAGCCGCGCGAGCGCAAACGGCACCGGGATGAGCAGTCGTTTGCGCTCGATCGTTGCGAGCACGAACTGCATCAGCTCCTTGAACGTCTTCACCTCGGGCCCGCCCAGCTCGTAAATCGTGCCGCCGCGCGTCTCGCCGTCGACAGCTTTCGCGATCGCCTCGGCGACGTCGCCGACGAACACCGGCTGGAAGCGCGTTTCGCCACCGCCGATCAGCGGCAATGCCGGCAGAAAACGCGCCATGGCCGCGAAGCGGTTGAAGAAGCTGTCCTCCGGCCCAAAGATGATCGACGGCCGCACGATGGTCGCGAGCGGCACGGTGGCGAGCGTCAGCCGTTCGCCTTCCGCCTTGGTGCGGGCGTAGCGCGAGGAAGAGTTCGAGTCGGCGCCGATGGCCGAGACGTGCACGAGGCGCGCGCCGCGTGCGCTCGCAGCCTGCGCCACGGCATCCGCGGCGGCGGTGTGCACGGCCTCAAAGCGCTGGCGGCCGCTTTCCGCCAGGATACCGACCAGATTGATCAGCACGTCGGCGTCGCGGGCCGCGGCTTCGACCGATTGCGGCTGGCGCACGTTAGTCTGCACGGCATGGATCTGGCCGACCCGGCCGAGCGGCTGCAGGTGGTTGGCGAGCTCCGGCCGGCGCACCGCGACCCGGATGCGGTAGCCGCGTCTGGCCAGTGCGCGGACGACGTGGCGGCCCAGAAAGCCGGAACCGCCATAGACCGTTATCAGGATTTCGGAATTGCTTCGTGCGGGCATGCCGCTCTCGCCGGAGGTGAGGATGGTCGCCGAATCCGGCAAATACAGGATCGGCCACCCACTGTATAGGGGAGCCAAGCGGTTCAATTGACAAGCCGAAAACGGCTCCGTACCTAAGTCCGCGCCTGCCCAGGTGGCGGAATTGGTAGACGCACTAGTTTCAGGTACTAGCGGTGAAAGCCGTGGAGGTTCGAGTCCTCTCCTGGGCACCAGCATCCGACAGCAGGCTAAATGTCCATTGCGGTTGAGGGTCAATGACCCGCCGCGCGGAGCCTAGTGCGCTTTCGCCGCCAGAAAGCGCCGCATGATGCCGGCGATCTCATCCACCGATTCGTCCAATGCGAAATGTCCGGCGTCGAGCACGTGGATTTCCGCGTCCGGGACGTCACGCTTGTAGGCGTCCACTTCGCGCAAGGCGAAGACCGGGTCGTACTTGCCCCAGACGACGAGCAGCGGCGGCTTGTTCAGGCTAAGGTACTTTTGCCAGTCGGGAAAAGCGGCGACGTTGGTCCGGTAGTCGTAGAACAACTCGACCTGGATTTCCGCAATTCCCGGCTTCTGCAGGTATGCGATCTCGTCGTCCCACAAATCGGGATTGTAGCGGTCGCTGTGCGGGGAATTGCCCACGTGCCGCGTCATTGCGCCCATCGGCGAGGTGAGGCGCTGGCGGAACTGATTTTCGTATCGTGCGCGGTCGGCCCAGAAGCCGCGCGGCCCGGACCAGCGCTTTGCGTCGAGCCCGTCGTCATGCGCGACCGCGTTCTGCACGACGATAGCGGTCACGCGCTCGGGATGCGCCTGCGCGAGACGGAATCCGATCGCACCGCCGTAGTCGTTCAGGTAGAGCGCATATTTATCGAGCTTCAAGACTTGCGTGAATTTGTCGACGACGTCAGCGATGTTCGCAAATGTGTAGGAGAATTTGTCGGGCGGCGGCGCGTCCGAATGGCCGAAGCCGGGATAATCCGGCGCCACCAGATGGTAGCGGTCGGCGAGCAGCGGAATGAGCGTGTCGAACATGCGCGACGACGAAGGAAGGCCGTGAAGCAGCAGAATGGTCGGCGCTGTCGCCGGTCCCGCCTCGCGGTAAAAAATCTTCACTCCGGCGATGGTCGCGTAGCGATAGAAGGTGGTCGCATGCGTTGCCGGATTGTCTCGGGCGACGACAGGGCCGGCCACCATCGCGATCATTAGGGCCGCCAGCATCGAATTCGATTTCTTGAAATTTCTCATGGCGTCCTTCGGAGCGTTTCAGGGTGGCAAGGTAATCGTCACCGCCTGAAAAGCGTTGACGGTGAAATCCTTGAGCGGGAAGTTCGCCGGCGAGATGACTTTTCTCGTCACCGGATCGATCTCGACCTGCCGGCCGGTCCACGGATCGTTGGCGACGATGGCGCTCGCGCTTCCGCGCGGGCCTTTGGTGTAAAGCGTCGCCAGCATCCAGTGCGTGCCGCGCGTGCCTTTGGCGTTCGTGAATGTGCCGCGCACGATCACCAGGCGCTGCGCGTCAAGCTGGTCGACGATCGGCGCGATGCTCGTGCCGAGCGGCTTAAGCGCGCCGGGTTTAACCAGGGTGCTGGCGGGTCCGGCGAATGTCGTCATCTGCCTTGCGTCGTGCCAGAAGAATCGGTCGATCCTCACGTCGAGGAGTTGATCCTGGAGTTGCTTGACGCCGCTGGCGAAGCCGGTTGCGCGTGCGATCATTGTATAGACGGTGGCGAGAGATGCCTCGTCGGCGTGCGCGGGCTTCATCCTGTATTGCGAGGGATCGAGCTGACTGATCGGCAGAAGCGTTACCAGTCTTCGAAACGACACCACGGTCGCAAGCTGCGCGGAGAAGTCGAGGCCCGCGCTGTTGATGAAGGGGTAGCTCAGCTTTTTGCTGATCGACCAGAACGCGGGATCGAAGCCTGAGGGCAGAGCCGCGCGCAATTGCGGGGTTGTCATGCCGACCCCGGCCGCGCTTACGGTCGGGCCGCCTGTCAGGGTGTCCCAATAGGAATTGGTAACGACGGACCCGCCCGCCAGGACTCCGACTAATCCTCCGGTGATAGCCGCAACGGCCCCCACAGAGAGTGCCTGGTCGGTGATGCTGTTCCCGCCTGCGAAGCCGATCAGTCCGCCGATGTCGGACGACGGGCCGACGGAAACAGAACCGCTGGCGAATGCCTGATGAATGAGGCCGCCGTGAACGCCGGTGAGGCCTCCGACAATCGACGAATCTTTGCCGGTGACGGTTCCGGTCGCAAAGCTGCGCTCGATCAAGCCCAGCGTTTGCCCGGTCAGACCGCCCGCCTGGCAGCCGGTCAGATTGCAGGTGACATCGCCGGTGGCGAAGCTGTCACGGATTGTCCCCGACGAATGGTCTCCGACCAATCCGCCGGCCTGAAACGCCATACCCCTCACATCGGCCGAGCTCCACGAGCTCGTAACGACATATTGCGACAGCAGACCCATCATCCCGCCGCAGCGTTGCGTCGCACCGGCGCAATTGATGTTTCCGGTGACGCTCACATTGGCGATCGTCGGTTCCGTCCCGGAAGAACTGGCGGCGCCCGCAAGCCCGCCGAGGAACGTCCCTGTTCCCCTGACGCTGACATTGACCAGGCTCACGTCGCGAAGAGTAGGGCCGCTGAACAGGCCGAACAGGCCCGCAGCCGAATGCGTCGTATCGTTGATCTTCAGATTGCGGATGACGTGATTGTTACCGAAGAAGCTGCCGGTGAACGGCTTCGTCAATTCGCCGATGGGCACGAAGTTCGGAATCGATGCAAGGTCGATGTCGTTTGCAAGGCAGTAGGTTGCCGCGAGATTATTTTTTATCGCCTGCAATTGCCCCGGCGTTCTGATCAACGTGCAGGAAACCGTATGCGGCTCGACGCTCATTGCGCGTTCCGCGGCGCTTGCGTTTGAAGCGAGGGCAGCGAGCGTTATTGCGCCGGCGAGGAGCCGGTTACCTTTTCTCATGCCGTTCTCCTTGATTTTTATGTTTTGCCGGATCGCCGCCGCAGCCGCGCCGGCATTTTCGCGACGCGCATGCTTTCGCGCGTCGTATTTCGCGCGCCGCGAAAGCCGTCATGAAAATCGATCACAGCGAGTGATGACATCGATCACGAAAAACGTTCGATGTTGAACGCCGGGTCGCGTGCGAAAACAAACACGTTACTCGACTCAACTGGTGGCGGTTGCTAGTCGGGAAAAGACGCGATGCAAACCCTCCAAATGGGGGGCGACGTTTCACGCTACTCCGCGTCGTGCTGAATGCGCGCCATCAAAAATAGAAATGGAATGAACATACGACTCGATTGTTAGTGCGACGAACGAATTTCCTAATGAGGTCACGTTGTGGCTATTCGAACACCGGTTGATATTGCAAAAACAGTTTCCGCCATTTCAATCGCGCCAAATCCGAAATCCTGCATTCAGATATTTCACAAAGCCGTCGCCACGTTCGAGACGGACGGATTTGTCTGCGGCGAGATAGATCTGAGAGCGATGGAACGCACCGTGTTCTACGCGATCAGCTGGCCGGAAAAGTGGCGCAACTTCTATTTCAGCACCGGCATGCTCAAGCGCGATCCGCTGCTCGAGTCGCTGAAAGGCCGCCACGAGCCTTTCACCTGGACACAGCTGAGGCGCGAACGGCGCTGGCCGACGATCGGCACGCAAGGGCTGCAGATGATCGCCGATATCGGCTGGACCGAAGGTCTCGCCGTTCCAATACCGCGCGGCGACGAGCGGTTCGGACTCGTCAGCCTCTATTTCAAGCAGCGCGTTATTGACGCCGATGAGAAGTCGGTGCTGGCGACGTTGTCGTATTGCTTCCACGAACGGCTGCGCAATCTCGTTCCAAGCCACGGCTTTGCCGTTCCGCCGGCCGGGCTGACCCGCCGCGAGATCGACACATTGCGGCTCATCGCGCGCGGCGCAACCGACCGCGAGGTCGGCTGCAAGCTGGGCATCTCGCCCTCGACGGCGCATGAGCATTTCGAGAAGGCGAAGCGGAAATTGAAGGTCTCGACGCGCGCGGCGACCATCGCCATCGCGGTTTCACTGGGCATCGTCGCCGCCTGAGGGCTAACGGCCCGGTCGTCCCCCGTATCGACGGCGGCGAAGGCGCAAACCCGCGCCCGCCGGCGGCAAAGTTTCTTGTGCGGCGCACGAAAAAACCCTATTACGTCAACGGCTAATGGCCCGGCCGCTTGTTCGGGCGCACAGGACTCGAGCCGGATAAGCGAATGACCGTCCGCCTGCACCGCGGAGATCTGCCAAGCCTGGCGGCCTACAAGGGCGCGGTGGCGATCGATACCGAAGCGATGGGGCTCGATCCGCATCGCGACCGCCTTTGCGTCGTGCAGCTTTCGCCCGGCGACGGGTCGGCTGACGTCGTGCAGATTGCAGCCGGCAAGCCGGATGCGCCGAACCTCAAGCGAATGCTGGCCGACAAATCGATCCTGAAGATATTCCATTACGCGCGCTTTGATCTTGCCATGCTCTACAACGCCTACGGTGTTATGGCGGACCCGGTTTATTGCACCAAGATCGCCTCGCGTCTGGCGCGCACCTATTCCGACAAGCATGGCCTGAAAGACCTCGCGCGCGAACTGCTCAACATCGATCTGTCGAAGCAGCAGCAATCTTCGGATTGGGGCGCGGATCAGTTGAGCGACGCTCAGGTCAACTATGCGGCGACCGACGTGCTGCATTTGCATGCCTTGAAGGAAAAGCTCGACGCGATGCTCGCGCGCGAAGGCCGTACCGATCTGGCGGCCGCCTGTTTCCGGTTCTTGCCCGATCGCGTGCGGCTCGATCTTGCCGGTTGGGCGGCCGAGGACATTTTCTCGCACTCGGCCTGAGCCGCCGGTTCGTTAATGAAGTTGCCGCGCGCGGGCCATATTCGGGCGGCAGGGTAAGACGGCAATCACGCCAAGCCGAATGTCGTGGCAAGCATGAACCGTGTGGTGACCGCAAGAGCAGACCAGCAGACCGCACGCGCCTATTGGACGATGGGCCGCGGCGACGGCGAACGCGCGTTTCGCGCGGCGCGCCGCCACAGCCGGATCGTCCGCGTGCTGCGCATCGCCGTTCCGCTGGGCGTGGTGCTGCTTTGCACGGCCGCGGTGCTGGTGACCTATTTCAATCCGCTGCGCATGCTCACCAACCTTCCGATCAACGCCGGCGACCTCGTCGTCTCCGGCACCAAGATCACCATGGAGCAGCCGCGGCTTTCCGGCTTCACGCGCGACGCGCGCGCTTACGAGCTGACGGCGACGAAGGCGGCGCAGGATCTGACCAAGCCCGACATCGTCGAGCTGCATAACATTCGCGCCAAGATCGACATGCAGGACAAGAGCTCGATGGAAATGACTGCGATCGACGGCGTCTACAACACGAAGGATGAAATGCTCACGCTCGGGCAGAACATCGTGCTCAAATCTTCGACCGGCTATGAGGGCCGCATGAGTGAGGCTGTGGTCGATATCCGCAAGGGCAGCGTCGTCTCCAAGAAGCCGGTGCAGGTCAAGATGCTGCAAGGCACGCTCAACGCCAATGGCCTCGAGGTCACGAACTCCGGCGAGATGGTGCGCTTCGAGGGCGGCGTCGACATGGTTCTGATGCTCAACGGCGAAAGCGTTCCGCCGGCCAAGGCGCAAACGAAATGACCGTGGCGCCGAGGCTCAAGGCATGGCGCGCGAGCGCGGTCGGCGTGGCGTTGCTTGCATCGGCGGCCGTTGCGGCGCCGACCGCACCGGTGTCGCAGGGGCCGCCCAACGCGTTGCAGGGCTTTTCGCAGAACCGCAACGAGCCGGTGAAGATAGAAGCCGCCACGCTCGAAGTGCGCGACAAGGACAAGACGGCGATGTTCTCGGGCGACGTGCGCGTGACGCAAGGCGACACCGGCATGCGCTGCAAGTCCCTGGTCGTGTTCTACGAGCAGGAAGTCGGCGCGCAAAATTCCGGATCGACCATGACGGCGGAAAAGCCCGGGCCCGGCGGGTCGCAGAAGATCAAGCGGCTGGAGGCGCGCGGCGCCGTGGTCATTACGCGCAAGGACCAGACCGCAACCGGCGATCTCGGCCTGTTCGACATGAAGACCAACACCGTGACGCTCACCGGCCATGTGGTGATGACGCAAGGCCAGAACGTGCTGCGCGGCGACCGGCTCGTTGTCGATCTCACCAACGGCGTCTCGCGCGTCGAGTCCGGCAAGAACGGAACCGGGCGCGTACAGGGCCTATTCCAGCCGAGCGGCAACGGACCGGAGCTCAGTCCCGGCTCGCTCGGCCGCTCCTTGCAACAACCGCAGCGGCCCGCCCGTTGAAAGCCTGCAAAATGACCGCGCGCAACGCTGCCGGCCCGCGCCACAGGCGCGCGGAATCAGCTAAGGTCGCCCTGCCCATGCGGCTCTACAGGTGCCGCGCAGGCCGCGCCATGCGCCGGGGGGTAGCCTGGTGAAGATCCTGTCGCTGTTTCGCCGCCAAACGCCGCCGCCGACCCGGCAGATGACGCCGGGCGAAGCGCGTCAGGTACAAACCGTCGTCAACTCGCAGGCCCAGTACGCGCGCACGCACCCGCATGCACCCGTGCAGCAGCAGCCGCGCCCGCAACAAGGCAACGGCCGGCAGGCGCCGCGCCACGGCTATCTCGCGACGCATGGAATCGAAAAAAGCTTCGGCGGCCGTACGGTGGTGAAAGGCGTCACCGTCTATCTGCGCCGCGGCGAAGCTGTCGGTCTGCTCGGCCCGAACGGCGCCGGCAAGACCACGGTTTTCTACATGATCACCGGCCTGATCAAGGCGGACCGCGGCCGCATCGAGCTCGACGGCTACGACGTCACCGCGTTGCCGATGTATCAGCGCGCGCGGCTCGGCATCGGCTACTTGCCGCAGGAAGCCTCGATCTTCCGCGGGCTCAACGTCGAGGACAACATCCGCTCGGTGCTGGAAGTTGTCGAGCCCGACCGGCGCCGGCGCGAGGCCGATCTCAATGCGCTGCTTGAGGAATTCAACATCGCGCGGCTGCGCAAGACGCCGTCGATCGCGCTCTCGGGAGGCGAGCGGCGCCGCGTCGAGATCGCCCGCGCGCTGGCGACGCGGCCGAGTTACATGCTGCTCGACGAGCCGTTCGCTGGCATCGACCCGATCGCCGTCGGCGACATCCAGGCGCTGGTGCGCCACCTCACCAAGCGCGGCATCGGCGTGCTGATCACCGACCACAACGTCCGCGAGACGCTCGGCCTCACCGACCGGTCGTACATCATCTATTCCGGCGAGGTGCTGATGGAGGGGCGTGCCGACGAGATCGTCAACAACCCAGACGTGCGTCGGCTCTACCTCGGCGAGGAATTCCGTCTTTGACCCGTTCAGGCCCGCCCCCTCTAATTTTGATGCCACATTGCGCGCGGCTACGCCGGTGACGGCGAGAGCGCAAATTGGGGTTTGGCGCGGGCGGCGAAGCAGTTTAAGCAAGAAGCGGACCAACTTGCTCCGCACCCATGGCGCTGACCCAAAAACTGCTGCTTCGGCAAAGCCAGGCGCTGGTAATGACGCCGCAGCTGATGCAGGCCATCAAGCTGCTGGCGCTCTCCAATATTGAGCTGGCGAGCT
>DASZVZ010000059.1:0-14111 GCA_035546875.1 Pseudolabrys sp.
GGATGATTTGCCATGGCGCTTGTCTCCCACACGTTGTGTTTTGTTTGATTGGCCGAGCAATACCATAAGGCCGCATGCCCGGCGGGTTATGAATAGCATAACAAAGCAGAATAAGGGCTGGAATCATTGGGCTTGATCTCGAGAGCGCCCACCTTGGGGAACCTCCCTCTCATTGCTGGGTCTCTCGGCCGGCCGCGCGGAGTGGATCAAAAAAAGCATCGCGCGGGTGATCAAGCGCGACGCAACGGTGGTGGCGCCTACGGCGATCTATTTCGATTGATCTAGGTCAAAGCAATAACCGTCATTTTTTTTGAAGAATTGAAACAACGGAAGCCGAAGATATTGGCTTTCAGTTGGATCACGTCAGATTTTGGAAAAGGAGCAACATCCATGAACCGCAGTGCCGTTTTTGCGCTGTGTGCGGCGGCTTCGCTTTTCGCCGGAGCTGCTTACGCGGGAGACGCAAATTTCGCGACGAGCCGGGCCGCGGCAGGGCCGAATAAGATGCCGATCTTGGGCCCTGGCGAATATGGAACCAACGCCGACAACGAGAATAATGCAGGGACCGGAGTGCCCGATGGAGACATGGGCGGGGCGGGAGCACCCTGCGTCTTCAATACCGATGCCTATTCCCCGATCGAATACAACATCACCCTGCCGGCCGGCGCCGCAGGCTCCGCCGGGACGTTGCACATGAACGTGTGGGACGTCGACACAAACACTGACCCTGGCAACCCCGAGGTCGACAAGGTGTACGTGAATAACACCTATGTCGGCACGCTCACCGGCAAGGACAACACATGGGGAGTCAACTACTTCAATATTCCGCCAAACGTGCTCAAGGGCGGCAAGAACAGAGTGAAAATTACCCCCGATACGCGCAACCCGGGCGGCGGGATTTGGTGTGTCGCCGTCGAATGGGGCATCATCAAAGTTACTCCGACCACCCCCGACATCGTTCGAGCTTGGGTCTCGCCGGTCCGACAGAAGGCCGGTCAATATGTAAACTTCTTCGCCGAAGTTACGGGCGTGTTCTCCGCGGTGACCGTGTACAACAACGCCGGCGCGAAGATCGTGAGCCTCACCGACCCCGACGGCGACAAGGTCTGGTCCGCGCAGTGGAAAATCCCGGCCGGTCAGGCGAAAGGGGATTTCAAGTTCACCATGAAGGGAGTCAAGAACGGGGCGGTCGTCTCCACTTGGCCAGCCATCAAGGTACAGTAACAGCCCGCTTTCTCGCTTGCGGCAGGCCATGGCCGGGTGCCATGGCTTGCCGCAGTCCTGTCAAGGTAGCGTTTGTCGCTCTCGTCCTGGCGCAAAGTTCTCGATGCCGATTGTGTAGCGCTATCGAATTCGGGGGCGATTGAAAGGCTGGCGCTCCCTAGGGGAATCGAACCCCTGTTTCAGCCTTGAGAGGGCCGCGTCCTAGACCGCTAGACGAAGGGAGCTGTCGGCCAAGGCTCTCGAAATAGCCTCGATCCGGACTCCGCGCAAGCTTGAGGTCCTTCGCCCAAAATTCCATGCTGGCGCGCCCCTTTGGAGCCAGCAGGCATGATCGACAGCATCGCCAAATACGTGAACGCCGACGCCAACCTGATCAGGCGCGGGCGCTACGTCGCGACCACATTCCTCCTCGCCATCGACGATACGGACTACCTCATTCGCATCGACGAGGGCCGCGTCGGCACCATAACGCCGGGGCCTTTCATCACGCCCAACTACAGCTTCGCGCTGCGCGCCTCACGCGCGACGTGGGAAAAATTCTGGCAGCCGCTGCCGCCACTCGGCTTCACCGACGTGTTCGCCCTGATCAAGCAGAAACTCATGCGCGTCGAAGGCGATCTGCATCCGTTCATGGCGAACCTGCTCTACTTCAAGGACGTCATCGCCGCGCCGCGCAAGGAGAGCGCCCGATGAGCCCGCGCTTCGAGCCGGTCACCGGCCGCTATCTCAACACCACGCTGCTCGGCAAGCCGCACCGGCTCTACGTCGAGGAAGCGGGCAAAGGCATCCCGCTGTTGTGCCTGCACACTGCCGGCTCCGACACGCGGCAGTATCGCGGACTAATGAATGACGCGCGTGTCACGGACAATTTTCGTGTCATCGCCTTCGATATGCCGTGGCACGGCAAATCGTCGCCCCCGCCCGGCTGGCAAGAGGAGGAATACAAGCTCACCTCGCGCGACTACGTGCGCATGATCGTCGATGTCGCCGACGCGCTCGCGCTTGACAAACCGGTCGGCATGGGCTGCTCGATCGGCGGCCGCATCGTGCTGCATCTCGCGCACGAGCACCCGGAACGTTTCCGCGCGCTGATCGGTTTGGAATCCGCCGCGCATACCGCGCCCTATTACGATCTCTCCTGGCTTAACCGCCCCGACGTGCATGGCGGCATGGTGAGCGCCGGCGTCGTGTCGGGCCTCGTCGCGCCGACCGCGCCACTGGCCGAGCGCTGGGAAACGCTGTGGCACTACATGCAGAGCGGCCCCGGCGTGTTCAAAGGCGACCTGCATTTCTACAACATCGACGGCGACATTCGCGATCGCGTCGACCAGATCGACATCAAGCGCTGCCCGCTCTACCTGCTCACGGGCGAATACGATTATTCCTGCACCAGCGAGGCCACGCTCGACATCGCCAGGCGCACCGGCGCGCCGGCGACCATCATGAAAGGTCTCGGCCATTTTCCGATGAGCGAAGACCCGGCAAAGTTTGTCGGCTACCTGCTGCCGGTGCTGGAGAAGATCAGGGCTTCGGCGTGAGCTGAATGCGCCCCAGCGGCTGCATGGTGCGCACATTGAACACGCGCACTTCCGTGCCGCCCGCGGTTTCGATGGTGATGGCGAGACGCCCGTCGCCGATCGCGGTCGATACGACCTTTGCCCCCGCAGGCACGGCGGCGGAGACATCGGGGGCCGCCGGTGGTGCACTTCCCTCCTGGCGCGAAACGCGATAGCCGATGACGCCAAGCACGATCGCGAGCGCGATCAGCGTGGTCGTCGTGGCAATGAGCATCAACCGCCGCGCCTTGGCGATGACCTGCTCGGATGCCGGATCGAGGGGCTTTTCGTCGGACATTTGAGTCATGACCGCTTCGCGCCAAACCGAGAAAGTGACCGTCGCCGCCGAAGACGCCGGCGCGCGTCTCGATCGCGTGCTCGCCGCGCGCATTCCGGCGATGTCGCGCTCGCGCCTGAAGGCGTTGATCCTTGCCGGCGAGGTCGCGATCGACGGCCGCACGATCCGCGATCCCGGCCAGCGCGTCAAATCGGGTGACGCCGTCACCGTGACGCTGCCGGAGCCCGAGTCGGCAAAGCCCAGCGGCGAAGCGATACCGCTCAACATCGTTTACGAGGACGACGCGTTGATCGTCATCGACAAGCCGGCCGGTCTCGTGGTGCACCCCGCCGCCGGCCACGCCTCCGGCACGCTGGTCAACGCGCTGATCGCGCACTGCGGCGACAGCCTTTCCGGCATAGGCGGGGTCAAGCGGCCGGGCATCGTGCATCGCCTCGACAAGGATACCAGCGGGCTGATGGTCGTGGCGAAGACTGACAAGGCTCACCGCGCGCTGTCGGCGCAATTCGCCAACAAGAGCGAGGGTCCACTCGAACGCGGCTATCTTGCTTTGGTGTGGGGTGCGCCGGCACGGCCGAAAGGCACAATCGATGCCCCCCTCGATCGCCATCCCCACGCGCGCGACAAGCGTGCCGTGCGCGAGGACGGCCGCACGGCGGTCACGCATTGGCAGGTGCTCGAACGCTACCCGGGCACCGACGGCAAGCCGGCCGCCGCGCTGCTCGAATGCCGGCTTGATACCGGGCGTACTCATCAGATCCGCGTCCATCTTGCCCATATCGGCCATCCGATTATGGGGGATGCGACATATGGCTCGGGCTTCAAGACCAAAGCCACCCGATTGACCAGTGGCGCCCGGGCTGCCTTGGAGGGGCTTGGAAGACAGGCTTTGCATGCCTATTTACTCGTTATCGAACACCCCCTGACCGGAAAAGCCCTGGAGTTCCAATCGGAACTACCGGAGGATTTCGCCCGTTTACGAACAGAGCTTGCGCGCAGTAACCCGCCGCATCCGTAACGCCACGGAAAAGGTGAGCCATCGCAATGGCTTGAGTTTGGCTGCCCGTGGCAGTCGAGGTCACGGCGACGTGACGGGCGGAACCCTTTAATTCCCCTGGCCGCTCCGGTATGCTGCACTTGCGAAACAAACGGCGCTGTCGGCTCGGGGAGCGGCAGCGTCAAACGCCCGCCGATCAGTCGGGGGCATTATGGAGGGCGCTTACATGGCCCGTACTGCAACTCTACCCGCTTTGAAGGCCGAATCCGGCCTCAGCCACTATCTCGATGAAATTCGCCGGTTCCCGATGCTGGAGCCGCAACAGGAATACATGCTGGCGAAGAGCTGGCGCGAGCACGGCGATCGTGACGCCGCCCACAAGCTCGTCACGAGCCATCTGCGGCTCGTGGCCAAAATCGCCATGGGTTACCGCGGCTACGGCTTGCCTATCTCCGAAGTCATTTCGGAAGGCAACGTCGGCCTGATGCAGGCGGTCAAACGCTTCGAACCGGAAAAGGGCTTCCGTCTCGCCACCTATGCGATGTGGTGGATCAAGGCCGCCATCCAGGAATACATTCTGCGTTCGTGGTCGCTCGTGAAAATGGGCACGACCGCGAACCAGAAGAAATTATTCTTCAACCTGCGCAAGGCGAAGAGCAAGATTTCCGCGCTCGACGAAGGCGATATGCGCCCGGATCAGGTGAAACTGATTGCAAAGCGCCTCGGCGTGACGGAGCAGGACGTGGTCGACATGAACCGCCGCCTCGGCGGCGATGCCTCGCTCAACGCGCCTATCCGTGAAGAAGGCGACAGCGGCGAGTGGCAGGATTGGCTGGTCGACGACGCACCGAGCCAGGAACGCATCCTGGTCGACAGCGAAGAGGCCGATAATCGCCACAAGGCGCTGACCGATGCGCTGAGCGTGCTCAATGACCGTGAGCGCCGCATTTTCGAGGCGCGGCGCCTGGCCGATGATCCGGTCACCCTCGAGGATCTCGCCGCTGAATTCGATGTCTCGCGCGAACGCGTGCGGCAGATCGAGGTGCGCGCGTTCGAGAAGATCCAGAAGGCGGTCAAGAACCGCGTCGCTGCGATGGAGACGCCTGAGGCTACTCCGGCGCTGCATTAGGCGAACGCAGATGAAATCGAAACGGCCGGGATTATCCCGGCCGTTTTGTTTTTTGCAGCCGCGACGCCGCGGTTTTTCCTTCAGCCCAGAGCTTTCTTTACGCGCTCCGGCAACATCGGCGTTTCGCGCAACCGTTTGCCGGTGAGAGCGGCAAACGCGTTGTTGATGGCGGGCGCGACCAGCGGTGTCGCCATCTGTCCCGCACCGGTCGGCGGATTATTGGTCGGGATTATTTCGATGTGCATTTGCGGAATGTCGCGCATGCGCATGACCTGATAATCGTAGAAGTTCGACTGCTCGATCGCGCCGTCCTTGACGGTAATGCGTTCGGTCAGCGCCATGCCGAGACCGTAGACGATGCTGCTTTCTGTCTGCGCGACCACGTTGTCCGGCTGGACCGGAATGCCGCAATCCATCGCGCACCAGAAATTGTGCACCTTGATCTGACCGCTTGCGCGATCGACGGAAATATCCGCGATGCCGCCAAGCAGCGAATCCGAGTAGTCGATGAAGGCAAATCCGAGCGCATGGCCGTCAGCCGGCTTCTTGCCCCAATTCGCCATCGCAGCCACGCGTTCAACCACGGCGCGCCCGCGCGGCGTGTTCTTCAGCAGCTCGAGCCGCAATTGCACCGGGTCGATGCCGCGTTTCAGCGCGATCTCGTCGAGGAAAGCTTCGGCGACGAACTTGTTGGCGGTAAACCCGATGCCGCGGAGCGAGGACGTGCGCACGCCGCTGTCGCGGTAGATCTGCCCGCAATACTGGTTGGCGATGTCGTAGGTGCGCATTTCGACGCCGAGCATCAGGATGAAGTCCTTTTGCCCGGCGAACTTGTAGCGCACCGGATCCTGATACGGCGTCACGCGATCGCCTGCGAGCCGCTGATGCCACGCCACAATCTTTCCGGTCTGATCGAGCCCGGCGCGCAAATAGTGCGCCGTGATCGGCCGCAGCCGGCCGTTATGGACGTCGTCCTCGCGAGTCCACAGCACCTTGACCGGGCGCTTGGCCGCTTTCGACATCAACACCGCGTCGACGATGAACTCCTCGTCACGGTGGCCACGCCGGCCGAAGCCGCCGCCCAGCAGCGTGTAATGCAGCGTCACCTTATCGCGCGAAATGCCGAGCGCCTTTGCGGGCGCCTCGACCGCCAAAGTCTGGCTTTGCGAGCCGCACCACACTTCGACACTGTCGCCGTCGGGAGAGACCGAAGCGACGGCATTCAGCGGTTCCATCTGCGCGTGATAGGCATAATCGCAACGGTATTCCGCTTCGATCGTCGTCGCAGCCTTGGCAAGCTCGCCCTCGGCGTTGCCTTGCTTGAACCAGTCTTTGGTGACTGGCACGGACAGATTCTTTGCATCGGCGGCGAAGGCTTCCATGCCTTTGTCACTGTCAAAGCCCCAGGCGGTACCGGTACGATTCCAGGTAATCGAGCGCTCCACCGCTTCCTTGCCCGCAAAGGCGGCCCATGCCGTTTGCGCGAGCACACCGATGCCGTAGGGCAGATGCACGGTGGAGATGACCCCCGGTATCGCCTTCACCTTGGCTTCATCGAACGATTTGGGCGTGCCGCCCTCGACGGGACTGCGCACGACCACGCCGTAAACCATTCCGGGCACCTGCACATCGATCGAATATTGAGCGCTGCCATTGACCTTGTTCGGCAACTCGACGCGCAACACGTCTTTGCTGATCAGCCGGAAATCTTTCGGCTTCTTGAGCTGCTCCGGCTTCACCTCGGGGGCGGCCGCCGGCAGCTCGGCAAACGCGGCGATTTCGCCATAACCGATTTTGCGATTCGACTTGGCATGGACGACCACGCTCGGCTCGGTACTCAATTCCGCGACCGGTACGTTCCAGTGTTTGGCGACATTGTCGAGCAGCACGAGCCGAACCTGCGCACCGAACGTGCGCAATGGTTTGAAATACGAACGCACGGCATTGCTGCCGGCGGTGTACATCAGCCCGCCAAAGCCGGGATTGCCGTAAATTTTTTCGATCACCGGCGCCGGCACGACGCGTACCTTGCTCCAGTCGGCATCCATCTCCTCGGCAAGGATCAAGGGCAGCGAGGTCATGGAGCCCTGCCCCATCTCGGTCGCCGGCGACATGATGTAGATCGTGCCGTCTGGTTCGATGCTCGCCCAAGGCGTCAGTGCCTTGCCCTTGGTTGCTCCGGCAGGCGTTGCGGCCTCGGCAAGCCGGTCGCCGAAAGCAAATGCGAAACTCAAGCCGGCAGCGCCGATCATGAAACGGCGGCGCGACACTCCGAACTGTTTTTGCGGGAACATCTGGTTCATGGCTCAGGCCTCCCGCGCTGCGCGTTCGACCGCGCGCAAGATGCGCGCGTACGTGCCGCACCGGCAGATGTGCGCGCTCATGTGTTCGACGATCTCGTCGCGTGTCGGATGCGGCTTGTGCTTGAGCAGGTCGGCCGCGCTCATGATCTGCCCGGACTGGCAGTAGCCGCATTGCGGCACCTTTTCAGCGAGCCAGGCCTTCTGCACCGGATGGGAGGAGCTCTCTGAAAGGCCCTCGATCGTCGTAATCGATTTGCCGGATACTTCGCTCACCTGTGTCTGACACGAAAACGCCCGCTTGCCGTCGATGTGGACCATGCAGGCGCCGCACAAGCCGACGCCGCAACCGAATTTCGTGCCGCTGAGTTTAAGTCCTTCGCGAATAACCCAGAGAAGCGGGGTCGTAGGCGGCGCGTCCGTTGACGCAGTTTTTCCGTTGATTGTGAATTGGATCATCATCCCCTCCCGATTTCCACGACACTGCCTGCCGGGAAAACGGAAAGGTTACTGGGCACCTCAACGAGGCTCCATACTCCCCCCATGCGAAGTCGCAAACAATTTACCGAGTGAGCACTGGAATAACGACACCACGATGTGCGCTTTTGCGCTGCCTGCGCGTCAGCCCACTGCGGCTTACACGCCGTCGGCCTCAGCAAACCCGTCCCCCACGCCTTGACCCTCCGTTTCGAGGGTTGGAAATGCCAGCGAGGCCAATAGCTTGCGCCTTGCAAGCTTTACGGGCTGCTGAAACAGATAATCCAAAAATACTGTTTTGAAACATTTGATCCATTGGGCTAACGTTTCGTCCCATGACACTCACGTCCTTCGATGGCCGGCTGCGTGCCGGCTTTGACGATCTGTCGCCGCAGCTGCGCGAAGCCGCCCGCTGGGTCATCGATCATCCGGCCGACGTTGCGCTGCTATCGACGCGCGAGCAGGCACGCCGCGCCGGCGTCACGCCCGCGACCATGACGCGGCTGGCGCAGCGTCTCGGACTCGCCGGCTATGACGGCGTGCGCAAGCTTTACGCCGACGCCGTACGCCGGCGGCCTGACAGCTACCGCGGCCGCGCCGAAGAGCTACTGGCCCGGCGCGACAGCGAGGGCGACGCTGCGCTGGTGCAGGATATTTTCGCCTCGCTCACGCAGCATTTGACCGGCCTCTCCTCGCCCGACGCCACCGAACGCTTCACGGCCGCCGCCAACCGGATCGCGCGCGCCGACCGCGTGTTCTGCCTCGGCCTGCGCTCGGCCTTTTCCGTCGCCTACATCTTTCATTACGTGCGCTCGCTGTTCGGCTCGAACTCGGTGCTGGTGGACGGCTCCGGCGGGATCGGCGCCGACATGTTGCGCGGTATCGGCAAGAACGACGTGCTGCTGGCGATCTCGGTGCGGCGCTACGTGCGGCAGACGATCGATGCGGCGAAATACGCCAAGGGTCGCCGCGCGCGCATCGTCGCCATCACGGACAGCGAACTCTCGCCGCTCACCGCGCTCGCCGACGAAATCATCCTGGTTCGCACCGAGACGCCGTCATTCTTTCACACCATGTCGCCGGCGTTCGCGGCGGTCGAATGCCTGGCGGCGCTGGTTGCCGCGCGGCGCGGACCGGCGGCGCTCGCCGCGCTCGAAGCGAGCGAAGGCCAGCTTGCGGCCTTCGGTACTTATGTGATCCCGAACAAAGGACGGCGCCGGAAATGACGCATGTGTTGCACCGCTCGATCGCCCACAATTACCCGACCGCCGTCTCGGGCAAGGGCATTTATATCCGCGATCAGAACGGCAAGGATTATCTCGACGCTTCCGGCGGCGCCGCAGTGTCGTGCCTCGGCCATTCTCACCCGGAAATTCTCGACGCCATGCGCGCGCAACTCGACAAGCTCGAGTATGCGCACACCAGCTTTTTCACGACGCAGGTCGCGGAAGAGCTCGCCGACGATCTTGTCGCGCATGCCCCGAACGGCATCGGTCATGTGTTTTATGTGAGCGGCGGCTCGGAAGCGATTGAGGCCGCGCTCAAGCTCGCGCGGCAATACTTCGTGGAGATCGGCGAGCCGGAGCGGAAATACCTGATCGCGCGCCGGCAGAGCTATCACGGCATCACCATGGGCGCGCTCGCGGTCGGCGGCCGCCCGTGGCAACGCAAGCAGTTCGCACCGTTGCTTATCGAAACGCATCACGTCTCGCCGGTTTACGAATACCGCGAGCGCCGCGCCGACGAGACGCCGCAGGCCTACGGCGAACGCCTGGCGAATGAACTCGAAGCCAAGATCGAGGAACTCGGCGGCAAGAATGTCATCGCCTTCGTCGCCGAAACCGTCGTCGGCGCGACCCTGGGCGCCGTGCCCGCCGTGCCCGGCTACTTCAAGCGCGTGCGCGAGATTTGCGACAAGTACGGCATTCTGCTCATTCTCGACGAGGTGATGTGCGGCATGGGCCGTACCGGCACGCTGCACGCCTGCGAACAGGACGGCGTCAATCCGGACCTCATCGCCGTTGCGAAGGGCTTGGGCGGCGGCTTTGCGCCGATCGGCGCGCTTCTCCTGCACGACAAGATTTTCAAGGCGCTCGCCGAGGGCTCCGGCGCGTTCCAGCACAGCCACACGTACACCGGCCATCCGCTCGCCTGCGCCGCGGCACTCGCGGTGCAGCGCGTAATCCGCCGCGACAACCTGCTCGATAATGTGCGCAAGCAGGGCGCCTATCTCGCCCGCCGTCTGCAGGAACGATTTGGCAATCACCCGTTCGTCGGCGACGTGCGCGGCCGCGGCTTGTTCCAGGGCATCGAGATCGTCGCCGATCGAGGCAGCAAGGAACCGTTCGATCCGGCTCGAAAATTGCACGCGCAGATAAAGCGCGAGGCGATGGCGCGCGGGCTGATGGTTTATCCGATGGGTGGAACCGTGGATGGGGCGCGCGGCGATCACGTGCTGCTGGCTCCTCCCTTCATCGTCGACAATGCGGCGATCGACACAATCGTCGAGAAATTGGGAGACGCGATCGACGCCGCGACTGCGGCAAAATGATCTTCAGAAACCGGGTAGCGGCGGCGCCCGCGACACGCTGCTCTCCGGACGAGCTTTCGCGGTATTGACTAAGCCAAGAAGAACGGAGGACTGAACATGAAACTGATCAGAACGCCCGGCCTCGCAGCGGCCGGCCTGCTCGCTCTCACCGCATTCGGCTCGCCGGCGGTTGCGCAGCAGAAATTCGTCACCATCGGCACCGGCGGCGTGACCGGCGTCTATTACGCGGTCGGCGGCGCGGTCTGCCGGCTGATGAACAAGAACCGCGCGCAAACCGGCATCCGCTGCTCGGTCGAGTCGACCGGCGGCTCCGTGTTCAACGTCAACGCCATCAAATCCGGCGAACTCGACTTCGGCCTCGCGCAATCCGACATCCAGTACAACGCCGCCAAGGGCGAGGCCCAGTTCAAGGGCAAGGCTGACCCGGATCTGCGCGCGGTGTTCTCCGTGCATCCCGAGCCGTTCACGGTGCTGGCGCGCAAGGAAGCCGGCGTGACGAAATTCGAGGACTTCAACGGCAAGCGCTTCAACGTCGGCAATCCCGGCTCCGGCACGCTCGCCTCGATGGAAGAGTTGCTCAAGGCGATGGGCTGGACCAAATCGAGCTTCTCGATGGCCGCCGAGCTCAAGGCCGACGAGCAAGGCACCGCTCTCTGCGACAACAAGATCGACGGCTTCTTCTACGGCGTCGGCCATCCTTCCGCGGCAATCCAGGACCCGACCACAGCCTGCGGCGCGAAGTTGATCCCGCTCACCGGGCCTGCCGTCGATTCATTGCTGAAGGCGCACTCTTATTACGCCGTCGCCACCATCCCCGGCGGCATGTACGCTAACAACCCGAATCCGACGACGACCTACGGCGTGCTCGCCACTGTCGTGACGTCGGCGAAGGTGCCGGACACCGTCGTGTACGATCTGACCAAGGCGGTGTTCGATAATTTCGACGAGTTCAAGAAGCTGCATCCCGCCTTCGCCCATCTTGATCCGAAGGCGATGATCAAGAACGGCCTTTCCGCCCCGCTGCATCCGGGCGCCGTGAAGTACTACAAGGAAAAAGGCTGGATGTGATGAAACCGGAAAGGGGCGGTGCGAGCCGCCCCTTTCTGTTTCCGCGTGACGATAAGGCGGGGGAACGCCATGAACGAGAATAATAATAAAGACGCTGCAGCGCGCGATAAACTCGAAGCCATGGTTGCCGAGGCCGACACCGGCGGCCGCAAGCCAAGCGGATTCAGCAAGAATTTCATTTTCGGCCTCGCGCTCGCCTGGGCTCTTTTCCAGCTCTGGTACGCCTCTCCCCTTCCCTACAAATTGAACTTCGGCGTCATCAACGACGGCCAGGCGCGCATCGTTCATCTTTGCTTCGCCTTCATGCTCGCCTTCACCACTTTCCCGGCGTTCAAATTCTCGCCGCGCAAATACATCCCGATCTACGACTGGCTTCTGGTCGCGCTGGGCATCGCCTCGACGCTTTATCTGCTCGTCTTCTACAAGGACATCGCGCTGCGGCCGGGTCTGCCGACCACCGAAGACATCGTGATCTCGGCGGTCGGCGTCTTGCTGCTGGTCGAGGCCGCGCGGCGCGCTGTCGGGCCTGCGCTCGCGATCATCGCAGCCATCATGCTGATCTATATTTTCGCCGGCCCGTGGCTGCCGGGACTGCTCGCGCACAAGGGCGCGACCATGTCGCGCGTCGCCTCGCAGATGTGGCTCACTTCCGAAGGCATCTTCGGCGTCGCACTCGGCGTGTCTACCAACGTCGTGTTTTTCTTCGTGCTGTTCGGCAGCCTGCTCGAGAAAGCCGGCGCCGGAAATTATTTCATCCAGATCGCATTCTCGATGCTCGGAACCTTCCGCGGCGGGCCCGCGAAGGCCGGCGTCGTCGCATCCGGCATGACCGGCATGATCTCCGGCTCCTCGATCGCGAACACTGTGACGACCGGCACGTTCACGATTCCCTTGATGAAGCGCGTCGGTTATTCCGCCGTGAAAGCGGGCGCCATCGAATGCGCCGCCGGCGTCAACGGCCAATTGATGCCGCCGGTGATGGGCGCTGCCGCCTTCCTGATCGCCGAATATGTCGGCATCACCTACGCCGAAGTCGTGAAGCACGCGTTCCTGCCGGCATTCCTCACCTATGGCGCGCTGTTCTACATCGTCGATATCGAGGCCGCGAAGCTGGGGCTGCGCGGTCTTCCACGCTCGTCCACCGTACCGTGGCGCTTGTCGCTGTTGCGGGCGCTGATGACGGTCTGCGGCATTATCGTGCTCAGCGGACTCATCTATTACGGCGTCGGCTGGACTAAGGATGTTTTCGGCGAAGCCGCGACCTGGGTCCTCGGGATTGCGCTGCTGGCGGCCTATGTCGGCCTCATTCGTTACAAGGCCGGCCACGCCGATCTCGCCGACGACGATCCGTCGAAAGCGATCCTGCGCGTGCCGGATTTCTTCGAAACGGCGCGCACCGGCCTGCACTTCATGCTGCCGGTTGTGGTGCTGATCTGGTGCCTGATGGTCGAGGAGCTATCGCCAGGCCTCTCCGCCTTCTGGGGCACGATGTTCCTGATCTTCATCATGCTGACGCAGCGCCCGCTGATCGCCTTCTTCCGCCGCGAGCGCGATCTCGCAGCGCCGCTGCGCGACGGCGTCAAGGATTTGATCGTCGCGCTCGAATCCGCCTCCCGCAACATGACCTCCGTCGGCATCGCCACCGCCGCAGCCGGCATCATCGTCGGTACCGTCGCGCTAACCGGCATCGGCCTCGTGATGACCGAGATCGTCGAGACCGCATCGGGCGGCAGCCTGATCATCATGCTGATCCTCACTGCGTTCATCTGCCTGCTGCTCGGCATCGGCATGCCGACCACCGCGAATTATGTCGTGGTAGCGACGTTGATGGCGCCGGTGCTGGTCGAGGTCGCGGCGCAGAACGATCTCGCGGTGCCGCTGGTCGCGGTCCACATGTTCGTCTTCTATTTCGGCCTGATGGCGGACGTGCATCCGCCGGTCGGTCTTGCCGCCTACGCGGCCGCGGCTATTTCCGGCGCCGACCCGATCAAGACAGGACTGCAAGGCTTCTGGTACGAGATCCGCACGGGTCTCCTGCCCTTCATTTTCATCTTCAATACCGAGTTGCTGTTTATCGACGTCGGTGGCGTCGGCCACTTCCTCGTCGTCGTCGCCTGCTCGATCGTCGCGATGGGCTGCTTCGTGGCGGCCACGCAGATGTGGCTGCTTACGCGCAACCGTTGGTACGAGACGCTGCTGCTGCTGTTGATTTGTTTCTCGCTGTTCCGGCCCGCTTTCTGGCTCGACCGGCTGCAAGCGCCATTCACCACCTTGCCTGCGGCGCAGTTAGCGAAGACAGCGGAGTCGCTTTCGCTTGGACAGACGCTACGCTTCCGCGTCAACAGCCAATCGCGCGCCGGCGAAGACGTCACAAAAATAGTCCGGCTCACCATGAAGTCCGGCAACACCGGCGCTGCGCGACTGCGCTCGGCGGGCCTTACGGTCGCGACGCTTGGCGACAAGGTAACCGTGCAGATCGTGCAGTTCGGCAGCGAGGCGGCAAAGTATGGG
>DASZVZ010000060.1:0-10818 GCA_035546875.1 Pseudolabrys sp.
CTCCGACATCGTCGGCAGCGAGGCCTTTGGCCGCTACGTGGCGCAGGTGTGGAACGACTTGCGCGAGGAAGCGAGCCGCGGGATGCGGGACGAGGAAAGGAAAGCATTGCGCGGCGAAGGAGAACCATCGTGACGATGGCCGCCGCATCCGCTCCGGTCACGCGCGGACGCGTCTCACCGCGCCTCGTCGGGCTTGCCGCCATCGTGGCATTGCTGCTGGCAGCCGAAGGCATCATCCGCATCGGCTGGATCAGCCAGTTCATCGTGCCGCCCCCCTCGGAAATCATCGCAAGCTTCGGCCGGCTGGTGATGGAAGAGCACATCATCCGGCGCTTCTTCTACACGGCCGGAGAATGCCTGGTTGCCGGCGCGATGATCACCTTGTGCGGTGTCGGCATCGGCGTTTTGATGCACCGCATCCGGCTATTGCAGCTCGCCTGCGAAACATGGGTGGCGGCACTTGCCTCCGCGCCGTTCGTGCTCGCCTACCCGTTGTTCATGGTGATTTTCGGCCGCAATGCATGGGCAATCATCGTGATGGGGTTTGTCTCCGGCCTGCCGCCGGTGATCCTCAAAACGATCGAAGGCATAGCGGGAACGCGCCGCGTGCTGGTCAATGTCGGGCGCAGCTTCAATCTCACCGGCACGCAGCAATTCTGGAAAATCCTGTTTCCCGCGGCGATGCCGACGATCTTCGTCGGCGTGCGGCTCGGTCTCGTATTCGCACTGATCAACATCGTCGGCACCGAATTCCTGATCAATTTCGGCGGCCTCGGACAGCTCATCACCGATCTTGCCGAACGCTACGACCTCGCGGGCACCTACGCCGCAATTTGTTTCGTCATCCTGGTAAGCGTCCTGTTCTTCATGGCGCTGGAGAAAGTCGAGCGATGGCTGAGACCGGTCGATTGACGCGCCCGCGCGCGGCCGCGCCGCTCGTGAGCCCGGTGACGCTCCTGCGCGTCGTGCTCGTGCTCGTCGTGCTTGCCGTGTGGGAATTGCTGGCCCGCTCCGGCTGGCTCTATCGCGACGTGGTGCCTTCGCTGCTCACGCTCGGCAGCGCGCTGCGCGCCCTGCTCTCGAGCGGCAACTATTATTACAACCTCGGCATCACGGCCGGCGAGATCGGCCTCGCCCTCCTGATCGGCGGCGGCAGCGGAATCGCCGTCGGGCTTGTGCTCGGCGGCAACCGCTTCTTGTCGAAGGCATTCGAGCCCTATCTCTATTATCTCGGACCGACGCCGAAAATCATTTTCTTCCCGGTCATGATCATGTGGTTCGGCGTCGGGCCTGAATCCAAAGTCGCGCTCGGCACGCTATCGTGCTTTTTCCCGGTCGCGCTCAACGTCGCAGCCGGTATGCGGCAGATCGACAAGGTGCTCATTCGCGTCGGCAAGAGCTTCCGCGCCAGCACGGCGCAGATGGTGGCGAAAATCTACCTGCCCGCAATGCGGCATCCGATCGTCAACGGCGTGCGGCTCGGCTTCGGATTCGCGTTGATCGGCACATTGCTCGCCGAAACCAAGCTGTCCAACAAGGGCATCGGCTTCCTGATTATTCAGGCCTACAGCGTGTTCGACATGCCGCGCATGTACGCCATGCTGATCGTGCTGTTCGTGCTGGCGTTTGCCGCGAACGCCGCGATCGGGCGCCTCGGCGGCCTCGACACGATCAAGCGGACCTGACATCAAGCCTCGGAACCATGGGTACGTGACATGACCACCGCCGTCTCTCCGCAAACCGCCTCTGCGCAAGCCATCGCGCTGCCAAATAACCGCGGCGCCTATTACGGCGGCGCTTGGCATGACCCGAAAGGCGGCCGCTACGTCGAAACCATCAATCCCGGCACCGGGGATTCGCTCGGCAAGGTCGCGGAGGCCGGCGCCGAGGACATCGATGCCGCCGTCGCTTCCGCCAAAGCCGCGTTCAAGGAATGGCGGCGCGTGCTGCCGCTCGAACGCGCCAAAATCCTGCGGCGCATCGCCGAGATCCTGCGCCAGAACGCTAACGAACTGGCCATGATCGACGCCGCCGACTGCGGCAATCCGGTGCGGGAGATGGTGAGCGACGCGATGGTCGCGGCCGCTCAAATGGAATTTTTCGCCGGCTTCGTGACCGAGATGAAGGGCGCCTCGATCCCGATGGGGCCTGACGTAATCAATTTCTCCGTGCGTGAACCGCTCGGTGTCATCGGCCGCATCATCCCGTTCAACCATCCGTTCATGTTCTGCGCCGGGAAATCCGCGGCACCGCTCGCCGCTGGCAATACCGTCGTCGTGAAGCCGCCGGAACAGGCGCCCCTCTCCTCGCTGCGTCTCGCCGAGCTGATTGGCGGGCTGTTGCCCCCCGGCGCGTTCAACGTCGTGCCCGGCGGCCGCGAGGCCGGCCAGCGGCTCGCCAGTCATCCCGACGTCGCGATGGTGGCGTTGATCGGCAGCGTGCCTACCGGCCGCGCCGTGATGAAAGCGGCGTCCGATACCGTCAAGCGCGTGATGCTGGAGCTCGGCGGCAAGAATTCGCTCATCGCCTTCGGCGACGCCGATCCCGACGAGGTCGCCGGCGCCGTCATCGGCGGCATGAACTTCACCTGGTGCGGGCAATCCTGCGGCTCGACCAGCCGCGCGTTCATCCATGAAAAGATCCACGACGCCGTGATCGAGCGCATCAAGGCGCGCATCGGCCAATACAAGCCCGGCGTGCCTACCGACCCCGCGACCACCATGGGCGCGATCATTTCCAAGAAGCAGTACGACCGCGTCATGAGCTACATCGGCGCCGCCAAACAGGAAGGCGCGCGCGTCGTCGCCGGCGGCAAGCGGCCGGACGATCCGACGCTTGCGAACGGCTTCTACGTCGAGCCGACCGTCTTCTCCGGCGTCACCATGAACATGCGGATCGCGCGTGAGGAAATCTTCGGCCCCGTGCTCGGCGTGTTCAAATGGAACGACGAGGCGAAGATGCTGGCCGAGGTGAACCAGGTCGAATACGGCCTCACCGCTTCGATCTGGACCAACGACCTGTCGACGGCGCACCGCACCGCCATGGCGGTCGAAGCCGGCTACATCTGGATCAACGAGATCGGAAAGCACTTCCTCGGCGCGCCGTTCGGCGGCTACAAGCAGTCCGGCCTCGGGCGCGAGGAATGCTTCGAGGAGATGGTGAGCTTCACGCAGGAGAAGAACATCCACGTGAAACTCAAACTCGCGAAATAGCGCCCTCCATCCGGCCGCTACAAGCTCCGTTGGTTCCCGCGAAAGCGGGAACCCAGTATTACGGAGCCGGGTCGAAGCCGGCGTGCGACCACGCCCCGCGGTGCTTGGCATCGCTCATGAAGGCGATGAACGCCGCCCCGGCATCCGGCGCTGCGCTTCCTTTGGTCACCGCGGCACCGTAGATTGTCGTGAGTTGAATGGCCGCGGGCAACGGCCCGACCACCGTCAGGCCATCGGTATTGACGACTTCGCTTTTCGGATAAAAGCCGATCTCGGCCTCCCCGCTCGCTACCAGTTGCACGCCGCCTTCCAGCGCCGGGCGATGGATGATTCTGTCCTTCATCGCACTCGCGATGCCCAGCGTCTCGATCAGCTTGCCCATGTGGGTGCCGCTCGGCGTCGCACCCGGCGTGGCGTGGGTGATGGCGCGGCTATTGAGCATGACCTGTTTGACCTTGTCCGGCGTCGAAAGGTCGGGCTTCTTGGCGCCGGTACGCACCACCGCGTTGATGCTGACCAGCCCGAGGACGGCTCGGCCTTCCGCGCGAACGACTCCGTCCTTCTGGTAGCCGTCGAGAATGTTGGTCGGCATCACCAGCACGTCGGCCTTGTCGCCGGACGCGATCTTTTCGCGCAGCGCCGACATCACCGCGAAGACGTAGTCGAGCCTGTGGCCCGTTTGCCGCTCGAATTCAGGCGTGAGCCGCAGGAAGATTTCCTTCGGCGCGCCGCCGCTCAGGACGCGGATCGTTGCCATGATGATTTGCCTTAGAGCTTGAAAGTCTCGTGCGTGCCGAGGTGGAAAAGCTCTTCGGGCTTCACCAGGCGTTGCGAAAGGCCCTGCGCATGATGGTGATGCAGGAATGTCTCCAGTGTCTTGCGATTGGCGTCGAGACCGTAGGGCCAGAAGTCCTCTCCCATCAGATCGCGCGCGGCCTTGAGCTGCTCCTCGACGAACGGCAGCGTCACCTTCGTCGCCGATGTGTCGCCGAGCAGGTCGAGCGCCGCAGCTTTCGACTGCTCGAAAGCCTTGAGCACCGCGCCGGGCAGCCACGGATTCTTTTCAGCCAGCTCGCGCCGTACCCCGACGAGATGCATGATCGGGAAAATGCCGGTGCGCTTGAAGTAGTCCTTCGCCGCGGCGGTAGGATCGGGAAACAGCCAGCCGATGTTCGGCGTGCCCTTCGGTACCGAAGGCGGCCGCGGCGCGATGAAACCGTCGATCGCGCCTTCGGCCAGCAACGCGGAAATCGTCTTGCCGGGCGGCGTATTTTCCAGCTTCACGTCCGGCGGCAGCGTAATAGTGATCTTTTCCGGCCGATCGGCCTGCTCGATACCGCCCCTGATCCAATGCACCTCCGACGGTTTGACCCCGTGCTCGTCCAGAATGGCGCGCGCCCACACGTTGGCCGTGAGCTGATATTCCGGCAGCCCGATCTTCTTGCCCTTGAGGTCGGACGGCTTCTTGATGCGGTCGGTGCGCACGTAGATCGAGGTGTGACGGAATGCGCGCGAGACGAACGCCGGCACGCCGACATACGGGCAATTCCCCTGCGCGGTCTTCACCGTGAAGCTCGAGAGCGACAATTCGCAAATGTCGAATTCGGCATGGCGAAACGCGCGGAAGAAGATTTCTTCCGGCGACAACGTCATGCAGGCAGCCTGCACGCCGTCGATCTGCACCGTACCGTCGACTAGCGCGCGGGTACGGTCGTATGCGCCGACGGCGACCGAAAGTTTGAGTTTAGGCATGATTTAGTCCTGCGTCCGCCGCTTGTCATAAGGGAAAGCCGCGCGTGAGGCAAAACCGCGCTACGTCCCCGAAATCTTGACGTGGGTATTCGGGGCGATGCGCACGGCCTTTGCCGCCGCGACATGGCGCTCGACAAGCTCCCACACCGGCGGCCCCTCGGTGCCCGGATTGACGCTTGCCCAGCCGGTGACGATGTAGTCCTTGCTCGGCTCGATCGGCTTGCCGGACTTCAGATGCGTCATCGCCGAGATGCGCTGGCCGATCGGCTTGCCGATATCGATCGCATAGCCGAGGCCGCCGCAACGGACCATGTCGCCCCCCTGCTGATAGTAGGGATCGGGGTTGAAAAGATTATCGGCGACGTCTTCCAGTACTTCCTTCAGCCGCTCGCCCCTCATCGCCGTGCGGTAGACCTGCGGATAGCTGATCGCCGTGACGTTGTGGATATCCTCGACCGTGATCGCCTGCCCCGGCAGGACGCTGCTGCCCCACCGGAAGCCGGGCGACAGCGCGATTTCGGCATCGCGCTCCCGCAGGATCGCGGCGCAGATCAGGTCGTCGAAGGTGCCGTTGAAATTGCCGCGCCTGTACAGAAGTGACTCCGCGTGGCCGACGACGCGCGCAAGCTCCTTCGCATAAGGCGCGCGCGCCTTCTCGACGGCCGCAGCCATCTCGCCATCCGGCTTGATCGCGTCGGCGAACAGCGGAATGAGCTTGTACCGGAAATCCTTGACCTCGCCACTCTGCACATCGAGATCGAGCCGCGACAGGAATTTGCCGTCGCAGCCCGACGCCACCAGCAACGTCTTGCCGACTTTGAGCGCTTCCGGCAGCGCGTCGTGGGTGTGGCCGGTAAGGATCACATCGATGCCACTAAACCGCGAGGCCATCTTGCGGTCCACGTCGAAGCCGTTGTGCGACAGCAGCACGACGAGCTGTGCGCCCGCCTTGCGCGCCTTTTCGACGTTGGCGCGCACATCGTCCTCGCGGATGCCGAACGACCATTTCGGAATAAGCCAGCTCGGATTGGCGATCGGCGTATAGGCAAATGCCTCGCCGAGCACGGCGATTTTCACGCCACCCCGCTCGAACATTTTCATCGGTTCGAACACCGGCTCGTTCCATTCCGTATCGCGTACATTGAGCGCAAGAAAAGGCACGCCGGAATTGGCCATCAGTTCCTTCAACCGCGCCTCGCCGTAGGTGAATTCCCAGTGCCCGGTCATGGCGTCGGGCTTGAGCAGCTTCATGCAATCGGCAACCGCCCGCCCCTTGCTGGCATTGGCAACCAGTGAGCCTTGCCAGCTGTCGCCGCCATCGAGGAACAAGACCTTGTCGTCGCCACGCTCGGCACGGACATGCTTGATCGCCGTCGCAAGCCGGTCGAGGCCGCCCATGCGGCCGTAGCTTTTCGCCAGCGCAGTGAAATCGAGCGAGGTGAGCGCGTAAGCCGCCGCCGATTTGGGCTTGATACCGAAGCGCTTCAGGAAATCGGAGCCTGTGAGATGCGGCGGCCTTCCTTTCGCCTCGCCGACCCCAAGATTGATTGACGGCTCGCGGAAGTAGACCGGCGTGAGCTGGGCATGGATGTCCGACACGTGCAGCAACGTGACGGCACCGAGCGGGTCGAACTTGAACAGCTCGGTTTGCGTCAGGCGCTGCTGCGCGAAAGCACGCGTGGACGGATCGCTCCCGGCCAGTACCACCGCCGTAGCGGCGCCGGCTTGCAGCATTTCACGGCGCGTAATTCCCGAAATGGCGGCCTCTTAGTGCCGGATGCCCGGCACGTTCACTTTCAACCCGTCGTTCTGCGCGGCGAGATAAAGCTCGAGGTCGCCGTATTCCTTGGCGTCGGGCGGCAGCTCGTCGGCGCGAATATTCACCTGGCACCACTGGAAGCGCTGCCTGATATCCCAGATTGCGAGCAGGCTCGTCCGCCAGGTCGGGAAGTGATCGTATTGCCCCTTCTGCTCGCCGAGCCATTGACCGCGGATCCAGTGATTGGCGGATTTCCCGTGGCAATCCATGCAGGCGAAATTGAGTTGGCCCAACTTGCGCTCGGCCAGAGCCTTGCCGCGTTCGTAAGCCGCTTTCGCGCCCGCGCTGTCGACGTCGACCTTGATCGGCGCACCTTCGGCGAGATTGTGCAGATAAACCGACAGGGCACGGTTGTCGTCGGTCTCCATCAGATAATTGGCGCCGGTCGTCGCCTTGGCGTGGCGCGTGATGAACTCCTCGACGCCAAGCACCTTGTCGAGCCGCGGCTCCCATTTCGGCATCGACGCCGCCCAGGTCTTGAACTGTGCCGCCGGATTGTTGTGGCAGGTATTGCAGGAAAATCCATCCTTGCCACGCTTGACCCAAAGCTCCTTGGCCTTGTCGATCGCCCACATGCCGGGATTTTCCATGGGGTCGAGATTGTCGCGCTTCTCGACCGGCGCCGGACGCTTCTCCGGATTATCGAGTTCGGTCTTGAACACAGCCGGGGACTTCAGCGTCTTCAGGAACGCGACCATGTCGCCGATTTCCTGGTCGTTGAACAGGCCGTGGCTGCCCCACGGCGGCATCACCGTCTCGGGGTTATAGACGCGAGCGTCGTAGATATAATTGAAGAGGAATTCGTCGTCGTGTCCGGCATTGCCGATCTCGGACAAATCGGGACCGACGTTGCCCGGCAGATTGGCGCCGCCGGCGGGACCCATCACGTGGCAAGCAAGGCAGGAACCGCCGCGCTTGCGGTCCGCGACCAGCTTTGCGCCCTTCGCGGGATCGCCGGTGATCGGCTCGGAAAGCTTGCGCGGCTCTTTCGGCGCGGGCGGCGAGGCAAGATTGGCGAGCGTGTTGAATTTGGATTCATCGCGCGTCGGCCATTTGTCGTAGCGTTTCCACGGCCGCGTGGCGGCGTCGCCATGAGTTTCGAGTGGAGCAACGCCTTTTGCCTGGGCATATGCCGGCACAGTCGTCGCGTGGATAAAGGCGGCCGCGCTCAGCGCAGCTACAGCGGCAGAAATCCTCCCAACCCTCATTTTTCCCTCCACCACGTTTCTTGTTTCCGGACGCGTTATCCCCGCGACCCGGCTCATGCCACCGTGATTTTCTCTTCCGCGGTCGTTACCGTGCCGTCGTCGTCGGTCCAGGAAAACTTGAACGTGCCGCTTTCCTCGACCTTGGCGTAGAACTGCATGTAGGGATTGGCCGCGATCGCCGGCTCCATGTCGGCGGTGAACACCGGCTTGCCGTTGAACGTGCAGGTGAACTTGTTGATGATCTTGCGCGGGATCAGCTTGCCGTCCTTGTCCTTGCGCTGACCCGACTCCATGATGTGCGGCAACAGCGTCTTGATCTCGATGATCTCACCCTTCTTCGCTTCTTTCGGAAGCTTCAGTCGCGGTTTCTCGGACATGTTCTTGTTTCCTCTTCCTGCTCAGCCGCCGCATCCGCCGATTGTCACCTTCACCAGCTTCTGGCCGGTGAAGATCTGACCACCGCTGGTTTTTGCGACCGCGATGATGTTTTGCGTGGTGGCGAGCCTGATGCGGGTGGAAGCGACGGCTTTTCCCGACATCGGGGAGAAATGGAACAGCGCGACGCCCGGGCGGGGATTACCCTCGCTCACGACAAGGACTTCGCTGACGTAGTTATCCGCGTTCATCGGCGCGTCGACTGAGACCATCAGCGGCACGGTGTTGCCGTTCTCCGCAATCTCGGGCAGTTCGATCGTGATCTTGCCCTTCTCGGCGGTCTTTCCGCCGGTGAACTTGGCGATCGCGTCGGCAGCCTCTTGCGGCGTGGCGAAGGCCTCGCCGCCAAAGCCGGCGGCCGTCAGCGCGCCGGCGCCGAGTGCGAGCGCTTCGCGACGGGAAAAAGGTCGCATGGGATCAGATCCTCCACTTGATTTCGTTTGAGGCCCCGGACGGATTCTTGTTGCAGAACCATAGCGTTGGGCGGCGGCCGGTTCAAATCGTATTCATAAAAGAGAATGTGGCTTCTGCCGCGGGCTGATTTCGCAGGCGAATTTTTCAGCTCGGCAGCGTTTTGAGGAAATCGCGGAAGCTCTTCGTTTCGTAGGCCTTCTCGCGCACGTAGCGGAAGAGCGCGAGGAAATCGTCGGGCCGCATGTAGCCGGGCGCGCGCGCCACCTCGCGCTTTTCCGGCGGCAGCAATTTCAAGCCCGCGGCGCGCTCGGGGAAGAACTGGAAGGTCGGCGTAAATCGGACGTTGTACTTTGCCGCCAGCTGCTTTTCTCCGAGTTCTTCGCCATCGAAATCGGTGACCTTGCGGTCGCCGATGATGTTGAGCTGCAGCACCTCGAAGTTGGCCTGGATGTAATCGGAGACGCGCTTCTGCGCGAAATTGACGAAATGCGTCTCCTTGCAATACGGGCACCCCTTCAATTCCCACATGATTACAAAGCGTTTGCCGTCCTTGTGGGCGGCTTCGAGGTCGTCGGGAAGCTCGAGGAAAGTCTCGAGAAACCACGGCTCCTTGTAGAGGCCGTCGTCGGTGAGGATCGGCGCGGCGCGCGCGCCCGTCGCGGCGAGCATGCCAAGAGAAGCCGTTGTCAGGAGAAATTCGCGCCTGTTCATCGTTGTTCGGGCCTGTTCTACCCGCACCGTTGCCAATTCTAAACCAAGCCGTCCGGCGGCGCTCGCGCCGGGGCGGCCCGCCCTCTATATAGTCGCTTGTACCATTTATCCCCGCCGAACAAGCATAGAACCGCGATGATCAGCCATTCCTCGCCCGTTCCTCGGCACGGAATTCGCCCGACGACTTTCTTCTTCTTGCTGTTCCTGGCCGTGACGTTCTTGCCGGCCTTCGCCCGCGCCGACGAGCTTGCCGACTTCAACGCCGCGGTCGAGAACGCCGCGGCGCACAACCGCGTCGCGCTAGGCTACCTGCGCACCGGCAACACCGACCTCGCCTCGGTCGAGATCGATCGCGCGCGGGAGGCCTGGCAGGCCGTGGTCGCCGCGCACGGCAAACCGCCGGCCGTTTTCAAGGACCGCAAGCGCTACACCACGGTGATGACCGATGTCAGCATGCGGCTCGTCACGGCGGACATGATGCTCACTTCCGGCCGGCCGCAAAATGCCGCGCAATCGCTCGCCGCCATCCGCGCCGAGCTCTCGGACTTGCGGCAATCCGCCGGCATCGAATTGCTCGCCGACTGCGTGTTCAAGGCCAATGCCGTGATGGAAGAACTGATGGCCTACAACGATCGCACGCTCGACTTTACGAAAGCGGGTGATCTCGCGAACAAGGCGAAGGGCTATGGCGCCCTGCTCGACCGCTGCGACAGTCTCGCCAGCGCGCGCGTGCGCAAAGAGCCGGAATTCCGCCGCCTGATCGACGGCGCCAAAGCGAGCCTCGCGCTGATCCCGAAAGCGATCGAGGACAAAGACGGCGGCCGCGTACACCGCGTGCTCGACGAACTGCGCTCGTTCGACAATCTGCTGGCGTTCCGCTTCGGCTGACGCGCTCACTCCGCGGCGGCGTTGCGCCGAGCCAAAATCGGCATCCAGAAATCGTGGTAACGCGAAGCCGCTTCCTTCGACGAGAGCGCGATGAAATTGCATACGTCGCTCAGCATGTCCTGGAACGAAAATCGTCCGGCCGACGTCTTCAGGCGCTCGCACAGCTGGTCGGCCTCTCCGCTCAAGCGCGAGTCGAAATTCGGCCGCCCGCCCGCCCTGAAGCGCTGAAACATCACCGCAAACCAGCGATCGGCAACCGCCTGCCGCTGCGCTTCGGTGTAACCGGGAATGATGGCGGCACTCTTTGCCAGCGCCGCGCCTTCAAATCCGCACAGGAACCAATGCAGCTTGTCCAGCGCCGGGTCGAGCTTGGCCGCCG
>DASZVZ010000061.1:0-8558 GCA_035546875.1 Pseudolabrys sp.
AAAGCACGTGAGCCTCGAAGGATGACGGGCATTGATTCACGAGCCGTCGCCCTTCGAGGGCCGCCTTCGGCAGCCACCTCAGGGTGACGGAAGAACGTTCTATGCTGCCTCACCGCGCGATCCTCACCTCAGCCCCAGCCCGCGCGCGATGATGCCGCGCAGGATTTCGGTGGTGCCGCCCTGGATGGTGAGCTTGGGCGCGATCGTCGTGGCGAAGGCGAGCTGATCTTCCAGCGTCGCGCGGTTGGAGATTTCCGGCTCGAGAAACGCGGTCAGCTCGCGCACGCGCTCCGGCAATTTCTGCTCCCAGATTGTGCCGAGATCCTTCACGATCGAACCTTCGACCACCGGCTCCTTGCCCGCGTGCAGCATGCCGGCAACCGATACCGACATCCGCCGCAGCGTGTGCAGTTGCGCGACCAGGCGGCCCAGTCCTTCGGCGCTGCGCAGGTCCGGGTCGGGACCGAGCGCGCGGATCAATTCGAGCATGACGTAGAATGTCTCGAGGAAACGCTCCGGACCGCTGCGCTCGTAGGCAAGCTCGCTGGTCGCCTGCTTCCACGCGCCGTCGATCTCCCCCATCACGTGATCGTCCGGAACGAACGCATCTTCGAACACGACTTCGTTGAAATCGTGCTGGCCGGTCATCTGGATGATCGGATTGACCGTGATGCCCGGCGTCTTCATGTCGACGAGAAATTGCGTCAGCCCGTGCCGGCGGTTCTCTTTCGTCGGCGGCGACGTGCGGAACAGGCCGAGCATGTAGTCGGCGATGTGCGCGTTGCTGGTCCAGATCTTGGAGCCGTTGATCCTGAAGCCGCCGTTGATTTTCGTCGCCTTCGTTTTGGCCGCGAACAAGTCGGAACCGGAGCCGGGCTCGCTCATGCCGATGACGAAGCACAGTTCGCCGCGGCAGATGCGCGGCAGGATGTCCTTCTTGATGTGCTCGGGCGCGTATTTGAGGAGGATCGGCCCGCTCTGCCGGTCGGCGACGAAATGCAGGCGCACCGGCGCATTCGCCACGCGGAATTCTTCCGTCACCACGTAGCGTTCGAGGAAGCTGCGCTCCTGCCCGCCGTATTGCTTGGGCCAGGTCATGCCGATCCAGCCTTTGGCGCCGATGCGCTTGCTGAGGCCCGGATTGTGCGAATCGCCATGACCGGGACGATGCGGATCGAACGTGCCGGCGGCGACCTCCTCGGCGATGAAGGCGCGCACTTCCGCGCGCAGCGTGTCGCATTCGGGCGGCAGCCGGATCTGGTCGAATTGCAGGTTCGCGCTCATCGTGACGCCACCAGCGGCCAGAATTCGTCGGCGCTGCGGGCGGCGATGTCCTTGCCGAGCTTGGCCGCCCACTGGCTTTCGTTGCCGAAGTCGTCGCGCCAGGCGAGCATGCGCAGCGTGAAGCGGTGCAGAACGTGCTCGTTGGTGAAGCCGATCGCGCCAAACACCTGATGCGCGATCGCCGCGCCTTCGGTGGCGGCTTCGGCGCAGCGGATCTTGGCGGAGGCGACCTCGAGCAGCATCGCCTCGCCGAACTCGTCCGCTTGCGCGATCGTGTCGGCGGCCGAGCCGGAGACGGCGAGCGCGGCGGCCGTTTCGCCGGCGAGCCGCGCCAGGTTTTGCTGCACGGCCTGGAATTTTCCGATCTTGCGCTCGAACGCGACGCGCTCGTTGGCGTAGGCGACGCTGAGCGCGAGGATCGCTTCGAGCGCGCCGGCAATCTGCACCGAGCGCATCGTCGCGCCCATCAACAGCAAGGCGTGGCGGTCGAGCTGCGGCGCGGGAGAAAGTTTCCGCGGCGTGACGCCGTTCAATGTAACTGCCGTCGAGGACTCGCCGGCGAGATTCTTGCCGTCTCCGAGCCGGCAGTCGGCGGTGGCGACGAGCGCGACCGCCGGGCCTTTGTCGCCGGCTGCGAGCACCGCGACGTGTTCCGCCTCGCGCGCGAAAGGGACCGCGAGGGCGCGGCCGCTCAGCGTGCCGTCGGCGGCAATCTTGATGACTTCGTTCGATCGCGCCGGCGCAACCGTCATCGGCCCGGCCGGCGATGTCATGTTGGCCTGCGCCAGCAGCCAGCCGGCCGCGAGGGTTTCGGCAAGCGGCACCGGCAGGGCGTAACGGCCGGCGGCTTTGAGGACCGCGAAGCCGTCCGCAAGACTCGCGCCCGCGCCGCCCAGATTTTCAGGTACCCACGCGAGCGACAGGCCTGCGTCTTCGATGGCGCGCCACAGCGGCGCCTGCCAGCGCTCGTCTTTTGCCTGGTTTATGGTCTGGGGATCGGCAAGGTCCGCGAAGATGCGCGCCGCCGTCTCGGCGACGATATGATCACTTTCACCCACGACCTTGGCCTTGGTTCCGCTTACTCCCTGCGTCCATGGTGGGGGCAAGCCGCTCGGTTGGCAAGTTGAGCCGTCGCTCGCAAGGCCGCGCCCGCGAGCGGTAAAAGCAGCCGGTCGCCCGTGCCTTAACGGCATTTAATGCAAATCCGGCCGTCCCCCCGTGGTACGTTTTGTCGGGTTGATCGGGGAAATCACTCCGGGTAGCGTGACCCGCAAAACAATCAACAATAGCGCTGGTGGTTGGCATCGCCTCCATCCGGTGCACTTACGGGGAGGATATCAATGACTAGGCTCACCGCTCTTGTGGCGGCCGCTCTGGCTGTCATTTCCGTTTCAAACGCACAGGCCGCGGAACCCAAGCACGGCGGCATCCTGCATATCTACCATCGCGAAACGCCGCCGAGCCTCTCGATCCACGAGGAGGCGACCTTTTCGGTGAACGTTCCGGCGATGCCGATCTTCAGCAATCTGGTCATCTACGATCAGCACAAGCCGCAGAACTCGATGGGCACCATCGAGCCGGAGCTCGCGACGAGCTGGAGCTGGGACAAGGCGAACACCGCGCTCACCTTCAAGCTTCGCCAAGGCGTGAAGTGGCACGATGGCAAGCCGTTCACGGCGAAGGACGTGAAATGCACGTTCGATCTCCTCGAAGGCAAGGCGCAGGACAAGTTCCGCAAGAACCCGCGCAAGGGCTGGTACGAGCAGGTCGCCGACGTGACGACAAACGGCGACTATGAGGTGACCTTGCATCTCAAGCGGCCGCAACCCTCGCTGCTGGCGATGCTCGCGTCCGGCTATTCGCCGATCTATCCCTGCCATGTCCCGGCGGCGCAGATGCGCACGCATCCGATCGGGACCGGGCCGTTCAAGTTCGTCGAGATGAAGCAGAACGAGTCGATCAAGCTCGTGAGGAATCCCGACTACTTCAAGAAGGGCTTGCCGTATCTCGACGGCATCGAGTTCACCATCATCCGCAACCGCGCCACCGCAGTGCTCGCCTTCGTCGCCGGCAAGGTCGACATGACCTTCCCGACCGAGATGACGAAGGCGCTGATCACCGACATCAAGAAGCAGGATCCGACGGCGATCTGCGAAATCGCGCCGATCAATGTCAGCACCAACCTGATCGTCAACCGCGAGAATCCGCCGTTCAACAATCTCGAACTGCGCAAGGCGATGGCGCTGGCGCTCGACCGCAAGGCGTTCATCGACATTATCCTGCAAGGGCAGGGCGATCAGGGTGGCGCGCTGCTGCCGCCGCCGGAAGGCGTGTGGGGCTTGCCGCCCGACATCCTCAAGACCATCCCCGGCTACGGCGACGTCAAGAAGGATCGCGAAGAGGCGCGCGCCATCATGACCAAGCTCGGCTACAGCGCCGAGAAGCCGCTCAAGATCAAGGTGTCGACGCGCAACCTCGCCACCTACCGCGATCCGGCGGTGGTGCTGATCGACCAGCTCAAGAGCATCTATATCGACGCCGAGCTGGAGCCGGTCGAGTCGAGCGCGTGGTTCGCCAAGGTCGCGCGCAACGACTACACCGTCGGTCTCAACCTCACGGGCAACGGCATCGACGATCCCGACCAGGCCTTCTACGAGAACTTCGGCTGCGGCTCGGAGCGCAACTACACGCACTACTGCAACAAGGACCTGCAGAAGCTGTTCGACCAGCAGTCGCAGGAGACTGACGTGGCCAAGCGCAAGAAGCTCGTTTGGGACATCGACAAGAAGCTGCAGGAAGACGTGGCGCGGCCGATTCTCTTCCACGCCCGCACCGGCACCTGCTGGAAGCCGTTCGTCAAGAACATGACGATCATGAACAACAGCGCCTACAACGGCTACCGTTACGAAGACGTCTGGCTCGATAAGTAAGCACTGAAATTGCGCAAGCCGCGGCGGCCTCGAACGCCGCCGCGTGCTTTCGCAAGCGGCGTCTCTCCGGTGTGAGGGGCGGGCAGACGCCGATCCCCGAACGACTGGGAGGATACTTTGGGGAGCTACCTGATCAGGCGCTTCTTGTTGATGCTCCTGACGCTGTTCGGAATTTCCGTGCTGATCTTCGTGATGCTGCGGCTCGTGCCCGGCAACATCGCGGACATCCTGTTCGATGCCGCGGGCATGATCGACGTTTCCGAGAAGGCCAAGCTCGAGCACGATCTCGGGCTCGACAAGCCGATCGTCCTGCAATACGTCGACTGGATCGGCGGTCTCGCGCACGGCGACCTCGGCTATTCCTACGTGTCGGAAAAGCCGGCGCTGCAGGAGATCGCGCCGCGCATCCCGATCACGGCCAAGCTCGCCGGGCTTGCGCTGCTGTTTGCCATCCTGTTCGGCGTGCCGCTCGGGGTGATCAGCGCGGTGCGCCAGAACACGCCGCTCGACTACATGTTGCGCGTGGTCAGTCTCAGCGGCTTGTCGCTGCCCTCGTTCTGGCTCGGGCTGCTCGTCCTGATGGCGTTTGTCGCCTGGTCGGGCACGCTGCCGATCTACACCGACCCGCCGAAAGGCTTCTGGAACACGCTCTGGCTCTACAGCGTGCCGGCGATAGCGGTCGGATTCCGCTCGTCCGCGCTGGTGATGCGGCTCACGCGCTCGTCGATGCTGGAAGTGCTGCGGCAGGACTACATCCGCACGGCGCGTGCCAAGGGTGCGTCCGACCAGAACGTCAACTACCACCACGCGCTGCGTAACGCGGTGCTGCCGGTCGTCACCGTGATCGGGCTCGAGGCGGCCTTCCTGATGGGCGGGTTGATCGTCACCGAAACGGTGTTCAACATTCCCGGCGTCGCGCGCTTCCTGGTCGAGGCGATCCGCTGGCGCGACTATCCGATCGTGCAGAATCTCGTGATGTTCATCGCCTTCGTCGCGGTGTTCGTCAATTTCCTGATCGACCTTTTGTACGCGGCGCTCGATCCGCGCATCAAATACGCGAACTAGGAGACCGGCGGATGACAATCGTCGACTACGCCTCCGAGCCTGCGGCGGAGATCGTGCGCGTCGAGAGCGTGTGGTCGCGCATCCGCTATTATGCCGCTTCGCATCCGCTCGGCGTCGTCGGCGCGGTCATCATGCTGGTCTTCGTGTTCGCCGCCGTATTCGCCAATTTCCTCACCAGCTACGATCCGATCGCGACGAACTCCGCCCTGACGCTGGTGCATCCGAACGACGCGCACTGGCTCGGCACCGACGCCATGGGGCGCGACATCCTGGCGCGCATCATCTTCGGCGCGCGTATCTCGCTTGCGGTCGGCCTCGGCTCGACCGCGCTCGGCTGCGCGCTCGGCGTCGTGCTCGGCCTTGCCTCCGGCTACCTCGGCGGCTGGGTCGACCTCACCATCCAGCGCATCGTCGACGTGCTGCAATCGGTGCCGCTGCTGGTGCTTGCGCTGGTGATGGCGGCCTCGCTCGGCCCGGCGCTCGACAACACCATCGTGGCGATCTCGCTGCCGCTCGTGCCGTACGCCGCGCGCGTCATCCGCTCGAATACGCTCGCGCTGCGCGAGCAGCCGTTCGTCGAGGCCGCGCGCGCGACCGGCATGAGCGAATTCCGCATCGCGGTGCGCCACGTGCTGCCCAATACGCTCGCCCCGCTGATCGTGATCGCGACCGCGCAGCTCGGCGCCGCGATCCTCACCGAAGCCTCGCTGTCGTTCCTCGGCCTCGGCGTGCCGGAGCCGCATCCGTCGTGGGGACGCATGCTGTCGGAGTCGGCGGCCGAATACGTACGGGTCGCGCCGTGGCTCGTCATTTTCCCCGGCGTCGCGATAAGCCTCGCGGTGTTCGGCACCAACTTGTTCGGCGACGCGCTGCGCGACATCCTCGATCCGCGGCTGCGGAACTGACGGCGCGGCCCCGCAATGACCATGACGACCAGCGAGCGCGCGACGGCCAAGCCCGCGCCGGAGACTGCCTCGGAAAATGCCGCCGCGCCGCTGCTCGAAGTCGACCGGTTGCAGACGTTCTTCGATCTGCGTCACGGCGTCGTCAAAGCGGTCGACGGCGTCAGCTTCGCGCTCAGGCCGCGCGAGACGCTGGCGATCGTCGGCGAGAGCGGCTGCGGCAAGAGTATCACCGCGCTTTCGCTCATGCGGCTCGTGCCCGATCCGCCCGGCCGCATCGCCGGCGGATCGGTCAAGCTTGCCGGCGTCGACCTGCTCGCGCTCAGCGAAGAAGAAATGCGCGGCGTGCGCGGCAAGGAGATCGCGATGATCTTCCAGGAGCCGATGACCTCGCTCAATCCGGTGCTCACCATCGGCAGCCAGATCGCGGAAGTCCTGCTGCTGCACGAAAACGTCGGCCGGCACGAGGCGTGGCAAAAGGCGATCGCGATGCTGCGCCTTGCGCGCATCCCGGAGCCGGAGCAGCGCGCCAAGGAATATCCGCATCAGCTTTCCGGCGGCATGCGCCAGCGCGCGATGATCGCGATGGCGCTCGCCTGCAATCCGAAGGTGCTGATCGCCGACGAGCCGACGACCGCGCTCGATGTCACCATCCAGGCGCAGATCCTCGACATCATTCTCGATCTCCAGCGCGAGCTCGGCACCGCGGTCATCCTGATCACGCACGACCTCGGTGTGGTGGCCGAGACCGCGCAGCGCGTCATCGTCATGTATGCCGGCCGCAAGGTGGAGGAGGCGCCGGTCGAGGAACTGTTCGCCCGCCCGCAGCACCCTTATACGCACGGCCTGATGGCCTCGATCCCGCGGCTTGCGCTGATGCGCGGCGAAAACGAGGACCAGTCCGCGCGCCTGCAGGAAATCCCGGGCATGGTGCCGGCGCTGACAAACCTGCCGGCAGGCTGCGTGTTCGCGCCCCGCTGCGCGCACGCGGAAGAGCGCTGCCGTCGCGAATACCCGCCGTACGAAGAAAAACGCCCGAACCACTGGGCGGCGTGCTGGCGTTCCTACGAGCTTTACGGGGACGGCAATGCTTGAAGCGGCACGTGTCAACGGCTCCGCGCGCGCGGCCGTGCTCGAGGTGCGCGATCTCAAGAAGCATTTCCCGATCCGCAAGGGGCTATTGCAGCGCGCAGCCGGTACGGTGTTCGCGGTCGACGGCGTCAGCTTTTCGATTGCCGAGGGCGAGACACTCGGCCTCGTCGGCGAATCCGGCTGCGGCAAGTCGACCGTTGGCCGTACCATCCTGCGGCTTATCGAGCCGACCGGCGGCACCATCACCATCGACGGCCGCGACATCACGCATCTGAACAAAAAGGAACTACGACCGTATCGGCGGCAGATGCAGATCATCTTCCAGGACCCGTTTTCGTCCCTCGATCCGCGCATGTCGGCCGGCGACATCGTGGCCGAGCCGCTACGCATTCACCAGATCGCCAAAGGCAAGGACGTCAAAAAGCGCGTCGCGGAATTGTTCGATCGAGTCGGCCTGCGCAAGGCGCAGATGACCAATTACCCGCACCAGTTTTCCGGCGGCCAGCGCCAGCGCATCGGCATCGCGCGCGCGCTCGCGCTGCAGCCGAAGCTGATCGTGGGTGACGAGCCGGTGTCCGCGCTCGACGTGTCGATCCAGGCGCAGGTGCTGAACCTGATGATGGACCTTCAGCGCGAGATGGGGCTCGCTTATCTCTTCATTTCGCACAATCTGGCGGTGGTCGAGCATATCAGCCACCGTATCGCGGTGATGTATCTCGGCCGCATCGTCGAATATACCGACAAGCGCACGCTGTTCACGCGCCCGCAGCATCCTTACACCGAGTCATTGCTGCTGGCGGTGCCGGTGCCCGATCCGCGCGTGAAGCGCGAGAAGCGCGTGCTGCAAGGCGACGTGCCGAGCCCGATCAACCCGCCGTCCGGCTGCCACTTCCACACGCGCTGCCCTTACGCGATCGAGCGCTGCAGGGCGGAATCGCCGGCGCTGCGCGAGGTGAAGCCGGGACAGTTCGTCGCCTGCCATTTGCGGTAGGCAAAAAAATACTTATCCCCGCCCATTGAACCGCACTTACATTCATCACGCCTTGTTCGGCTGAGGGCGTCGTCGCGAGACGTCTCGATGATGGAACAAGGTGCGGCGCCTGCTGCTGCGGCTCGTAACCGCGGCACCGGGAGGCCCCGGGACCCCGATCGGGCGGCACTAGGACCGCTCCGCAGGGTGCCTGCTGGACGGGGACAGGGAAACGCGGGTAACGCCCGCTGCTCTCAAGTCCCCGGAAACGCGGGCCTGGGGACAGAAATCGCCGCGATGGAGCGCCGCAGGGCG
>DASZVZ010000062.1:0-28798 GCA_035546875.1 Pseudolabrys sp.
TCGGGCGCTGTCGCTGACGCTCGCCGGCGCGGGCTCCGGCTCCGAACGACAGTACACGGCGCAATTCCATAAGACCTCGCAGGAAACGGCCGCGCTGTTCGAGAAATCGGGCTCCGCGGAAGTCGCACGTACCTATGGCCACGGCCCGAGCCGGGTGCCTTGGCAGGTCAAGGATCCGCGCGGCTTTGCCGATTTCACCCGCATGTTCGCCGAGCACGACGCCAAGGGGTCGGCCAACACCATGCGCAGCTTTCAGGGAGCGCGCCCCTCACTCTACGACTTCGAGGAAGGTATCCGCCGTATCGCCCTGCCGGCGCTGATCGTGGTCGGGGACGAGGACGACCGCTGCATCGAGCCGGCGCTGTTTTTGAAGAAAAACCTCGCCGCATCAGGGCTTTCGGTGTTTCCGAAGACCGGCCACGTGGTCAACCTGGAGGAGCCCGGCCTGTTCAATTTGACGCTGGCCGATTTCCTCGCCCGGGTGGAAGGCGGCATCTGGCCGCCGCGCGACCCCCGCTCGATCTTCCCTGCGGCATAAGGGCAGGGAACTTCAGCCCCGGCAAAATGTTGATGGGCCGTTATTGGCCGTCGCGGGCGGCCCTGGGGAAGCCGTCGATGTTGAAGTGGGCGTTCGTCTTTCTGGTCATTGCCATCATTGCCGGCATCTTCGGCTTCACCGGAGTCGAGGAGGCGTCGGCCAGCATCGCCAAGATTCTATTCGGTATTTTCCTGGTGCTGTTCGTCGGCGCGCTGGTCATCGGCATCGCGCTCGGCTCGAAGCTCATGTCGTAAAGCCGCGCGGCGCGCGCGGCAGGGGAGGTGGCCCAAGTCGAATTTCGCTTTGCAGCGCGCCTTGCGCTTCACGCGCAGTTGAGGCGCGGCAGGTGTGCCCTTACCGGCGCCGATCGGTACAATTTGACTAAAATTTTGCCGATTGAGACCTGCCTGTTCTTAGAAATTCAGTTTCGTAACAGGGAGTACAAATTATGCTTCGCGTTGCATTTGCTCTCGCACTCTCGCTCTTTCTTCTTCCCATCGGGGCGATGAACGGTCCGGCGAAAGCCGGCGAATACGACGGCTATGGCGACGGCTATTACCCGCGCCATCATCATCGCAACGTCTGGTACAGCAGCAGTTGCTGCTACCGGAAAGTCGTGCGCCATTCAGCGCACTACGAGCGCATCTACGGCGACGGTTACTACAGGCACCGCAGCGACTATTCCGACCCGTACTATCGCTCGAGCTATTACGACCGGCCGTACCGCAGCAGCTATTACAGCGACAGCTACTACAGCCGCCCATACCGCAGCTACTACAGCGACAGCTATTACGGACGGCCCCGCTATTCCTCGTACGGCTATCGCGATTACGGCTACAACGGTTACGCGAGCTACGCCGACAACTGCCACAGCTATCCGCGCAAGATCAGGATCGACGACGATCGTGGCGGCTGGGTCTGGGGCAAGCGGCGCTGCTACTGAGCGCGCGGCGCGCCTGAGCATGCATTCTGAATCGGTGTGAGCGGCAAACGCCGCTCACACGTCGACGCTTGCCGTGAGCGCGTTGTCCTGGATGAAATCGCGGCGCGGCTCGACCAGTTCGCCCATCAGCTTGGTGAAGATGTCGTCGGCCTCGTCGACCTCTTTCACCCTCACCTGCAGGAGCGAGCGTACATTCGTGTCGAGCGTGGTTTCCCACAATTGCTCCGGGTTCATCTCGCCGAGGCCTTTGTAGCGCTGCATGGCAATGCCTTTGCGGCCGGCGCCCGTGAGCGCTTCGAAGAGGCCGACCGGTCCGTGGATCGGAATGGTTTCGTCCTTGCGGCGGAGCATCGCGGGCGGCGTCGGGCGCGGGAAGACCTGTTGCAGCATCAGCGCATATTCGTCGAGCTTGCGCGCATCGGCCGAGCCGAGCAGCGCCTGGTCGATGATCGCGCTTTCCTTCACCCCCCGCACGGTGCGCTCGAAATGGAAACCGGTCTCATCGAATGTGCCTGCCCAGCCGCGGTCGGTTTCCTCCTCGAGCGCGTCGAGACGCTTGGCGATGTAGTCCGCCGCCGCGGCGCCGTTCTTTTCGTCGCCGGCGACCTTCTGGTTGAGCACTCCGGCAATCGCCGCCTGCTCGATGACCTTCCGGTTATAGCGGCTGTGCAGCCCGTGCAGGATATTGCGGATTGAACGGGCGTCTTCCACCAGCTTGCGCAGGTCGGCGCCCGCGCGCTCCTCGCCCGAGGCTAGCCGGAGCACGGCTTCCTCGATGCCGGTGGCGATCAGGTAATCCTCCAGCGCCCGCTCGTCCTTGAGATATTGCTCGGACTTGCCGCGCGAAACCTTGTAGAGCGGCGGCTGCGCGATGTAGATGTAGCCGCGCTCGATCAGCGCCGGCATCTGGCGGAAGAAGAACGTGAGCAAGAGCGTGCGGATGTGCGCGCCGTCGACGTCCGCGTCCGTCATGATGATGATCTTGTGGTAGCGCAGCTTGTCCGGATTGAACTCCTCGCGTCCGATGCCGGTGCCGAGCGCGGTGATCAGCGTGCCGATCTCCTGGCTGGACAGCATCTTGTCGAAGCGCGCGCGCTCGACGTTGAGGATCTTGCCGCGCAGCGGCAGCACGGCCTGGAATTCGCGATTGCGGCCCTGCTTGGCGGAGCCGCCCGCGCTGTCGCCCTCGACGATGAACAGCTCGGATTTCGCCGGATCGCGCTCCTGGCAATCGGCGAGCTTGCCCGGCAGTGACGATACGTCGAGCGCGCCCTTGCGGCGCGTCAGTTCGCGCGCCTTGCGCGCCGCCTCGCGCGCGGCGGCGGCTTCAACCACCTTGCCGACGATATTGCGCGCTTCGGAGGGATGAATTTCGAACCAGTCCTGCAGCGCCTGGTTGATCACGTTCTCGACCACCGGCCGCACTTCCGATGAAACGAGCTTGTCCTTCGTCTGCGATGAGAATTTCGGGTCGGGCACTTTTACCGACAGCACCGCGGTCAGGCCTTCGCGGCAGTCGTCGCCGGTGAGCGCGACCTTCTCCTTGCGCGCGGAGCCGGCGGTTTCGGCATAGGTCGTGATCTGGCGCGTGAGCGCGCCGCGGAAGCCGGCCAGATGCGTGCCGCCGTCGCGCTGTGGGATGTTGTTGGTGAAGCAGAGCACGCTCTCGTGGTAACCGTCGTTCCACCACAGCGCGCATTCGACCGTGATGCCCTCGCGCTCGGCCTTGATCATGATCGGCGCGGGGACCAGCGGCGTCTTGTTGCGGTCGAGATATTTGACGAACGCCTCGACGCCGCCTTCGTACTTCATCTGCTCGCGCTTCTCGACCGCATGACGCATGTCGGAAAGCAAGATGGTGACGCCGGAATTCAGGAACGCGAGCTCGCGCAAGCGGTGCTCGAGCGTCGCGAAATCGAACTCGACCATGGTGAAGGTCTTCGGCGACGGCAGGAAAGAGACCTCGGTGCCCTTCCGGTCGGGCGCATTGCGCACGACCTTGAGCGGCGCAACCGCGACGCCGTCGCGGAATTCCATGAAGTGCTCTTTGCCGTCGCGCCAGATCGTGAGCTTGAGCCAGGTCGAGAGCGCATTGACGACCGAGACGCCGACGCCGTGCAGGCCGCCGGAGACCTTGTAGGAATTCTGGTCGAATTTTCCGCCGGCGTGCAGCTGGGTCATGATGACCTCGGCCGCCGAAACGCCTTCGCCCTTGTGGATGTCGACCGGAATGCCGCGGCCATTGTCGCGCACGGTGCACGAGCCGTCCGGGTTGAGCGTCACCACGACTTCGTCGGCAAAGCCCGCGAGCGCCTCGTCGATGGCGTTGTCGACGACCTCGTAAACCATGTGATGCAGGCCGGAGCCGTCATCGGTGTCGCCGATATACATGCCCGGCCGCTTGCGCACGGCGTCGAGTCCTTTGAGGACCTTGATCGACTCGGCATCGTAGTCGGAGGGCATATGACGGGCCGGTTCAGCCATCGGCGCAGCCTCGTAAACGGGTCGAAAAATGAGTCGGATTCGTGAATTGGTGTGACACGAAATTTGAGTCTCGTACAGGGCAAAGTGGTCGCTGTTAATATGTTGATTCGTCAGCGATTTTTAAAGGGGCGCGGGTCGAAAAATGGCCCGTTTTTGCCCTCGTTTCGAGGGCCGATTCGGCCGTGTTTTTGACGGTTACGAAACGGCCAATTGCAGCCGCAAAAATAACCGAAAAAGCAGATCGCTCGCCGGCGATTGCTGATCTCTCGTGCGTGCTGCGTCGTTGTCATCTATGCATAAGCCAATTCGATTCCCGTCTCCGGCTGCCATTCGCAATGCCGCTTCTTAACGCCGCGTTCGAAGTCCCGCATCGCTTGCGCGCGATCGTGCGCGCGCGGGAGTCGAGCCTGATCTTGCTGGCCGCGCTGATCGGCGCGCTCGCCGGCCTGATCGTGACGGTGATGGGCGACATCGTCGGGATCATGCACGTCCTGTTTTTCGGGCTCGACCCGGGCGAGCGGCTGTCCGGCCGTATTTCGCTCAATCCGTTTTATGCTTTTCTGACCCCCTGCCTCGGCGGCCTGCTGTTCGGTGTGGTGTCGGCCTATATCGCCCGCCGGCGCGGCACCGAGGTCGACCCGATCGAGGCCAACGCGCTGCATGGCGGGCGTATGTCCTTTCGCGGCAGCCTGATCGTCGCCGGCCAGACTATCTGGTCGAGCGGGGTCGGCGCCTCGGTCGGACTGGAAGCCGGCTATACCCAGCTTGCCAGCGGCATCGCCTCGTGGGTGGGCCGCGCCTTCAGGCTCCGGCGCGGCGACCTGCGCGTGCTGGTCGGCTGCGGCGCGGCTGGCGCCATTGCCGGCGCCTTCGGCGCACCGCTCGGCGGCGCCTTCTACGGCTTCGAACTGGTCATCGGCACCTATTCGATCGCAAGCCTTGCCCCGGTCGGCATGGCGGCGCTGCTCGGCTACCTGGTCGCGCAGGCCTTCACGCCAGGGCCGCTCGGCATCGAAACCGGCGCGCTGTCAGGGCTTGCGACGCACGACCTGATCATCGCCGGCGTGGTCGGGCTTTTGGCGGCGATCTACGGCATCGTGCTGATGCGCGGCGTGGCGACCTGCGAGGCAATGTTCAAGCGCGCGAAGGTGCCGGCCAGCGTGCGCCCGGCGATCGGCGGCGCGGTGGTCGGCCTCCTGGCCATTGTTTCACCGCAGGTGATGTCGTCCGGCCACGGCGCCCTGCATCTCACCGGCATTTTCAATCTGCCTTTGAGGGAAATCGCGCTGATCTTCGTGCTCAAGTCGCTCGCCTCGATCTTTTCGCTCGGCAGCGGATTTCGCGGCGGCTTGTTCTTCGCCTCGATCCTCCTGGGCGCGCTCGGGGGCCAGATGTTCGCGGTCGGCGCGAATGGACTGTGGCCGAGTCTCCATCTCGATCCGGACGCTTATGCCATCATCGGCATGAGCGCGTTCTCGGTGTCGGTGATCGGCGGCCCGCTCACCATGGCGTTCATCGCGCTGGAAACGACCGGCGACCTGTGGCTCACCGGAGCGGTGCTGATCGCAGTCATCATCTCCGCGCAGGTGACGCGCGAGTTCTTCGGCTACTCGTTCGCGACCTGGCGCTTCCATCTGCGCGGCGAAACCATTCGCAGCGCCGCCGACGTCGGCTGGATTCGCGATCTCACCGTCGCGCGCATGATGCGGCCGGACCTGCGCACAACGCCGGTCGACGCGTTGCTGTCGGATTTTCGCGAAGCATTTCCGCTCGGCTCGACCAGCCGCGTGGTTGCGGTCGACAGCGAGGGCCGCTACGCCGGCATGGTTATCGTGCCGGAGGCGCATGCCGTCGACATCGCGGCCACGACGTCGGTGCGCGACATCCTGCACAACACCGACAATTTCCTGCTGCCGCAGATGACGGTGCAGGACGCCATCTCGGCGTTCGACCGGTCGGAAGCGGAAGCGCTCGCGGTGCTCGATACCGCGGAGCATCGGCACGCGATGGGACTGCTCACAGAAGCGCACGCGCTGCGGCGTTATTCCGATGCGTCGGAGCGGCGGCGTCGTGAACTGCTCGGCGAATTCTGATTGTCGGATTTTGCGCCTGCATAGGTGCCAAGCTCGTACGAACTCAGGTTCAGACGCACGTTGCGCAGGCGAGGCTCGTATTCTGGAACCGGCGCTGTGAATGCGCGCAACGCGGCGGTGAGCATCTCGACCCGGTCGATGTCGGCTCGCAGCTTGCCGATCGTGCGCTCCAGGTCGCGCCCGAGACGATCCGTTCCCGTTTCTTTTTCAATCGTCAGTTCCATCGCCTGCTCCGTCCGGCGTCTGCGCTGCCGTAGAGATAAAAATCCAAACCCGCGGCGATGGTTCCTGTTTACCGCGATTTCAAGATCGCCCGACTGATGGAACGTTGCGGTTCAACGGCGTGGTTCCACGGCGCCGGGACGGACCTCGAAGATTTCCGCGCGCCCGAGAATGTCACCAAACACCGCGGGGTCCGCGCCGGTCATCCAGACTTGCGCGCCAAGCCCCGCGAGCGCGTCGTAGAGCGCGGCGCGGCGGCCCGGATCGAGATGCGCCACTACTTCATCCAGCAAGAGCAGCGGCGAGAAGCCGGTCATGTCCTTGATGAGTTCGGCGTGCGCGAGCACCAGGCGGATGAGCAGCGCCTTCTGCTCCCCGGTCGACGCGTCGGCGGCCGCCACCCCTTTGCTCGCGTGGCGCACGGCAAGATCGCTCAAGTGCGGTCCTTCAAGCGTCCGCCCGGCGGCGGCATCGCGCGCGCGGTTTTCCTTCAGCAGCGCGCGATAGCGGTCCTCGATCTCGACCGCGGCGTGGGCAGGCAGCAGCCTTTCCATCCAGCCCTCGAGAGAGATTTCCGCGAGCGGAAAGGCGGACGCCGTCGCCTGCGTGCCGGCGAGCGCGCCCGACAACCGTTGCACCGTCTCCATGCGGGCGGCCGCGACTGCCACGGCAAGCTCGGCGGTCTCGTGCTCGACCGCATCGAGCCAGTGCGCGTCGCTGTTCGTTGTCTCCAGAAGGCGGTTGCGCGAACGCAAGGAGCGTTCGAGCGCCGACACGCGGCTCGAATGCTGCGCATCGACGGCGAGCACCAGCCGGTCGAGAAACCGGCGGCGCTCGGACGCCGGGCCGTTGAACAGCTGGTCCATCGCCGGCACGAGCCACACCACGCGCAGATGGTCGGCAAAGGCGGCGGCCGAACCGACATCCTCGCGGTCGACACGGCATTGCCGCGTCGGAGTCGCGTCCTCGCCCGCCGGCGGATCGATGCCGGTGCCGAGCGTCGCAAGGCCGAGCATGCCTTCGATCTCGGCGGCGACGGCCCAGCCGCCGTCGCCTTCGGTGAACGCGACCTCCTCGAGCGTGGCGCGCCGCAGGCCGCGGCCGGGCGCGAGGAACGAGACCGCCTCGATCAGGTTGGTCTTGCCGGCGCCGTTCGGCCCGGTGAGCACGACCGGTCCGGCGCTGTCGAGCGCGATTTGCGCGGCGTGATAGCTGCGGAAATTCGTCAGCGTCAGGCGGCGGATGAACGCGGCGGTCATTTTTATCCGTCATTCCGGGGCGCCGCGAAGCGGCGAACCCGGAATCCATATCCGCAGACCGGGGCAATGGATTCCGGGTCCGCGCCTTTGGCGCGTCCCGGAATGACAAGAACAGCGAAGAAGTGCAAGCCGCGCCGCTACACCCGCATCGGCATCAGCACGTAGAGCGCGCCCTTGGAGTCCTTGTCCTGGATCAGCGTGGGCGAGCCGGGATCGGCGAGCTTCAGGACGGCAACCTCGCCTTCGATCTGCGCGGCGATATCGAGCAGGTAGCGCGAGTTGAATCCGATATCGAGCGGATCGGCGGCGTATTCGACTTCGAGCTCTTCCGTCGCGCTGCCGGAATCCGGATTGGTCACCGACAGCACCAGCCGTCCGCCGGTGAGCGAAAGCTTCACAGCGCGACCGCGCTCGCTCGACACGGTCGACACGCGGTCAACGGCGGCCTCGAAATCCTTCTTGTCGACGGTGAGCTCCTTGTCGTTGCCGGTCGGGATCACGCGGCCGTAATCGGGGAACGTGCCGTCGATCAGCTTCGAGGTGAGCACCACGTCGCCGATGGTGAAGCGGATCTTGCCGGAGGAAAGCTCGATGCTGATCTCGCCTTCGCCGGTTTCGATCAGCCGCTGCACTTCGCCGACTGTCTTGCGCGGGATGATGACGCCCGGCATGCCGGCCGCGCCCGGCGGCAGCGGCAGCTCGACCTGGGCGAGACGATGGCCGTCGGTGGCGACCGCGCGCAGCGTGCCGGCGCGCGCCGTGCCGGCGGTGTGCAGGTAGATGCCGTTGAGGTAATAGCGCGTCTCTTCCGTCGAGATCGCGAACTGCGTCTTGTCGATCAGGCGCTTCAAGTCGGCGGCGGAGAGCTTGAACGAGTGACTCATCTCACCGGCGGCAAGATCGGGGAAATCGCTTTCCGGCAGTGTCTGCAGGGTAAAGCGCGACTTTCCGGCGCGGATGGTGAGCACGGCGCGGTCGCCGGAACCTTCGATCACGATCTGCGCGCCTTCCGGGAGCTTGCGCACGATCTCATAGAACATGTGCGCGGGCACCGTGGTCGTTCCGGCGGGGGAGACCTCCGCGGCAATCGAGTCCGTCACCTCGAGGTCGAGGTCGGTGGCCTTGAGACTGAGCTTGTTCCGGTCGGCCTTGATCAGGACGTTGGCGAGGATCGGAATCGTGTTGCGCCGTTCGACCACGCGATGCACGTGGCCCAGCGATTTCAGCAGTTCAGCACGCTCGACAGTCACCTTCATGGGAAATCCCGTTCCGGCGCATTGCGAGGCCGGGGTGCAAAAGTGACGTGCCGGCGCGGAAATCGCAAGCCTGAGGGGGCTTTCCCGCTCTCTTTCCCCAAGCCGGTCCACAGGGCCAGCTGCCTCGCCCCGCGTGCGGGGAGAGGGTTGGGGTGAGGGGGCGTGTTCGTGCGCTCGGTGTTGCGGCACGGCCCCTTTACCCGATTTCCTCGCTGCGCTTGGAAATCGACCCCTCCCCGCAAAGTGGGGGAGAGGTGAAGCAAGCTGGTCTGCTTGGCGGTTATTCCTGCAATTGCCGCTTCAGAATTTCGATTTCCTCGGCGAGCGACATGTCGTTGCCGACAAGGCCTTCGATCTTGCGCACCGCATGCAGGACGGTGGTGTGGTCGCGTCCGCCGAAGCGCCGGCCGATCTCGGGCAGCGAACGCAGTGTCAGGGTCTTGGCGAGATACATCGCCACCTGCCGCGGCCGCACGACGTTGGCGGTGCGGCGCGACGACAAGAGATCGGAACGGCTGACATTATATTGCCGCGCCACCACCCGCTGGATGTCCTCGATCTTGACCCGCTTGGGCTCCTGCGGGCGGATCAGGTCGCGCACTTCGCGTTCGGCCATTTCCAGCGTGACCGGATGACCGGTGAGCTTGTTGTGGGCGAGCAGGCGGTTGAGCGCGCCTTCGAGATCGCGCCCGTTATGGGTCACGGTCTTGGCAATATAAGAGAGCACCGGCAGCGGCACGTCGAAGCCGGGGTGATGCGCCCGCGCCGCCATCACCCGCGCTTTGAGGATCTCGAAGCGCAACTCCTCGCCGAGCGAGCCCATTTCGACCACCAGCCCGCCGGCAAGGCGCGAGCGCACGCGGTCGTCGAGGCTTTCGAGGTCGGAGGGCGGCCGGTCGGAGGCGATCACGACCTGGCGGCCGGAGTCGATCAGCGCGTTGAGCGTGTGGCAGAATTCGGCCTGGGTCGACTTGCCCTGCAGGAACTGCATGTCGTCGATCACCAGCACGCCGATGCCGCGCAGCGCTTCTTTGAAGGCGAGGGTGGTCTGGGTGCGCAGCGATGAGACGAAGCCGTACATGAATTTCTCGGCCGTCAGATAGAGCACCTTGCGTTCGGCCAGCGCATTGCCGGACCAGGTGATCGCCTGCAGGAGGTGTGTTTTCCCGAGGCCGACGCCGGCATGGATATAGAGCGGATTGAACATCACCGGATCGCCGCGCTTGGCGGCGGCCACCTGTTTGGCGGCGGCGTGGGCGAGGGTGTTGGAGCGGCCGACCACGAAAGTGTCGAACGACAGGCGCGGATCGAGCGGCGAGCCGCCGAGCGCCTCATGCACACCCGGATCGCCGGCCATCATCGGCCGGCCGTCCAGGCTGCCGTAGCGCGAGCCGCCGTTGACTTCGAGCGCGGGCTCCTTCGGCTTCACGATCGCCGAGCGCAGGACGGCCGACCGCACGATCAGCTCGATCCGCGACACCTCCTGTTCCTCGGCCTGCCAGCAGGCGAGCACGCGCTCGGCATAGTGCGACTGGATCCAGCTCTTGAGAAACCGGGTCGGCACCGACAGACGCACGGCCTCCTTGTCGATCGCCTCGAGGTCCATGCGCGCGAACCAGCTCGAGTAGACGTCTTCGCCAAGCTCCGCGCGCAAGCGCCCTTTGACCCGTGACCAGCGTTCGTCGTCCGATATTGTCATTGTCTTTTCTGTTTGGCTTTCAGTGTTTCGCGGACTCGGTTGCTCGGCAGGCGACCGATGGACGCCTAAGCGCCGAAACTGGACGCAACATCACTCGTTCGAAGACGATGCCGTGGAGCCTGTGGTCCGGAAGGATTGCCGGGGGCGCGGCATCGGCGTGGGGCCGAGGACGCGGCGCGTCAGCCGCCGGGCGGCGGCATGGCCCCTTTCCTGCCCGTGAAAAGTGGCGAAATAGAATTGGCGGGAGCAACGACGATATCAGACGGGTAGTTCACGCGAGCATCGCAAGCCATGTTGCGTTCTCGCCGGCTCTTTGAAACCTCTGTGGCTTTGCCAGTCGCCATCGACAGTCGTTCCCCAACCCTCATCGCCGATCCCCCCGTCTTTGCCGGGCATTGCACCCGACGGCAGCTTTTTCATTCCCGCGCAGGCAACAGGGTGCCGTTCCCATGCTTGATGGGCGCAAGGCGTGTCCATTTCTGGTGACGCGCGGGAAGTTCCGAGTGGTTTTAAAAATACACGAGCGATGACGCCCTGCAACGAATATCGCCGCAACGGTCGCCGTGGAAAATATTGCAGACAGGTGGTTGCATTCCGGCGTGTACGCGTTGGATTTTTTAACGTGTTGAATCGCCGCAGAGATTTTCCGTGGAGAACGCTGCGCTGTTAAATCAAAGTTAGAAAAATCGCGCGCACAGACGCGAATTCAAAAAAGCCCGTCTTATATGGATTTTCGGGTCCTCGCTTTCGCTTTCCCGATAAGCCGTTCTCACACCAACCGGATTCCTGAGCAGAAACGCAAGGTAACCCGTATGTGGATTACCTCGCGGTAATGTTCAAACGAATGCGCGCGCAAATTCCGTGAAACGATTACTAGAGAAGCAGAAACTTTTTACGCCGCAGTGACGAAATTGCGACACTACGGTGCAGCGGCGAGCAAACGGAACGTTATGACGACCGCCGCGCGCGCAATAAGCCTGAATTGATTTGAATTTTGGGAAGAATTCCCGGCGTTGAAGCCGGAGAATGCGAGGAACGCCGCCGATTTACTTGCCGAGCTTGGCGATGCGGCGCACGAAGCGAGAAACTTTCCTGCTCGCAGTGTTCTTGTGCACGACGTTGCGCTGCGCCGCACGCATAATGACCGGTTCGGCCTCTTTGAGCGCCGCCATCGCCGCCTTGCGGTCACCGCTCGCGATCGCTTCCTCGACCTTGCGGACGGAGGTGCGCAGCAGCGAGCGGCGCGCCTTGTTGACCTCGGTCTTGCGCGCGATCTGGCGCGTAGCTTTGCGGGCGGATTTCGTATTGGCCATGTAGCTCTCGTTGAGACTCTATACTCTCTTTGAACACCAGAGACCGTCGCGGGTATGACCCCGTTTGACGATCATCTTTGCAGAAAAGTGCGGCGGCGAGATTAATTCGCCGCCACGCCGCTGGCTTATAGTAAGGCACCGCCCGGGCGTCAACGCCCGGAACTCCCCTCAAGCGACCCGTTTGGCGCGCACCGCATCGTTGCCGGCAACGACGGCGGCGCGGTCCGCGGCCGAGAACGGCGCCAGCGGCGGCTTCACGCGCGCCAGCGCCGGATCGCCGTGAATATGGGAAAGCAGGGCCTTCACGCCGGAAACCAGCGGTTTGCCGTCGAACAGCTTGCGGATCGTTACCGCGGCATCGAGCGCTGACTTGTCGCCGTCGTTCCAGGCGCGCGCGCACAGATCGGCGTTGAGGTTGGCGGTAGCCGAAATGCAACCCGCGAACGTGCCGCTTTTGGCTTCGAGCAAGGCGGCTTCGGTCGAGGGGAACACGGCGAACTCCTTGGAGATCGCCGCCGCCGAGCGGGCATAGGCCATGTCGCCGGATGAGTCCTTCAGACCGACGATGCGCGGAGAGAATTTCTCGAGCAGCCGCTGGATCAGCGCCACGTGCCACGGCAGGCCGGACATCGCCGGAAAATGATAGAGATAGATCGGGATGGACCGCTCGGTGGTCGATTTCACGATCTGCTCGACGTAGGCGACGAGGCCGTCGTCGGGCACGCCTTTATAGTAGAAGGGCGGCAGCACCAGCGCGCCGGCGAAGCCAAGCTCCGCGGCGTGGCGCGTGAGCGCCACCGCGTCGGAAACCGCGGCGGCCCCGGTTCCAACCATCAGGCGGTTCATCGGCAGACCGGCGGCCTTGTAGGCGTTCATCACGCCCTTGCGCTCATCGAGCGAGAACGAGGTTGCCTCCCCGGTCGTGCCCAGCACATTGAGGGCGTCGCAACCGTTGTCGAGCAGGAAGCGCGCGAGCTTGGTTGCGCGCTCGTGATCGGGCGCGCCCTCTTCGCGGACGGGGGTGGCGATGGCGGCGATGACGCCGGACAAAGTGCGTTGCGACATGGCGATTTTCTCCGGCATGTTTCGCCGGCTGGATTACCGGACTTTATGCATTGAGGACATTATAAAAGCGAACGGCCGCGGGCAGGTAAAGCCCCGGCCGTCCCACGCTCTATACCTCGGTCGTCTCGCGTCAGCAGGCGAGCGGCGAGGTTATGTTGCAGGCTGCTTTCCTTCCGGTGCGCGGATTGAAGCAGGCCGAATTGATCAACGCGCAGACATTGCCGCTCGTAAACGGCGCGGCGCCTTGCTGCATGCTCCTGTAGAACCCGGCAGTCGCCAGGTAGCCCCAGCTAGTCACCCCGACCACGGTGTTATGTTGCGAGCCTGTTCCCTTGACGGTGCAGCCGCCGGAATCGCAACCGTAACTGGGCGTCATCCCGAGATTCACCAACCATGGGCCGCCGCTCGACCCGCCGGTCATCAACGAGCCGATGATGGTGTTGTTCGACATGCCGGCATTGGTGAACCCTTGCGAGTCGTTTCGCTCCATGACCGAGCCGCCATTGAGCGCGACGGGATAGCCGAGCTGGCTGATCAAGGCCTGGGCCGAGCCGTTGAAGCTGTATCCGTTCCAGCCCACGCCAAAATAGCCGGTGTAGTCGCCGGCATATTTTTTCACGCCGTTCGGCTTGAGAACCAGAATGGCAACGTCATCGGGGCAGATGACGCCGGCCTGGAAACAGTTGTCGGTGCCGGCGTAATACGCCGTCAGGATCCATACCTTCGCCACGGTCCATGTCCCGAAGGGGGCGCTGCCGTTCTGGTAGGCGGGCACGAATTGCCATGCCGAATAAAACTGCTTGGCGCCGTAGTTGGCCACGCAATGTGCGGCGGTAACGGCGAGGCCGTGTTGAACCATGGAAGCCGAACAGACGAAGCTGCCGGTACCGATCTTGAAGAACAGCTTCCCCGCCGCGCGATAAGGATAGAAGTTGACCGTGTTATCGCCGCTGGCGTTGACGAGTGATGTCGTGAACGGATGGTTTTGCGTGCCGAACTGGTTCGGCACGATGTCGGCGTCGGGCGCCGCCGCATTGCGGTTTTCCCGCGGCGCGAACAGCCTGACCGGATTGCTCTCGCCGCTGCCGGTCGCGCCCTGCAGGGATTTGGCTGCTCCAAACAAATGACGCAGATTGGGTGCATTGAGAATCCCGTCGCGCTGCGAAGGCGGCGCGTTGCGCGACATTGGTAACGGAAGCGGCTTGGCGTTGGCGAAGTCGGGCAGCGCGCCCTCGTGCACGTCGTATGACGTCAATTTTCCCGCGGCCGCTTGCAGGACTTGTGCGGATGCCTGGCTCGCGAAAAGGCAGGCAGACAGGATCAAGCCGCTGATAGGAATTACACGCATTGCCACCCCCTCTGGACAGACGCTACCCCCTAGCTGGGTTATCTTGAGAGAGGCCCTATGCGCTGTAAAGACCGAGCATTCTCTACGGCTATTCAAGTGCTTGCGGCACTCTCGGCAATTTGCGGCGCGTATTTCTGTTGCTTCGGGTTTGCGCGCGCCACAGCGCAAACGACGCCGCCGGAGGTGACGCAGAGCCCACCGCAGGCGCATGAGCGGAAATTGACGCCCGAAGAGATGCGGCGTGCCAAACCGATGCCGCTGCCCGCCGCCAAAATGCCGCCGCCTCAGCAGGCTCCGGAGCAACCACCGCGTTCCGTTCCTCCCGGCGCGACGCCCGGCTCGAGTGGGCCATCGCAGAAATAGATTTGCGGAGTGTGCGCCGCCTACCAGACGTAGCGGATCGTGCCGGTGCCGGCGTAGCTCTGGACGCTGCTTGCGAATTCGCCGTCGAACTTGGCCGCGATCGACCACGCCGGGTTGAGCCGCAGCTCGGCGCCGAGCGTCACGAGCGCGGAATCTTTCGCCGGCGACGCGCCGTTGACGGTGAAGCTCGCGCCCGGCAGCGTCTGAAACGTCGCCGTCAGCGCTGAATTGTCCGCCCAGTCGTGTGCCCATGCCGCGCGGGCGCGCAACGTGAGCATCATGCCGTCGCGCAGCGGCATCTTGCTGTCGAAGCGCGCGCCGAGCTCGCCGCGCGTGTCGCTGGCGTCGCGCGAGGTGAAATTGAGCCCGAAGCCGCCGCCGGTCACGTCGGTCTCGCTGTAGGCCGGCGTGTGGAACGACTGCGCCTGCAAGGCCGCGTAGGGCGTCACGCTCACCGGCAGCATCGCGAAGCGATATCCGGTCTCGACGCGGCCGCCGTAACTTTGCGCATTGAAGCTCGCGGTCAGATGATCGCCGCTGAACGCGTTGCGGTCGGTCGACATCCAATGGTTGGCGAAGGCGAGCGCGGCCGAAAGATAGGCCGGCCCCGAATGCGTCATCGCGTAGATGCCGGCCTGGAAAGCATCGTCGTGCCCGCCGCCGAGACCCTGCGACAAGCTCCAGTTGCCGCCTGCACCCGCGACCGCGAAGCCGACGACGGTATCCGGATTGACGCGATAGTCGATGCCGCCCGCGACGCCGTAGGTGCGCGCGATGACGTCATGGGTGCCGCTCGCCGCGTTGCCATTGGCGTTGCTGTAGCCGCCGAAGCCCGCGCCCCAGGTCCGCCAGCGTTGCTCGAATGCGGGATTGACCGGCGCCTTGAATGCCGACGCATAGGCCTGCGTCACGTCGGGCGGCAGCTTCGCCTGCTGTTCGGGAGCAAAACCGAGCGCGCCGCCACCGCTGCGTCCGTCGGCCGATGGATCGAGCATGAGCTCGAGAAACTCGTTCATCATCTGGAATGCGCTGCGCTGGCCGGAAACCGAGGCTTCGCCGGAAAGCTGCGCGAGCGCCTGCGACAGGTCGGCGCCGGTCAGATTGTAGACGGCCGAGAAATTCGCCGGCAGCGAGCCGTTGCTGTTGAAGTACGTGTTGATCGCGTTGGCCGCGACCTGCTGGTTGCCGCTCACCCCGCCGCCCGCGCCGAGCGCTCCGGTCAGGGTGAGGATCGCATCGGTCGTCGTGTAGCTTAGGCCGGCGAGGAAATTCGAATTGGTGGTGACGCCGGTGAACTTGGTGCCGTCGAGGCCGCCCGAATGCAGGATGGTGTACCGTTTGCCGAGGCTCGTGCCCGATCCGACCGTCGCGACCACGTTGCCGTTGAGGCTCGCTTTGCCGGTGACATTGACCTTGCTCGCGCCCGAGGATCCGAGCGTCGTCGCATAATGCGAGCCGGCCTTGAATGCGAGGCGGCCGTTGATCGTGAGGGTCGTTCCAGCCTTGCCGTTGCCGGCCGCAAGCGTGCCGCCTTTGGCGATCTGCGTGTTCGTGACGCTGCCGGTGCCGGAGAGCGTCCCGCCATTGGTGACCTTGATGAACGAGTCCTCGACCTTGCCGTCGACCTCGAGCGTGCCGCCGCTGACCGTGGTGTTCCCGGTATAGGTATTGTCGCCCGTGAGGATCAGCGTGCCGGCGCCCTTCTTGTTCAGCGTGCCGCTGCCGTCGATGTCGGCGCCGAGTTTCAGCGTGTCGGTGAAATTGGCGACGATCGCGCCGTCGTTGATGATCTGCGGCGTGACGATCGAGCCGGCGAGCTTGCCGGTGCCGAGATTGAGCGTGCTGCCGTTGGAGATCGTCGTGAACGCCGGCGAATAGACCTTTCCGCCGTTTGCGATGGTGAGGGTTCCGGGCCCGCCAGTCGACCCGCCGCCGATCGCCAAGCCGCCATGCACGTTCCATTGCGACCCCGTGCCCGTGACCGTCACCACCGGCATTCCCGAGCCCGAGAACGAGTCGATCTCCGCGCCGTTTGCGGTATTGAACACAGCGCCGCCGGAAATCGTCAGCTTGGCGGGGGTGGTGCCGCCGACTGCGGTCGTGCCTGCGGTGACCGTTGTGCCTTTCCCGGTGACCGACATGCTGCCGCCAATCGCGACAAACGCGCGGCTGGTGAAGCTCGCACCGTTGGTGACGTTGAAAAGTCCGTCGATGAAGGCGCCGCTGCCCACCTTGAACGACCCGCCGTCGAGCCTGACCTTGGCGCAGAAGCAGATCTCGAGCTGGCCGCCGATGTTGCTCTTGCCGGTCAGCGTCAATGCGCCGGGCCCGTCGATCTCGAGCGAGCCCTGGCCGGTGACCGATCCCGAGAATGTCGTGGTCTTGCCGTTCATGAACAGGAGCAAGGTCGTGAAGGGATCGGTCGGGCCGATCACCAGCGATCCGCCGCCCGCGAGCGGGCCGATCGCGGCGAACAGGCCGTCGCTGATCACCGCCGCTGCGCCGCTGTTGATGGTCAGCATGCTCGACGGCGAGAACGCATTGCCCGAGGCGGCGACCAGCGTGCCGCTCAGCACATTGGTCGGGCCCGTGTAGAAATTGTTGCCGGAAAGCACGAGCGTGCCGTTGCCGGTGACATTCAGCGCGCCTTTGCCGCCGTTGCCGTTGCCGATGTTGCCCGACAATTCCAGCGTCGTGCCGTTGGTGTTGACGGTGCCGCCGGCGTTATTGAGCAGCACGTTGTTCGCAATGTTCAGGCTGCTGCCGGTTGCCGCCTTGAACGCGCCGCCGTCGAGCGTCAATGCGCCGGTGCCGATCGAGCTGTTGTTCGTCGCTTCCAGCGTGCCCTTCGAGATCGTGGTGCCGCCGCTGTAGGTGTTGGTGGCCGATAGCACGACTGTGCCGGCGCCCTGCATCTTCACCGCGGTGGCGGTGCCGCCGTCCGAAATCACGGTCGAAACGTTTTGCGTCGTGCCGGCCGGCGGCGTGTATACCTGATCGGCTGCCGCGGCAGCCTCGACCAGTGTCACGCTGACGAAGGCCGTGCTCGCGAGCAGGAGAAAGCGCTTCCTGCCGGCATTACGAAACGCGCGCCCATCGGGCGCGCCACCCACCGCATCCGTACGCACGGAATTCCCCACTTGCGAACTTACGTCGCCGCAGCCCTGCGGCAGTTACCCGCTTACATTGAACGCCGCGAGCGCAGCCATATTGACCAGCTGGTTGTCTTTCGCGCCGAGCTGCACGATCTGCACCGGCCGGTCGAGCCCGACCAGCAGCGGACCGATGACGGTCGCGCCGCCAAGCTCCTGCACCATCTTGGTGGAGATCGACGCGGAATGAAACGCCGGCATGACCAGCACATTAGCAGGTCCGGATAGCCGGTTGAATGGGTAGGGCGCCGCGAGCTCCGCGTTGAGTGCCACGTCGGCGGCCATTTCACCGTCATATTCGAAATCCACCCGCTTACCGTCGAGGATGCGGACGGCATCCTGCACGCGGGTCGAACGCTCGCCAGGTGGTTGACCGAAATTGGAAAACGCCAGAAGCGCGAGGCGCGGCTCATGGCCGAGCCGGCGCGCCACGCCGGCCGCCTCGACGGCAATGTCGGCCAACTCCTGGGCTGTGGGCATCTCGGTCACGGCGGTATCCGCGACCAGCACGGTTCGCCCGCGCGCCAGGATCAGCGATACGCCGATCACGCGGTGGCCGGGCTTGGCGTCGATCACGTGGCGCACGTCCTCGAGCGCAACCGAGAAATTGCGCGTCACGCCCGTGACCATGGCGTCGGCATCGCCGAGCGCCACCATGCAGGCGGCGAAATGATTGCGGTCCTGGTTCACCATGCGCTGGCAATCGCGCAGCAGAAAGCCGCGCCGCTGCAATCGCTCGTAGAGATAATTGGTGTAAACGGCGTTGCGGGTTGAAAGCCGTGCGTTCACGACCTCCATGCCGTCGCCGAGATCGATGCCGGCCTCGCGCGCGGCTTCCTGCACGCGGTCCTCGCGGCCGACGAGCAACGCGGTGCCGAGCCCCTGATGCACGAAACTCGCCGCGGCGCGGATCACCTGTTCTTCTTCGCCTTCGGCGAACACCACGCGCTTGGGCTGGCGGCGCAGGCGCGCGAACACCTGCACCAGCGTGCCCGCGATCGGATCGCGGCGCGAGCGCAGTTGCTCGCGATAGCCGTCCATGTCGACGATCGGGCGCCGCGCGACGCCGGTATCCATCGCGGCCTTGGCCACGGCGGGCGGCACCGCCGAGATGAGCCGCGGATCGAACGGGACGGGAATGATGTAGTCCGGGCCGAATTTCGGCCGCGCCCCGTAGGCGGCGGCAACTTCGTCCGGCACGTCCTCGCGCGCGAGATCGGCGAGCGCCTGCGCGGCGGCGATCTTCATCTCCATGTTGATCGCCGAGGCGCGCACGTCGAGCGCGCCGCGGAAGATGTAGGGGAAGCCCAGCACGTTGTTGATCTGGTTCGGATAGTCGGAGCGCCCGGTCGCCATGATGGCGTCGTCGCGAACTTCGGCGACTTCCTCGGCGGTGATTTCCGGATCCGGATTGGCCATGGCGAAGATGATCGGCTTTGGCGCCATCGACTTGACCATCTCTTTGGTCACCGCGCCCTTTGCCGACAGGCCGAAGAATACGTCAGCGCCTTTGAGTGCATCGGCGAGCGTGCGCGCATCGGTCTTGACCGCATAACCCGACTTCCATTGGTTCATGCCGTCCTTGCGGCCCTGATAGATCACGCCCTTGGTGTCGCAGAGGATCAGGTTCTCCGGCCGGAAGCCGATGGCTTTCAGCAATTCGAGACAGGCGATACCGGCGGCGCCGGCGCCGTTACACACGAGCTTCGTGGTCTTGATGTCGCGGCCGGTGAGATGCAGCGCATTGATCAGTCCGGCGGCCGAGATGATCGCGGTGCCGTGCTGGTCGTCATGGAAGACCGGAATGTCCATGAGCTCGCGCAGGCGTTGCTCGATCACGAAGCACTCGGGCGCCTTGATGTCCTCGAGATTGATGCCGCCCCAGCCGGCGCCGAGGTATTTCACGCAGTTGATGAATTCATCGGGATTTTCGGTCGAGACTTCGAGATCGATCGAATCAATGTCGGCGAAGCGCTTGAACAGCACCGCCTTGCCTTCCATCACCGGCTTTGCCGCCAGCGCGCCGCGGTTGCCGAGTCCGAGGATCGCCGTGCCGTTGGTGATGACAGCGACGAAATTGCCCTTCACCGTGTAGTCGTAGGCGCGGCTTGCATCTTCGGCGATGGCGAGCACCGGAACGGCGACGCCCGGCGAATAGGCGAGCGAGAGGTCGCGCTGGGTCGCCATCGGCTTGGTGGCGACGACTTCCAGCTTGCCGGGACGCCCGACGCTGTGAAACTGCAATGCTTCCTGGTCGGTGAAGGTAGGGCGGGTTAAGCCCTTCGGCGGCTTGGCGGGCATTGTTACTCCATGACTTTCCGGGCTGCCCGGAACCGCGACGTTAGCGGAAAAAACGACGATAGCTCAAGGGAAAGGGCCCGCCGCGTGTGGGCCGGTTGAACCGCGGCGCGCCGCGCGCTAATTGCTTTGGGGGTACGCTTAAAGCCGGACGGCCATGATCCGTTTTCTGTTTCGCTTTCTGGGCCTTTTGTGCCTGGCCGGCGCATTCATCCTCGTCATCTACGACGGCATGAAATCCATCGCCGGCAGCGCCGTCTTCATTACCAATGTCCGCGCGCTCTGGGACATCATCAATGCCGGCAGCCTGCAAAGCCTCAAGCCGCTGGTCGAAACCAAAGTCGGCCCGTGGGCCTGGGACCCGATCGTGGTCACTGCGCTCGCCTGGCCGAGCTGGGCCGTGCTCGGCGTGTTCGGAATCGTGCTGATCATGCTCGGCCGCAAGCGCAAACCGCTCATCGGATACGCGCGCTAGGCGAAACTCGCGCGGCCGTGAGCCGCTTTTGTTCCGTTCTTGCCAAGACGTGATCGGACTATCCCGTGCGCTCGAGCGCGCGCGAGCCTATATTTGGGCCAACGATGGCAGGAGGAACGCCAATGTTCATGTTCAAGAAGTCGGTCGACATGCCCAAGGCAGGCGAAGCGTTGCCCGGCCGTGCGCAGGCGATCCCGACCGCGAGCAATCATTTCGTCAACAAGCGCGCGCTCAAAGGCCCTTATCCGCAAGGCCTGGAGACGGCGATGTTCGGCCTCGGCTGCTTCTGGGGCGCCGAACGCAAATTCTGGGAGCTCGGCGACGGCATTCACGTAACGGCGGTCGGCTATGCGGGCGGCTTCACGCCCAATCCGACCTATGAGGAAGTGTGCACGGGCCGGACCGGGCACAATGAAGTCGTGCGCGTCGTGTTCGATCCAAAGGTGATCAGCTACGAGCAACTCCTCAAGACGTTCTGGGAGAGTCACGATCCCACGCAGGGCATGCGTCAGGGCAACGACGTCGGCACGCAATATCGCTCCGGCATCTATGTGTACACGCCGGAGCAGCGCCAGGCGGCGGAAGCCTCGAAGGCGATGTACGAGCGGGAACTGAAGAAGAAGGGTTTCCCGCCGGCGACGACGGAAATTCTCGACGCGCCGGAATTCTATTTCGCCGAGGACTACCACCAGCAATATCTCGCCAAGAATCCGTTCGGCTATTGCGGTCTCGGCGGCACCGGCGTGTCGTGCCCAATCGGCACGGGTGTGAAGGCGGCGCAGCCCGCGTAGCACTCCGGGACCGGAGGTCCGGTCCCGGAATCGATATTCCGCAACGCTGCAGGCCATGGATTCCGGGTTACCGGTCCGGCGAGGGTCGAAGGCGCGCGCGCGTGGGACCCGCGGCCGGAATGCCTGCGTAGTTAGACTTTCTTAACCATACAAAGCGTTAATCGGGCCTCATATTCGCCGGCCGGAGCCCGATTTTCCCGATGCGGGGAGCCCGCCTTCTGATCGTGTTGCTGGCTGCGTTGTTGGCCGCCGCCTGCGCGCGGCGGCAGGCGCCTGCTTATTACGTCGTCGATCCGCAGACCGGGCAGACCGTGGCGATGGTGCAGCAGCCGGCGCCGCAGCCGGCCGCGCCGCCGGTTATGGCGCAAGCGCCGGTCCAGCAGCCCCCGCAGCAGCCCGCCTCGCAAGGGCGAGGCCTCTTCACCAACAGCCACAACTTCTTCAGCCAGCAGCCGGCCGTGCAGCAGCCGGTCGTGCAGGCGCAAGCCTCGAGCGGCGAGCGCGGCCTGTTCACGAGCCACCGCTCGTCCGCTCAGCAGCCGGTCTACGTGCAGCCGCCTTACGTCATTCAATACGGCGCGGGGCAGCAATACGCCGCGCCGCAGCAGTATGCCGCGCCGCCACAACAATACGCCGCGCCGCAGCCGCAATACGCGCCCGCGCCGCGCGGCGGTGCCTATGCGCCGCAACCCGCCGCGCCCTACGGATACGGCTCGGCGCCGGCGACCTACTCGGCGGGATACACGCTCGATGCCGGCGACAAGTTGCGCGTCGTCGTGTTCGGCCAGGAAGGCATCACCAACAGCTACACGGTCGACGCAGGCGGCAACGTCAACCTGCCGCTCATCGGCACCGTGTCGGCGCGCGGTCTCTCGACGCAACAGCTCGCGCAGGTCATCACCGACAAGCTCAAGCACGGTTACGTGCGCGAGCCACACGTCAGCGTCGAGATCGAAGCCTACCGTCCGTTCTTCATTCTCGGCGAAGTGACAAATCCCGGACAGTATCCTTACGTCGCCAACATGACGGCGGAAGCCGCCGTCGCCATCGCCGGCGGATTTTCGCCGCGCGCCAACAAGAGCAACGTCGAGCTCACGCGCAACACCGCGCAGCAGCACATTCGCGGCAGCGTGCCGCTCAATTATCCAATCCAGCCCGGCGATACGATCGTCGTGAAGGAACGCTGGTTCTGACCTGACGGCAAAGCGCAGGAGCGAATGGCGTGGCCGGATCAATCTCCGGCACGACAGCTTTCACTTTTCAAATGCCGCAGCGCTAATTCGGCGCCGAACTATTTCTTCATGTGCTTCGCAAGGAATTCCGTCGTGCGGCTCCAGGCGAGATCCGCGGCGGCCTTGTTGTAGCTTGCGCGCTCGTCGCAATAGAAGCCGTGCGCCGCGCCGGGATAGATGTAGACTTCGGCCTCGGGCCGCTTCTTCTTGATCTCTTCGACCGTCGTGAGCGGAATGCCGTCGTCCTTCTCGCCGAAATGCATCTGCATCGGGCACTTCGGCTTCTCATCGGCGAACTTGGCGATCATGCCCCCGTAAAAGGAGACCGCCGCCGACATGCCGGGCACGCGGCAGGCGGCGAGAAACGCCGCGGTGCCGCCCATGCAGAAGCCGATGACGCCGACCGGGCCGACGCCTTTTAGATCGCCGGCCGCCGCCGCCATGTCCTTCACCATGTTGTCCCAGTTGAGATTGCCGAGATAGCTGCGCGCATGCGCGATCTCGTCCGGCGTGTAGCCGCTCTCGAAATTGCGCACGAAGCGGTCGAACACCGCTGGCGCGACAGCGGCGTAGCCGAGCGCCGCGAGCCGGTCGCAGACCGCGCGGATGTGGTGATTGACGCCGAAAATTTCCTGGATCACCACCAGCCCGCCCTTCGGCGTACCCTGCGGATCGGCGCGATAGGCGCCGAGCGAGTGCTTGTCGGCTGCGGTGAGTGTGAACTGCTTGCCCAATGTGACCTCCCATAAACGCGGCGTTTTATTGAATACTTTGATCGCCCGGCCGAATTCCTAGCATAGCGCACGGGCCGCGAACCAGCCGATCACGGCCTTTTCAATTCGAACGCCTGCGCCAGCAATTCGTAGGAATGCTTGCGCGCCGGGTGGCTGTGAATCATGCTCGTGACCATGACCTCGTCGGCGCGTGTCGCCTCGATCAGCGGCTTTAGCCGCGCCATCACGGTCGGCGGGCTGCCGACGAAAAGCCGCGTGCGGCCTTGCGCGATGCGCGCGCGGTCGACCGGCGAATAATCGTAGGCCGACGCTTCTTCCGGCGAGGCGAGCGGCAGATATTCGCCTTTCGCGCGGCGCACGAAATTGAGATCGACGGTGCTCGCAAGCCTCTCCGCTTCCGCGTCGCTGTCGGCGCAAACGACGTGCACGCCGAGAATGCCGTAAGGCTTCGCATGCGCGGGCGACGGGCGGAAGTTGTCGCGGTAGAGTCGCATTGCTTCCACCGCGTCGAAATTGGCGAAGTGATGCGCGAACGCGAACGCCGCGCCGATCTGCGCGGAGAGTTGCGCGCTGTAGTCCGACGAGCCGAGCAGGAAGATCGGCGGCAGCGGCACGTCGGACGGCATCGCGCGAATATTTTGGAAAGGATGGCCGGGCGGAAAGCCGCGCGTCTCCAACAGCATCAGTTCGTTGAAGCGCTCGAGGAAATCGTCCTCCTCGCTGATGCCCTGCCGCCGCCGCAACGCGTAGGATGTAGCCGGATCGGTGCCGGGCGCGCGGCCGAGGCCGAGATCGATACGGCCGGGATAGAGCGCCTCCAGCAGCTTGAAGCGCTCTGCCACCATCAAAGGTGCGTGATTGGGCAGCATCACGCCGCCGGAGCCCACACGCAGGGTTTTCGTAATCGCCGCGATCTGTCCCATCATGAGATCGGGCGCCGCGCTCGCGATGTTCGGCAGGTTGTGATGCTCGGCGACCCAGTAGCGCGTGAAGCCGAGGCGGTCGGCGAGTTGCGCGAGATCGAGCGTATTACGCAGCGCGGCCGCTCCGCTGGAGCCGGTCGCGACGGGCGAAAGATCGAGGATGGAGAGCGGGACCATGGCGTTCGGGTTGCGACCTTAGCACGGCGCGCAGTGGCTTCCCGCGCGCGCATGCATACGTATGATAGGAATGACGCAGAGGGGAGCCCCGAATGGCCGCGTTGACCGAGTGGAAAGTGCCTGCCGCCGCGCAGCCGCGGCGCGAGGACTACGGCTACGATCTCGACCAGGCGCTCAGCGCCGTGGTCGGTCTGCATTCCATCATTCCGGCGACCGCCTTCACCGCGGAAACGCTCGGCACCGAGCGGGCCGGTAACGGCGTGCTGATCGGCAGCGGCGTGGTGCTCACCATCGGCTACCTGATCACGGAGGCCGCGACCATCTGGCTGCATCTTTCCGACGGCCGCGTGGTCGAGGGCCATGCGCTCGGCTACGACCAGGAAACCGGTTTCGGTCTGGTGCAGCCGCTCGGCCGCTTCGATTTGCCGACGCTCGAACTCGGCTCGTCGAAGGCCGCGGAAATCGGCGAGCGCGTCGTGATCGGCGGCGCCGGCGGGCGCACGCGCTCGCTCGCCGCGCGCATCGCCGCCAAGCAGGAGTTCGCCGGCTATTGGGAATACGTGCTCGACGAGGCGATTTTCACCTATCCCGCCCATCCAAACTGGGGCGGCACCGCGATGATCTCGTCCAAGGGCGAACTCATCGGAATTGGCTCGTTGCAGGTCGAGCGCGAGCGCGCCGGCAAGAGCGAGCATCTCAACATGGTGGTGCCGATCGATCTCTTGAAGCCGATCTACAGCGACCTCATGAAATTCGGCCGCACCAACCGCCCGCAGCGGCCGTGGCTCGGAATCTATTCGACCGAGATTGAGGACAGGATTGTCGTCGTCGGCATCGCGCCGAAGGGGCCGGCCGCGCGCGCCGAGATAAAGACCGGCGATGTGGTGGTGTCGGTCGCGGGCGAAAAAGTATCGACGCTCGCCGGCTTCTATCGTCGCATTTGGTCGCTCGGCGCCGCCGGGGTCGAAGTGCCGCTTACACTTTATCGCGAGGGTGTCACATTTGACGTGCGGGTGAATTCGTCCGACCGGGCGAAATTCCTCAAGGGCCCGAGTTTGCATTGAGCGCGCAAGGCGGTAGCGGTGGCGTCAATAGTTTGTTCAGCATAACGCCGCCTGCCGCCGGCGGTGTTGATAGTTACAAATTGAGCGGTCGGACTTAGGAAATGACAGGGTCTGCTGGCTAGTTTTTTGCCCCATAGGGCCTATTAGCTGCGCAATGCACCATGTCCACCAAGCTCGTTAAAAAGCTCATCGACGGCCTCAATATTCTCGTGGCCGACGGCAATCCGTATATGCGCAAGGTCACGCGCATCATGCTGATGAATCTCGGCGCCAAGTCGGTGATCGAGGTCGGTGACGGCCTCGGCGCGCTCGAGGCGATCCGCACGTCGGATCCGGACGTGATGCTGCTCGACTGGGACATGCCGATCCTGAGCGGCCCCGAAGTGCTGCGCATCGTGCGTTCGCCCGGCGTGTTTCCGCGTCCGAACCTGCCGATCATCATGCTGACCTACCGGGCCGAGCGCCATTTCGTGAACGAGGCGATGCGCGCCGGCGTGCATGAATTCCTGATCAAGCCGACGTCGCCGAAGGCGCTGCAAGACCGGCTGATGTCGATCCTGATGCGCCCGCGCCCGATGCTGCAGGTCGGCGACAGTTATGTACCGAAGCCGCGACGTCAGACGCAGCGCGACCAGTCGCGGGCGAACGAGCCGTCGCACATCGACCACATGCAGCTCAACGCCATGCTGGCGAGCTGATCGTCCCCGCGTTTTATCACGACGGCATCTCCTCGATCGCGTCGACGCGATTGCGATAGAACGCGAGATGCCCGGCAATCGGCGCCACCGCCGAGAACGGCGTCTCGTAACTCCACACCGCGTTCTCGCCCTTGCCGTTACTTCCCTTGATCGTGAAATAGCTGGCGTCGCCCTTGTACGGGCAGTGCGTCGCATGCCGGGTGGGCACCAGCTGCGCCATGTCGACGTCGCCGCGCGGGATGTATTGCACGGGCTTGTAGGACGCTTCGGTCAGCGTCAGCGCGTTGGTCGTATCGGCAATGACCTTGCCGTCGAAGATGACGCGGACGCGGTTCTTGTTCGGGACGATGGCGATCGGATGATCGGGGCCGGGCAGTTTCATGATGGCGCTCCTCAACTGGAGTGCCCGGGATATAAGACATCATTGCGCACGCCGCATCAGGGCGGCGGAAAATCGTAGAGCCGCGCCGGATTGTCGGCGAGGATAGCGGTGCGCGCGGGTTCGCTCGTCCAGTCGAGGAACACCTTGAGCAGCCTTGCGGCGTCGGGAACCGGCCCGTCGGGTCTCGGATGCGGCCAGTCGGTGCCCCACACGAGATTCCGTGGATTGGCGGCGACGAGCGCGTCGTGGAACGGGCGCGCCTGCGCGTAATCCGGCGCGGTGGCGCCGAGCCGGTAGGTGCCGGACAATTTCGCCCAGAATTTTCCGCTTCCAACGCCGCGCAGCAGCGCCTGGAAGCCGGGATGACCGATACCGTGATGATGCTCCATGCGGCCCATGTGATCGACCACGACCGGCACCGGCACGCGCGAAAGCGCCGCCATCATGTCGGGCAGATCGCGCGCATCGAGCCAGAGCTGCAAATGCCAGCCGAGATCGGCCATCGCGGTATAGAGCGGCTCGATTTCGACGAGACGCACGCCGTTCTGGTAGAATGGCTTGCCGTCGCGGCGGAATTCATTGGCGCGCAGACCGCGCACGCCGAGCGCATGCCACTCCTTTAGCTTCGTTGCATTCAATTCCGCGCCGCCGACGGCGACCGCGCGCAAGCGCCTCGGCTCGCGCGTGATGGCGTCGAACGTGGCGCTGTTGTCGCGGCCGTAGGCGCTCGGCTGCACGATGACGCCGCGGTCGAAGCCGAGACGGTCGAGCAGCGCGATGTAGGTCTCGAGCGGCGCGTCGTCGGGCGTGTAGCTGCGCGGCTCCGCGTATGGAAACCGGGCAGCCGGACCGAAAACGTGACAGTGACAGTCGCACGCCCCGCGCGGCAGCGCGAATTCGCTCATTGCGGCTTCAGTCCGGCGAGCTCGGCGGCCTTGCGTGCGTTCTCGTATTCCGTCTTGATGAACGCGCCGAAGCCGGCCGGCGTCATCTGCTCGGCGGTCGCGATCTCCGAGCCCATGCCGCGCAGCTTGTCGGCGGCGGTCGAATTACCGCTTAGCGTTTTCACCACCGATTTCTGCAATTGCGCGATCACGTCCTGCGGCGTCTTCGCCGGCGCGACGATGCCGATGTAGCTCGATGCGATGAAATCCTTCACGCCGCCCTCGATCATGGTCGGCACTTCCGGCGCGAGCTTGGAGCGCTGCGCGGCCGCGATGCCGATGATGCGCGCCTTGCCGCCCTTGTGCTGCGGCAGCGCCGTGGAGAATTCCGTCATTGCCGCCTGGATATGGCCGCTGATCAGATCCGGCAGGAGCGAGCCGCCGCTGCGGTACGGCACGTGCACGAGCTTGGCGCCGGTTTGCGCGTTGAAACGCGCGAGCGTGAGATGTGTCGCGCTGCCGACGCCGCTTGTCGCGATGCTGACCTGCTGCTTGTGCGACAGCGCGATCAGTTCGGGAATCGTCTTTGCAGGCAGCGAACTCGTGACGATGATGACGTGTGGCACATAGCTCGTGAGCGCGACCGGCGTCAGATCCTTTTGCGGATCATAGGTCATCTTGGCTTGCACGAACGGGTTGACGGTGAGCGGCCCGTTCGAGCCGACCAGCAGCATGTAGCCGTCGGGCGTCGCGTGCGCGACCGCTTCCGCGCCGATGCTGCCGCCGGCGCCGCCGCGGTTGTCGATCACCACCGGCTGGCCGAGCGCTTCCGACATTCCCTGGCCGACCAGGCGGCCGACGATGTCGGCATTGCCGCCCGGCGCGAACGGTACGACGAGATGGATCGGCCGATCCGGATAAGCAGCCAATGCGGTGTGCGGCAGCAGCGTCGCGGCCGGCGCAACGCCGAGTGCTTTGATCAATGAACGGCGTGAGATCGGCATTGTCATTCCTCCCCTTGGTGGCGCCCGCTGCATTTTGCCTGCCAAAGCCGGTATGGCAATGCCACCATGCCGGATGGGTCAAGCCGCTGTCAGGTTTGAATTTTACGATACGCGGCACGCCGATCGCAGCGGCAACTGCCACCACGCTGACGCGTCACCGGTTCAGTGCACGCGTCGGTCCCTGCACCGGCGGCCGCGGCATTGTGTTCATGCTGACGTATTGAAGTGGCGCGCCCGAGGGGATTCGAACCTCTGACCTTTGCCTTCGGAGGGCAACGCTCTATCCAGCTGAGCTACGGGCGCTTGGACTCAAGCAATAAACCAACGCGACAAGGTCGGCAACGGAGCGCCAGTTATGGCTGCGCGCGGCGCCGCCCGCCTTCTCGGGCGTGACAGGTCGA
>DASZVZ010000063.1:0-27293 GCA_035546875.1 Pseudolabrys sp.
TCAAGTCCCCGGAAACGCGGGCCTGGGGACAGAAATCGCCGCGATGGAGCGCCGCAGGGCGCAGCGCGTCTCGCCGGACGCGCTCGCGCTCACAAGGCGCGAAGACGATGTGGCGCCTTGCGGCGCTCCATCCCCTCGGCGTTTACGCCGGGGGAAAAAGCTTGTCCCCGCGAGGGCGGGGAAAGACGGGCGCGCCCGCGCCGGCACAAAAAACAGGGCCGGCGGAGCTTTGGCCGTGGGAAAGGTAGCTCGACGCGCGCGGCAAAAAGCTTAGATTGGGCACGCACAGCACAAGGGTTTCCATGCCGGCAAACGTCTCCAAAATAAATCCCAATCCGTTCACCACCCGCCCCGAGATCGAAGGCACCTTCGGCGTCGTCACCACGACGCACTGGATCGCCACCGCCGTCGGCATGGCGGCGCTGGAAAAAGGCGGCAACGCGTTCGATGCGGCGGTCGCCACCGCGTTCACGCTGCAGGTTGTCGAGCCGCATCTCAACGGTCCGGGCGGCGACGTGCCGGTGATCCTTTACGACACGCGCAAGCGCAAGGTTGAAGTAATCTGCGGGCAGGGCCCCGCGCCCGCCGGCGCCACCATCAAGCATTATCGCGACGAACTCGGCCTCGACCTCGTGCCCGGCACCGGTCTGCTTGCCTGTTGCGTGCCCGGCATGTTCGAGACCTGGATGCTGCTGCTGCGCGATTACGGCACGATGAAGCTTGCCGACGTGCTCGCTCCAGCGATTTCTTACGCGCGCAACGGCCATCCGCTGGTCGAGCGCGCAACCGCGACCATCCAGATGGTCGAAGAACTATTCCGCGATCACTGGCCAACGTCGGCGAATGTCTATCTGCCCGGCGGAAAAGTGCCCCAGCCGGGCTCGATGTTTACCAACCGAACGCTCGCCGACACGTACGAACGTATCCTGCGCGAAGCCGAAAGCGCGGGCGGCAATCGCGACGCGCAGATCGAGCGCGCGCGCAAGATGTGGTCGCAAGGCTTCGTGGCCGAGGCGATCGACAAGTTCTGCCGCACGCAGGACGTGATGGACACCAGCGGTGAGCGTCATCGCGGCGTGCTCACCGGCGCGGACATGGCGCGCTGGCATCCGACTGTCGAAGCGCCGGCGACGCTCGTGTATCAGAACTATACGGTGTGTAAGTGCGGCGTCTGGAGCCAGGGGCCGGCGATGCTTCAGCAGCTCGCGCTGATGAAGCAGTTCAATCTCGGCAGGATCGATCCGGCCGATGCCGGCTTTATCCACACGCTGGTCGAAGCCTCGAAGCTCGCCTACGCCGACCGCGACAAATTCTACGGCGATCCGGATTTCGTGCAGGTCCCGCTCGAGACGCTGCTCTCCGACGCCTATAACGCCGAGCGAAAGAAACTGATCGGCGACAAAGCCTCGCTCGAGCAACGGCCGGGCACGATCGACGGCTATGGCAAGCAGCTTCCGGTGCGCGTCGCGGGTGGCGCGCAAAAAGTTGCCGGCGCGGGCGAGCCGACCGTCGGCAAGCTCTGGACGCATGACGACACCCACGATCCGGGCATGATCGAGGTCGAGGACGCCAAGCTCGACACCGCAGGCGTGATGCGCGGCGACACCGTGCATTTCGACATCATCGATAAGGACGGCAACATGGTGTCGTCGACGCCGTCCGGTGGCTGGCTGCAATCATCGCCGACGATTCCTGCGCTCGGTTTTTGTCTCGGCACGCGCGCGCAGCAGTTCTGGCTCGATCCGGAGCACCCGAATGCGCTCGCGCCGGGCAAGCGGCCGCGCACGACGTTGACGCCGTCGATGGCGTTGCGCGACGGCGAGCCGTATCTCGCCTGGGGTTCGCCCGGCGGCGATCAGCAGGATCAGTGGATCGCCCAGTTCTTCCTGCGCCATGTGCACGCCGGCATGAACTTGCAGGAATCGATCGACGCGCCGGCTTGGCATTCGGAGCATTTCGCGGCGTCGTTCTGGCCGCGCGAGGCGCGCCCCGGCGTGCTGGTGATCGAAGGCCGCGTCGGCGAGACCGCGATCAAGGAGTTGCGCCGCCGCGGGCACGAGGTCGAAGTCGGTCCGGACTGGTCGGAGGGCCGCCTGACCGCGGCCTCGCGCGTCGGCGAGCGCCGCCGCGCCGCCGCCAACCCGCGCGGCATGCAGGGGTACGCGGCCGGCCGCTGATCCTCAGCGCGCTTCGCTGGTGACGCGTTTCTTGCGCGCGGGCTTCACGTCGGGCTTTTCCTCGGTCGCGACTTTCGTCGCCGGCGCGTCTTCCGTCACCGCGCGGAAGGCGTCCGCAAGACCTGCGCCGAAATCGTCGTCGCGGCCGTTCGGCCCGAGATCCTTCGCCGTCGCGGTGAGGATCGCGCGCACCGCCGCCGGTGTCAGATCGGGCTTGCGCTGGAGCATCAGCGCGACGATGCCGCTCACCTCCGCCGCCGAAAACGAGGTGCCGGATTGCACCTGGTAGCTCGCGTCGGGCGCCGCCACGAGAATCTCGGAGCCGGGCGCGGCGACCGCGATGTGCTTGCCGCGGTTGGACTGCGCGAAAAGCTTGTCTTCGGCGTCGGTCGCCGTCACCGCGATCACTTCGGGATCGGCGGCCGGGAAAAGCGGCGGCGACTTCGGTCCGTCATTGCCGGCGGCCGCGATCAGCACGATGCCCTTCTTGAATGCGGCCTCGATGCTGCGGTGGATCGCCGGGTCGGACGGTCCGGCGAAGCTCATGTTGATGACGCGCGCATTGTTCGCCGCCGCCCAGTCGATCGCCTTGAGGATATTAAACGTGGTGCCTTCCGCGGTGCCGCCGACCGGATCGAATGCGCGCGCTGCGAGAATCCGCGCCGCAGGCGCCGATCCCATCAGCCGCGCATGCGCAGCGATAAGCCCGGCGATGGCCGTGCCATGCGAATGGGGCTTCATCGGCGGCTTGAGCGTGTCGAAAGTCGCAGCGATCGCCCCGGCGAGCTCGGGATGCGCGACGTCGACGCCGGAATCGATCACCGCCACCAGCACGTTGTCGCCTTTGGCGACGCCATGCGCTTGCGGCAGATGCAGCTTGGAGAGTTCGTATTGCGCCGGGTCGCCTTCGCTCGCTACCGCGGCGGGTTTGGTGTCGCTCGCCGCTTTCGCTTCGGTCTGCTGTTGCAGCGTGAACAGGTAATTCGGTTGCGCCGACGCCACCACGCGGTCGCGTTGCAGCGCGCGCACGACGGTCGGCACAGACCGCCGGTCGGGGATCTGCCAGCGGAAATAGGTCGTGCCGGTAAGCTGCACCTGCAACGACTCCAGCCGGGTGAGCCGGTGACGCCGCTCAAGCGCATTCACTGCCGCTGGCGAGATACTGTTCGGTACCTCGATCACGACCTCATCCGGCACCATCGGCGCATTGGCCGGCGGCGCGGTGTTGCCCGCGTTGCGCCGTGGCTGCTGTCGCCTCGGCGGCGTCTGCCGGCTTTCGGTGACCGGCTGCTGCGGCACCACTTGCGGAATGGTCATCAGGATGCCGGGAACGACACCCCATCCGCCCATGCCGCGGCCGCCGTGATAGCCGCCTTCGCCGCCGCGCTGCGGCATGCGCATGCCGGGACCTTCGCCGCGATATTTCTGCGCGGAGGCGGCGATCGGAGCGGCGCAAAGAATCGCCGCGGTTGCGATGAGAAGGAGGGCATTCCGATGAGCGCGCATGGCGTGATCTCCGGTGCAAGGCTAGTTTACACGAACTCGGTCACTCCGTCGTCGCGATGAAGCCGACGACCTTGTCTTCCTGCAATTTCTTCACGATAGCGGCGAGGTCCGCTTTCGGCAGGCCGGTAACGGCGATGCGGACGCGGTACATGCCGCCCGCCGTCGGGCCGCTGACGATCGACGCCTTGTTGGCCTCGAGGAATTTGGTGATGTCGGCGGCGCTCGCCTGCGGCGCGAAACGGATAAGCGCGAACGCGCCATCTACCGGTGCCGTCGCCGGCGCCGATGCCGTCTGATAGCCGGCCGTCCGGTGTTCCTTGAGCACGACGTCGGCAAGGATCGCCGCCTGAAGCAGAATGGCGAGGACGGCGGCGCTCGCCGACCAGGCCAGCGTGCGCGGCGACAAGCTCGCGAAGAATTCCGCGATGCGCGCTCCGAGATTGAGTGACATGGCCGGCTTGCGCGCAGGCTCGGCATCGATCTTGGCAAAGAGTTTTTCCATCGCACGCGCCGAGGGCGCGCCGAGCGTTTCGTTGAGGCGGATAGTTTCGCCCAGTTCCTCCCGGACCATTTCGTAACGGCGTGCGAGCTCGGCGTCGTGAGCGAGCGCATCTTCGACACGCTCGGCGTCGCGACGGCTCAGCGTTCCCGCCGCATGCCAGGGCAGGAGTTGCTCGATGTCGGCGCGGTTCTGCGCTTCTTTGTTTTTCGTGTTCATGGCCAACCTCGTTCGACTCCATTTTCCTTCAAAATTTCACCCAGCTTCTTGCGTGCGTAAAACATCCTTGTCTTGACCGTCGCTTCCGGGATGCCGACGATCGCCGCCACTTCCTCCACGGACTTCTCGTGGTAGTAGACGAGATCGATGATCTCGCGATGCTCGGTCGAAAGCTTGGTCAGGCATTGGCGCAAGACCGCACCCTTGTCCTTCTTCTCCAGCGCGACCTCGGGATCGTCCGATGTATCCTCGATCGCCGCGGCCGTCTCGTCGTCCAGTTCCTCCTCCGGCCTGCGCCGCAGCGCCGACAACGCCTTGAAGCGCGCGATCGCGAGCAGCCAGGTAGAGGCGGCGGATCGTCCCTCGAACTTTCCGGCTTGCCGCCAGACATCGAGGAACACTTCGCTGATCAGATCCTCCGCGGTCGCCTCGTTGCGCACGAGCCGCAGCACGAACCGGTAAACCCGCACATGGTGCCGCGCGAACAGCACCTGCATGGCAAGCCGATCGCCACCTGCGATCCTCGATATCAGTACCTCGTCCGAAGTCGTTTGCATCGGCAGGGCCGTCCGGCTCGTGAAGTAGTCGCGGGCAGCGGCGGTCAGGTTCAAGGCGAGGGACAAGATTCTTGTCGCCCCTCGTTACATGCCGGTCGTCTTCGGCGGCGTTAGGTTGGCTGGAACGGCCACGTCCGGCAAGCGGCCTGCTTCACACAGAAACCGGCTCCGGTTAAGCCACTGTATTCAAAAGGTTATTGGCCCCTGCGCGAAATCCCTTGCGCGCGTGAACCTTTCGCTGGCTGGCGGCGACAGATGAGCAGGATGTGGCAGGCACATCCCCTTGAACCCAGGAGAACTACAATGATCCGCAAGCTCGTTATCGCTCTCGGCGCCACCACCGCGATCGCGGCGGCTGCGCTTACCCCGACCGCCGCTTCCGCGCATTGGCACGGCGGGCATGGCTGGCACGGTGGATGGCACGGCCATTACTGGGGCCGCGGGTTCGGCATCGGCTTCTACGCGCCCGCTTACGTCGCCGCTCCCGACTGCTACTACGTGAAGCAGGTCGTCGATACGCCGGTCGGTCTCCGCGTTCGCCGCGTCGCAGTGTGCAGCTGATCCGATCCGATGTGTGTCTTTGATCGCCTCGGCTTCGCGCAACGAAGCCGGGGCTTTCAATTTTGAAACGACGGCGGTGTTTTCTCCCCGCGGGTGCGCACACTTTTGCTAGGATTGCGCCCAATGTGCCAGCGGTGCGTCGGCCGCGGCGAAAGGGGGAGGATGCCATGCGAAACAAATCATTCGTGCTTGCCGTGCTTGCCGGTGCGCTGTCGGTGCTCGCCGCGCCCGCAGCCGCGGCGCCGCCCGCGCCGGAGCCGGTGACGCCGCAGCTCGTCGAAGCGGCCAAGAAGGAAGGCAAGGTTGTTTTCTATTCCGCGATCGATCTGAAAGTTACGCAAGGGCTCGCGAAGGTCTTCGAGCAGAAATATCCGGGCATATCGGTGCAGGTCGAGCGCACCGGCAGCGAGCGTATCTTCCAGCGCGTTTCGCAGGAGCGCGCCAACAAGATTTACGCCGTTGATGTGCTTGACGGCTCCGATCAGGCCCTGTTCGTGACCTGGAAGAAGCAGGGCATCCTCGAACCGTATGTTCCGACCGAGTTGCTGAAGTGGCCTGCCGACCAGCGCGACGCCGACGGCACCTATGCCAGCGTGCGCTTCACGCTGATGCCGATCGGCATCAATACGAATCTCGTCAAGCCGGAGGAAGCGCCGAAGAGCTTCGCCGACCTGCTCGACCCGAAGTGGAGCGGCAAGATCGTCAAGGCGCATCCGAGCTACAGCGGAGGCATCGTCACGTCGACGTTCCAGACCGTGCATGCGATCGGCTGGGACTACATCGAGAAACTCGGCAAACAGAAGGTCTTGCAAGTGCAATCGGCGACCGAGCCGCCGAAGAAGCTGGCGCTCGGCGAGCGGGCGGTGTCGGCGGATGGGCTCGAATACGTCCACCTTCTGCTGAAAGAGCAGGGCGCGCCGATCGCGCTCGTCTATCCGAGCGAAGGCACGCCGTTCATTCCGGGCTGCGAGGCGATTGCCAGAAACGCGCCGCATCCGAACGCGGCGAAGCTGTTCATGAGCTTCATGGTGTCGCGCGAGACGCAGCAGTATCTGTCCGATGTCGCGGGGCTTCGCTCGTTTCATCCCGATGTAAAGCTCAGGGCCGGACGAACGCCGCTGTCCTCGATCAAGCTGCTCAAGTCCAACCCCGAGCAGCAGGAGAAAGAGACCGAGGAGATCAAGAAGAAATACGCGCAATATTTCGGAATCTGATTTCGTGCTCGACGGTTTCACGCGCAGCGAGATCAAGACGAGCGGCGCCCGCATCGTTACGGTGAAAGGCGGCAGCGGGCCGCCGCTGTTGCTCATGCACGGAAATCCGTTCACGCATCTTTCCTGGTTGAAGGTCGCGCCGGCGCTCGCACAGGAATTCACCGTGGTCTGCACCGATCTGCGCGGCTACGGCGACAGCGAGAAGCCGCCAGGCGGCGCGGATCATTCCGGTTATTCGTTTCGCGCCATGGCGCAGGACCAGGTCGAGGTGATGCAGGCGCTCGGCTATGAGAATTTTTTTGCCGCCGGGCACGATCGTGGCGCGCGCGTGCTGCACCGCATGTGCCTTGATCATCCGGAAAAAGTCCTGCGCGCTGCGATCCTCGACATCATTCCGCAGCATCACTTGCTCAACCACATGACCAAGGAGTGGGGCCGCTTTTCCTGGCACTGGCTGTTCAACATTCAGCCAGAGCCGCTGCCGGAAAAGATGATGGGCGCCGATCCCGATTGGTTCATCGAGCGCAAGCTCGCCAAGACCAGGCAGGGCTTGAGCTTCTTCGACAAGGCCGCGCTTGAAGAATACAAGCGCTGCTTCCGCAACCCTGAAACGATCCACGCCATCTGCGAGGACTACCGCGCGACCTTCGGCGTCGATCTCGACATGGATACGAAGGATTTCGAGGCGGGACGCAAGATCGAATGCCCCGTGCTGCTGTTGTGGGGCGCGACCGGCGGCGTCGGACGCAATTCCCGCCCAAGCCCGGGCGAGATCTGGAAGCGTTATGCCGCCAATATCGTCGGCGCCGAGGCGTTGCCCTGCGGGCACTATCTCTCCGAAGAGGCGCCCCGGGAGACAACGGCTGCCTTGCGCGCGTTTTTCACGGCATCCTAGCGCCGTAACACCCGCATTAATCGCGGAATCCTGCGAATAAGTGGGTGTTTGGCGTCGCCCTCGCGCCGCTAGCGGAGTTCTGCTAGGGGTCGCGTGTCGCGTCGAGAACGCGGGTGCCCGTGGGGCGGCCGTCATTGGCCGGGCGCCATTCGGAGTAAGGGATGCTCAGTTTCCTGCGCGCGGTGGCGCGCTTTTTCCGTGACAAGATCGGCTGGAATCGCATCGGCGTCCTGCTGAGCCTGAGCATCATCGCGGTGGCGGCGGTCGTGCTCTATCGCACGTTGCGCGACACCAATGTCGACGAGGTCATCGCCGCTTTGCGCGCGACCGAGCCGCGTCAAATCGGGTTTGCCGGTCTGTTCGTCGCCGTCGGCTACGTCACGCTCACGTTCTACGATCTTTTCGCGCTGCGCACGGTAGGCCACCGCGACATTCCTTACCGCATCGCCGCACTCGCAGGGTTCACGAGCTACTCCGTCGGCCACAATATCGGCGCAAGCGCCTTCACCGGTGGCGCGGTGCGCTATCGCATTTACTCCGCGCATGGGCTTACTGCGGTTGACGTGGCGAAGGTCTGCTTCGTGGCCGGACTGACCTTCTGGCTCGGCAACGCGGCGATGCTCGGCCTTGGCATCCTGCACGTGCCGCTGGCCGCCTCCGCCATCGACCAGTTGCCGTTCTGGGTCAATCAGTTGATCGCCGCCGTGATCCTGATCACGCTCATCTGTTACATCGGCTGGGTCTCCAGCGGCCGACGCGTCATTGGAACAGGAGGCTGGCAGGTCGAGTTGCCGGGCGGCATTTCGACTCTGGTGCAAATCTGCATCGGTATTCTCGACCTCAGCTGCTGCGCGCTCGCGATGTACATGCTGCTGCCGGATGAGCCGAACATCGGCTTCGTCTACATGGCCGTCATCTTCGTGAGCGCGACCATGCTCGGTTTCGCAAGCCACGCGCCGGGCGGTCTCGGCGTATTCGACGCCGCGATGCTTGTGGCGCTCTGGCAATATGACAAGGAAGACCTGCTTGCCGGGCTGCTGCTGTTCCGTTTGCTTTATTATCTTTTGCCTTTCGTGATTGCGCTCGGCATTCTTGGGATTCGTGAGATCATGATAAGCGTCAGCGGCTCGCGCGGCCTGCCGGAGATCGAGAAGGTCGAGGCGTCCGGGCCGCTGCGCAGCGAGATAGAAACCAAGATCGGCGAGACAGACGCCCGATAACGATGGCGGCCGAAAACGACACGACGGCTGCGGGGCGCAAGGCGGGCCGCCTGCGCGGCGCCTGGCTTTCGCTTACCGGCAAATCCGAAGTCGCGGCCGCCGCACCTCTTGCCGATGCCGCATCCGCCGACGTGGTGCCGATCGCATCGCTGATCGGGGGCCTGCCGGAGCCGGCGATCGTGCTCGATGCGGACAGCCGCATCGTCGCCTTCAACAAGCCGGCGAGTGCGATTATGCCCGCTTTGCGCCACGGCGAGCAGGCCGTGGTGGCATTGCGCGTGCCGGCGGTGGTCGCGGCGATCCGCCGCGCCGCCACGAGCCAGCAGCGTCAGCGAGTCGAATTTTTCGAACGCGTGCCGCACGACCGCTGGTTCGAGGCATTCGTGACGCCGGTCAAGCTTGCGCCTGATCCGGCCGCGAGGCGCGTCGATCTTCTGCTGATCACTTTCAACGACTTGACTCCGCTGCGCCGCGTCGAGGAGATGCGCGCCGACTTCGTCGCCAACGCCAGTCACGAATTGCGCACCCCGCTTGCCGCGTTGCTCGGCTTCGTGGAGACGCTGCAAGGTACGGCCAAGGACGACGCCGCGGCCCGCGAGAAATTCCTCGCCATCATGCAGGCGCAGGCAACGCGCATGGCGCGCCTGATCGATGACCTGTTGTCTTTGTCCCGCATTGAGCTTAACGCGCATCTGCGGCCAAGTACGCCGGTCGATTTGATGCAGGTCGTGCGGCAGGTGCTCGACGGGTTGCAGACGCTCGCGCAGGATCGCGGCGTCGCCATCAAGGTGACTGCGCCGCCGGAAGCGCTGATCGTGCTCGGTGACCGCGACGAACTAATCCGAGCGCTGGAAAACCTGGTGGAGAACGCGCTGAAGTACGGCGCGGACGGAAAGAAGGTCGATATCGCGCTCAAGCGCGCTCACAGCGTGGATGGTGCGGCGGAAGCGCGCGTCGCGATCCGCGATTACGGGCCGGGCATTGCGCCCGAACACCTGCCGCGCCTGACCGAGCGATTCTATCGCGTCGACGTCGTCGACAGCCGCGCGCAAGGCGGTACGGGCCTGGGCCTCGCACTGGTCAAGCACATCCTCAATCGCCACGGCGGAAGGCTCACCATCGAGAGCACGCGCGGCGAGGGCGCCACTTTCACCATGCATCTGCCTTTGCACACCGGCGAAAACCCGCGGGCAGAGGAAATATCAGATAAATCATAGCTTTAACGTGTCATCTGATTGTCACCTGAGTTTTATAGAACGGTGACATGCAGCGGCTAAGGCTGACGTCGACTTCGGAAACACTTGAGCTAACGCAAACAAGAAACCTCGTCCGAAGCTCAGTCTTGGAGCGCGTTCAAAAGCAACAGCGGCCGCCCGCATTGGGCGCACAGGTGAGGATCGCGGGCGCTTGGCCCGTCGCATCGCATTGCCGCAAACAATGGAGAGATCTCGTGAAACACTGGACTGCACTGGCAGCCGCCGGCTTCATCGCCGCCGCCACGCTCGTGCCGGCGAACGCCGCCGACATTTCGGGAGCGGGCGCAACGTTCCCATATCCGATCTACGCCAAATGGGCCGACGCCTATAAGAAGCAGACCGGCAACGGGCTGAACTATCAGTCGATCGGTTCGGGCGGCGGCATCAAGCAGATCAAGGCGAAGACCGTCACCTTCGGCGCAAGCGACGCGCCGCTGCCGGGCAAGGAGCTCGACGCAGCCGGCCTCGCGCAGTTTCCGATGGTGATGGGCGGCATCGTTCCGGTCGTCAATCTCGACGGTATCAAGCCCGGCGAGATCGTTATCGACGGCCCGACGCTCGCCAAAATCTTCATGGGCGACATCAAGAGCTGGGATGATGCCGCGATCAAGAAGCTCAACCCGAACGTCAAGCTGCCGAAGCAGGCGATCGCCGTCGTGCACCGCTCCGATGGGTCGGGCACCACGTTCAACTTCGCCTACTATCTCGCGGACGTGAGCGCCGACTGGAAATCGAAGGTCGGCTTCAACACCTCGGTGCAGTGGCCGGTCGGCATCGGCGCCAAAGGCAATGAAGGCGTCGCCAACAATGTCGGCAACACCAAAGGCTCGATCGGTTACGTCGAGTACGCCTACGCTCTGCAAAACAAGCTGACCTACGCCAGAATGATCAACAAGGCCGGCAAGGTGGTGTCGCCCACCTCGGAAGCGTTCCAGGCCGCGGCGGCGAATGCCGACTGGAAGTCGCAACCCGGCTACGGCGTCATTCTCGCCAACCAGCCCGGCGACAGTTCGTGGCCGATGACGGCGGCGACCTGGATCCTGGTCTACAAGAAGCCGTCCGATCCTGCCGCAACCGCGGAGGCGCTCAAGTTCTTCGCCTGGGCGTACAAGAACGGCGGGAAGATGGCCGAGACGCTCGACTACGTGCCGATGCCGGCGAACGTGGTTGCCGATGTCGAGCACTACTGGATGACCGAGATCAAGGATGCGAACGGCAAGCCCGTGTTCGCTGTGACGAATTGATCGTGAGCGAAGCAGGAAGGGCGCCGCGATGGCGCCCTTCCACATGACCACGAAAGGCCGCTTGTGTTGCAGCTAGGACGACGCTTGAGTCGCTCTCCCGGACGCGTCAGGCGAGAGGGAGAGACGGATGCAGCCAGCCCGGAGGCGGCCCGTGGTTGATATGGCGTTACAGGGCGGGACCGTCACGCTCGCCCGCCAAGTCGACAGGGCCAGGGTCCTTCAGCGTTTCCGCCTCGGCGACGTGGCGTTCCGCCATCTGACGCGCGCGGCGGCGATTGCCGTGTTGATCGTTCTCAGTGGCATCATTCTCGCCCTTATTCAGGGCTCGATTCCTGCGCTGAAAACGTTCGGCTTCACGTTCCTGGTCGACGACACCTGGAATCCGGTCACCGAAAAATTCGGTGCGATCGCGCCGATCTACGGCACGCTTGTCACGTCGTTCATTGCGATGCTGATCGCCGTGCCGATCGGCCTTTTCATTGCATTGTTTCTCACCGAATTGTGCCCGATGCGGCTGCGCCGCCCGATCGGCATCGCCATCGAGCTGCTCGCCGGCATTCCCAGCATCATCTATGGCATCTGGGGTCTGTTCGTGTTCGCGCCATTCTTGCAGCAGCACGTGCAGCCGTTCCTGATCGAAGCGTTCGGGGAAATTCCGATCCTGTCTACGTTGTTCGCAGGTCCGCCCTACGGCATCGGCGTGCTGACGGCCGGGCTTATCCTCGCGATCATGGTGCTGCCTTTCATCACCTCGATCTCGCGCGACGTGTTCGAAGCGGTGCCGACGGTGCTCAAGGAAGCGGGCTACGGGGTCGGCGCGACCATGTGGGAAGTCGCGCGCTACGTCATCCTGCCTTATGCGCGCGTCGGCGTGATCGGCGGCGTTATGCTCGGTCTTGGCCGCGCGCTCGGCGAGACGATGGCGGTCACCTTCGTGATCGGCAACGCGCACCGGATTTCCGCCTCGATCCTGGCTCCCGGCACCACGATTTCGGCCACCATCGCCAACGAATTCACCGAAGCGGTCGGCGACCTCTACACCTCGGCCCTGATCGCGCTCGGACTGATCCTGTTCGTCATCACTTTCATCGTGCTCGCCCTTGCGCGCTACCTGTTGATGCGCGTCGAGCGCAAGGCGGGAGCTTGAGGATGGCGCTTTATCAGACCCGTCGCCGCCGAAACCACATCGCCGTCGGCTTCGCCGTCGGCGCGACGCTGTTCGGGTTGTTTTGGCTGGTGCTCATTCTCGGCGTGCTTTTATGGAACGGCCTCAGCGGCCTGTCGGTCGCCGTGTTCACCGAAATGACGCCGCCGCCCGGCTCGGCCGGCGGCCTGCTCAATCCCATCGTCGGCAGCCTGATTATGACCACAATCGCGGTGGTGGTCGGCACGCCGCTCGGAATCCTGGCCGGCACCTACATGGCGGAATACGGCCGCTACGACCGGCTGACGACAATCGTCCGTTTCATCAACGATATTTTGCTCAGTGCGCCGTCGATCGTCATCGGCCTGTTCGTCTACGAGGTCATGGTCGCGCAGATGGGCCATTTTTCCGGTTGGGCCGGCGCGCTCTCGCTCGCCGTCATCGTGGTGCCGGTCGTGGTGCGGACAACCGAAGACATGCTGCGGCTCGTGCCCGACACGTTGCGCGAAGCGGCCGCCTCGATCGGCCTGCCGCGCGTGCTGATGATCACCCGCGTTGCCTATCGCGCGGCGCGCGCCGGCATGATCACCGGCGTGCTGCTTGCGGTAGCGCGCATCAGCGGTGAGACCGCGCCGCTCTTGTTCACCGCGCTCAACAACCAGTTCTGGAATCTGAACCTGAACGAGCCCACCTCGAGCCTGCCGGTCGTGATCTTCCAGTTCGCGCTCAGTCCCTACAAGGACTGGCAGAACCTGGCTTGGACCGGCGCGCTGATCATCACGCTAGCGGTGCTCGCTTTGAGCATCGTCGCGCGCGCCCTCGCATCTGTTGCACAGAGAAAATCGTCATGAGCGTCGCAGCCGTCAATCTCGCTCCTGCGGTCCACGCGGCCGACAACGACCCGCAAGGCCTGACCGAGCGAATTTCCATTCGAAATCTCGACTTTTTCTACGGCGATAATCGCGCGCTCAAGAACATCAACGTGCCGCTGTACCAGGGGAAAGTTACGGCGTTCATCGGCCCGTCGGGTTGCGGTAAGTCCACGCTGCTGCGCGTTCTCAATCGCATGTATGATCTTTACCCGAACCAGCGAGCGACTGGCGAAGTGCTGTTCGACGGCGAGGATATTCTGTCGCCGTCACAGGATCTGAACCTGCTGCGTGCGCGCATCGGTATGGTGTTTCAGAAGCCTACGCCGTTTCCGATGACGATCTACGAGAACATTGCGTTCGGCATCAGGCTCTACGAGCGCCTGTCGAAGTCGGAGCTCGAATCCCGCGTCCAGCGCGCGCTCGAGCGCGCCGCGCTATGGGCTGAGGTCAAGGACAAGCTCAACGCCAACGGCCTGTCGCTTTCGGGTGGCCAGCAGCAGCGTCTCTGCATAGCACGGACGGTGGCGGTGCGGCCGGAAGTTATCCTGTTCGACGAGCCGTGCTCCGCGCTCGATCCGATCTCGACCGCGAAGATCGAAGAGTTGATCGACGAATTGAAGGACGACTACACGATCGCGATCGTCACCCACAACATGCAGCAGGCCGCGCGCGTCTCCGACTTCACCGCGTTCATGTATCTCGGTGAACTGGTGGAATATGGCGATACAACCCGCATGTTCACAGTGCCGAACGATCGCCGCACGCAGGACTACATTACCGGCCGCTTCGGCTGATGCCGGCGCAAAAGGCGAAGACGATGACCGAACAGCACACGATGAAGGCCTTCGACACCGACCTGCAGGATCTCGCGCGCATGGTCGCTGAGATGGGTGGGCTTGCTGAAAAGCAGGTCGCCGATGCCGTCGACGCGCTCGCCAAGCGCGACAGTGCCCTGGCGCAACGCATCACGCAGGCCGACGCCAACATCGACAACCTTCAAAGAGAGATCGAGGAAAAGGCGGTTCTCACCATCGCGCGCCGCCAGCCGATGGCTGTCGACCTGCGCGAGATCGTCAGCGCCTTGCGGCTCGCCAACGATCTGGAGCGCATCGGCGACCTTGCCAAGAACATCGCCAAGCGCGTCATCGCGCTCAACGGCGAATTTCCCCCGCCGAAGCTCATTCGGGGCGTCGAACACATGGCCGATTTGGTGCTTGGGCAGCTCAAATCCGTGCTCGATGCCTACGCGCGGCACGACGTCGGCACCGCAATGGCGGTTTGGCGCAGCGATGCGGAAATCGATGCGGTCTGCACTTCGGTATTCCGCGAATTGCTCACCTACATGATGGAAGATCCGCGCAACATCACGTTCTGCATCCATCTGCTGTTCTGCGCGAAGAACATCGAGCGCATGGGCGACCACGCCACCAACATCGCGGAAACGGTGCACTACATGATCGAAGGGCGCCCGATCGCGGACCAGCGGCCGAAGGGCGACACCACGTCGTTTGCCGCCGTTCGCGCCGGCCGGCAGGGCTAGCTCGCATGAGCGCGCGCATTCTGATTGTCGAGGACGAAGAGCCGCTCACCATGCTGCTGCGCTACAACCTCGAGGCGGAAGGCTATGAGGTCGACAGCGCGGCGCGCGGCGATGAGGCTGACACGAAGGTGCGGGAAGCCGCGCCTGACCTGATCGTGCTCGACTGGATGTTGCCCGGCTTGTCCGGCATCGAATTATGCCGGCGGCTGCGCGCGCGGCCGGAGACAAAGCAACTGCCGATAATCATGCTCACCGCCCGCGGCGAGGAGAGCGAGAAGGTGCGGGGACTTGCGACCGGCGCCGACGACTACATCGTCAAGCCATTTTCGGTCCCCGAATTGCTGGCGCGCGTGCGCGCGCTGTTGCGCCGCGCCAACCCGGACCGTGTCGCGACGGTGCTGGCCATCGGCGACATCGAACTCGATCGCGAAAAAAAGCGTGTCTCGCGCAATGGCCGCGCCATCGACCTTGGGCCGACCGAATACCGGCTGCTCGAATTTCTGATGGAGCGGCCCGGCCGCGTGTTTTCACGCGAACAATTGCTCGACGGCGTCTGGGGCAACGAGATCTATATCGACGAGCGCACGGTCGATGTGCATGTCGGCCGCCTGCGTAAGGCGCTCAACCGCGGCCATGCGACCGACCCGATCCGCACCGTGCGCGGATCGGGCTATGCACTCGATGACAAGTTCGGGAAAGTCGCTTAGGCGCGGAATGGCCGCTTGTCGCGCCGCCGGTCGTTAGCCGGCTGGAAGGCGACGCGCGAGTGATGGGTGCAGTAGGGCAAGTCGGCGACCGTTTCGCCGCCGCAGAAAAAGAAGTCCGCGCTTCCTGGGTCTCCGACCGGCCACCGGCAGGTCTTCTCGTTCAGCTCAAGCAGCGTCTTGCGTTGCTCGACCGGTATCTCGAACAGCTCGGGCTCGGGTTCCAGCTCATATTCGTACGCGAGCGCCGTGTTGCCGCGCATCGACGGCCGTGAGACCCGCAGCATGCCGGAAGAGCGCGCCTTGCGCGGCCGCGGCGAGGAGGACGACGGGCTCTTGGCGCGTCCGGAAAGGCCGAGACGGTGCACCTTGCCGATGACGGCGTTACGGGTGATGCCGCCAAGCTCTGCGGCGATCTGGCTGGCCGAGAGTCCGTCGGCCCACAATTTCTTCAGGAGCTCGACCCGCTCATCGGTCCAGCTCATTGGGTTTTCTCCATGGGCGTTCAAGGCGTTAATTGGAATCCACCCCTGTTTGCGGGGCGCCCAAGCGGGCACCCAACGCGTACGCGTCCGAATTGAACCGAAGTCCCCAGCCGCACGAGATGTCGTACTGGCCTGCAGAAACGCTACAATATGCGGTTAGTTTTGCAAGAGTCCGTCACCCTCACATCCCCAACTTCCAACAGGTTTTCCTTTAGAATCCGCACTTGCGGCATAAATGAGTCAAAAGCGTAAGCCCGCTCAGTGAGTTGACAGGCAAAGGGCCGGCAATATGATGCGAAAAGGTGCCGCCCGGCGAGGCGGCATATTTTATTTTCGGCACGCGTATGATCCCGAATAATGGGCGCCGGTTTTCGGCAAGTTCGTGCGCGCGCCACAATGGACGATGAATGACAAAGGCCGTGACCTCGCATCTGCTGCCGACGTACGCGCGCGTCGACCTCGCCTTCGAGCGAGGCGAGGGTGCGTGGCTGTTCACGGCGAACGGTGATCGTTATCTCGACTTCACTTCCGGCGTTGCGGTCAACGCGCTCGGGCATTGCCATCCGCAGGTTGTCGATGCGCTGAGCAAGCAGGCGCACAAGGTCTGGCACGTCTCCAACCTCTACCGCATTCCGGAAGCCGAGAAGCTCGCGGACCGGTTGTGCGAAATCAGTTTTGCCGACACGGTGTTTTTCCAGAACTCCGGGGCGGAAGCGATCGAGTGCGCGATCAAGATGGCGCGCAAATATCAGTCCGCCTCCGGTAAGCCGGAACGTTATCGGATCATCACGTTCGAGGGCGCCTTCCATGGCCGCACGCTCGCCGCCATCGCCGCGACCGGCAACAAGAAATATCTGGAGGGCTTCGGCCCTCCGGTCGACGGTTTCGACCAGGTGCCGTTTGCCGATCCGGAAGCGGCCAAGAAGGCAATCGGTCCGCACACCGCCGCCATCATGATCGAGCCGGTGATGGGCGAGGGCGGCGTTCGTGTGGTGCCTCATGCCTTCCTGCGCGCACTCCGCCAGCTTTGCGATCAGCACGGTCTGCTGTTGATCTTCGACGAGATTCAATCGGGCATCGGGCGGACCGGTGACATGTTCGCCTACCAGCACTGCGGCGTAACTCCCGACGTCATGACGCTGGCGAAAGCGCTTGCCGGCGGCTTTCCGATTGGCGCGTGCCTCGCCACCACGGAAGCATCCAAAGGCATGACCGCCGGGACGCACGGCTCGACCTTCGGAGGCAACCCGCTGGCAACGGCGACCGCCAACGCGGTGCTCGACGTCATTCTCGCAGACGGCTTTCTCGACCGCGTGCGCAAAAACGCGCTGCTGCTCAAGCAGCGGCTCGCGGAAATCAAGGACCGGCACTCCTCGCTGATCGCCGAAGTGCGCGGCGAGGGCTTCCTGATCGGCCTGCGCATGGTGCCGCCGGCATCCGAGATGGTCGACGAGTTGCGCGCCGAGAAAATGATCACCGTCGGCGCCGGCGACAATGTCGTGCGGCTGCTGCCGCCGCTCATCATCGACGAGCAGGAGATTGCCGAGGCGGTGGCGCGCATCGACCGCGCCTGCACGCGGCTCGCGCGCACACATGCGCGGCCTGCGAAGCAGGGAGCCGCATCATGAGCGCCAACGGCGTGCGGCATTTCCTCGATCTTACCGACATCCCGAAAAACGTTTTGTCCGGGATAATCGAGAACAGCCGCGAGATGAAAGCGCGGCGCAAGCGCGGCATCGAAGACGGCCCGCTTGCCGGCAAGACGCTGGCGATGGTGTTCGAGAAGCCGTCGACGCGCACGCGCGTGTCGTTCGACGTCGCCATGCGCCAGCTCGGCGGCGAGGCCATCTTGCTTACCGCGCAGGAAATGCAGCTTGGCCGCGGCGAAACGCTGGCCGATACGGCGCGGGTGCTCTCGCGTTACGTCGACGCCATCATGATCCGGATTCTCGATCACAACGCGATGATCGAGCTCGCGAAATACGCGACGGTGCCGGTAATCAACGGGCTCACGCGGCGGTCGCATCCCTGCCAGATCATGGCGGACGTGATGACGTTCGAGGAAAAGCGCGGCTCCATCCGCGGCCGCAAGGTCGCCTGGACCGGCGATTCCAACAATGTGCTGGCGTCGTGGATGCACGCCGCCGAACGGTTCGAGTTCCGCATGCAGATCGCGACGCCGGCGGAACTCAAGCCGAAGAAGTGGCTGCTGGACTGGGTGAAGTCATCCGGCGCCGACATCAGTTTCACCGTCGATCCGGAACAAGCGGTCAAGGACGCCGATTGCGTCGTCACCGATACCTGGGTGTCGATGGGCGACCGGGACGGCAATCGCCGTCACAATCTGCTCAAGCGTTATCAGGTCAATTCGCGCCTGATGGCAAAGGCCAAGCCGGAGGCGCTTTTCATGCACTGCCTGCCGGCCCATCGCGGCCAGGAGGTCACCGACGAGGTGATCGACGGGCCCCAGTCGGTCGTGTTCGACGAGGCGGAAAATCGCCTGCATGCGCAAAAGGGCATCCTGGCATGGTGCCTGCACGTAGACGGGCGGTAGCAATCCGGCCGGATTGCGCTAAATAACGGCAATGACCGATCCCGATCTGGCTATTCCGACGCGCGCGCCGTCGGCGACGTCGGCCGACGACACCGTCATGCCGTTCGAAGTCGCGGCGCTCGACGTGCGCGGGCGCGTGGTGCGCCTCGGCCCCGCCATCGACGAAATCCTCGACCGGCACGATTATCCCGTGCCGGTGGCGAAGCTTCTGGGCGAGGCGGTGGTGCTGACCATCATGCTCGGCTCGTCGCTCAAGATCGACGGGCGCTTCATCCTGCAAACCCAAAGCGACGGTCCGGTCCGGATGCTCGTGGTGGATTTCATCGCGCCCGATAAAATTCGTGCATGCGCGCGTTTCGACAAGGAACGCGTCGCGGCGGCAATTGCCGACAACAAGGCTTCGGGGGGCGCACTGCTCGGCCGCGGCCATCTCGCCATGACAATCGATCAGGGACCGGACATGAACCGCTACCAGGGCCTGGTGGCGCTCGAAGGCGGCACGCTCGAGCAGGCCGCACACGAATATTTCCTTCGCTCCGAGCAGATTCCGACCCGGGTGCGGCTTGCTGTGGCGGAGGAATTGCGCGCGGGCAACGGCAAAGGCAGCCATCGCTGGCGCGCGGGCGGCATCATGCTGCAATTCCTGCCCAAGTCGCCTGAGCGCGCGCGAGTGGCTGATCTCGATCCGGGCGACGCGCCGGAAGGCACCACGCCGCACGCGGTGAAGGAAGACGACGCTTGGGTCGAGGGCCGCGCCCTGATCGACACGGTCGAGGACATCGAGCTGATCGATCCGTCGCTCTCGAGCGAGCGGCTCGTCTATCGTCTTTTCCATGAGCGCGGCGTGCGCGTGTTCCGCAGCGTGGAGGTGCATGCGGAATGCTCGTGTTCGCGCGAGAACGTCGAGGCGATGCTGAAAAGCTTTTCGCAGGACGACCGCGATCACATGGTCGAGAACGGCATGATCTCGGTCACCTGCGAGTTTTGCAGCGCGAATTACAAGTTTGAGCCCGGCGAGGTCGGCGCCAAGGCCGACTGACTTCCTTTGTTTGCCGGGCCTGGCCGGGAGCAAATGACACGCACGGCACTCTGGGCGGCAATTCTGCTGATCTCGGCGCAAGCGGCGCAAGCGCAAAGTTGTCCGGCGCCGCTTGCCGCCGCGCGCAAGCTCGTTCTGGTCACCGCCGAAGACATGACGACGAGCGTGGCAACGATGCGCGTTTTCGTGCGCACGGTGACGGATGCACCGTGGCGGGAAGTCGGCGGTCCGCGGTCGGTGCTGGTCGGGCGCAAAGGTATGGCGTGGGCACACGCCTTTCGCGACTTCGCAAAGGCCGGCGAGCCGGTGAAAGTCGATGGCGACAAGCGCGCGCCGGCGGGTTTCTACCCGATCGGACGCAGCTTCGGATTTGGAGCATCGTCACGCGCGGGCTATCTGCAGCTACGCGAGGGCACCGTGTGCGTCGACGATCCGGCCTCGCGCGCCTACAACACCATAACGACGCGTGCAAAAGTCGGCTGGAAGGTGCACGGCGAGAACATGTGGCGCATTCCGGCCTATCGCCACGGTTTAGTGGTCGATTATCCGACCGATGCCGCAGCGCGCGCCGGGTCCTGCATTTTCATCCATGTGCGCTTGCCCGCGGCGACCGGCACCAATGGCTGCATCGCCGCGCCGGAACCGCAAGTCGAGGCATTGCAGGATTTTGCGCGCGACGGCGCCGTGCTGGCGGTGCTTCCGGAATCGGCGCGAGGGCGTTTCGCCGGCTGCCTGCCGGCGGAGCGCTAGTTGATCGTCCGTTCGGCGTAGGACGAATCGAGCGAGAATGTCGGGATGTCGATGTCGAACGGCTCGCCTGCGTCCGTAATCATCCCGTAACTGCCGGTCATGAATCCCGATGGCGTCGGCAGCGGCACGCCGCTGGTATATTCGAACGACTCGCCCGGCTTGAGCGTGGGCTCCTCGCCGACTACGCCGGGTCCCTTCACTTCCTGCAACCGCCCGTTCGCGTCGGTAATGCGCCAGTGGCGCGTCTTCAGTTGCACGGTCTCTTCACCGAGATTTGTAATGTCGATGGTGTAGGCCCAGAAGTAATAACCGGTGCTCGGCGACGACCGCTCCGACAGGAAGCGGGGCGTAACCGTAACCTCGATCTTGCGAGTGACGGCACGGTACATGTTAAATCCCGGCGCGTTGCCTAGGCCTTGCCACAAAGTCTTGCGAGCCGATTATGGCCGAAAGGCCTGATTAAAGAAAAGCCGCTCATGCCCCCGGTTTCGACCGACCGCGACTTGCGGCTTGACTTGTTCCGCGGCCTCGCGCTTTGGCTGATCTTCCTCGACCATATTCCGTCGAATGCGGTGAGTTGGATCACCATCCGCAACTACGGGTTCAGCGACGCCACCGAAATTTTCGTTTTCATCTCCGGCTATACCGCTGCCTTCGTTTACGGCCGCGCGATGCGCGAGCATGGTTTCCTCGTTTCAAGCGCGCGCGTGCTCAAGCGCGCATGGCAGATCTACGTCGCGCACGTGTTCCTGTTCGCGATCTATCTCGCCGAAATCGCCTATGTCGCGCAGAGCTTCGACAATCCGCTCTACACCGAAGAAATGGGCGTGCTCAATTTCCTGAAAAATCCCGACATCACAATCCTTCAGGCGCTGCTGCTCAAGTTCAAGCCGGTGAACATGGACGTGCTGCCGCTCTACATCATGCTGTTGCTGGGCTTTGCGCCGGTGCTGTGGCTGCTGTTGCGCGCGCCGTCGATCGGACTCGCCGCGTCGTTCGTGCTGTACGCCCTGATGTGGTACTTCGAATGGAACATCCCGGCCTATCCGACCGGTGTTTGGGTGTTCAATCCATTCGCCTGGCAGTTGTTGTTCGTGTTCGGCGCTTGGTGCGCTCTGGGAGGTGCGCAGAAATTGTCGCGCTGGATAACGTCGCCGGTGACATTGGCGCTGGCGCTGGCATATCTGGCATTCGCGTTTTCCATCGCGATGACCTGGTATTTTCCGCGTCTCGCGACGTATGTCCCGCATGCGCTCGGCGTGGCGATCTATCCCATCGACAAGACGAACCTCGACGTCCTGCGCATTCTGCATTTCCTGTCGCTCGCGATCATCACTGTCTGGCTGGTCTCGCGCGATTGGCCGGGCTTGAAGTCGCCCATCCTCTGGCCGGCGATCATCTGCGGGCAGCATTCGCTGGAAACGTTTTGCCTCGGCGTCTTCCTGTCGTTTGCCGGGCATTTTGTCTTCACGGAAGTTTCCAACCGCGTCCTGACGCAAATCGTCGTCAGCGCCCTCGGCATTGCCATCATGGTGGGGACCGCCTGGCTGATTTCATGGTATAAATCGATGGAGCGCCGGGGATCGGGGCCGCGGCCACCGGCCGCGAAGCCGGGGCTCGCCGGGGGCGCGACATGAAAGTATTGGGCGCAACGTCGCTCGCGGGGCTGGTGCTTGCCGTGCCGATGCTGTGCTCGGCGGCGGAAGACCCGGCCGACTGCCGCGTCGCCGAGCCGATGCTCGAAGTCAGCTTCGCCTTGCCGAAAGTCACAAAGGCGATCGCCGGTAAAAAACTGGACGTGGTCGTGATCGGTGCCGGCTCTTCCATCCTGCCGGGCGCGAGCGGTGCGCGTGATGCCTACCCGGCGCGCCTGGAAAAAGCGCTGGCGGAGAAATTGCCCGACGTCAAAACGAAAGTTGCGACTGACGTAAAACTGCGCCGCACCGCCGCCGACATGGTGGCGACAATGCCCGCGGTATTGGCTGCGAACAAACCCGTCCTGGTTGTGTGGCAAACCGGCACGGTCGACGCCATGCTTGGGATCGACCCGGATAATTTCAGTGCCGCGGTGTTAAAAGGCGTTAACACCGCGCATGCAGCCGGTGCCGACATTATCCTGGTTAATGCGCAATATAGCCCGCGCACCGAGTCGATGATTGCACTGAATACTTACATTGACGACATGCGGTGGGTTGCGTTGCAGCAAGAAATCCCGCTATTTGACCGCTTCGGAATAATGAAATTATGGGCGGAGCTCGGTACGTTCGATTTTTCTTCGCCGACGAAAGCGCTTGACACAGCCGAGCGGGTTCATGATTGCATTGGAAGACTGCTGGCGAACCTCATTATCGAGGCGACGAAGCCGGTGGAACCGCTGCCCATATCGGGTGGCCGATAAGTGGGGCTGAGAGATTCACTTGAAGCGTAGCGCTACTATTCAACCGGCGAAGTGGTCGCTGGCCGCTGTTGCCGTGCTCGGCGTGCTTCTCATATCGCCCGTGCGCGCGGATGACGCGGCGCCGGTTTGCGACTCTCCGATCGATCTCCTCCGTCTCGCCAATCCATTGCCGCATGTATCGAAGCGGCTTTCCGCCGGTCAGCCGATCACGATCGTGGCGATCGGCTCATCCTCGACGCAAGGTGCCGGCGCGAGTTCGCCGGCTGCAAGCTATCCAAGCCGGCTCGCCGTCGAATTGCAGGCGCGCTTCCCTCGCAACAGGATCACAGTGCTCAATCGCGGGGTTGGCGGCGAAGAGGTGCGCGACATGCTCAAGCGCTTCGACCGCGCCGTGATCGCCGAGAAGCCGGATCTTGTGTTGTGGCAACTCGGTACCAATTCGGTTATCCGCGATCATCCGCTTTCTGATCATGGCGCGGCGATTCGCGAAGGCCTGAACAAGATCAAGACGACCGGCGCCGATGTTGTGCTGATCGATCCGCAATTCGCGCCGAAGGTGATCGCCAAGCCGGAAGCGGAAAAAATGGTGGGCTTGATTGCGCTTACCGCCAAGACCGAGAATGTCGATCTCTATCACCGCTTCGACCTCATGCGGCGCTGGCGCAACGTCGACAAGATCGCGTTCGAGAAGTTCGTGTCGCCCGACGGACTGCACATGAACGACTGGAGCTACGCTTGCCTGGCGAAAGGTCTCGGTTATGCCATCGCGGAGGCCGCGACGCGGCCGGTGGCCGCCGCCTCCGCCGCGCCGGCGCGATAGACCTTACACAGCATCGAGAGCCGCGAGCAGGTCCTCGACCACGTCGTCGGGATGCTCGAGGCCGGCCGAAAACCGGATCAGCCCGTCGCCGATGCCGAGCTCTGCCCGCTGCGCCGGCGTCAGCCGCTGGTGTGTGGTGGTGGTCGGATGCGTGACCAGGCTCTTGGCGTCGCCGAGATTGTTGGTGATGCCGACGAGTTTCAGTGCGTTGAGGAAGCGGAACGCGCCGGCCTTGCCGCCTTTCACCTCGAACGAGCACAGCGTCGAGCCCGCGCGCATCTGCTTGTGCACCACCTCGGCTTGCGGATGATCGGGACGGCCGGGATAGATCAGGCGGCTGATTTTCTTGTGCCCGAACAGCGCGACCGAGACGGTTGCAGCCGTATCGGTCTGCCGCTGCACGCGCACCGACAGCGTCTCAAGTCCTTTCAGCAGCACCCAGGCGTTGAACGGCGAGATCGACGGCCCGGTCTGCCGGATGATCTGGTGCACATGATCCATGATGAATTTTTCGGACGCGAGGATCACACCGCCGAGAACGCGACCCTGTCCGTCGATGTGCTTGGTCGCCGAGTAGACGACGCAATCGGCGCCGAGCGCGAGGGGGCTTTGGTAGAGCGGCGTCGCGAACACGTTGTCGACAGTGAGCTTGGCGCCGGCATTGTGGGCGATGTCGGCAACCGCTGCGATGTCGTAGACCTCGAGCGTCGGGTTGGTCGGCGTTTCCATGAAGAGCACCTTGGTGTTCTTGCGCACCGCCTTCTTCCATTGCGTGAGATCGGTGCCGTCGACCAGCGTCGAGGTGACGCCGAAACGCGGCATCCATTCCTCGATCACCCAGCGGCATGAGCCGAACAGCGCCTTCGCGGCAACGACATGGTCGCCCGCCTTTACCTGACCCATCAGCGCCGTCGTAACGGCGGCCATCCCCGTGGCGGTCGCGCGCGCCGCCTCGGCACCTTCGAGCGCGGCCATGCGCTGCTCGAACATGCTGACCGTCGGGTTGGAGTAGCGCGAATAGACGTAGCCCGGCTCCTTGCCGGAAAAGCGCGCCTCGCATTGCTCGGCGCTGTCGTAAAGGTAGCCTTGGGTGAGGAAAAGCGCTTCCGACGTTTCGCCGAATTGTGAGCGCGTTGTGCCGGCGTGAACCAGGCGGGTTTCGGGACGATAATTTTTCTTAACAGACGTGGGCATGAGCGGCCTCCTTAAGCCAACAAAAAACCGGCCGGAAAAATCTCGGCCGGGCTCACGCGTCCCCGGCCTTTTAGCTTCTTGTTTAACGTGGCAGCAAGCCGGCCGGCTCAAATGACCACGGGATAAGGCATTTGTAGCGGCGCGGCCCGCTTCACGTCAAGGCACCCATCGGGTTAAATCGCGTCTCTGTCGCAAAGGGGCGCCGTGGCACTCTCGTTCGCCGTCGAGGACAAGGGCATTTTGCCCGACCGCATGATCGCGACGCTCGCCGAAGACGGTGGGATTTTGCCCGCCACCGACTTCGTGCCGGAGCAGATTCAACCTGCGAGCCTCGATCTGCGTCTTGGCGAGGTGGCTTATCGCGTGCGGGCAAGCTTTCTGCCGGGCCCGCGTACCACGGTCGCCGAGCGCATCGATGAATTGAAGCTGCACGAGGTCGCGCTGTCGGAAGGCGCGGTGCTGGAGACCGGCTGCGTCTACATCGTCCCGCTGCTGGAGAGCTTAGCGCTGCCGGACGATATTTCCGCCGCGGCCAACCCAAAAAGCTCGACCGGACGGCTCGACGTCTTTACCCGCGTGATCGCCGACGAGACCCGCGGCTTCGATCGGATCGAAGCCGGTTATCACGGGCCTCTCTATGCGGAGATCAGCCCGCGGACCTTCCCGGTGCTGGTGCGGGAAGGCTCGCGGTTGTCACAAATCCGTTTCCGCCACGGCCACGCTCTCCTCGACGCGACCGCCTTGCGCGCTTTGCACGCGCGCGAGCGTTTGGTCGACGCCGACGATGCAAGCCTCACCGACGGTGTTTCCGTCGGCGTCGATCTTTCCGGCCTCGGGCCGGGCGGGCTCGTCGGCTACCGCGCCAAGCGTCACACCGGTTTGATCGATGTCGACCGTCGCGGGGGCTACGCCGTGCTCGACTACTGGGAGCCGATGATGGCGCGCCCGGACAAGAGTCTGATCCTCGATCCCAATGAGTTCTACATTCTCGCCTCGAAAGAGGCGGTGCAGGTGCCGCCCGACTACGCCGCCGAGATGGTGCCGTTCGATCCGCTGGTCGGCGAATTCCGCGTGCACTACGCCGGCTTCTTCGATCCCGGCTTCGGCTATGCCGGCGCGGGCGGCAAGGGTGCGCGTGCGGTGCTGGAAGTGCGCTCGCGCGAAGTGCCGTTCATCCTCGAGCATGGGCAGATCGTCGGCCGGCTGGTCTACGAGAAGATGCTGGCGCGGCCGGAGAAACTTTACGGGCAGGGGATCGGGTCGAACTATCAGGCGCAGAGTTTGAAGCTCTCCAAGCACTTCAAGACGTAAGAATCTGCGAACGAGGCGCACTCATGGCAAATTCCAAAAGCTCAGTGACACGACCGGCGCTCGTCCTGCATCGTCACATGAAATCGCTCGCCGATGCTTTCGGCACGCTGCTGGTCGACGCGTTCCACCATCTTGCACTATTCGCGATCGGCGGCACCACGGTCTGGTCGGCCGTCGCGGCCTTTTACGGCATGGTCCGCCGCGGACACGCGGATCTGCAGGACATTCTGCTTCTGTTCATTTATCTGGAGATCGGCGCCATGGTCGGCATTTATTTCAAGACCACACGGTTGCCGGTCCGGTACCTGATCTACATCGCGATCACGGCGCTCGGGCGCGTGCTGATCGAAATCGTCAGCGCGGAACACAAGACCGGCACCGACCTCATTATTGTGTCCGGCGCCATTCTTCTCCTCTCGCTGGCGGTCTTGATCTTGCGCTACGGGTCTTACAAATTCCCATCGAACGGAGGTTCGGCGTCGTCGGCCGTCGCAGATTGACGCCGGTCGCCCAAAAGCACGCGGTGCTTTTGCGATGTTTCCGGTCTATATTTCTCCGCACCAGGACCGCAGTGGTCGGGCCGCGCGCGGGCGTAGTTCAATGGTAGAACGGCAGCTTCCCAAGCTGCATACGAGGGTTCGATTCCCTTCGCCCGCTCCATTTTTAGCTGATTTTAATTATTCGCGAGCGCGCGAATTACAGTAGCCTGTGCCGCAATAACGGCTGGTATTTGCTCTAGATCAAATTCGGCTTGCCTGCACCCTGTAAGCGTTTGTACCGACGCGAAAGGATCAATCGATGTTCAATCTAACCGACCTGTCCGCCAAATCCCGCCCCGTTTCTTGCCTGTTTGCGGCAGTGCTGGCCGCCGCGCTGATGGGGCAGCCGGCCGCGGCTCAGGATCAAGCGCCAGGCCAGCAGCAGCAACAGGCTCAGCAGCAACAGCAGGCCCAGCAACAGGCGCCGCAGCAGCAGGCGCCGCAGCAGCAGGCCCAACAGCAGGCGCCGCAGCAGCAGGCCCAGCAGCAAGCGCCGCAACAGCAACAGCCGCCGCAGCAGTCCGACCAGCAGCCGCCCGCCCCCGAGGGGCAGCAGCAGGCCGATTCACAGCAGGCCACGCCGCTGACGCAACAG
>DASZVZ010000064.1:0-18960 GCA_035546875.1 Pseudolabrys sp.
GAAACACTGGCGATTGCGCACGTCGATTGCGACGCCTTTTACGCGACCATCGAAAAGCGGGACGACCCGTCGCTGGTCGACAAGCCGGTTGTCGTCGGCGGCGGCAAGCGGGGCGTCGTGGCGGCCTGCTGTTACGTCGCGCGCACCTACGGCATCCGATCGGCCATGCCGATGTTCGAGGCGCTGCGCCGCTGCCCATCGGCGGTGGTGATAAAGCCGAACATGGCGAAGTACGTGCAGGTCGGCCGCGAGGTGCGCCGCGCGATGTTCGAGCTGACGCCGCGCGTCGAGCCGTTGTCGATCGACGAGGCGTTTCTCGACTTGAGCGGCACCCAACGGCTGCACGGCATGAGCGCGGCGAAAGCGCTCGCGCGTTTTGCGGCCAAGGTCGAGCGCAGCTTCGGCATTACCGTGTCCGTCGGACTTTCGGCCAACAAGTTTCTCGCCAAAGTCGCGTCGGACCTCGACAAGCCGCGCGGGTTCGCCGTGCTCAGCCAGGAGGAAGCCGTTTCTTTCCTCGCGCCCAAGCCGGTCGGCTTCATCTACGGCGTCGGCAAAGTAAGCGCCGAGAAGCTGACGAACGACGGCTTCGGCAAGATCGCCGACCTGCAGCGCGCCGACATGGCCGATCTCATGCGGCGTTACGGCGTGGAAGGCCAGCGGCTGTGGCAGCTCGCGCGCGGCATCGATACGCGCATCGTCGATCCGGAACGTGAGACCAAGAGCGTCTCGGCGGAGACAACGTTCGAGCGCGACATCGGCGAATTCCGTCCGCTCGAGCAGTATTTGTGGGATTTGACGGAGCGGGTGTCGGCGCGGCTGAAAGCGAGCGGGCTTGCCGGATCGACGGTGACGCTCAAGCTCAAGAGCGCCGATTTCAAGATCCGTACCCGCGCCCGCGCGCTCGGCCACCCTACCCAGCTTGCCAACCGTATTTTCGCGGCCGGGCGCGATCTGCTGGCGAATGAAATCGGCACGGACAAATTCCGCCTTATCGGCATCGGCGTCAGCAGTCTCGAGGACGCCCTGGGCGACGATCTCGCGGATCTCATCGATCGCCGGGCCGCGGAAGCCGAACACGCGGTCGACCGGCTGCGGCAGAAGTTCGGCCGTGGTGCGGTCGTCAGGGGCCTGGCGCTCGAGGACGAATAGCCCGCGCCGCTCACGGACAGGGCTTGGCGTTCCTGATGTCGAGCGACGTCATCGCGCCGCTGATGCTGAAATCGCTGTAATCGAGCGTGAGCGCGCGCGAAATGCCGTTCTCGTAAAGCTCGAACGAAATGGCGTAAGTCGGTGTCTGTTCGCCGCTTCGCTCCTTCCGGGCGCTCTCCTGCTCGAAGTAGCTGATGGTCACGGGCCAGCGCCTCACCTTGGCCAGCAGCGGCTGATTGGCGGCGGCGTCATTCGGCGGCTTCTCCCCCGGCTCGATCGCGCGGCCGATGACGGTGAGCGTATTGAAGATCTTCTCGCCGGTTTCCGACCCGTCATAGACCGGAAATTCGAGGATGCTTTTGCCGTCGCGCGCGGCTTGGATGATCCGCCGCATGTGCTCGGTCGGGAAAACCGCGGTCGGCGTAAGGGCAAACTTCTTGTCCTTCGGCTTGGTCAGACTCACGGACAACTTTTTCGCTTTCCGCTCGGCGCGGCCGTCGACGCTGTCCGTCACCTTCTCATTGAGCAGGTTTTCGGAATTGAAGCGGAATTTCGTGGCGCGCGCGTCTTCCCAGGTGGTGGAGCGCAGATCGCTCATGGCGCTCTTGCCCTCGCCGGAATCCAGCTCGGACACCTGGCGGAATTGCAATTTGTAACCCTCGCAAGCGTTGCCGGAAAAATCGTAGAGAATGCGTCCGCGCACCGCTTCGACGGCGCGTGCACCGTGCGTGCGCGCGAGCTTGAGATCGTAGATCGCCCGATGCGGCACGAGAAAGACATCGTCGGCGGGCCGTGCCGCCACGGGCGCGCCCGGCGCCGCAAAAACGGACGCGTGCACGACCAGGGCGCAGAACGCGACTGCCGCTCCCCCTAAAACCAAATGGATCGGCCTGCCAATCGTCATTGAGCGGTCTCCGCGCTCGCTCATTCGCGAGCGCATGCATGTATCGGCAAGATCGCGGCAAGATAGAGGCCGATTCCATTGCCCGCAACAGCGCCTGCCGCTTGCACACGAGCTTTCAATGGGCGAGACATAGCCAATCACAAGCGGAGGACGCCATGGCAGGAGCGGTTGAGAAAAAACTCGCCGAACGGGGAATTGCACTGCCCACGCCGGCCAGTCCCGTTGCCAACTATGTGCCCTTCGTACGCAGCGGCAACACGCTGGTGGTATCCGGCCAGCTTTGCTTTACGAACGACGGCAAGCTTACGGCCAAAGGCCGGCTCGGTGACGGCGTCGCGATCGAGGACGGCCAAAAGGCCGCGCGCGCCTGCGCGATCAACCTTCTGGCCCAGCTCAAGGCGGCGCTCGGCGATCTCGACAAGGTCGTGCGCGTCGTGCGGCTCGGCGGCTTCATCAATTCAGCGCCTGGTTTCACGGAAGGACCGAAGGTGATGAACGGGGCGTCCGACCTCATGGTTGAGGCTTTCGGTGACAGGGGCCGCCACGCGCGTTCAACTGTCGGCGTCGCCGCGCTGCCGCTCGACGCGGCCGTCGAAGTCGAAGGCACATTCGAAGTCTCGTAAGCACCGATGCCGGCGCTCGATTGGCTCACCGCCCGGCCGATTGCGCATCGTGGGCTCCACGACGCGCAGGCGGGCGTTATCGAGAATACCCCGTCGGCCTTCCGCGCGGCGATCGACGGCGGCTACGGCTTCGAAACCGACTTGCAAATCACGGCCGACGGTGAAGCCGTCGTACATCACGACGACACGCTCGGCCGGCTGACGGAAGGGAGCGGAAAACTCGCCGACATGACGGTCGCCGCGCTCAGGGCGGTGCCTTTCAAGGGCACCCGCGACCGCATTATCACGCTTGGTGAATTGTGCGAGCTCGTCGCCGGCCGCGCGGCGATGACGATCGAGTTGAAGAGCCGCTTCGACGGCGACCGGCGGCTTGCCGTTCGGGCGGTGCAAGTGCTCGCCAACTATAAAGGTCCCTACGCGCTGATGTCGTTCGATCCGGACCTCGTCCAGGCCGTCAGACGCGCCTCACCGGACGTGACGCGCGGCATCATTGCCGAGCGCAAGTACGATTGGGGAAATTTCACGCCCTGGGCCAAACGGCAGATGGCGAACCTGCTGCATTTCCCGCGTACACGGCCACAATTTGTCGCCTATGCCGTCCGCGATCTGCCGACCCCGGCGACCACGGTCGCCCGCTCGATCTTCGGCCTGCCGCTGCTGACCTGGACCGTGCGCAGCGCCGAAGACCGCGAGCGCGCCGCGCAGTACGCCGATCAGATGATTTTCGAAGGGTTCCGGCCTTAGTAATTTGCCATCGATACGGGATCATTCGGGCCACCGCAGGGTTATTCTGGGAATAACCGACCGAGGCCTCCATGCGCACGATCCTGCTTGCCGCAGCCGCCCTGCTCCTGCTCGGACTTGGGCTTCCGTCGGCACCTGCCGGCGCACAGAGCAAAGATGAGGCCGTGACCGCACCGGCGCCGAAACCGCCGGCGCGCCACAAAACGCGCCGCAGCCGGGCCAGACCGCAAGGCCAGATCGCCTGCACCGAGCTGGGCTGCCATCGGATTCCACCCAATTGCCATCCGACCACGGCCTATTACTGGAATGGCATCCCGACCGGCTATGACGCGGTGGCTTGCCGCTGAGCTTTCGCAGCCTGCGCAACCGATGACCGCCGCACCAATTCAGGCATAAAGTGGGGCTAGAAAGCCCTCGATGACCGAAATCGCCCTGCGTATCCGCGCCATCCAGTCGATCGCCGACGTGCCCTCCACAGATTGGGATGCGTGCGGCGGCGCAGGGCCATTCTCCGAAAGCCTGCGGGTTTCAGACGTCTCTCTTAAGGCGTTACGTGAGGATAACAATTCACATGAGGATAACTTTTCCACAGAGTTATCAACACGAGGATTTCCAGATAACCCATTTATTTCACATACCTTCTTGTTGTCGCTTGAACAGTCGGCCTCGGTAGGTGGCCGCACCGGCTGGCAGCCGCGCCACCTGCTTGCGGAGACGCCAGAGGGAGCTCTGGTGGGGGCGGCTCCCTGCTATGTGAAGACACATTCGCGCGGTGAGTACGTTTTCGACCACGGCTGGGCGGAGGCATTCGAGCGCGCTGGCGGAGATTATTACCCCAAGCTACAGGTCGCGGTGCCGTTTACACCGGTGACCGGACCGCGCCTGCTGGCGCGCCCCTCGCCGCTGGCCGATGCAGTACGCGGCGGGCTTGCCGATGCGCTCACCGAAATAACGACCGCGAGCGATCTGTCGTCGGCGCACGTCACCTTCCTCACCGCGCCGGAATGGCGGCTGCTCGGCGAGCGCGGTTACCTCCAGCGCACGGATCAGCAGTTCCACTGGGAGAATGAGGGCTACGCAACGTTCGATGACTTCCTTGCGGCCCTGTCCTCGCGCAAGCGCAAGACCATCCGCCGCGAGCGCAAGGACGCGCTTGCACCCGGCATCGACGTGCATTGGCTGACGGGAAGCGATCTCACCGAAGAGGTCTGGGACGCCTTCTTTGCCTTCTACATGGAAACCGGATCACGCAAATGGGGCCGCCCCTACCTCACCCGGGAATTCTTCTCGCGCGTAGGCCAGTTGATGGGCGATCGCATCTTGCTGGTCATGGCCCGGCGCGCGGGCCGTTGGATCGCCGGCGCCATCAATTTCATCGGCGCCCATACTCTCTACGGGCGGAACTGGGGCGCGATCGAGCACCACCCGTTCCTCCATTTCGAGCTCTGCTACTACCAGGCGATCGACTACGCGATCCGCCACGGTCTGAAGCGGGTCGAGGCCGGCGCCCAGGGCGAACACAAGCTCGCGCGCGGGTATCTGCCGAGCACCACCTATTCGGCGCATTTCATCGCCAATCCAGCCCTGCGCCGCGCGGTTGCCGACTATCTGAACCGCGAGCGCGCCTATGTGGAAGCGGCCGGCGAGGAACTTGCGGCGGCCGCGCCATTCCGCAAGGATTTGGTCGACCATCGTTGAGTCCCGGGGGAAACGGCTAATGCCCAGCTACGACCCGAACAATATCTTCGCCAAAATCCTGCGCGGCGAATTGCCGAGCTACAAAGTCTACGAGAACGACAAGGTCTTTGCCTTTCTCGACATCATGCCGCGCACGCCCGGCCACACGCTGGTGTTACCGAAAGCGCCCGTGCGCAACATGCTCGACGTCTCCGCCGACGACCTGCTCGCGGTGATGGCGGCGGCGCAGAAGATCGCAAAGGCGGCGATGAAGGCGTTTGGCGCCGACGGCATCACCATTCAGCAGTTCAACGAGAGCGCGGGCGGCCAGGTGGTGTTTCACCTGCACGTTCACGTCATCCCGCGCAAGATGGGCGTGGCGATGAAGCCGCCGGCAAGCGAAAAGGAAAAGCCAGACGTGCTGGCGGAAAATGCCAAGAAACTCATCGCCGCGATTGCAGCCGGCTAACCGGCTCCGAAGAAAAACCCGCCCGCAAGCAGCGCGATTTCCCCGACCAGCACGCCCACGAACACCGAGCGTCGCACCGCGAGAAATGCCAGGAAGCCGCAGCCGGCGGCCACGATCCGAACGGCGAGCGGGATCGTGACCAGGGCTCCGCTCGAAAACAGGATCAGCTTGGCGATGACGCCGGCAATGATCGCGGTTGCCACCGCGCGCGACCACACGACCAGCTCGGAATCCTCATTGAGCCCGCGCGCCAGCACCAGGCCGAGCACGCGCCACACCTCGTTCGGCAGAACGCCGACGAGCAGCAACATGAGATAAGGCCACAGTTCGGTCAGTGTCGCGCTCATCGCAGCGCCTCTCGCAGACGATAAATTCCGTACGCGATGGTGCCGCCGGCGATGCCGGTCCACATAAGATCGAGCCTGACATTGGCGGCGGTCAGCAGCGGCCCGATGACAAGCCCCAGCACGAAGGCGAGCCGATCGATCACCTGCCGGCTATTGCGTGCCGTGGACATCAGGAACGACATCGGCGTGAGAAACAGCAGCGCGCCCGCGAGCAGCGGCGGCAATCCGGCTGCCAGGTAGTAGCCGGCGAACCCGAAGGCCACCGCCGTGCCCATGTATCCGGCGCCGAGACCGTTGCAGAACGCAATGCGCCGCGCGCGCGGCAAGGAGGGCAAGATCCGCAGCGACTCCACCCACATGCTGACGGCGGTGAAATGCATGGGCAACAGGAGCCGGCGCGTTGGCACAGCCTTGTCGCGCAACAGCGGCAGCAAGGCGACCACCATCGGGAACAGCCGGATCGCGCTGAGCGTAACCGCGATCGCCACTTCGATCGGCGCTGCGCCGCCGCCGAGCGACGAGATCAGGATCACTTGGGCGGGCGCGGCCCACACCAAAAGCGACGACAGCGCGAGCCACCACGACGAAAAGCCGAAATCGTGAGCGAGCGCGCCGATGCCGATGTAGGTGCCCATCAGGACAAGGAAAAACACCGACGTCACTGCCGATTTCACGCCCGCGAAGAATGCGGACGTAGCGGGCACGGCAATGTCGGATTGGGCAGCCATCGGGACGTCTCACCTGTCCCACAGTCATTGCGCGCGCGCAACGGCGCGCGGCCGAAACCCTGCCATGCGGTGCTGCGAAAATGCGAAGGCCGGGCAAACGCGCCCGGCCCCGACTGCTGCGATCGTTTCGCGGTTACGCCTTGACGAGCGGAACCTTGGGTACCGAGCCGCGCTTGCCCCCGTCGCCCTTCGGCCGCGGCCGGGGCGAGCGGCGTTTGGTCTTCGCGCGCGCGGCAACAGGCAGCTTCTCGGGTTTCGGCGTAACCGGGCCATCGAGGAATTCGAAGCCAAGCTTGTCGCGACCGTTCTCGTCCTTGTCGACGATGACGCGGACGTGGCCGCCGCTTTTAAGCTTGCCGAACAGCACTTCGTCGGCGAGCGGCTTCTTGATGTGCTCCTGGATCACGCGCGCCATCGGCCGCGCGCCCATGAGTTCGTCGTAGCCGTTGGCGATCAGCCAGCGTGTCGCCTCTTCCGAGAGCTCGATCGTCACGTTGCGGTCGCCAAGCTGCGCTTCGAGCTGAAGCACGAACTTTTCGACCACCTGCTTGATGATTTCCTGCGAGAGGTGGGCGAAGGTGATGATCGCGTCGAGCCGATTGCGGAATTCGGGCGCGAACATCTTGTTGATCGCCTCGAGGTCATCGCCCACGCGCTTGTTCTGGGTGAAGCCATAGGCCTGTTTTGCGAGGTCGGCCGCGCCCGCATTCGTGGTCATGATCAGGATCACGTTACGGAAATCGACCTGCTTGCCGTTGTGATCGGTAAGCTTGCCATGATCCATGATCTGCAGGAGCACGTTGAACAGATCGGGGTGCGCCTTCTCGATCTCGTCGAGCAGCAGGACGCAATGCGGATGCTGATCGACGCCGTCGGTGAGCAGCCCGCCCTGGTCGAAGCCGACATAGCCCGGAGGCGCGCCGATCAGGCGCGACACCGTGTGCCGCTCCATATATTCCGACATGTCGAAGCGGATCAGCTCGACGCCGAGCGAAGCGGCAAGCTGCTTCGCGACTTCCGTCTTGCCGACGCCGGTCGGCCCCGAGAACAGGTAGCAGCCTATTGGCTTCTCCGGTTCACGCAAGCCGGCGCGCGCGAGCTTGATCGAGGCTGAAAGCGACTCGATCGCCTTGTCCTGGCCGTAGACCACGGTCTTGAGCGTCTGCTCGAGATGCTGGAGCACCTCGGCGTCGTCCTTCGACACAGTCTTGGGCGGAATGCGCGCCATCGTCGCGATGGTGGTCTCGATTTCCTTGATACCGATCGTCTTCTTGCGCCGGCTCTCCGGCAGCAGCATCTGCGCAGCGCCCGACTCGTCGATGACGTCGATCGCCTTGTCCGGCAGCTTGCGGTCGTGGATGTAGCGCGACGACAGTTCCACCGCGGCTTTGATCGCCTCATTGGTGTACTTGAGCTTGTGGTAGTCCTCGAAATAGGGCTTGAGACCTTTCATGATCTCGATCGCATCGGACACCGACGGCTCGTTGACGTCGATCTTCTGGAAACGGCGTACCAGCGCGCGGTCCTTCTCGAAGTACTGGCGGTACTCCTTGTAGGTCGTCGAGCCGATGCACCGGATCGTGCCGGATGCGAGCGCCGGCTTGAGCAGGTTCGACGCGTCCATGGCGCCGCCGGAGGTCGCCCCGGCGCCGATCACCGTGTGAATCTCGTCGATGAACATGATCGCGCCCGGATAGGCCTCGATCTCCTTGATCACCTGCTTCAGCCGTTCCTCGAAGTCGCCGCGATAACGCGTGCCGGCGAGCAGCGTGCCCATGTCGAGGGCGAACACCGTCGCGCCCTTGAGCACGTCCGGCACCTCGCCGTGCACGATACGGCGCGCGAGGCCTTCCGCGATGGCGGTCTTGCCGACGCCGGCGTCGCCGACGAACAGCGGATTGTTCTTCTGTCGGCGGCACAGCACCTGGATGGTGCGGCTGATCTCGGCGTCGCGGCCGATCAGCGGATCGATCTTGCCGTCCTTGGCCTTCTTGTTGAGGTTGACGCAATAGGCTTCGAGCGCATCGCCCTTCTTCTTCGGCTCGTCGCCCGATTTGGTCTCGGCCTCTTCATCGGCGCCGCGCACAGGACGCGATTCCGTAAGGCCGGGCCGCTTGGCGATGCCGTGGCTGATATAGTTGACTGCGTCGTAGCGCGTCATGTCCTGCTCTTGCAGGAAATAGGCGGCGTGACTCTCGCGCTCTGCGAAGATCGCGACCAGCACGTTGGCGCCGGTGACTTCCTCCCGGCCCGACGACTGCACGTGAATGACGGCGCGCTGGATCACGCGCTGAAAGCCGGCGGTCGGCTTGGAATCTTCCGCGCCGTCCGTGATCAGGTTCTCGAGTTCGGATTCGAGATAGGCGACGAGGCTGCGCCGCAGCTTATCGAGATCGACGTTGCACGCCCGCATCACGGCGGAAGCGTCGGAATCGTCGATCAACGCCAGCAGCAGATGCTCGAGCGTGGCGTATTCGTGATGCCGCTCGTTGGCGAGCGCCAGCGCGCGGTGAAGCGATTGCTCGAGACTGCGTGAAAAAGTTGGCATCAGAGTTCCATTTTCATTGGTTTTGGCCGCCCCTCGTCTCTTACTTCTTCTCCATAACGCACTGGAGAGGATGTTGGTGCTTGCGCGCGAAGTCCATCACTTGCGTCACTTTGGTCTCGGCGACCTCGTAAGTATAGATCCCGCATTCGCCAATACCGTGGTGGTGCACATGCAACATAATGCGTGTGGCGGCTTCGTGATCCTTGCCGAAGAAGCGTTCCAGCACGTGCACCACGAACTCCATCGGCGTGTAGTCGTCGTTGAGGATGAGCACGCGGTACATATTCGGCCGCTTGGTCTGCGGCTTGGTCTTGGTAATAACGGCCGTCCCGGGCCCCTGCTCCCCGCGCCGCTTGCGGTCGTCGTCGGCCATGCGTAGGGGGACGCCGCCGGTGGCCGGACCGCCCCCCTTTTCCGGGCCAACTTGCGAAGATTTGACGATCCCACTCATCGTGTCGTGCCGTTGCCGCCGGGCGGCCCGCCGCTTTAACGCGCAGCCAAGCCGGCGGGTATTCGCCGGCCATCATAGAGACCGGACCGCGGCCATTCCAAGCCGGGAATATGTTCCGTTCCGGGACAAACCACGCCTTTTCCCCGGCCCAATCGCGCCCGTTCAGATAGCCATTAGTTTACCGATCACAACCCGGTTGCCGACAAACGCGCGTGAATTTTCCCCAAATACCCCCGGCTTTTCTCACGATTACTCAAAGCCTCGCGGGCATTTTCAAGCGCAAGAGGGGTAATTGTTCGGATGGCAACGATGTTGTTGACGCGTTTTATCAAAGATCGCCGCGGCGGCGTGGCCCCGATGCTGGCGATCGCCGCGCTTCCACTCATCGGCGGTATCGGCGCCGCCATCGACTACACCCAGGCGAGCACGACACGTACCGCATTCCAGAATGCGCTCGACGCGACGGCCTTGATGCTCTCGCGCAACGCCGCCACGACGTCGGCGGCCGATTTGCAGACCAACGCAACCAACTACTTCGGCGCCATATTCCACCGGCCCGAGGCGAGTAATGTCGTGGTCAACGCGAGCTACTCTTCGACCAATGGATCGCAGCTCGTGGTAAGCGGCACTGCGACGGTCAATACCCGGTTTGTGCGTATCCTCGGCGTGGACCAAATCAACATCAATGCGTCGGCTACCTCCAAGTGGGGCAACACCCGCTTGCGCGTGGCGCTGGTGCTCGACAATACCGGCTCGATGGCCAGCGACGGCAAGATGGACGCGCTCAAGACGGCCTCGAAAAACCTGCTGACACAGCTCAAGAACGCCGCGGCGCAGGACGGCGACGTCTACGTCTCGATCATTCCGTTCAGCAAAGACGTGAACATGGATCCCGCCAATTACCAGGCTTCCTGGATTCGCTGGGATCTTTGGGATGCCGCGAACGGAACCTGCAGCGACACGTCACGTCACTCGCAGTCGAGCTGCGTGAACCACAACGGCACCTGGACGCCAGCGGCTCACAGCACATGGAACGGCTGCGTAACCGACCGCGATCAGAACTTTGACACCACCAACGATGCGTCGATCGCAGGCGCCACGCTCTACCCGGCCGAGCAATACAACTCCTGCTCGGCGCCGCTGATGGGCTTGAGCTACGATTGGGACTCGTTGAACGCCAAGATCGACGCCATGAAGCCGGCCGGCAATACCAACCAGGCAATCGGTCTTCAGATGGGCTGGCAGTCCTTGACCGCTTCCCCGTTCACAATCCCGGCCAAGGACCCGCACTACAATTACCAGCAGGTCGTCATCCTGCTGAGCGACGGCCTGAATACCGAGGACCGCTGGTATAACAGCGCGAGCTCGATCGATACCCGCCAGTCGAAGACGTGCACCAACATCAAGAGCGCCGGCATCATCATCTACTCGGTGCAGGTCAACACCGGCAATGACCCGACGTCGACGCTGATGAAGAATTGCGCGAGCGATACGAGCAAGTTCTTCCTGCTGACGTCGGCCGACCAGATGATTACCACGTTCGGCCAGATCGGCACCGCGCTGTCTAATCTGCGGCTTTCGATGTAATCGCCCGCGGCCCGCGCTTCGCGCGGGCCGCTTCGTTGCCGAATTGAGCGAGTTAAAGCGGTGTCGCCGGATATTTGCCAATCGTTAGGCATATCCGCGCCAGATCATAGTTAAATCAATTGTAACGGTTTTTCTGCAATCGTTTTTACCGCACTTTCATGTCCCGCGCCTAACGTCGCGATCGAATAGATCGCTATTTGCGGGCATGTCGATGAGCACGAACAAGATCCTGTCGCACATTGGCCGTTGGGCGCGCGCGTTCGTCGCTGCGCGCGAGGCAAACGTCGCGATCACTTTCGCGATCGCGACCATTCCAATCATCGGCGCGGTCGGCGCCGCGATCGACTACAGCCATGCCAACTCGATAAAGGCCGCGCTGCAGTCGGCGCTCGACTCCACCGGCCTTATGCTGTCGCGCGATGCCGCGTCGCTGACCAACACCCAGTTGCAGAGCAAGGCGCAAAGCTATTTCACGGCCATGTTCACGCGTCCCGAAGCCAAGAACGTGACCGTCACCGCCAATTATAACGCCAGCAGCGGGTCGCAGGTACTGCTGAACGCGTCCGCCTCGCTCGATACCAATTTCGTCGGCATCCTCGGCTACAAGACGATCACCGTCACCGCGTCATCCACCGCCAAGTGGGGATCGACGCGGCTGCGCGTCGGCCTCGTGCTCGACAATACCGGCTCGATGGCCGACGACGGCAAGATGGATGCGTTGAAGACCGCAACCAAGAATCTTCTGACTCAGCTCAAGAACGCCGCGAGCCAAAATGGTGACGTCTACGTCTCCATCATCCCGTTCGCGAAAGACGTGAACGTCGGTTCGACCAACGCGACGCAGACGTGGGTCGATTCCTCGTTCTGGCTGACGAGCTTCCTCAACAAGCTGCTCTGCGGTCTGTCACTCAATCTCGTGTGTTTCCAGCAAAAATGGAACGGTTGCGTGATGGATCGCGGCGACTCCAACGGACCGAACAGCAACAATTACGATCAGAACGTCGCCGAACCGAAGACCAGCATCCAGGCGACTCTGTTTGCGGCCGAGCAGGAAAGCGGCTGCCCGACGCAGATGAAGGGCTTGAGCTACGATTGGGATGCGATGAAGACCCTCGTCGACAACATGAGCCCTGGCGGCAACACGAACCAGCCGATTGGGTTGATCTGGGGCTGGCAATCTCTCGTCGGCGGCGCCGGGCTGACCGCGCCTGCCATGGATCCGAACTATCAGTACCAGCAGATCATCATCCTGATGTCGGACGGCCTGAATACCGAAAACCGCTGGAGCAACAAGCAAAGCACGATCGACAAGCGCATGTACGATCCGTCGAACGGAAGCGGCACGTGCGCCAACATCAAGGCCGCCGGCATCACGCTCTACATGGTGCAGGTCAATACCGGCGGCGACCCGACCTCGACGCTGATGCAGAACTGCGCCAGCAGCGCCGACAAGTTCTACGAGTTGAAGAACGCGAACGACCTGATCACGACGTTCAACGCGATCGGCACCAACCTGACCAAGCTGCGCGTCGCCAGGTAATTTCCTACGGCACTCCCAACAAGAAAAAAGCCCGGCCAAACTGGCCGGGCTTTGCTGTCTGAACGCTACGCGACAGCGATTTACTTCGCCTTCACAAGCAGGCTCTCGAACGGCTTGTAGGTCTCCTTGGCGAGATCGGTGTAGAGTTCGCCAAGCTTGGAAGCTTCGCTGATGAAGCTCTCATACGCGGTCTTGGCGTAGTCGACCTGCACCTCGATCGCCTTCTCCAGCGACTTCACGCCGAACAGCTTCTCGAGCGCCGCGGTGCCATCCTCGAACGCCTTCTTCGAGTAGTCGGCGACTTCGACGGCGATGGCCTGGGAACCTTTCGACAGCGCGCCGAGCGATTTCAGCGCGACATCGACGTTTTCCTTACCGGCCTGTTGGAAATCCTCGAAATTCTTGACCATTTGCATCCCTTTCATGGCCCGCGACCGGGCCTGTCCATCTAATTGTCCTGGCGCGCCCATCCTTGGGGCTGCGATCGTCATATAGTGCAGTGCACAATAAAGTCAATAAAAATATTGCAATGCGAAAAATGCTGGCAAATCTGTTGGATTCATTTAAGAATTTGTAAACCGTGACCCCATAGGTTGATAAATTGTGCATCTGCGCGGGGACGGTGGCGGGCGATAATGCCGGCGGCCATGGCCGCCTATAAGGTTCGGGGGAGATAAGGGCAATGTTGCGTGCGAGAGCCGCGGTTCGGCTTGCACTGCGCTTTGGCGCCGCGAGCCTGGCCGTCCTCCTCGTTGTGAGCGCCTTCGCCGATAGCGCGGATGCGCGCGCGCGCAAACGCCACAACGTTCGCCACAGGACCGCTGCCGCCCAGAGCTATCATCCCGCCGCCGCCTCGATCGTCATCGACGCGAACACCGGCGCGGTGTTGCAGTCGACCAACGCGGACAGCCCGCGTCATCCGGCCTCGCTCACCAAGATCATGACGCTCTATCTGCTGTTCGAGCGTCTGGAGTCCGGCAAGCTCAAGCTCACGTCCGAGCTCCCGGTTTCGCCGCACGCGGCGGCCCAGGCGCCGTCGAAGCTCGGGCTGCAGCCCGGCCAGACCATTCCGGTCGAAACGGCTATCAAGGCGATCGTGACCAAGTCGGCCAACGACGTCGCAGTCGTCATCGCCGAAGCGCTCGGCGGCACGGAAGAAGATTTTGCCAAGCAGATGACCGCGAAGGCTCATGCGCTCGGCATGGTGCACACCGCCTATTTCAACGCATCCGGTCTGCCCGACGACCGGCAGATCACGACCGCGCGCGACGTCGCGCTGCTCGGCCGCTCCATTCAGGAACGTTTCCCCAGCTTCTATCACTACTTTTCGCTGCGCACCTTCGAGTACCACGGAAAGCCGATCCGCAATCACAACCACCTCCTCGGCGTGGTCGCCGGCGTCGACGGCATCAAGACCGGCTACATCCACGATTCCGGATTCAATATCGCCATCAATCTGCGGCGCGGCGGCCGCCACATGGTCGTCGTCGTGTTCGGCGGCCGCACGGCGCGCGCGCGCGATGCGCGGGTACGCGATCTGATTGACGACAATATCGCGCGCGCCTCGCCGAAACGGAGCGAGCCGGCAGTGGCGCAAAAGAGCGAGCCCGCCGCCCCCAAGACCCGCGCGGCGGTCAATGCGCCGCCCGCACCCGAACCGGGCTCGACGGCGCCGATCAAACCGACGCCGGTGAAGACCTTCGCGGTCAAGGCGGGCGCGGTGAAAACCGCATCTCTGTCCGCCGTGCCGCTGCCGAGCCAGAAGCTGACTGCGACGCCCGCGAACACCACGGCCTCGATCACAACTGTCGCGACGGTCAAGCGTGATCCGCCGGCATTACCGCCGCCGCCCGGGGCAAAGCCGGGCGTACTCGGTGTGCTGCAGGTCAAGGTCGCCTCGGCGAACGACGAGACGGCGTCGACCACCGTCGCCGCGAAGTCGCATAGCGGCTGGATGATCCAGGTCGGTGCCTTCGACGACGAGAGCGAAGCGAAGCAGCGCCTGACGATCGCGCGCGAGAAAGCCGAAACGCAGCTCAGTCACGCCGAGCCGTTCACCGAGCGTGTTGCCAAAGGCAGCAAAACCCTATTCCGCGCCCGCTTTGCCGGGCTCGAAAAAGAGCAGGCCGAAGCCGCCTGCAAGCACCTCAAGCGCAGCGACATCCCTTGCATGTCGCTGAAAAACTGAGGGCGAAAACGATGACAGAGACGTGTCGGACCGGGAGCCGCTGGTGGTGTTGTCAGGAGTACCTCAGCGATGTCGGCGAACAAGGACCTCTTTGGCCTCGTTGATGCGGGCGGCAAGATACGTCGATCCCCCCTGGTCGGGATGCAGTTTCTTCATCAGCGTGCGATGCGCGCTGGCGATGGCGTCGGTGCCCGCCCCCGGCTGCAAGCCAAGGATCTGATAGGCCTCCTCTTCGGTCATTTTTCCGCCGGACGGCGCGCCAGCGCGCCCCGCTGCCGCGTCTCCCTGCGCGTGCTCACGCCAGCCGGGCTCCCGGCGGTCAAGATACGCAACAAGTAGCGCGCGGCTCTCCTCGTCCATTTCACCGAGCAGGCCCGCGAGCGTCTTGACGTCGAGACGCTCGAGGTTGGCGCCTTGATGCCGGCCGGCGACGATACGCCCGCGCATCGCGCCACTGTCGTGGTCGAGCTCCATTTCGAGGTAGGCCGAGCGGACGCGTGAAGTCTGCCCGCTGCTCTTTTGCGTGCGCGCGCCGAAGCCGGCCGGGCCGAACGGCAGCCAGCCAAGCAGGCCGAGGCCGAACGCGCCGAGCGGCACGGCAATGCCAAGCTGGCCGCGCACGCCGAGGAAGATCGCCGCCGCGAGCGCGATAATGCCGCCGCCGCCTTTCAGCGAACGCGCGACGATGCGCGGATCGACCTTGGAGAAGACATTCAACCCCCAAAGAACGATCAGCAGTACCAATACGCCGAGGATGATCTCCGGCATGGCTAGCGCAGTTGCTGGAGCAGCTTGTGCGCGCCGCTGCCGCGGCGGGCGGAAAGATCGGCGAGCGCCTTCATGCCGCCGGCGGCGTAAGCGGCGACCGCGCGCAGCAGCTCGCGGAGCTCATGCGCGGCGCCGGTGTCGAAGCGGCAGTAGGCGCCGTGCGACAGCCGGGCGATTTCGCGATAGGCGTTTTCCGCAACCTCATCGCCGCCTTCCTGAAACATGAACACCGGCACGCCGCGCAGGCCGAGCTCGCCGGCGGTCTTGCAAAGGTCGTCGATCGCCTCTTCCATCGCGTCGCCGACGAACACCAGCGCCTGCACCTTCTGCTTCGTATTTTCCTCGCGCGCGTGATTGAGCACCTTGCCGATCTGGGTGTGACCGCCGCGGCAGTCGATGCCCGACATCAGTTCGGCGAGCCGCCCGCTTTGCGCGACCCAGCCGGACGCACGGCATTCGTTGATGCCGCGGAAATAGACGAGCTGGATATCGAGCCCACCGACGGAGGCCGCTTCGCGGAACATGTCCGCTTGCAGCGCACACGCCGTATCCCAGGTGGGCTGGCGGCTCATGGTGGCGTCCAGAGCGAAGATCAGCCGGCCGCGCTTGCCGCCTCCCGCCGCAGGTCCGAGCGAGCGCACGCGCTCGAGAAACGCCGCGATCTCCGGACGCGACGACGCCGGCGCGGGTGCGTTATCGGAACGGTCTTTGCTCATGCGAAAAGTCTACACCGATTTCGTTGCGGGCGCTCCGTATGTGGCAATCTGCGCCGACCGGTGCAAGCAAGCCTGTCGCGACCGCATCGCTTAGGCCATTCCGCTCAGCGCCGCCGCGTTTCCCCATGCAAGCGGGATCGCCCGGGCAAGCCCGGCGATGACTATGCCGATGTTCGATGATCGCCTTAAGCGATGACGTCGTGGACTTGCAGCGGCTGGTCCATGACCGAATACCACTCCGCGCGGGCGGCGGCGCGGCGCTTGCCGTTTTCCGACAGCGGCAGGCGCAGGGTATTGAGAAGCGCGATCACTTCCTCGCGCGCGGTGACGTGCGAGAGGCTCGGCCGCGTGCCCAGCGTCGCCTCGTCGAGATCATCGAGCGCGGTCAACCCGCGCGGGAAGAACTCGCGGTAGACGACGCGCTCGGCAAAGCCGTCGATGCAGCGGAAGCCCATGCGCTTGGACAATTCGCTCAAGCCCTCGCCGACCAGGCGCTTGTTGCGCGAGCCGAGCGTGGACAGGCGATTGCGCACCACGATCCAGTCGGTGAGCTTGCCGTCGACGAGGCGGCGCTGGCGGCGCGCTTCCCGCACCATCTCGGCGTAGTGGCTTTCGCCGGTGACGCTGAAGTTGGTCGCATCGAGCGTGCCGAGCACGTCGAAGTCGACGAAGCTGTCGTTGAGCGGCGTGACCAGCGTATCGGCCATCGAATGCGCGAGGCGCATCAAGTAGGTGTCGCTTCCGGGCGTGTCGACCACGACAACGTCGTGCGTGTGTTCGATGGCGCTGATCGCGGCGGAGAAGCTTGCAAATTCCTGCGCCTCGTTGGCGTCGAGCGAGGCGCTCTCGCCGCGCGTGACGCAATAGTGCGTCGGCAACTCGAGCTTGACGCCCGCGCGCTCGGCCCAGGCGCGGCGATTTTCGATGTAGTGCGTGAAGCTTTTCTGCCGCGAGTCGAGATCGATGGTCGCGACGCGCTGTCCCGCTTTCAGCAACGCAACGGCGATGTGAAGCGCCGTGGTCGATTTACCCGAGCCACCCTTTTCGTTGCCGAGAACGACAACGTGCGCCGACTGCCGCGCTTCCTGGATTGACTGGACCAACATTGACGCGTCCTTTGGTGCGTCAATTCTCAAAATATTTCCGCACTTTAGTCAAGTTTGCCCCGGTTTAATCATTAATCGGGGCGTGGCCGCTAACCGTGAGCTTTGCTAGGTACTGCCTGGGTTTTCCGGCATCCGGCCGGCGGGCAAGCGAATATGGCTTCTCCACAGGTGGTACGCACGGTTCCAGCGCTACGGCGTGCCGTAGCGCGCTACCGGTCGCGGCGGGACCAGGTGGCGCTGGTGCCGACCATGGGCGCCCTGCACGCTGGCCATATTGCTTTGGTTAAGGCGGCGCGCCGGCGCGCGCGGCGGGTTGCCGTGTCGATTTTCGTCAACCCGACGCAGTTTGCCCCGACCGAGGATTTCGGCAGCTATCCGCGCAATTTTGCCGCCGACATCGCCGCGCTGAAAGCCGAGAAAGCCGATCTCGTCTGGGCGCCGTCTGCCGCAACGATGTACCCGGAGGGATTTGCGACACGCATCGAGCCGGCCGGCGCCGCGAAGGCCGGGCTCGAAGACAAGTTCCGTCCGCATTTCTTCGGCGGCGTCGCAACCGTCGTCGCGAAATTGTTCACGCAGGTAGCGCCCGATTTCGCACTGTTCGGCGAGAAAGACTATCAGCAGTTGCGCGTCATCACGCAAATGGCGAAAGATCTCGATCTGCCGGTGAAGATCATCGGCGTGCCGACCGTGCGCGAAAAGGATGGTCTCGCGCTGTCGTCACGCAATGTGTACCTGACGGCGGAAGAGCGTGCCGTTGCGCCGGTGCTGCATCGCGTCTTGAAGGAGAGCGCGCGACGCATCGGGCAGAACGAGGAGATCGCGCGCGTGCTGGATGACGGGCGCAAGGAGATTTCGCGTGCGGGCTTCGCGCTTGATTATCTGGAAGCGCGCCATGCGCTGACGCTTGCGCCGGTCGCCTCGCGCGAGGAAGGACCGATCCGCCTGCTGGTCGCGGCGAAGATCGGCAAGACGCGGCTGATCGACAATATCGGCGTCTGATTTCTGTCATTCCGGGACAGGAAGTCACAAGCGGACCCGAAATCCATAATCCCGGCGCCGCGGCGAATGGATTCCGGGTCCGCAGGCCCGCGACCGCGCCCGGAATGACAGAACAAATTTTCAAACAGCCCGCTTATGCGACAAGCCAAAGCTCCGCCGGCCCTGTTTTTTGTGCCGGCGCGGGCGCGCCCGTCTTTCCCCGCCCTCGCGGGGACAAGCTTTTTCCCCCGGCTCTTTCCCGGCGCGAATTGGGCAAGCCCAAAGCGCGCCGCCGAGGGGATGGAGCGCCGCAAGGCGCCACATCGTCTTCGCGCCTTGTGAGCGCGAGCGCGTCCGGCGAGACGCGCTGCGCCCTGCGGCGCTCCATCGCGGCGATTTCTGTCCCCAGGCCCGCGTTTCCGGGGACTTGA